>NZ_JAWVPF010000021.1:0-1125 GCF_046592595.1 Terribacillus saccharophilus | reverse complement strand
GCGATCATGTCGTTTAGTTCGTAATTGGTTGTTTTGTTCAGTTTTCAAAGATCAATATTTTCAAATAAAAATGGTGGAGCCTAGCGGGATCGAACCGCTGACCTCCTGCGTGCAAGGCAGGCGCTCTCCCAGCTGAGCTAAGGCCCCATCGTTTAAGTTATAGTGGTCGGGAAGACAGGATTTGAACCTGCGGCCCCTTGGTCCCAAACCAAGTGCTCTACCAAGCTGAGCTACTTCCCGTAATGGCGCGCCCGAGAGGAGTCGAACCCCTAACCTTTTGATCCGTAGTCAAACGCTCTATCCAATTGAGCTACGGGCGCATATTTAAAGTGCCGAGGGCCGGACTCGAACCGGCACGGAGGAACCCTCCGCAGGATTTTAAGTCCTGTGCGTCTGCCAATTCCGCCACCCCGGCAAGCTGAATTAGTTGATTAAGTAGTTATGGAGCGGAAGACGGGATTCGAACCCGCGACCCCCACCTTGGCAAGGTGATGTTCTACCACTGAACTACTTCCGCGTTTAATCTAAAATGGTGCGGGTGAAGGGACTTGAACCCCCACGTCATAAAGACACTAGATCCTAAGTCTAGCGCGTCTGCCAATTCCGCCACACCCGCATAGATTAAATACGCACAGTATTAAAATGAATGGTGAGCCATGAAGGACTCGAACCTTCGACCCTCTGATTAAAAGTCAGATGCTCTACCAACTGAGCTAATGGCTCTTACATGGTGCCGGCCAGAGGACTTGAACCCCCAACCTACTGATTACAAGTCAGTTGCTCTACCAATTGAGCTAGACCGGCTAATGGTGGAGGATGACGGGCTCGAACCGCCGACCCTCTGCTTGTAAGGCAGATGCTCTCCCAGCTGAGCTAATCCTCCGGATTGTATATCCACCTGGCAACGTCCTACTCTCGCAGGGCGAACCCAACTACCATCGGCGCTGAAGAGCTTAACTGCTGTGTTCGGCATGGGAACAGGTGTGACCTCTTCGCTATTATCACCAGATCGGATATTTAATGTTTGTCCTTTTCTTAAGGACAAGATATATTGTATCACTCTTTCAAAGAAAAAGCAACACTTTTTTTGAAGTAAACCTTCAAAACTAGATAAGAAACATGTCC
>NZ_JAWVPF010000020.1:0-1283 GCF_046592595.1 Terribacillus saccharophilus | reverse complement strand
GGGACTGACCCCACAGGCTGAGACAAATAAAAAACACCTTCAAGGTTGAAAACGGATCAATGTTATCCGAAATAATACTTGGAGGTGTTTTTTCTATGGGGACAAGAGTGAGTTATCCGTTGGAGATTAAACAGAAGGCAGTAGAAATGCGAATGGCAGGCATGTCTGTAAAAGAAATAATGCACGAATTAAATATCAAGAATAAAACACAGATTCAAACATGGGTTAGATGGTATAAAGCTGGAGAAACCCATCGGTTTGAACAGCCTGTCGGCAAACAGTACACTTTTGGGAAAGGGCCCGTTTATTCTTCAGAAATGGAGAAATTACAAGCAGAGAATCGCTTTTTGAGACAGCAAAATGAAGTCTTAAAAAAGTACAAGGAATTGGAAAGGAAGTTGATAGAGAAACGGCAGTCGAACTTGTAGAGATACTGCACAACACAATGACAGTACAGGATATCTGTATACATTTAGGTATCTCGAGAGCGTCTTATTACCGCTGGAAGAACAAAGAGAAAGATGATTTGAAAGAACAGTTAGAAAAACTAATCGGCACGTTGTGCCGAAAACATAAGTATCGATATGGATACCGAAAGATTACCGCCTTACTGCGCCAGGAGTACTGCATCAATCACAAGGCCGTGCAGCGTATCATGCAGAAAAATCTGTGGCAGTGCAGGGTTAAAGTTAAAAGACGCAAGAATACAGGGCAGCCATATGCCATAGCAGAAAACCTGTTGGATCGGAACTTTCGCTCCGATCGTCCACTTGAGAAGCTCGTAACCGATATTACCTATTTGCCTTTTGGGCAGAAACAATTGTATCTTTCCAGTATATTGGATTTGTACAATGGTGAAGTGGTTGCTTCCTCGATTGGAGATAAACAAGATACAGCTTTCGTATTGGACACGCTCGCACAGCTTCCGAAACTGCCTGAGAACTGCGTGTTACATAGCGATCAAGGGTCTGTGTATACATCTTATGAGTACCAAAAAGCTATAAAAGGAAAAGGCATCACCATGAGCATGTCCCGCAAAGGGACGCCCGCTGATAATGCCTCCATCGAATCGTTTCATTCCACACTAAAGTCTGAAACGTTCTATCTTAACAGTATCAACCGAACTACGACGGCAATCGTAGAGCGTACTGTCGAAGAATACATTTATTATTATAACAACATTCGTATTCAAACGAAACTAAACAACCAATCACCGACACAATATCGGCAATTGGCTGTTTGAAGGTGTTTTGATCCCTGTCTCAAAAACGGGGGTCAGTCCC
>NZ_JAWVPF010000018.1:0-3027 GCF_046592595.1 Terribacillus saccharophilus | reverse complement strand
TTTAGTTAAGTCCTCGATCGATTAGTATTCGTCAGCTGCACGTGTCACCACGCTTCCACCTCGAACCTATCTACCTCATCGTCTCTGAGGGATCTTACTCATTTAAAATGATGAGAAGTCTCATCTTGAGGGGGGCTTCATGCTTAGATGCTTTCAGCACTTATCCCTTCCGCACGTAGCTACCCAGCTATGCTCCTGGCGGAACAACTGGTGCACCAGCGGTGCGTCCATCCCGGTCCTCTCGTACTAAGGACAGCTCCTCTCAAACTTCTAACGCCCACGACGGATAGGGACCGAACTGTCTCACGACGTTCTGAACCCAGCTCGCGTACCGCTTTAATGGGCGAACAGCCCAACCCTTGGGACCGACTACAGCCCCAGGATGCGATGAGCCGACATCGAGGTGCCAAACCTCCCCGTCGATGTGGACTCTTGGGGGAGATAAGCCTGTTATCCCCGGGGTAGCTTTTATCCGTTGAGCGACGGCCCTTCCATACGGCACCGCCGGATCACTAAGCCCGACTTTCGTCCCTGCTCGACTTGTAGGTCTCGCAGTCAAGCTCCCTTCTGCCTTTGCACGCTACGAATGATTTCCAACCATTCTGAGGGAACCTTTGGGCGCCTCCGTTACTCTTTGGGAGGCGACCGCCCCAGTCAAACTGCCCACCTGACACTGTCTCCGAACCGGATAACGGTTCTGGGTTAGAATGTCAATACAGCCAGGGTGGTATCCCACGGATGCCTCCACCGAAGCTGGCGCTCCGGCTTCTAAGGCTCCCACCTATCCTGTACAAGCTGTACCAACATTCCATATCAGGCTACAGTAAAGCTCCACGGGGTCTTTCCGTCCTGTCGCGGGTAATGCGCATCTTCACGCATAGTATAATTTCACCGGGTCTCTCGTTGAGACAGTGCCCAAGTCGTTGCACCTTTCGTGCGGGTCGGAACTTACCCGACAAGGAATTTCGCTACCTTAGGACCGTTATAGTTACGGCCGCCGTTTACTGGGGCTTCGGTTCACAGCTTCGGGACGAAGTCCCTAACCATTCCCCTTAACCTTCCAGCACCGGGCAGGTGTCAGCCCCTATACTTCGCCTTACGGCTTTGCAGAGACCTGTGTTTTTGCTAAACAGTCGCTTGGGCCTTTTCACTGCGGCTTCTCCTTAAAAGAAGCACCCCTTCTCCCGAAGTTACGGGGTCATTTTGCCGAGTTCCTTAACGAGAGTTCTCCCGATCATCTTCGGTTACTCACCGTGCCTACCTGTGTCGGTTTGCGGTACGGGCACCTATTTCCTCACTAGAGGCTTTTCTTGGCAGTGTGAAATCAGGAACTTCGGTACTAAATTTCCCTCCCCATTACCGCCTGGAATTAGTGTTGAGTGGATTTGCCTGCTCAACTTCCTCACGGCTTGGACGCGCATAACCAGCAGCGCGCTTTCCCTATCCTCCTGCGTCCCCCCATCGTTCAAGCGGATTTAGGTGGTACAGGAATATCAACCTGTTGTCCATCGCCTACGCCTTTCGGCCTCGGCTTAGGCCCCGACTAACCCTGAGCGGACGAGCCTTCCTCAGGAAACCTTGGGCTTTCGATGAAAGAGATTCTCACTCTTTTTTCGCTACTCATACCGGCATTCTCACTTCTAAGCGCTCCAGCCGTCCTCACGATCGACCTTCACTGCCCTTAGAACGCTCTCCTACCACTGACATCGTAGATGTCAATCCGCAGCTTCGGTGGTGTGTTTAGCCCCGGTATATTTTCGGCGCAGCGTCACTCGACCAGTGAGCTATTACGCACTCTTTCAATGATGGCTGCTTCTAAGCCAACATCCTGGTTGTCTAAGCAACGCCACATCCTTTTCCACTTAACACACACTTTGGGACCTTAGCTGGCGGTCTGGGCTGTTTCCCTTTCGACCATGAACCTTATCACCCATAGTCTGACTCCCAAAGTAGATTGATTGGCATTCGGAGTTTGACTGAATTCGGTAACCCGATGAGGGCCCCTAGTCCAATCAGTGCTCTACCTCCAACCATCATCCTTTGAGGCTAGCCCTAAAGCTATTTCGGAGAGAACCAGCTATCTCCGTGTTCGATTGGCATTTCACCCCTACCCACACCTCATCCCCGCACTTTTCAACGTGCGTGGGTTCGGGCCTCCAGTCAGTGTTACCTGACCTTCACCCTGGACATGGGTAGATCACACGGTTTCGGGTCTACGACCACCTACTATATCGCCCTATTCAGACTCGCTTTCGCTGCGGCTCCGTCTATACAACTTAACCTTGCAGGGGATCGTAACTCGCCGGTCCATTCTACAAAAGGTACGCCGTCACCCATTAACGGGCTTCGACTACTTGTAGGCACACGGTTTCAGGATCTATTTCACTCCCCTTCCGGGGTGCTTTTCACCTTTCCCTCACGGTACTGGTTCACTATCGGTCACTAGGGAGTATTTAGCCTTGGGAGATGGTCCTCCCGGATTCCGACGGAATTTCACGTGTTCCGCCGTACTCAGGATACACTCCGGAGGAAACCACATTTCGAATACAGGGCTCTTACCTTCTATGGCGGGCCATTCCAAGCCGCTTCGTCTATATGGTTTCTTTGTAACTCCAAAGGAGTGTCCTACAACCCCAGAAGGCAAGCCTTCTGGTTTGGGCTAATTCCGTTTCGCTCGCCGCTACTCAGGAAATCGCATTTGCTTTCTCTTCCTCCGGGTAATGAGATGTTTCAGTTCCCCGGGTCTGCCTCGTATCACCTATGTATTCAGTGATACGTACTATCCAATAACGGATAGCGGGTTCCCCCATTCGGAAATCTTCGGATCAAAGCTTACTTACAGCTCCCCGAAGCATATCGGTGTTAGTCCCGTCCTTCATCGGCTCCTAGTGCCAAGGCATCCACCGTGCGCCCTTCTTCACTTAACTAATAACGCATGATGCTAAAAATTTGCGACAATAAAAATTGTCTTACTTTAAAGTTTGATGTTCTGGCATGTTGTTTCTTATCTAGTTTTCAAGGTTCACA
>NZ_JAWVPF010000017.1:0-13544 GCF_046592595.1 Terribacillus saccharophilus | reverse complement strand
AGTCAGCGCAGGCTCTTTTTGTATATGACGTACACTTAAAAGTGTTTTCGATACCATGCAGCAGCTGCTTGAACTTCTGTCTGGGTGAGGCTGTGGCCGTTGCTTTCCCAATGAATGGATGCATCAGCACCAGCTTCCCCAAGCATCTGCTCAAGCTCTATTGCTTCGGATCTCGGGCAGATTGGATCGTTATCGCCTGCAGTGATGAATACAGGTGTGTTTTGCTGCTCGGCAAGTGTAATATTTCGTCTTGGCACCATTGGATGATGCAAAATAGCTCCTTTTAGTGAATCAGTGTAATGATACAGGAGGCTGGCAGCAATATTTGCGCCATTCGAATAGCCGATTGCGATGATGCTGTCCCGATCAAATTCGTATTTTTCTGCCGCTTCATCAAGGAAACTGCGTAATTCCTCTGTACGGAAAATTAGATCCTCTTCATCGAAGACGCCTTCGGCCAGACGTTTGAAGAATCGAGGCATGCCATTTTCAGAAACATTTCCGCGTACACTCAATACTGCTGCATCAGGATCGATCATGTCAGCCAGCGGCAAAAGATCCCTTTCCGTTCCGCCAGTACCGTGCAATAACAGGAAAGTCGGTTTATTTTCTTGTTTAGCAGCTTTAAAAATGTGTATCATATCTTTTTCCCCCTTTTATTTGTCAGCCGTACTACCCTCGGCATACAAGCCCAATGTTTTAATGTGTTCGATTACCTGTGCTTTTTCATCATCATCAAGACCTGCCAGGATGCTGTGGATAGCTTGTTCATGTTTCGGGAAGTAATCTTCCATGAATGTGCGGCCTTTTTCAGTCAAAGTCGCAAATGTAATTCGGCGATCCTCTGGACAAGGACGTCTTCTGATCATTTCTTTATGGACGAGGCGATCTACTACATAAGAAATGCTGCTGCTGGATAATAGGACTTTGCTGCCGATTTTCTGGATTGGCTGATCTCCTTTATGGAATAGCAGTTCCATAACAGCAAATTCCGTCAAATTGATACCTTGCTTTTTAATATCTTCCTCAATCCGTTTTTTAATGGACTGGAGGGCTCTTGTCAGTACAATGAATAGTTTCAACGATAAGCCTACGTTGTCAGTTGACATAGTCTTTCACGCTTCCTTTTTATCTCGAATTCGAGATAATTATATGTAAAAAATGAAAGAATGTCAATAAGGGGGAGCCGGAAATACCGGCTCCTTGTTTATTAAGCTTGTTCCTCGAACAGTTTAACGATTTCGATGATGACCTTTGTCGCTTTTTCCATGTTGTCGACACTGATATATTCGAATTTTCCATGGTAGTTTTCGCCGCCTGTAAAGACGTTCGGTGTCGGCAAGCCCTTGTACGAAATTTGAGATCCATCTGTCGCGCCGCGGATTGGTTTGATTACTGGTTCGATGTCCAGACGCTTCATTGCATCGGATGCAATATCAACGATTTCCATAACGGGTTCGATTTTCTCGCGCATGTTGTAGTACTGGTCATGCATATCAAGCTGGATGCTCTTCTCGCCGTATTCTGCTTTGATTTCAGCAGTGATCTCTTCAAACAATGCTTTTTTCGCCTCAAATTTGTCCCGGTCATGGTCCCGCAGGATATACTGCAGCTTTGTTTGTTCCACATCTCCTTGGATAGAGAGCAGATGGAAGAAGCCTTCACGTCCTTCTGTATATTCCGGTGCTTCATCCTCTGGCAGCTTGGCATGGAATTCCATCGCGATCTTCATGCTGTTTACCATCTTGTTTTTTGCTGTTCCTGGATGTACGTTGTTACCGTTGAAAGTAACTTTGGCTTGGGCGCCATTGAAGTTTTCGTATTCCAATTCGCCTAGCGGACCGCCATCCATTGTATATGCATATGTCGCACCAAAAGCATCTACATCGAATTTGTGCGGTCCACGGCCGATTTCTTCATCGGGTGTGAAGGCAACGCGAATTTTGCCGTGCTTGATTTCAGGATGCTCGATCAAGTATTCCATCGCAGTCATGATTTCTGCTATACCTGCTTTGTTGTCTGCTCCAAGAAGTGTTGTGCCATCTGTCGTCATCAGCGTATGTCCTTTGTAGCCAGGCAATTCTGGAAATTCAGCTGCGGACAAAACGACGTCAAGCTTTTCGTTAAGTGTGATATCTTTTCCGTCAAAGTTATCGATCACTTGCGGATTTACATTTTTTCCAGTGAAATCTGTTGCTGTATCAACATGTGCCATAAAACCGATAACTGGCACATCTTTGTCTGTTGTTGCTGGCAGTGTCGCCATCACGTAGCCGTTTTCGTCAATTGTGACTTCTTCCATACCAATCTGTTTCAGCTCATCAACAAGCATATTTGCAAGCTCAAGCTGCCCTGGTGTGGATGGGGTTGTTTCGATGTCTTCATTGGATTGTGTATCCACTTTTGCATATGTAGAAAGGCGGTCGATCAATGTTTGCTTCATTATTTTCATCTCCTTGGAGTTTATATTACTAGTTTAGCATGAAAGGTATGCACTGAAACAGATACTGCATGCGTGTATAATAGGGAGAAAAAGAAAATGGGGGAAACGTTATGCATATTGTCGTAGTGGGCGGAGGAATTGCCGGAGCCAGCACAGCCTATCATTTGGCCAGATTAGGAGCCAAGGTAACCATTGTCGATTCAAAATCAAAAGGGCAGGCTACTGCTGCTGGAGCAGGTATCATTTCTCCTTGGCTGTCCAAGCGGGTAAGAATCAAGCCTTATTTCAGCTTAGCCAAAGCAGGTGCTATCTATTATCCTGAGCTGCTTGAAATGCTGAGGGAAGACGGTCAGGATGATGTAAGTTATAAGCAAGTAGGGGCACTATACGTTAGTGCGAGTAAGAAACGTTTGGATGAACTGGAAAAACTTGCCTATAAACAGCGGGTTGAGACACCCCAAATCGGGGAAATCAAAAGACTAAGTGCAGAGGAAGCGCGAGTTAAATTCCCGCCGCTGCGGGAAGATATGACAGCCCTATTTCTAGAAGGTGCTGCGCGGGTTGATGGACGGCAGCTGCTTCAAGCTCTGCTGGAAGCAGGCGAAAAACATGGCGTTCGATATGTGCAGGGAGAAGCGGCTTTGCTTCATGAAGGAAACAAAGTCACCGGTGTGCGTGCCAACGAGGAAATAATCGAAGCGGATACTGTCGTTGCAGCAGCCGGAGCGTGGATCAACAAGCTGCTGGAACCGGTTCATATCAAACTTCCAGTAGAGCCGCAAAAAGGGCAGATCATGCATATGCATGTGGATACCGATACAAGTGATTGGCCTGTCATTCTGCCGAAAAGCAGCCACTATCTGCTTGGGTTTGATAATGGAAAGGTAGTCGCAGGTGCTACAAGGGAAGTGGGTTCAGGCTATGATACGAAGCTGACAGCTGCCGGAATACAGGAAGTGTTACGGGAAGCATTGAAAGTAGCGCCGGGACTTGCAGATGAGCAAGTAACCGAATTCCGTATCGGCCTTCGTCCTGCCGGGCCGAACCCTTATCCAATCCTCGGTCCAGTGAAGGATGTGGACGGACTTCATTTGGCTGCTGGATTTGGTCCTGCGGGGCTTAACCTTGCACCATTTTCAGGCAAGCTGGTAGCAGAGGGAATACTTGGACAGACGCAAGGTTTGGATATTACACCGTATTTATTATAAGCTAATAGAACAGCGTATGAGCGGACAGAGGGGAGGAAAGAGATAGCATGTTGCGGAGAAAAAGAGCTTGGATTCTGGGAATTGTGATTTTGGCAATCTGTATCCTGCTCTTCATCGGCGGTCTCTTTTCTTCTGAGATTAGAGCTTTTATGGCAATCGACCAAAGCAGCAAACAACCGGAAATGCCTTACCCGGAAAATGTCGCAGCGGTGAAGGATGTCGACTACCCGACTGAAAACTACGATGGCAAACTGGACTTTTATTATCCGGAGGATGCAGAAGGAAAGCTTCCGATTGTCATCTATATCCATGGTGGCGGATGGATAGGAGGAGACAAGGAGGCACAAAATCCATTCACGATGTGGATTGCATCAAAAGGTTATTTGGTGGTAAACGTAAATTACGGTCTGGCACCGGAATATAATTTTCCGACACAGCTTTACCAGTTGAACGATGCAATCAGCTTTGCACTACGGGAAGCGCCTCTTTATCACGGTGATACGGAACAAATTTTCGTAGGCGGAGGATCGGCAGGCGCAAACCTTGCTGGTATGGTGGCAGCGATGGCTACGAATTCCACTACGGAATCTGTGATAGGTGAGAATTCAGCGCTTCAGCCAGAACAGCTTCGGGGGACACTGCTTTACAATGGTGTGTTGAACCTGGAGGATGCCCAACAGACAGGCTTCAACAATATGACGACATTCCTTTGGTCTTATACAGGAAACAAAAATTACAGCCATGATCCGCGGCTGCGGGATATGTCTCCAGTCTTTCAGATAACGGAGGATTACCCGCCTACATTCATTTCATCAGGTGAGTCTGATAAACTGCATCCCCAAAGCGTGGAGATGGCTGATGAATTAGAAAAGGCAGGAGTGGAAGTTGAGAGGATGTTCTTTGATACTTCCCATCCGGCTGCCGGTCATGAATACCAGCGAAAATTATATTTGGAAGAAGCGCAATACAGCTTTGATCACATGATCAACTTTTTGCAAGCACACTCGGAATGACCTCAGGCTAAGCCAGAGGTCATTTTTATTCCGATACCCTATGGAATTTCCTGTAAAATATCTATATAATTAGAAAATATAGAAAAGGGGGAATACGATGCGGTTTAGGGATTTTCATCCAAATATAAAGATTAGGCTTGTGGAATCCTTTGTGTCCAGTTTGATCGGCAGTATGGTGACACCATTCATGACTATCTACCTGGCGATGCACTTCGGAGCGAAAGTGGCAGGTCTGCTGCTGCTTGTGAATGTATTCCTCGGAATCGGAATGAGTTTGCTTGGCGGTTATTTCAGTGATTTATTCGGACGGCGCAAAATCATGCTGCTAGCTGAAACACTCAGGCTGGTGGCATTTTTCATGATGATGATTAGTAATTCACCATGGTTCGAATCAGCTGAGATAACGTATGCAATGATCATGCTGAACAGTATTTGCTGGGGATTGGCTGGGCCAGCTAATGACGCTATGCTGATTGATGTTAGTACACCAGATCAGCGACGTCTGATTTATTCTATCGGCTATTGGGCTAGTAACTTATCTGTCGCATTAGGTGGGATTGCTGGTGCTTTCATGTTTGAGAACTATTTATTCCAATTATTCATGGCACTGACGATCGCAGCAGCGGGAACATTATTTGTTGTTTACTTCTTTATTACGGAAACGCATTTTCCGGAGAAAGCGGAGGTCAAGCCGTTACAGCACGTTACGCAAATTTTCGGGACCTATCGATCGGTTATGCAGGATCGGCTGTTTGTTTGGTTCATCGCAGGCGGGATCCTGGTGCTGAGTATGGAATTCCAGCTCACAAGCTATATCGGGATACGATTGTCGGAAGAGATGCCGACACAGCAATTCTTGTTCTGGGAAGTGGATGGCGTGAAGATGATGGGATTTTTGCGGAGTGAGAACACGATTCTCGTTGTTTTGCTTGCCTTATTTGCCGCAAAACTCATTGTTGGAATGAAGGACAGATTCGTTCTTGTTGCCAGCTGTCTTATCTTTACGATGGGATACGCGGCGCTGACATTCTCGAATAATATTTGGGTGCTGTTCATCATGATGGCAGTATTGACAATCGGTGAAGTGTTCCGGGTGCCTGTCGAGCAGTCCTATATGGCGTCAATTCCGCCCGATGATAAGCGCAGTGCATACATGGCATTCGGTGGTCTCCAGTATAACCTCTCCATGTTGATCGTTTCCTTGACCGTTACGCTCAGCGGATTTCTGTCATCCATTACCATGGGGATATTGCTTACGATGATTGGGCTGGCTGGTACTTTCATTATGTATGTGATTACGCCGCAGCTCGATATCAGGAAGCTGAATGCCGAGCAAAAGGCAGTCTAGTACGACAGGTGCGGACACAATCGGACAGAAAAATACATGCATATTATGAAATAAGGAAGGAGCAGGACCCGAAGAGAGGGGAAGAAGAGGTTGGATCCCGAAAAGAACAGCGAACAAATTTCGCGTGCAGAGCTCTTAGAAATGCAGCTGAAGCTTCGGGGAGATTTCCAGCAGGAAATCGATAGCATCAAGGAAGATTTGGTTAGCATCAATGAGAAGCTGCTTCCTTTGGGAAGGTGGCTGGAAAATATTGAAAGTCACACTGGTAAGATGGCAGATACCCTGGAAAAGCAAAAGGAAGCACAGGATAAGTTTATGGAAAGGCTGTATGAACAGGAGAGAAATATACAAGATCTCCAATCCAATGTGACTTTCAAAAATGAAAAGCTGCGTGTCAGAGGTGCTATCTTGATCAGCATCATTTCTGTGCTTGGTGCTGGTTCCGGTGTGGTCATGCTATTTGGAGAACGTTTAGCAGAATTCTTATTTGGCAACTAGATACAACGAGATAGAGGTTTTGCTCCTTCCATGAAAAAAAGACGAGGATACTAGTATCCTCGTCTTTTTAATGTGTATGAACATGCGTATGGGAGCCGGCATCATGCTGGCACATGAGTGATTCTTCATGTGTGTGGGCGGCTGTTTCCATTTGGATAGTCACATGACCGATTCCTAAGTGCTCTAGGTCATGTTCAATCTTGCGCAGCATGGCCTGACTCTGCTCGATTAGCAAGTCACCTTCCACTACCGCGTGGCAGGAAAGGGCATTCTGGCCGCTGGTAATGCTCCATACATGCAAATCATGAATGGCAATGATACCTGGGGCTTTCTCTATACAATCAATGATCTTAGTCATTTCGACGTTCCGTGGCGTCCCTTCCATAAGTACATGGATGGCATCCTTTGTTACTCGCCAGCCACTTAGTATTACCAGGGCGGCTACAATGACACTTGCGACTGGGTCGGCCCAATTCCAGCCGAACAGAAGCACGAGCAGTGCAGCTGCGATAGCACCGACAGATCCGAGTAAATCCCCGATTACATGTAAGAAGGCTGCACGTACATTCAGATTTTCACTCGTATCACCTCGCATCAGGATCCAGGCGACTAGAATATTAACAAGAAAACCAATGACAGCAATGATCAGCATACCCCCGGAAGCAATCTCCGCCGGGTCTCGGAAACGCTGGACTGCTTCATAGAAAATGTAGAGGGATACAAGGATGAGAGTGACGCCATTGAATAAGGCGGCCAGGATCTCGAATCGCTTATAGCCATATGTCTTACTATAATTAGCTACTCGTTCGCCGAGTATAAAGGCAAACAGGCCGACTCCGAGAGATACAGCATCACTAAGCATATGTCCAGCATCCGACAGCAAGGCAAGGCTGTTCGTCAGAAACCCCCCGATTGCTTCCAGCACCATGAATCCAGCTGTCAGGATAAAACTTATCAGTAAAGCTTTTTTATTCGCATTATGTCCATGATGGTGGTGATGATCATGTCCATGATCGTGTGCATGTCCGTGTCCCATACATATTCCTCCGGTTTATTAGTTATGGCAGGCGTGGTTGATGGCTTCTGTCAGTAAATCGATGACATGTTTGTCGTCGTGGGAATAATAGATCGTCGTGCCTTCCCGTCTCGATTTGACGAGCCGGATTTTCTTCATTGAGCTCAGCTGATGAGAGACAGTGGACTGATGCAGCTCAAGCTTTTCCGCTATTTCATTGACACTGTATTCCTTATCGAGCAGTAAGTGCAGGATTCGGATTCTAGTCGGATCGCCGAGGGCTTTGAAGATTTGCGAAACATGTGTCAATCGTTCTTCTGTCAGTTCCGGTTGTGTGTCGTACTTCATATGCAGACGCTCCTCTTATTTGCTTATATGCATATATTAGCATATATAAATACTCTAAGCAAATTCTAATCTTTTTCTTATATATAAGAATTCTAACAATCTAAAGAGGAGATTAGGATGATAACTAGCTTCGTAACATGTTATTAGTCACAGGCAGAAAGGAACAGGCAGAAAGTATCGATAGGATGGATTAACTTACAAACATTTTACAAACAAACCTCTACATAACGATGTTTGCTAAGATTTTACGAACCTAGCTTCTATGTGAGCAGGAAGATAGTTAGGATTATGAAACTAAAGTAAGTAAAGATGCTTTTATGAGAATAGCAGGATTTATAGCCAATGTGTATGATATACAAATTTCACATTTTGTCGAATACTTGATTCCAACGAATCTGTAAAGGAGGTTGCAGCAGGACGCTTCTTGCAATGTATGCAAACTGAAAAGGCAGGGTGACAACAAAAAGAAGGGTAGTGATGAAATGAAGGGACTTGGAAGATATAGCGGCTATAATTTACCAGCGCTGCGTCGGGATATCATTGCGGGAATCATTGTCGGAATCGTCGCCATTCCGCTTGGAATGTCCTTTGCTATTGCATCAGGAGTGAATCCTGAATATGGACTGTATACAGTCATCATCGGCGGTCTGCTTATTTCATTGCTTGGTGGATCAAGGTTCCAAATCGGCGGACCAACTGGAGCGTTTGTTCCGATTCTCTTGGGTGTTGTCATTCAATTTGGTTATCAGGATCTTTTGGTGGCAGGCATAATGGCTGGGATATTGCTCGTCATTTTCGGTCTGCTCAAGCTCGGGAGTTTGATCAAATTCATACCCCGGCCAGTAGTAGTCGGTTTTACTGCCGGAATCGCGGTGATTATCTTTTCTGGGCAAATCGGGAACTTCACGGGCATCCAGGCTGAACAAGAAGAAGGATTTCTCGCAAAAATGCAAGCGCTGCTTGCAGCCGTGGATACAATCAATTTATACAGCCTGATCATTGCAGGTGTGTCCCTTGCTGCTATCCTTCTCACGCCAAAAGTCTTGCCAAAAGTTCCTGGAGCGCTTGCGGGGCTGATTTTATCGACAGTTGTAGCAGTCCTATTTTTTCAAGGACAGGTGGCAACCATCGGCAGTGTGTACGGTGATATACCAAGCCAGCTGCCGCAGCTCCAGCTACCAGCTTTCACTTTGGACAAGATCATCTACCTGCTGCCATCAGCTGTGGCCATTGCCTTATTGGGCGGAGTCGAATCACTCCTGTCTGCTACAGTTGCTGATAATATGGCGAAAACGAAACACCACAGCAACCGGGAGTTAATCGGGCAAGGAGTGGCGAATATTGCTGTCCCGCTATTCGGGGGTATTCCTGCTACAGGAGCAATCGCCCGTACTGCTACCAATATACGGAGCAATGCTTTCTCACCCGTGTCCGGAGTGGTACATTGTGCCTTTGTCCTGATCATTCTGCTTCTGTTCGCTCCATATGCTTCTGCTATCCCGCTCGCCAGCATGGCGCCGATTCTTATGGTTGTTGCCTGGAATATGAGTGAACGTAAAGAAGTCGCCCATATTATCAAAATGCGTACATTCGATTCCTTTATATTGATTGTGACATTCGCGTTGACGGTACTAGCTGATCTGACTGTCGGGGTCGGCTGCGGTCTATTGCTTGCATTTGTTGTTTTTGTCAAACGTATGAGCGGTGTACTCTTTGTAAAAGACGAACAGATTCATGTAAAGGAAGCAGATGGGGTAAGGATGTGGCAGTTCGAAGGCCCGTTGTTCTTCGGATCTACTGATATCCTGGAGGAAGTAGTGGAAAAGACGATACATGAGGAACCAGATTTCCTTATCCTTGATTTGCAAAAGGTTTCTTATATGGATACATCTGCCGAAGCAGCCTTGCATAAACTTGTCGATTACTATGAAGCTGATGATAAACAGCTGCTTTTCCTGGGTGTTCACGGGCAGCCGAAGCGTTTGCTTCATAAAACCGGTTTGCTGGCAAAGGTCGGGGAGGAGTTTACAGTGAATAAGAGGGAGGAAGCTGTCCGGATTTGTACTTCATAAGGATAACTTATATAAAGATGTAACAAAAAACAGCAAGCAACCCACATGTTTTACATGATGTGGATTGCTTGCTTATTTCTTGTTGGAAAATACCAATCTATTAACCACAATTCTGATTGGTTCGGTGTAAGACATTTTATATTGGCTAATCTGCACCGATATAAATAGCAGGATTCTATTATTGAGAGGAATAATGCTAATGAATAAATTTTTAATGAAGCAAAGTATCTTTGCTTTGCTTCTAGTCGGTTTAGTGTTCCAGCTGCCGATTGAGAATGTATATGCGGAAGAAGAAAAACAGATGGTCGTTGTTTATGAAAACGAACTAGGTGAAAAAGCAGTTGAAGCAAGTGGTGCTGCAATTGAAGAACAGTACGATCACCTCTCGGCTGCGGCAATTGCAGCCGATACAGCTGCAATAGATAAATTGAAGAATGACCCCGATATTAAATATGTGGAACCCGACAGCAAGATCAGAATTGCTGAGAACAATGATGTGCAGTCAGAAGAAACAGCAGTTTTCGAACAATGGAATCTTGGTGCCGTTGGAGCACCTGCGGCATGGCAGGAGGGGCTGACCGGAAAAGGTGTCAAAATTGCTATCATGGACAGCGGTATCGCAGCACACCATGATTTGCAAGTTGCCGGAGGTATTTCGACGGTCGATTACACAACATCCTTTGAAGACGATGAAGGTCACGGTACACACGTAGCGGGCATTATCGGAGCAAAACATGACGAACAAGGTATTGATGGTATAGCACCGGATGCAGATCTTTTCGCTGTCAAAGTGCTTGATGATACCGGGGAAGGATATCTATCGGATTTGTTGGAAGGAATCGATTGGGCTATTTCGAATGATATGGACATCATCAATCTGAGCATGGGTACTGCAGATGAAAGTGATGCGCTGGAAGAAGCTATGCAAAGAGCTTACCAAGCTGATATTTTGTTAGTTGCCGCCAGCGGCAATGAAGGAGCAGGATATCCAGTGGATTATCCTGCTGCTTATGATTCTGTCATTGCTGTTTCTGCTACCGATTCTGAAAACAACATCGCTGCGTTTTCATCGGTTGGGGAGAAGGTGGAGTTTTCCGCACCAGGGAAAAATATCATCAGTACGCTGACGGGCTCAGATTATGGAATCATGAGCGGCACATCCCAGGCAACGTCCCATGTATCTGCTTTGTTTGCCATTTTGAAGCAGCAGTTCCCTGCTGATACAAATGAACAATTACGAATTCGTATGCAGCAGTATACGAAGGATCTCGGGGAGCAAGCGCGCGATCACCTGTATGGTTATGGCTTGATTCAATATCCTGCTCCTGTGCAGAAGGAAGAGCTTCTCTCAAATGATTCAGAAGGAAGCGAGTCAGGTGATACAGGAGATGGGGTGAAGGAGGAAAAAGTTACAACTGAGGAATTGCGGATTTTGGCAAATGAATTGGAGCTGACAATTGAAGAACTTGCCGATTTGTTTGCTGCCTATGGCTTCAATTTATACAACTATCACAATCTTTATGAAGTTAATGATGTAATCTATCAAAATATAAATGAAGTGTCTGTGTATTTCCTTTTAGAAAAAGCGGGATTGGATCGAGAGCAGCTTGATCGGCAGCTTGCAGCTGAAGGTCTGACACTAGCTGATTTCAATACCCCTGAAGAACTGTCAGCATATATAAAGGAACTCGAGCAGCATAGCGAAAACGGTGAAAACCAGGCGGGTATGTATGAAGGGAACGTTGAAGAAAGCAATACAACACCGGACATTCCCGTAACTGACGATCAAAATGATGAGAAGCCAGTCAATACGCCGGTTGTGACTGACTCTGCTAAAAAGGAGAAAGTTGACTTGGGAACGGTGGAGCAGGCTTCCGAAAAGAAGAGGGCTGTTTCAGGGAATGTACAACAGGTTGCCGAACCCAATAGCGAAACTGATGAGATTACTTTTAAAAATAAATCATCTGCTAAATCAGATCTAGATGACGAACACGAAAAGCATCTGCCGGATACAGCTTCCCCAATCGGAAATATGATAGCAGCAGGAGTCATGTTAGCTGCGGCAGGATTACTGCTTTATATTAGGAGCTGATGCACAAAAATCAGCAGCAAGTAATGGAAGCTTCAATCTTTTTTGAAACTCATGCATTAGCTATTATGTTTTCCTGATTTGGACCGATATAAGTATCATGAAATTTACTTAATCGAAAGGAAAATTATGCGAATGATGAAGGTTTCGATAAAGAGCCTATTGTTTGTTTCGTTGTTGCTGAGTCTGATTTTCGTATTTCCTGCTGGTATAGCACATGGGGAAGATGAAAAGCAGATGATTGTCGTGTATGAAAATAAGCAGGGAGAAGAAGCTGTTCAAGAAAGTGATGCAGCAGTCGAAAAAGAGTACAATAATTTGCCTGTGGCTGCTATCTCCGCTGATACCGGAACGATCGAGGAATTGAAGGAAGATCCGGACATTAAGTATGTCGAGCCGGACGTTAAGATTTCAGTTTCAGATAACGGAATTACAAGCATTCGAGCTGTCAAAGAAGCTGCAACTCAAATTTTAGATCAATGGAACTTGGCACCGGTACAAGCACCGCAAGCCTGGAATGAAGGCTTGACAGGGAAAGGTGTCAAAATTGCCGTAATAGATAGCGGAATCTACCCACACGAGGATTTAAAAATAGCAGGAGGTTACTCGGCTGTTAGCTATACATCCTCTTATAAAGATGATGAAGGGCACGGGACGCATGTGGCCGGCATCATTGGTGCTAAGCATAATCGATATGGAACAGATGGTGTCGCACCTGATGCGCAGTTATATGCTGTTAAAGCCCTGGATCGGGTCGGTCAAGGGAACCTGTCAGATCTTTTGAAAGGAATCGATTGGGCGATAACCAATAAGATGGACATTATTAATATGAGTATGGGAACAGCCTATAAGAGCAAGGCGTTGCAGGATGCCGTGGATAAAGCGTATCAAAGAGGTATTTTGCTAGTCGCGGCGAGCGGAAATGAAGGAGCTGGACATCCCTTGGATTACCCGGCAGCATTCGACAAAGTGATTGCCGTATCAGCTTCTGATTCGACCAATAACATTGCCTCCTTCTCTTCTGTTGGAGATAAAGTAGAAGTAGCGGCACCAGGAGCAGATATAATAAGCACCTATTTAGGTACTTATTATGCGATGATGAGCGGAACTTCCCAGGCCACACCGCATGTGTCGGCAATGCTTGCACTGCTGAAACAGCAATATCCGAATGAAACGAATGATCAGCTGCGCACACGTTTGCAGCGATACAGCAAGGACCTTGGGCAAAAAGGCCGGGATAGTCTATTTGGTTACGGGCTAGTCCAATATCATTCCGAGCAGGATAAAGGATATCAAGCGGCACTGGAGGCAGTTCAGCTCGCTGAAAAAACAAAAGGTCAGGACAATTATAATAAAGCGCAGAAGCTGGTTGCTGACTTATCTAATAATAAGCAGAAGCAGGACTTGCAGAAGCGTCTGGACAAAGTGAAACAGGCGCTGACGTTACAGGAAGCGAAGGATAAAGTATCCAAAGCAGAAAAGAGCAAAAAGAAAGCGGATATCGACACAG
>NZ_JAWVPF010000016.1:0-15663 GCF_046592595.1 Terribacillus saccharophilus | reverse complement strand
TGTGATAGGGACGGCTTTTTATGTTGTTTCTTTATACTGTTTACTTTTCTTGATATATTCCATTCGTATGCGCTCCATATCTTTGTAATCGGCTTCGGTCAAATCACGAATGACTTTGGCAGGTCTGCCGAATGCGAGCTTGCCCGATGGAATTGTTTTGCCTGGAGGGACGAGTGAGCCTGCTCCTACATAAGCACCCTCCTCAATGACTGCGCCATCAAGTATAAGGGAGCCCATTCCTACAAGGGAATTTTTCCCGATTGTACAAGAATGCAGCGTAACTTGGTGACCAATCGTAGCTCCTTCCTTTATAATAAGAGGAAGATCTGGACTTTGGTGAAGCACACACAGGTCCTGCACATTGGCGCCTTCACCAATAAGTACTGGTGAAACATCCCCGCGTATCACTGTCTTGAACCAGATGCTGGCATCTTTTTTAATCGTGACGTCCCCTGTAATAACGGCATCAGGAGCTACAAAAGCTTCTTTGTGAACATGTGGACGTTTCTTGTCGTATTCGTATATCATTTGAATACTCCCTTCGTTTATGTTCTTATAGAATTAATAGATTTTTTGGAAAGAAGACAATCCCGGATTCGAGGAGCGAAATCACATTATGACCCAACAAATACCGAAGTCATCAGTTTTACTCATGCACCAAGTATATCGGAAAATATTCCCGGAAGTACATAAAGAATTGGAACTATGGACACAGCGGGCAGAAGCGATACCGGATCCGGAACTGCGGAAGCAAGCGCTGGAGAGTATTCGGACTAAACGCTTCCATTGTCAGGGCGGGGCAGTTTACAGTCTGCTTGCCGGTGATGCTTGGAAGCAAGCTATCAAGTTTATCATTGCCTATCAGACTATCAGTGACTATCTTGATAATCTATGTGATCGCAGTACCTCTCTCGACCCCGACGATTTCCGTCTTTTGCATCAATCGATGCTGGATGCGCTTCAGCCAGGTGAAAAGCTGAAGGACTATTATGCATTGCGCGAGGAACGGGAGGACGGTGGATATCTGCATTCGCTTGTTTTCACTTGTCAAACCATCCTTGGAAAACAGCCAAACCTGCAAGTACTGCAGCCGTATTTGCTGAAACTCTCCGGTTTATATGGCGATTTGCAAGTGCACAAGCATGTGGCTAAGGAAGAGCGAATCGAAAGACTGACAAACTGGTTTTCGCAGCATCAAGAAGAGCACCGGGATCTAACATGGTATGAATTTTCAGCATGCAGCGGGTCAACACTCGGTATATTCTGCTTTGTATCGTATGGTATGGGGATGGAACTTGACCATCAATTAGCGGATGATATCTATCAAAGCTATTTCCCATATATGCAAGGACTGCATATTCTGCTGGATTACTATATTGATCAAATGGAGGATGAAGAGGAAGGAGATCTGAATTTTTGCCATTATTACCGCGACTCAGAGGAAATGAAGGAAAGACTCCTTTACTTTATTGAACGGACGAACGAAAGCGTCCAGCGCCTTCCGCATGCTTCATTCCATGAAATGGTCCATCACGGACTTGTAGGACTTTACTTGGCTGATCGTAAAGTGAGTTTGCTCTCCGATGGCAAAGAGATGATCAAAACACTGCTCAAGGCAAGCGGAAATAAATCGAAGTTTTTCCATTTGAATATCAAAGCATATAATAAAATGAAAGAAGCGCGTACCCCGATTGGTTAGGGGCACGCGCTTTTTTCTTTTTCGATTGCACTGATGAACCGCTGCCAATACTCGGTGGACAGGGCGAACAACAAGATGTTCTGTGGATACTCCGTAAATTGTCCGCAATTACATTAGGGTGACACCATTCATAAATTACTGTGTAACTGTAATAAGTGTCTCTGGACCTGCCTCCATACCAACTCCCGTGGACCTTTTATGTAAAATAAAAAAACCTGTTGATAAATTAAACAACGATATATATAATGAATGTATGAAAGCGTTACAAAACTAATAGGTGTTTAAAAATTAAACAATTAATGCTGTTGGTGTTATAAATAGAGCAGTTGTTAGCGGAAGTTAAATAAATGCCCTGCTAGTGACACTATATATTCCATTCCATACATAAAAAGTGAGGGAAATGAGGTAATGACAATGCAAACGACAATGCAAAAGTTATATAAATTTCAAACAGCAGACCATATTATTGCCGGACCAAATTCTCTGGGTGATTTATCAGAGCAACTTCATTTAGCAGGCACAAAAATTCAGTCGGCTTTAATTATCACTCAGCCACCAATGAAAGATTTAGGGTTTGTAGATCAAATAACAAACCAACTATCAGCAAAAGGCATTACGGCGGAAGTTAATACGAACATTCTTCCTGAGCCAACAGTTGAAAACATCGAAGAAGTATTTCAAAGTACATCCAATGAGAATTTTGATGTGTTAATTGGAATTGGGGGAGGAAGCGTTCTTGATACTACTAAAATTCTATCTGTATTAAGAACGAATGAAAAATCAGTTCGTGAACTATTAGGAACAGATTTAGTTGAAAAACCTGGTACTCCAACAGTGTTAATCCCAACTACCTCAGGTACAGGAGCGGAAGTAACGCCTAATGCAATCGTTACATTGCCAGATGAAGAATTAAAGGTCGGGATAGTGAGTAAGCATCTTTTGCCGAACATTGTAATCCTTGATCCGCTTTTAACTTTAGGTTTACCAAAACCTATTACGGCTGCGACAGGAATGGATGCGTTTACCCATTCATTGGAATCATTTATCTCAAACAAAGCAAACTTAATCAGTGACATGGTTGCATTAGAATCCATTCGTTTAATCTCAGCTAGTATTGTAGAAGCATATCAAAATGGACAATCTGTTGAAGCAAGAGAGAAGATGCTCATAGGTTCTATGTATGGCGGAATGGCCCTGACGGCTGCTGGTACAGCTGCTGTACATGCAATGGCTTATCCATTAGGCGGAAAATTCAAGATTCCTCACGGTGTAGCAAATTCAATGCTTTTACCTCATGTCATGGAATTTAATATGGATAGCATTACAGATCGTTTGTATCTTGCAGCTGAACCGATGGGCATTGATACGAAAGGATATTCAAAGGAAGAAGTAGCTCAAAAAGTAGTAGATCGTATCGTAGAATGGACGAATACTTTGGAAATCCCACAAAACCTAAAAGAATATGGCGTAACAGAAGAAGATATCCCGGAATTAGCTATTTCAGCTTCTAAAGTCACACGTTTGTTGGATAACAATCCAAAAGAATTAAGTGTAGAAGATATGGAAGCGATTTATCGCAAATTATTAGTTTAATGATTACTATGGCTTTCAACGCACAGAGAATGTCATGTTGAAAGCTTGATTATGATGTTCGTTGGAGGGATTAGATGAAGCCGATCATAGGAATCACCATGGGTGATGCCGCAGGTGTGGGCCCTGAGATTATTGTGAAAGCCTTGAGCCATACAGCTGTTTACGATATATGCAGACCGGTTGTGATCGGTGATGCGAAAATGATAGAAAGAGCCATCCGCGTCACACAATCTTCATTAACCGTTGAGGCTGTTGCATCTGTTACAGATAGTACATTTGAATATGGAAGAATCGATTGTATCGATTTGGACTTACTGCCAGCTGACTTGCCTCTTGGAGATTTATCGCCAAAAGCAGGAGATGCTGCCTTCCAATATTTGAAAAAGGCAGTTGAACTGGCTAAGAATAAGGAGATTCAATCTATCTGTACCGCGCCACTAAATAAAGAAGCCCTTCATAAAGGAGGACATCTATATCCAGGACATACAGAAATCCTTGCAGAGTTAACGGATACGGTTGATTATTCCATGATGTTATCTTCGCCAAAACTAAAAGTCATCCATTTAACCACACATATAGGCCTGATTAAAGCAGTTGAGTCTATCACGCCAGAACGGACGTATAAGGTAGTGAAGCTTGCTCACGAAACGTTGACACGTGCAGGATATACAAATCCTAGCATCGCGGTTTGCGGAATCAATCCACACGCTGGTGAAAATGGGTTGTTTGGAGAAGGGGAAGAGGAAGAAAAACTAGTTCCTGGAATAGAGAAAGCACATGCTGAAGGAATAAATGTAAGCGGTCCACATCCTGCCGACACTGTGTTTTTCCGGGCAGTTCGTGGTGATTTTGATCTGATCGTTGCCTGTTATCATGATCAAGGCCATGTTCCGATAAAGGTATTAGGATTGGAAGAGGGGGTCAATATAACAGTTGGTTTAAACGGCGGTGTTATTCGTACCTCTGTGGACCATGGTACTGCTTTTGATATTGCCGGGAAAAATATTGCAGATGAAAGAAGTATGCTGGCAGCTATTCAATCCGCTGCTGATTTGTCTCCAAAGGAAGTTTTGAAATAAGAATGGAGTAGTCATTTTTGGATTTTAGGGGCAATAAGCTCAGACCATGAGTACCGAACCTGGAATCTTACTCAGTGTTTTCAAATGGAAAAATGTAACCCCTTACTCACGGGAAAAGTTAGCTCATAACGTTGTGGAAACGAGTGAATTGTGTGATTTTCGATACGATAGAGAATTTGGCTGAATATACAGCATTGAATCCAAAGATCGACAATGGCTTAAAGAAATTCAATGAAGCAGAGATAGATTATAATAAACGATTTGATTTTGATGGAGGTTATTTGTTCTTTCAGGAAGGAACCACTACTTACATAGATGAAGGAACATTTGAAGCTCATAAGAAATATATCGATATTCAAATTGTATTGGATGGATCCGAATATGTAGCATGGGCGCCCATTGATCAATTAGCAGTAGATGTTACATACAATGCAGAAAAAGATGTCGTTCGATTAAACGGCAATCCAAAAACGACTATGCAAATAAGTAAAGGCATGGCCTACATTTGTCTGCCTCATGATGGACACAAAGCTCTAAAGCATATAGATAGAGCGACGATTTATAAAAAAGCAGTCATTAAAATTGAAATTTAAATAGAAAGATAAGGTGAATAATATGAGTAATAAAATAGTAGTTAACGAGTCAATTCCAAACGGTAAATTATATCATGATGCATACACAAATATTGATTTTTCTTTGATTCCATCCGGACCATTTTCAACTGCGCATGCACCGACTGTTACAAAGTTGGAAAATGGTGATTTGCTATGTGCATGGTTTGCTGGGTCATTTGAAGGCAGCCCGGATATTTCCATTGTATTATCTAAATTCGATCATGTATCCCAAGAATGGAACGAACCGAAAATCATCTCACAGGACGATACGCGCAGTGAGCAAAACCCATCATTCTTTCATGCACCGGATAATTCAGTTTGGTTGATCTACACTTCCCAGGAGGGCAGACAGCCAGATAAAGATAATATGCAATTCACTTCCATTATCAAGTATCAAAAAACAAGTGACAATGGCGAAAGTTGGTCTGAGCCAGAAGTGTTGTTCAGCCAGCAAGGTACTTTTGCGCGACAAGCTATTCAAGTTTTAAGTAATGGCAGATGGATTTTCAGCACATGGGTATGTGAGGATTCCGAATTTGGCCTTACGAATGATCCCACAGTTATGCATGTTTCGGACGATGAAGGACTGACTTGGAAAGAAGTGCGTATGCCTGATAGTAACGGACGAGTACATGCCAACGTCATAGAATTGGAGAATGGTCATCTAGTGGCATTCATGAGAAGCAGATTCGCAGATTATATCTATAGAAGTGAGTCGGCCGATTATGGAGATTCTTGGACAGTCCCTGAACCAACAGCCCTACCAAATAACAATTCAAGTGTAAGCGCGATCAAATTGCACAACGGTGCAATTGCAATTGCATATAACGCAAATTCAGCTAAAAACCCCGAAAAAGGTAAGATAGCTTGGCCTGGATTAAGAAATCCTGTCGTAGTTTCCGTGTCTGAAGATGCAGGTAAAACTTGGCCGATTGGTCGAATCATTGAACACGCTGAAGGTTATATCGGAGTGGAGAATAAAACGAACAATTCACAGTTCGAATATCCAACTATTTATCAAGATCCGCAAGGGTATCTACACCTAGTCTACGCGTACAAGAACAGAATGTGTGTAAAATATAACAGTTTTTCAGTTAAGGACATTTATGGTGCAAAGCGCGAATACGAAGGAGTCTATAACCCTACTTCCGGAGAAATCAGCTAAGCAGAAGGACTTATCACAGCATCAGTAAACTGTACGTTGGTGAATCTTATCGATAAATGAGTAGAGTATATGAGGCGAATAGCTACGTATCGCAGCTGGCTCCAATACTTCAGCGTCGGTGTGCTGCGTTTGCATAGCAGCCGCAGCACACTTTCATTCATCGCTGTTGCGTACAGATTAGACAACATTGCTTATTCAAGGTGTACTGCTCAATTGATCGGTTTAACATGCTCTTACATAGAAATCCTTTATTGAAGCGCTATATAATGTAACCGCTTCACCGAGGATTGGGATTATGAGGGAGTATGATGTACAACCCATAAAAGACTTTAGGAAGTCTTCAGGATGATGGCAAAGTGCCGTCACTTAAGAGAGGAGTAACAAAAATGACAATGGATATGTATCTTGCACTTGGTATTTTGGTGCTGATGATTGTGATGATCATGTCAGATAAATTTGCCTTCGGCGCACCGCCGCTCATAGCTTCCCTTTTGCTTGTAGTGACAGGTCTGGCTACAGTTCCCGAGGCTTTCGCCGGCTTTGTTAACTCTAGCGTTATCATGGTCGCCGGCTTTATGGTTGTCATGGCGGGACTGATGAAGACGAGCATAATTGGTAAGGTTCAAAGTTCCATGCTTGCTTTGGTGAATAAGGGAGGATACAAAAGTTATGCTCTTTTAATTGTAGTAGTTATGTTTGGTGCCAGCTTAGCAGGACCAGGTTCCACTGGATACTATGTGCTTATTTTATCTTTGATATCTACTATCCCTTACAATAAAAAAATGCCTACATCCAAATTAATGATGCCTTTGGGGTTTGCAACTAACCATCCTTTGATTCCTTTTAATGTGGCGCTCTTTTATGGTGTGACTGTCAGTGTACTAGAAACAGCTGGATTTACCGGCGGGCTTTCTATGTCTAAGTTTGCAGTAGTGAATTTCATCTTGACCCTTGGTTTTTTGATATGGGCTTTGGTTGCGTATCGTCTTCTGCCGGATCATCCGATTTCGGAAGATTCTGGATTCGATGAGGTGGCAGTAGCTTCTGAGATCAATACCATGCCTCCATGGAAAGAATACGCTACGATAGCGGCATTTGTCTTAAGTGTAATAGGCATGATGCTTATGAATGTGTTTGGCGAAGCGGCATATGTAATTCCTGGCCTTGCTGGTGCATTCTTATTGATAATCAATGTACTTGACTTCAAGGAAGTTCGAGATAATATGGGAGCGCCTGTCATCCTATTAATGGCTGGTGTTATCGGTGTTGCCAATACATTGGCTGAGACTGGATTCACGGCTATGGTAGGAGACTATGTAGCTAATTCATTAGGGAGTAACATCAGTCCATTCATGCTGATTTTCATCTTCGCCCTTTTGACTAGTACATGTGCTACTTTCACTGGTTCGAATATGGGTTCTGTATATATCTTTGCGCCAATCGCTATTGCAACCAGCCTAAGTTTGGGTCTTGATCCAACTGCAGCTGCAGTTGCAGTCGTAATATCTGCATGGAACGGCGGCTACATGCCAGTCGATGGTATGCCTGCTATGATCTTAGGTATGGGTAAGTATAAGCTGCCGCAGTTTTGGTTGTTCTCCGTCCCTATGTATGTGATTCGTATCTTCGCGTTAAGTGTTGGTGCGATGATTATGTTCCCTGTAAGTTGATTATGTTCCCTGTAAGTTGATTATGTGATTGCAGGAACTGATGAATGGAATGAGCGGAAAAAACTAGGAGTAAGCTAATTCCAGAAAAGAGATACCTTGTCCTAAGCTGATAAAGACCTTGATTTCAAATCAGATGAAACTTTTTTATCGGCTAGGCGGCCTATCTAAAATGGAAATAACTATAGGGAGGAAATGTGTTTGGGACAACAACTTTCTACTGTAAAACCTTTATGTCCTCCAGGTCGTCCGCCGCGCTACGAAGATGTCCCCTTTGCGGAGGTCACGCTTGATAATGGAGAGCCATACACACTGAAAATGGATATCTATCAAGATCTTAATCAGAAAACTCCAGGTCCCTGCATCATTTACTATTTCGGTGGTGGATGGATGTATGGAGAATACAAGCAGGTTACCCAAAAAGCAGTATATTGCAGGGAACTTATAAGATTGGTAGAACAAGGATACACAATTGTATCTCCATCCTATCGCTTGGCTAGTCAGTCTGTTTTCCCGGCGTGCATTCATGACTGCAAGGGAGTGGTGCGTTTTTTGAAAGCAAATGCAAAGAGATACAATATTGATCCTGAACGAATTGGCGTTCTGGGGAACTCCGCTGGTGGACATCTAGCAGCGATGGTCGCAATGAGCGCAAATTGCAAAGAAATGGAAGGGGATGTCGGGGGTAACCAAGAATATACGAGTGCGGTAAGGGCAGCGGCAATTTTTTATGCGCCATCCGACTTAGTAGAACTAATCAAAAATGATGCCAATGCAGCAGGAAAGAATCTTTCCGGAACGGAAGTTGATCATGCAGGCAAGTCCATGGATACTGTTGTAACCCAAATTCTTGGATATACTGAGCCGGGAAAATCGTTGTTGGATTTGAATAGATTGCTGGAAAGCGGCGATACGAGTAAACGGGATTGGAAGTATATAGAATTAGCCAAAAAATGCAGTCCGATTACATACGCAAGCGCCGATAGTCCGCCGATGATGATTTTACATGGCGGTAAAGACCCTCTGGTACCGATTGAGCAAAGCGAGAGTCTTTATAGAGCCCTGGTGTCATCTGATGCGGAGGCTATGTATCTATCTTCTTCCCAGGCTAATCACGGCCCAACGATGGGAGAGGAAGCTGATCAGATGGCGTATCAGTTCTTAAAAAGCAGACTTGCGTAATGTATAAAGCTGAAAATCCTATATAAAAGAAGCGCGTACCCTATCGATTAGGGGTACGCGCTTCTTTCATTTTTTCTTCTCGATAGCAATGATGAATGGAGGGGTGTTCTTTTGGTTTAGGAAACGATACTGCAAGACAGCGTAATGTTTTTGATCATAGTCCTTTACGTGGGCAAGCAGACCTTCTTTTTCGATGGCGCCTTCCGGATGACCATGATACACAACCAAAACGATCCTGCCGCCGGGTTTCAATGCGTGGCGAATTTTCTCTATAGCAGTAATTGTGCTTTCTGCATTAGTGGTAATAGCTTTATTGCTGCCGGGCAAATAGCCTAAATTAAAAATGGCTCCAGCAAGCTTTCCTTCATCTTCTGGTGTTATATAATGATCGACACGCTGATGGCTGTCCAAAATCAAAGTCGTATTTGTCACATCATGCAGGCTAAGGTGCTTACTCGTCATTTCGATGGCTTGCTCCTGTATATCGAATGCCAGCACCTTTCCTTCTTCCCCGACGAAACGGCTGAGTACGAGTGTATCATTCCCATTGCCGCATGTTGCATCAATGACTGTATCTCCAGGCTGAATCACTTGCTCCATCAGTTCGTGTGCATATGCGATAACATGTTTTAGCATTTCTTGAATCCTCTCTCTGACAAATTGTTCTCTCTTATTTTTACGCTACCTGTGCTTATTTAGCAAATCAAACCTCTCTAATGTAAAGGAAAATTTACAATTAATTTACCAATTATATGTAGAAACCTGTCGATATAAGGACCATAGTAGTAGAGTGAAGAAAGTGAAGGGAGTATATAGACATGTATAAGCGCATCCTAATACCTATTTGTGCGTTGATTCTATGTTATTTGTCTGGGTGTGCCGCCAATCCGGCTGCAGCCAAACTTGATGAAGAAAAACGTATTGGAATCGTTTTGACAGAAGCAGGGCTTGGGGATCAGGAATGGAATGACTTGGCAATCGAAGGACTGACGAAAGCGAGAGACCGAATTGATATTATTTATTCATACAAAGAAATAACGTCAGAATTAACCTATGAGAAGGCATTGCAGGAACTGGCGGATGAAGGAATGGATACGATTATCACGTTAGAAGCTGAAGCAAAGGATGCTGTATCCAGTCAGGCAAAGACTAATCCTGATATTACATACATAGCTTTTGAGACTGATCTAAAGGGTGATAATCTATTCGGCTACGTATTTGATACGGAGCAGGCAGGTTATCTGGCGGGTGTAGCGGCTGCCACCGTGACGCAGTCTGGTAAAGCAGGCTTCATTGGCGAATCATCCAGCGCTTACCTTGAAGGGTATAAGCGAGGCATAGCAGATACCTCGAAGGATACCGAATTGCTTGTTCGGGAGACTTCACCAGATGATAAAGCAGCGGGCAGCAAAGCGGCGAAGGAGATGATAGCTGAGGAAGCAGACATTCTTTTCGCTGAGCCTGGCGAGGCTGGAAATGCAATGTTGCAGCAAGCGACACTCGCGAATGTCTATGCAATCGGTGCTGGAGGTGACAAGAGCTATCTGGCTCCAGATAATGTTGTCACGTCTGCCCAGCTGCAAATCGATCATATTATATTCGATTTTTTGGAGCGTGCCTCAAAAGGTGATGAACTGCCCGAAGATAATATAATCGGCTTGAAGGAACAGGCTGTCGGTTTGAGTCCTATCGCTGTTGTCAGTATCACCGACACTGTCGAAGGGAAAGTCCATACAGCGACACAGAAGCTGTTAGAATCGGAGTGAGCTAAATGAAACTGACACGGAAACTATTCCTGCAAGCGGCAGGGACGAGTGCATTAGCATTGGCGCTCATTGCTTTTATTATCTTCAGTATGATAAGGATCAATGCGTCAAGTTACGAGCAGGTGCAGCATCTTCTTCAGCTTCAGCAGCTGGACAGTCAACTGAACAATGCCGGACAAGTACTGCGAAATACGACTACAATCCGTACGGATGCGTCAGCGGCGGATTTGCGGTCTTATATGGAACAAAGCAACTCAACCTTCAAACAGCTTTTGCAATCTTCGGAGGGGCAGTCAGCGGCATATCTAGAAGCAGGAAAGGCAAAATATGATGATTGGCAAGGAGAAGTAACAAGTCTCCTGACCAATGTGAATGAGATGGATGCATTGCGGTTATCAAGCCGTGTGCAGGGGCTGCTGAATGATATTTACATGGCGAATGCATACAGTACAGCGGCTTATGAGGATGAACAGCTTGCCCTGCAGAATCAAATCACATTTGTAATAGTGATATCTGTTATTGGGGTGCTGCTGCTCATCCTCATTACAAACTATACTTCACGAAGAACAAGTAAATCGATTGCGGATCCTCTATTGGCACTTGCATCCAGGACGAACCAAATTGCAGCCGGTGATCTTACTGTAGAGCCGATAGAAAAAACCGGCAGCCTGGAGATCAGTGAGATGAATCAAGCTTTCGGGCAAATGACGGAGCAGCTGAAGAATCTGATCGGCTCTATTGAGAAGGCCAGTGATGAAGTAGCCGGAGTGTCTGCTGAAATTGACAAAGACAATCAGAACTTGCAGGGGCTCCATAAAGAAATTGCTGCTTCAGTCGAGGAAATTACGTCGGGTTCGCAGCGTATTTCTACAGATCTACAGCAGACGGTGACTCTTATTGAACAGATGGACAAGCAAGGAAGTGCAAATAGTACGTTCGCTACGGAAACTGTTGCGTTGGGCAAGCTTGCCTCTGAGGCAGCTTTACGCGGCCGGGAAACTGTACATAACCAGCAGCAGCTTACGGTCAAGAACGGTGAGAGCAGGGACTTGATGGAGGCATCGTTGCGAGATTTCATTCAATATTCCCAGCAAATCGAACAAATGGTGGCATCGGTATCGTCTGTTGCTGAACAGACCAATCTGCTAGCGCTAAACGCCGCAATTGAGGCAGCAAGAGCGGGTGAAGCGGGGAAAGGCTTTGCTGTCGTGGCGGATGAGATTCGAAAGCTTGCGGATGAATCCAAATCCTCTGCTGATGCTATCTATCAGACCGTAGGATCAATCCGGCAGGGTACAATGAGTTTATCTGAAGCTGTACAATTCGGTCATGAGGTTGCCAAAGCAGAAGCAGCGTCAATGGAGAGCATGGAAAGCTCATTTGTGGAAATTGAAGAAAAATTTCAGTCCATCTCCAATCGGCTGCAGCAAATCCAAGACGGCAGTGTCCAATCGGAGCGATTGGGTGCCGAGGTTCTTGGCAGGGTAGAGCAAATCAGCAGCACTTTACAGGAAAATACCGCAAAAACAGATGTAGTCCACCATTCCACCAATGAACAATATGGGGCGTATGAGCAGCTGGCGGTGACGGTCGGCCAGCTTGACCGCGTAACACGTGAATTGCATGATGCTGTCTCGGTGTTTCGGACGGAAGCTGCCGAATCTTGACAAATGCAGCGCAGTTACGTACACTGGACACAACAATACTGTGAACGATGAGGAGAAGGAGTAGTAGCAAGCTCTGCTTGGCTTAAGAGAGACGGCATCTGGTGCAAGCCGTCCCGGCATCTTGTGAACTCGCCTTCGTAATTGCAAAAGGGAACTGCCAGTACTTTTTGCCGTTTTCCGCGTTAAGGAATGTCGAGCGGGCGCATTAGCGCTAAAGTTGGGTGGTACCGCGGGAGAAGTCTCTCGTCCCATTATTGGGATGAGGGGCTTTTTTCTTTGCTTCACGGTCAGATTGTTCAAGTTGAAGAGAGTACAGGAGGCACACGATATGTCATTCAATCACCATGAAATTGAAAAGAAATGGCAAGCTTATTGGGAAGAAAACAAAACATTCAAAACAGATACTTCCTCTGAAAAAGAAAAGTTTTATGCCTTGGATATGTTCCCTTATCCATCAGGTGCAGGTCTGCATGTAGGGCACCCTGAAGGCTATACAGCTACAGATATTCTGTCTCGTATGAAACGGATGCAAGGCTTCGAAGTGCTGCATCCAATCGGGTGGGATGCCTTCGGATTACCTGCGGAGCAGTATGCGCTGGACACAGGAAATGATCCGGAAGAATTCACGAAAAAGAATATTGCGACCTTCACAAGACAGATCAAGGAGCTTGGTTTCTCTTATGATTGGGATCGTGAAGTTAATACAACAGATCCGGAATACTATAAATGGACACAATGGATTTTCCTTCAGTTGTATAAAAAGGGCCTTGCATATGTGGATGAAGTAGCAGTGAACTGGTGTCCTGCTCTTGGTACTGTACTTTCCAATGAAGAAGTTATCGACGGAAAGAGCGAACGCGGCGGACATCCTGTCATCCGCAAGCCGATGAAGCAATGGGTGCTTCGAATTACTGCTTATGCTGATCGTCTGCTTGAAGACTTGGATGAACTTGATTGGCCGGATAGCTTGAAAGAAATGCAGCGAAACTGGATCGGACGCTCGGAAGGTGCGGAAGTAACATTCCGTATAGAAGGCACGGAAGAAAGCTTTGATGTGTTTACAACCCGTCCGGATACTTTATTTGGTGCTACATTCGCGGTACTTTCTCCTGAGCACCCGTTAGTCGATAAGATTACATCTGAAGCGCAGCAGACAGCTGTTGATAGCTACAAACAAGAAGTGGCAGCGAAAAGTGATTTGGAACGTACAGATCTTGCAAAAGAGAAGACTGGTGTTTTTACTGGAGCATATGCTATCAATCCGGTAAATGGTGAAAAAATGCCGATTTGGATAGCGGATTATGTACTTATGAGCTATGGTTCGGGAGCTATCATGGCTGTACCTGCACATGATGAACGCGACTATGAATTTGCAAAAACATTCGATTTGCCGATCAAAGCAGTCATCGAGGGTGCTGATATTGAAAAAGAAGCTCATACTGGTGAGGGAGCGCATATCAATTCCGGGTTCCTTGATGGTATGGATAAACAAGAAGCAATTTCTGCAGCGATCGCTTGGCTGGAAGAGAACAAGCAAGGTTCGAAAAAAGTCAGCTATCGTCTGCGTGACTGGATTTTCAGCCGTCAGCGCTACTGGGGTGAGCCGATTCCTGTCATCCATTGGGAAGATGGTACTATGACAAGTGTGCCGGAGGAAGAGCTTCCGCTTGTATTGCCGAAAACCGATGAAATCAAATCATCCGGTACAGGTGAATCCCCACTTGCTAATATCACGGATTGGGTGAATGTTACTGATCCTGAAACAGGCAAAAAAGGAAAACGTGAAACACATACTATGCCGCAGTGGGCAGGAAGCTGCTGGTACTTCCTTCGTTATATCGATCCGAAGAACCCGGAAAAACTGGCTGATTTTGAAACGTTGAAAAAATGGCTGCCGGTTGACGTATATATCGGGGGAGCAGAGCATGCTGTACTGCACTTGCTGTATGCGCGCTTCTGGCACAAGTTCTTGTTTGATATCGGTGCTGTACCGACTAAAGAGCCTTTCCAAAAGCTATATAACCAAGGAATGATCCTTGGGGAAAATAATGAAAAGATGAGTAAATCCAAAGGGAATGTGGTCAACCCTGATGATGTAATCGATTCTCATGGCGCAGATACACTTCGTCTATACGAAATGTTTATGGGACCATTGGATGCTTCCATCGCATGGTCCGAAAATGGATTGGATGGTTCCCGTCGATTCCTTGATCGTGTATGGCGATTGTTCATCACGGAAGCGGGAGAGCTTTCAGAGAAGGTACAGGATACAGAATCGGAAGACCTGCAAAAAACGTATCATGAAACTGTGAAAAAAGTGACAGAGGACTTTGAAGCTTTGAGATTCAATACAGGTATTTCTCAATTGATGGTGTTCATCAATGATTGTTACAAAGCGCCTGTCATTCCTCGTGAATTTGCAGAAGGATTCATGAAATTACTTTCCCCAGTGGCACCGCATATCGCGGAAGAGCTGTGGAGTAAACTTGGTCATGATGAAACAATTACGTATGCTGCGTGGCCGGTTCATGATGAGTCGAAGCTTGTAGAACAAGAAATAGAAATTGTATTACAAGCAATGGGCAAAGTACGTGCAAAAGTCATGGTGCCTCATGATGCTTCCAAAGAAGAGCTTGAGAAAATCGCATTGGACGATGAACAAATGAAAAGCTGGCTGGAAGGAAAGACTGTCCGTAAAGTGATTGTCGTTCCAGGTAAGCTAGTCAATATAGTAGCAAACTAATAAACGAGTCCCTTCTGTTATGGAAGGGATTCTATTTTAAGTAGAGGAGAATAAAAAAATGCGCAATATACAACCGGAAGAATTGGATGAAATAATTGAAAGCGGCACTTCTTCTTATAAAATAATTGATGTAAGGGAAGATGAAGAAGTAGAGCAAGGCATGATTCCTGGCGCAATTCATATTCCGCTGCAGCAGATACCTGAGCAGCTTTCTGAATTGCCGACGGATGAAACATATGTACTTGTCTGCCGCGGCGGCCACCGAAGCATGAATGCTGCTGCGTTTATGGAGAACCAAGGCTATGACGTGATCAATATGGATGGCGGAATGCTGGAATGGAAAGGCGAACTCGTCTTCAAGTAAGTAGAAAAGCTCTGCTGGGAGGACGTTTCGACGACTTCCTAGCAGATATTCTATTTTTCTTTGTAACTAGTATTGACAGCCTCGAAACATGGTGATAGTATATAGTTACTGTCGCAAGGCAGTC
>NZ_JAWVPF010000015.1:0-17108 GCF_046592595.1 Terribacillus saccharophilus | reverse complement strand
CATTATGCTCTCACGTTTTTTTAATACGAAGCTCTTCCAGAACGCTTCGCTTTGCGTTTATTCATCATTTTCTTAACGATAGGATAGACGACAGGTCCATACTTGATCGCTTTTCGAATAAGGTTTTTCATGTTGAAACGCCTCCATTCTTTTGTTTGTATATCCCCTGCATAAGCTGTGCTTAAACATGTGCCAATGAAAAGGCAATGAACATACCCACAGCTGTTACAATCCCAACAGCCGGACCTCCTTCTTCATATGCCTCAGGTGCCATAGTGGATGCTACCATGGCGATGATTGCTCCCCCTGCAAATGAATTAAGGATTGCCCTTGTACTAGCGCTTGTATCCTGCAGCAGGACTGCTCCGATTAAAGCACTTAAAGCGGAAATGACGATCACGGCTATCCACATGATCATGATGCGCTTCCGGCTATAACCGCTGCTTTGCATCCCAGACGTACTGGAAAGCCCTTCTGGGAAGTTACTGATGAAAATGGAAACGATTAACGCAGTACTTGCGCCGCCCCCACTTGCCAAACTCAAGCCGATCATGGCTGATTCCGGAATCGCATCCATTACTGTACCTGCGAATATGGCGAGTCCTGAACCTTTTTCATCTTTATTATGGGTCTCGTGCAAACGGCTGCTTTTGCGATTCTTCCCGCCGCTGCGTGATATAACGATATCTAATATAGTAAAGATAACTGCTCCTCCAAGGAATCCAATAGCTTCTTCCTGCAAGCCGCCGCTGATTTCATATGCCTCCTCCAATAGCTCGTAGGAGGTAGAACCGATCAGGGCTCCTGTACCTAAGGCCATGATGAACCCGATAATCCGCTTTTTAACGGGAACAAGCATAAGTACGGCTGCACCGATTAAACTGGCAGATCCAGCGATGGCTCCCCACAAAATGGCTTCCCACATATACAATCATCCTTTCTGTGTCATGTAGAGCCATTGCCATAATGAGAAGAAATTAAACATGGATGAAGTATTCTGCATAAAAAAGAAGACCTCCTGAAAGGTCTTCTTTTATTAAGCAGCTGCTTGCTGCGGTTGATATTTTCTCAGCAAACTGGAGAATACCGCTGCCAATACCTGCTGGAACAGCATCCCAATTACAACGGGGATGGCGACAGGTGCTGGAAAGAAACTCACAGCAAGGACTACCCCTGCACTGATATTCCGCATCCCCCCAAGAAAGGTAACACTTACAATCTCCGTTCTATCGTAATGGAGTAGCTTACCAAGAAGCCAGCTTATCAGATAACCGGTAAACGATAAACAGAATACAAGAAGTACAATCCCAATCACTGTCATATCGATGCCAGTTAAGTGAGGGGCGACCACTGATGCGTTAATGGAAACGACAGCTATGAGGCCTATTTTCGAGAATGGCGACAGGTTCTTACTTAATGCGCTTGTGACGCTTTTGCTGCAAAATTGATTAACTAACATACCCGCTACCGAAGGTATGACAATCATCCATAACAAACCCTCCATCATCGGGAGTATGTCCAGCTGGACATCGCCTCCTACCAGGAGATGCAGAATCAAAGGTACAAGCAATGGAGAAAGCAATGTGCCTAAGAGAATGGTTGATAAGGTAAGTCCAATATCCCCATTCTGCATAGCAACCCAGACAAATGCTGTAATACCAGTCGGAATTGCTGTCAGCAGCACTAGACCCGTTATCGTATTTATATCTCCAGGAAAGAGCAGATGTCCAAAGCCAAACGCGATCAAAGGCATAATGAAATGGAGCACTGCAAAAGCAAGCAGCATTGGTCCAGGTTTTTTAACAGCATGCAGCAGGCTGTTAAAATTAGCTGATAAGCTTCCAGCGAATGTCATACATGCAAATATCCAAGGGACCAATGCCTCTCCATGATGCAGGAAACTTGCAAAGATAAACCCCGCCAGCACACTCGCAGGGGTGAGAAAAGGCATGTATCTGGCAAGTACACGATTCAGTTGATCCATGAAGGATAGCCTTCTTTCTAAATTTGTGTCTCCTTTTAGTATATCAATAAAATCATCGCTGCATGAAAAAACCGCAGCTTAACAGCTGCGGCTTTTTATTATTGGATTTCCATACGCAGGTCGCCGACCTTCGCCCATCCGATCGATTTGATCACATGATAAAGACCAAGGGAAATGATCAGCGGCAAGATGACGCCTGTTACTAAATAGATCAAGAAAGCTTCCCAGCCTTGGCTTGCAAGGATATTAAGCGGGGCAATGAATGAGTTCAAGCCCAATCCTGCCAGCTCATAAGAAGTTGTAAACCCTAGCAGCACGGTTGCAATCGGTGCACAAACAACAGCCGCTACAAATGGCGGGATGACAAGTGCTGGATTTTTTATTAAGTTAGGGAATTGTACTTTCGGTGTAATGACAAACTGTGCCAGGAAACCACCTAAATCGTTCTGACGGATACTCATGAATGTGAAACCGACAAACTGCGCCGTACATCCGATCAAAGCTGCCGCACTGGATACCGGATCCAACTGCAGCGCAATCGCCAATGCCGCTGAGGATGCTGGTGTCATCAACAGAATACTCCAAACTAACGAAATAACAATGGATGCAAGCAGCGGTGATCCAGTAACGGAGTTGGCAATCTGTCCGCTCATCCATGTTAGCAGCGGCGTGGTAACCGCAGCAAGCCCCGCTCCAGCGATACCCCCTACGAATACTGCTGCAAATGGGATAGCCATCATATCAAGCGGTGTCTTCCCTGCTACCCGCTTTCCTACGAATGTTGCTACGACGGCAGCAAGCACGGCACTGATAGGCTGACCGGAAACCATTGATGTCAGCAACCCATCATCACCGACAGTCATAGCAGCTCCACCGATTGTTGCACTGATCATAGCACTGAAGACAACCAACGTATTACCACCAAGCTGAACAGCGATTCCAGCCCCTAGAGCTGGTGCTAACAACGCTTTTGCTACAGTACCGACAGCAATTAATGTCGGCCAGTTCAAAAATTCACCAAATGTTTCCATCAATAAACCAATACCGAGGGTCACGAGGACTGCATTTGCCATTCCTTGTGATGCTTTGTACATTCGTTCGATAAAGTATTCCTTCATTCTTCTCGCTCCCTCTCCACTAAATAGACTTTAAATTCAGACTATTCGGCTTTCCATCTCTCTTTTTTTGTAAGGGCGTGACTCCTTACACTCTAGTACATATTAAATGAGTACATATTAGTATTTAGATATACTACCATCATTTTTAGGAAGAAGTAAATATATTTTTAGTAATATAATTTAATTTTCAGTTATTTTACCTCTGTTTAGCCAAAACTTGTGCTTCCTGTCGAGAAGGAAATCCCTTGATATACTAAGCTCAGCCACCCTCAAGTCATATATCCTCCAGTTTACTCCACTATACTTAGTGTTATAAGTTAATCCTGTCTTTGTAATGGTTATATTTTCATGTTAGGATGTTGGTTTATCTGGGTATAACAATAGGTAGCAAAAGTCTAACAAGCGCTTTTGCATGACAATTTCAGGAGGTGCCCTCCCATTACAGATTTAATCGAATATTTCACTACTAATTTTACATTCATACTTGGATATACATGGGACCATATCAAACTTGTCGGTATAGCAATTATTATTGCAATCGTTATCGGTGTCCCATTAGGTATTTATTGCTCCGTCAATAAATACGCAGCCTCCACTATTCTTCAAATTGCATCTATCATGATGACTATCCCTAGCCTCGCTTTATTTGGAATCATGATTCCAATTCTTTCACTCATCAACGAAGGAATCGGTACGTTACCGGCTGTCATCGCACTTGTACTTTATTCACAGCTGCCGATCATCCGAAATACGTACACGGCCATCAGCAATGTCGATCCCGACTTACGTGATGCGGCGAATGGAATTGGTCTGACTACATTTCAGCGTCTCTATAAAGTGGAGCTTCCGAACGCCATGCCATTAATCATGGCCGGTATCCGTACTGCTACCGTCTTAAATATTGGTGTGGGTGCCATTGCTACGTTAATTGGTGCTGGAGGTCTTGGCGGTATCATCTATCAAGGAATCCTTCGCACCAACAATACAATGATTTTGGCAGGAGCAATTGCAGTTGCTGTTTTAGCACTGATTGCTGACTTGTTCTTGCGCTTAATCGAAAATCTATTTACGCCTAAAGGTGTTAAAAAATAATAAGGGTGACATTATGATCCATTTCAACGATGTAACAAAGGTATACAACGGTAATGTTAAAGCAATTGAAAATATGAACTTTACAGTCGAAGATGGTGAACTGGTCATCATGCTAGGTCCCTCTGGCTGCGGAAAGACGACTTTGCTTCGTATGGTAAACCAGCTTGAAAGCATCACAGACGGCGACATCATGCTCAACGGCAAGAGTGTGCGCCATTCCAACAAAATAGAAATGCGCCGTAATATTGGTTATGTCATTCAATCCAATGGGCTATTCCCCAATATGAACATCGAAGACAATGCAATGATTGTTCCTAATCTGCTCGGCTGGGACAGAAAAAAAATGCGCGATCGCTTTAATATGCTGATGGAACTTGTGGGCTTAAAACCTGATGAATACCGGAAACGCTATCCGCATGAGCTTTCAGGAGGTCAGCAGCAGCGTGTCGGCGTGGCCCGTGCTTTAGCAGCAGATCCTCCGGTCATGCTGATGGATGAACCATTCGGTGCACTGGATCCAATCATTCGTACTCATCTCCAGGAGGAATTCCTGCAAATCCAGAAGGAACTAAAGAAAACCATTCTTTTTGTCAGCCATGATATTGATGAAGCTGTCAAAATGGCAGATAAGATTGCCCTTCTTAAGGGTGGAAAAATGATGCAATATGCAGAGCCTGCCAGAATGCTGAACAAACCTGCTAATAGCTTCGTTGCTGAATTCGTTGGTCAGGATCGTGTGCTGAAGAGCATGAGTCTTTATACAGTGAAAGACCTTGCCAATGCACTGACATTGAAGCCTGTCATGGAATCGCCGGATTCTCAGAATATCAACGAGAACCTTTCTTTACGAGTCGCTATTTCGAAGATCTTGAACCAGGAAGCGGATCAGCTGATTGTAGAGAATGACAATGGCACACGTAAAGGAAGTATTACGTTGGACTTGATCGAGCAGTTCCTGCACCGTGAGATCAAGGAGAGCGTCTGAGGGGGGCTGTAATCATGGAACGGACAAACAAAACCATCGCCTTGATTATCAAGCTTATCTTCTGGGCATTACTCGTTGCCTTCTTTGTTTGGGCATTCGCCAACAATATGTTCAGCAAAATCTGGGAACAGCCCGATACCTTCTTACGCTTGCTCGGTGAGCATATCACGATTGTACTCCTTTCAGGAGCTGCTGCTGTGCTGCTTGCAGTACCACTAGGCATCTTCGTTACGCGGCCTAAGTTCCGTAAATCCGAATGGCTGATCGTAGGTATCGCGAATCTTGGGCAGACGATTCCGAGCTTAGCTGTGCTTGCACTTGCCATGGGCTTCCTAGGTATTGGAATCAGCGCAGCAGTTGTTGCCTTATTCGTCTACTCCCTTCTGCCTATCTTGCAAAATACGATTGCTGGCCTGGATTCCGTCGATGACAATATGATTGATGCAGCCAAAGGAATGGGGCTCACAAATGCGCAAATCCTTTGGAAAATCGAATTGCCGAATGCACTCACCTCGATTATCGCGGGTGTGCGGACAGCATTGGTCATCAATATCGGAACCGCTGCACTTGCTTATCTAATCGGCGCCGGCGGACTGGGTGTATGGATTTTCACTGGTATCCGTCTCTTTGATAATGCTTTCTTAATGTCTGGAGCCGTTCCTGTCACACTGCTTGCTATCGTGATCGACTATCTGTTCAAGTGGCTGCAATTCGCCTTAGTGCCAAAGGGACTCCGACTTGCTAGAAAAGCACAAAATTCGTAAGGAAAGGATACCTGAATTCATGAAAAAACGATTGACCTTAGTTGCCTTATTAATGGCCTTACTCGTCGTGCTAAGTTCGTGCGGGCCGGGCGGAAAAACCATTACCGTCGGAGCAAAAACCTTCACTGAGCAGCTCGTAATAGCTAAAATGACAGCCTTCATATTGGAGGATAACGGTTATAATGTCGAAGAAATTCAAAATCTCGGCTCCTCTGCCATGCGTCAAGCAATCGAAACCCGTCAAGTAGATATGTCTTGGGAATATGTTGGTACAGCACTTGTAACCTATTTGGATCAAGAGCCGATTGCGGATAAGGACGAGGCGATGCAAAAAGTTCAGGAATTGGATAAAGAAAACGGCATTGCCTGGACAAATTTGACCGATGCTAATAATACGTACGCATTGGTGATGGAACGTGACAAAGCCGATGAATTAGGTATTGAAACGCTCAGTGATTTGGCAGCTTATGAGAAAGAAAATCCAGACAACCTTCGATTCGGGATGGAAACGGAATTCAGGAATCGGAGAGATGGAATGCCGGGATTGGAAGAATATTACGGATTTGACGTTCCGGATTCCAACATCCGTGAAATGGAAATCGGTCTTTATTATACTGCATTGGGAAATGATGAAATCGATGTTACCCAAGCTTTTGTAACTGATCCCCAAATTAACTCGATGGATCTGAAAATATTGGAGGATGATCAAAAGTTCTTTCCTTCCTACAATTATGCAGCCACTATCAATCAGGAAACGTTAGATGAATACCCAGAGCTGACAGAATTACTGGAACCGCTCCAAAATGCCCTGACTGAAGATACACTGCGTGAATTGAACTACCAGGTAGATATTGAGCAAAAGAGCGTAGAACGTGTAGCCAAGGACTTCCTCGATGAAAATGATTTACTGAAGGACTGAAAAAACGACCCGGACCGGGTCGTTTTTTCTATATCTTGCGCTATCATATATTTATCACATATTAGGAGAGTAAAGCATGCTATTATCAATGTTCATTTTTTTGCTAGCAGGGATAGCTGAAATTGGCGGCGGATACTTGATTTGGATGTGGCTGCGTGATGGTCGCCCTGGTTATCTTGGCTTTCTTGGCGGTATTGCCTTGGTCATGTACGGAGTCATCGCCACTTTTCAAACCTTCCCTACATTCGGCCGTGTTTACGCAGCATATGGCGGCGTCTTCATTGTACTCTCCCTTCTGTGGGGTTGGTTCATCGACAAGGAGACACCGGATATGTACGACTGGATCGGAGCTGGATTATGTATAGCCGGTGTCTCCATCATGATTTGGGCGCCACGGCATTAAAAAAGCTGCCAGCTCATGCTGGCAGCTTCCGTTTATACAGTTGTTGAGCCGTCGGAACTCAAGATATTACGGTACATCGATGGACGGCGGTCACGGAATAATCCCCATTCCACTCGCTGCATCGCCAGCTCATCCAAATCGAATGTAGCTGTCAGGATCTCCTCTTCTGTACGTCCGGCCTCTGCAAGCAAATTGCCTTGCGGTCCAGCAATGAAGGAAGAACCATAGAACGTGATGGAAGAATCATCATCTGTTTCTACGCCGATTCGATTTGATGCCAAAACTGGCATCAAATTGGTTGCTGCATGTCCGCGCATACACATTTGCCAGTGATCCTTCGAATCAATGCTCGCATCCTCCGGCTCAGAGCCGATTGCTGTTGGATACAGCAAAATCTCTGCTCCTTGCAGAGCCATGCTGCGTGCTGCTTCTGGGAACCACTGATCCCAGCAAATACCTACGCCTATCTTTCCGTATTTTGTTTCCCACACTTTGAAACCAGTGTCGCCAGGGGAGAAATAATATTTTTCTTCATAGCCGGGTCCATCAGGAATGTGCGTTTTCCGGTAAATACCAAGAACAGAGCCATCCGCATCGATCATGGCTACTGTATTATAGTTTGCATTGTTCTTTTTCTCATAGAAGCTGATCGGAAGTACAACGCCAAGCTCCTTTGCCACTTGTTTGAAATGCTGCACGGCTTTGTTCTGATCCAGTTCCGTAGCAAACGCATAATAAGCAGGCTTTTCCTTTTGGCAGAAGTATGGTGTTTCAAACAACTCCTGAAGAAGGATGACATTGGCACCCTTAGCTGCCGCTTGGCGGACAAGCTTCTCGGCATTGGCGATATTCTCTTCGACGACTCCGGAACAAGCCATCTGTGTAGCTGCTAGTGTTACTTTTCTCACTTACTTCACTCCTTTACTGCAGGCATCTGCTGTGTTGTGCAATGAACGTTTCCGCCTTCTTTGATGATAGCCAGTCCATCTATGGTGCGGATTCGGCGATCCGGGTACTGCTCCTGCAGCAGCTTGAATGCCCGTTCATCCGTCCCTGCAGCGGTATTACCGAACACAGGAAGAATAATGCCTCCGTTTACAAAATAGAAATTAATATAGCTCAATGTCAGACGAGTGTCATTCCAGGTAGCTTTTGGCGGCTGCTGAATGGCGATCACTTCAATCTGGCGTCCTTTTGCATCCTTCGTCTCATCAAGAATCCTCAGGTTCTCTTGCGTGATTTCATAGTTCTCATCTTCCGGATCATCTGTCACCTGCAGCAGCAATTTACCTGGTGCAGCGAAGCAGGCGATATTATCAACATGTCCATCCGTTTCATCCCCAGCGACACCGCGCTTCAGCCAAATAACTTTCTCGATACCAAGATATTGACGAAGATATGCTTCTATATCTTCCTTGGAAAGGTTTGAATTTCGGTTAGGGTTTAAAAGACATTCCTCTGTTGTAATCAGCGTTCCTTCTCCGTCAACGTGAATGGAGCCGCCCTCCAACACTAATGGAGCATCCAGTTGCTTCACACCAAGATGATCCAAAACAGCTGGAGCCACAGCATCGTCTAAATCCCACGGGAAGTATTTTTCTCCCCACGCATTGAATTTCCAGTTCACACCAGCCAGTTTGCCAGCTTCGTCCCGTACGAATGTCGGGCCATTATCCCGAAGCCACGCATCGTTATGAGAAACCTCAAGCAATGTTACATTTTCATCTTGTCCTACATAAGCAGCTGCTGTATCGCGATCTGCCGCATTCACCAGTACAGTGATTGGCTCGAATTCCGCAATCGCAAGAATCAGTTCTGCATAGCCCTTACAAACAGCTTCCCAATCCTCTGGGTAGACCATGGAATCCTTTACAGGCCAGCTGATCAGCGTACGCTCATGTTTCTCCCATTCAGGAGGCATTGTATATGTTAAATGTTGTTCCATTTCGCATCACTCTTTATCAATAGATTCTTTAAAACAGACTTTCCGGAATATCATATAACAAAAGCACCTGAACAACAATCAGGAAGACGGCTTTTTATGATAGATACCAGAAAATAACTGCTCGCATTCATATAATGTTTTCTTCAGGGATGGGTAGTCAGATAGACAAAAGTAAAGACTGCGGATGAACTGCTTAAAATTCCCGCGGATATGAAGGTTTGATTCGGTAACTTCAAGCCAAAGGGCAATGACTTCGGCTGTCTTTTCTTTTATCATGAGTCCAACCGTATCCGGAGAAAGTCCATTCCGTAACGCAGAATGAATTGCTATCGCCATACGTTCGTCCTCTTCATGTGATAGAACATGGAACGGAAAAGCCATTTTGTTTATAACTTCCTCTACAAGCTGCCTGTGCTGCTCATTTGATAGTTCCCTCAATTGAATCATTTCATCGATAGCATCAGCTGCATGGGCTAATGTATGCAACCATCCGTATGTTTCATCATAGCCCTCCCCGACAGTCTCTTGGTTGATATAAGCAAGAAACACTTGGTGAACCCGATTTATCAGATCGGCAGATAGAAAGGCTTCCCTTCTATGCCGATATAAAATAGCTGCAATCCACAATGTGGCAAAGCTTCTTGTGTATTTTTCACCCTTGAGCAAGAATCGTGCTGTTAAAAGCTCTTCCAGGATTCGAATCATCTTTACAGGAGAAACCAAGCCGTCTGTGATCCAATTGCTTGCTAAGCCATAAATCAATCTGTCACGCAAAAGGGGATCAGGATCACCAATATGCGTGAGCATAGGACATAATAATTCATCTATGTTTTCTGCCTTTTCACTTTTAGCTAATTCGGTAAGCTTTTGTTTCAGGACTTCTCTTTCCATTCCCACCACCCCTTCCAACCCAAATTATACCATTAAAAAACGAAGGATTTCTCCCTCGTTCATTCTGCCGCTTGGGCAACTGGTACTGTATTTGGTTTTGGCAGCGGTTTGGCAAACTTCTCTTTGAAGTAGCTGATGACAAAAGAAGTCACCGCTATCGAAATGATGGAATAAATGCCTTTTATAATACCAACCGAATAAAGGCTTACCATTACTACGCAAAAGTCGAAAATAAAGTTGATCGTTCCTGGATTTGTACCAAAGCGTTTCTGCAGGAATAAAGCAAGAATATTTGCTCCTCCAAGCGATGCTTGATTTGCGAATAGCGTAATCAAGCCAAATCCGACAATCAGGCCGCCAGCTACGGCTGCAACGATGCCCGGCATTTCAATGACGGGATATAACGGATGGAGAAATGTGAACAAGGTCAGGATTGACACAGATACTATTGTAGTAACCGTAAAACGCCATCCCATGTTGATGAATGAAAAGATGTAGAATGGAATGTTGATGATAAAGAAGACGACACCGAAAGGCATAGACATTAGATATGATAATCCTAAGGAAAGCCCTGCTGTTCCTCCCGTTACCAGCTCAGCGCTTTTGAGCATATATAGACCAATGCTGGCCAGGAAACAGCCGAGAACGATTTTAAGATACTTTTGCAGCAAACGAATTGCTCCTCTCCAAGTTAAAATCCATGGTGAAACGCACCCATCACAATTAATCTGGGCGTTACTATAACACGACACCTGTTTCTTCACTTTCTATGTTAGAATAAATAACACGAGAAATGAATAGATTTTTGCAGGCAATACCTTGGTTCAGGGTTCATAATGAAAATTATATGCAGGAATGACCTGCAATGTGAAAGGGAGTATATTATGGATCATATTGATCGCACACTGCTGGAGCTGCTGCAGCATGATGGCCGGATAACAATCAGTGAATTATCCAAGAAGCTTGCACTGAGCAGACCGAGTGTTTCAGAACGGATGGCAAGGCTGGAGGAGCGAGGCGTCATCGAGCATTACACAGCCCGAGTGGCGCATGCGAAGGTTGGACTCGATATCTTGCTGTTCATACAGGTCAGTGAATTGAAGATTCCACATTTGGAGTTTGAAAATCTGATTGCGAAGGAAGAAGCTGTGCTGGAATGCCATCGGGTAACCGGACCGATCAATTATTTGCTGAAGGCAGCAGTCCCTGACATGAATGGCATGCGGGAATTGATCGACCGGCTGATTCCATATGGCGCATTTAATACATCGACTGTACTGACATCCCCTGTAGCATACCGCGCGTTGCTGCCCAGGGAAGATCAGTAATGTTTCCATTCCTGCTGATAGATTTCAATCAAATGAGGATCAACCAATGTATTGGGACGAAGCGTAACTTTTTCACCATCTGCATTGGTTATTTCCTGATCCTCATCCTTTCCGAATTCTGTCATTCCAGGAATCATAGACGACTTTAGATATTCGGTCGGGACAGTAACCTCAAGATTTTCCGGGTCTATCGGATTCCTGCTGGCCATGACAAATCCCCAGTTCCCGAAGCTTGGCACATCCAAATGCAGATTCTCCGTTTCCAGCCCGGTTGCTCGAATTGTCTCATCTATCGTCCAATAGGATTCTGTTGCGAACACCGGACTTGTCGCCTGTACAATCATGGCTCCCTCTGGATGCATATGGTTGCGTACCAAAGAGTAGAATTCTTCAGTATACAGCTTGTTCAAGCTCTCATCATTCGGATCGGGCAAATCAACAATGATGACATCATAGATTTGATCCGTCTCCTTTAAATAAGTGAAGGCATCCTGATTGTGGATGGTGACTTTGTCATTTAGCAGAGAGCGATTGTTCAAGTCGAGCAGCCTCGGCTCCGTCTTAGCCATTTCTGTGACAGCGGGATCGAGATCGACCAGGGTAATATCTTGAACATCCTCATACTTCAAGATTTCGTTCGCCGCCAAACCATCCCCTCCACCAAGAATAAGTACATGATCATGCTGCTTGGCTTGGGACATAACCGGATGGACAAGCGCATCGTGGTAGCGGTGCTGATCAAACGAACTGAACTGCAATCCGCCATTCAAATACAGCCGCAGATCATCTCCATCCTGGGTAAGGATTATCTTTTGATATTGGCTTTGTTCCATGTGAATGATTGGATCCTCATAAAGCTTCTGCTCGAACGAAAATGCCGTTTCCTCCCCGAAAAAGACTCCCAGGGTGAGCAGGATCCCAATGACAACACCAACCGCTGCATGTAAGGCAACCCGCTTCACTTCTTCCCGGAAAAGCCAAAGCACGACCAGTGCCACTACTAAATTGACTAGACCGACTAGAAAAGCTGATTTGACGATTCCAAACTGCGGACGCAGCAAGAAGGCAAAAAGCAGACCGCCGATCAGTCCGCCTGCATAATCACTGAACAGGACACGTGCTGTACTGCGGCCGATTGTCTCGCCAATCTCATTCGCTTTCCTGATTAAAATCGGGAGTTCCACTCCAGTCAGCGCACCTACAATAATAGTGACGAAATAAAGATAGAACGCATCTGTTCCGTCGGGAGTATATGCTGTAATTCCAAACATCGTAAAGCTTGAGAAGCCTCCGATCAGTGCCACGAAAAATTCTATGTAAATGAATGCAAGAATAAGCCGCTTCGTCACACGTTCACTTATACTGGCGCCAATCCCCATACCAGTCAAAAACAAAGAGATGGTGAGTGTATATTGCTTCACACCATCTCCAAGAATATAGGACCCCAAAGCCCCGAACAAGACTTCAAAAATTATTCCGCAAATTGAAACAATCCCCGAAGCCCAATAAATGAATGAGGTTTTATTTGATACTTTCTGCTGCATGTCTTTCATCTCCGAACTTCTTTTAGCTTACGTAATGGACGCACCGATGACGAATCCAAGACCAATTGATACAGCTAAAGAGATAATCCCAACTGCGACATTGTTTTCTTTCAGCTTGGATTGTACGGAAAATCGACGTGTCACACCTTCAAATACAAAGTAGGCAATCATCTGCAGGACGACACCATACGCGCCCCAGATAAGCGTTTCCCAAAGTTCACTGCTGTGATAAATAGAGAATGATAGAACAAGACAGATACCGATGATTTTACCGCCAATCGATAAAGCTACAGCTGTATTGCCCTTTTCGATTTCTTCCCAGTCCCGGTACTTATGGGTGATCAGTTCAAAGATAATAAGTCCGATGATAACGATCACAACCGCAATGATAAAGTAAAGAAAAGTAGATAAAAATGGATTCATGATTCTATGCCTCCTTATAGATTTGTTTATTTACCTGCATCTGGTCCGCCGCCCCGATAGTTAGACGTACCGCGTCTTGTACCGGCACCGCCCGAACCGCCGCTATCATCATTCGACCGATATGTTGATGTGTATCCGCCATAACAGCCGCCATTCTGACACGTATCCATTCTATTTTGGCTCCAGTTACTTCCGAAGAGGGAATTCAACAGGGCAAATGTAAAGAATGTATTTAAATAGTTTGGTGAATAGTTATTTCGCACAAATGTACGATCCGCTACTTCTATCAATGTGACATCTTCATCTTCTTCACTCGGTTTCAAGGTGAGGAAGACATCATCATAAATCATCATCTGCTGTCCGTTCTTCTTTTCACTTATCTCATCCGGACCTTCGGATTGCTTAAATAACTCTTCTAATTCATCTACTGTATAAAGGCGTGTCGCATACACATTTGCACTGCCGCGTCTTTCACCGGAAACAACATCAAGCAAATAAAAGTTGTTGTCGATCAATGTCTCGATCGATTCACCTACACTATTCTCAAACTTAGACGTGACTGTCTCCTTGTCCGGTTCATCAGGTATTTCGCTGACAGAAGCAGTTTGCTCATCGGAATTACCGCACCCGGCCAGAATAACAACAAATACAAGGCAAAAACCCGCTAGCCAGTATTTCATGAAGGCGCCTCCCTTCTTTTTGATTTACTTATGTAAGCAGACAGACGAAAACCCTTGCTTCACGCAAGGGTCAGCCTGCCGATGGCTCTGGCTGCTTATTCTTTACCCATTTTCTTTTTCAAAGCAGCTAACTCGTCGTCGACACCATTCTTTTCAAGCGCAGCAAATTCATCATCCAGAGAACGATTGGATCGGGACATATCCTCACTCGTCTCAGCTTCTGCTTCATACTGCAATACTTTCTCTTCCATCCGTTCAAAGCCGCCGCGGGACTCGTCACTGCCAATATTGGACATTGTACGGTTCATCTTCGTACGTGTTTTGGCAGATTCCGCACGTGCTTTCAAGGAATCTTTCTTCAGTTTCATTTCCGCATATTCTTTTTTCATTTCATCCAGTTTTTGACGGATGGATGCTACATCACTTGATGCACGCTCCCAAGATGCGTAAAGTGAATCAGCCGTCTGCTGGTGTGTCTGCTTATCTTCCAAAGCCCGGCGCGCCAAATCATCATTGCCAGCTTCGATTGCTGTTTCCGCTTGCTGCTGGCGTTTATCTGCCATTGCCTTGGCATCATCGTATTTGCGTTTCAGCATCTTTTCGTTGGCAATCTGCTTCGCTACCGCAGTTTCTGCTTCACGGATATCTGCTTCCATATCACGCATGAACTGATCCAGCATTTTCACCGGATCTTCTGCTTTATCAAGCATGGCATTCAATTCTGAATTTACGACTGTTTTTACGCGATTAAAAAATTTAAACATACAATTCGCTCCCTTTAATTAATTTAGTTTGAACCCGCAATGATTTTAATTTCACGCGGTTTGATTTCATAGCCATAGCTGACTTCGATTTCGCTTCCCCAGCCTTCCAGACCAAGGAAATGCTCTTCCTCTTCATCATAATAATCGGCAAAATGGACGATTGAGCCATTCACATTACGGCTTCTTCCTTCACCGACGACTCGTGCTTCACCTTGCTCATCAAGGAAGTACGTCCGGCCTTCGTGTGTCAGCTGCTTCGGATAGGGTTTTGATACCGAAAGGGGGATTTTTTTATATATTCCCAGCTCCAGTTCATCATCCATTTCAGCCGAGAGCCATATGGTCATATCCCCTTCCACCAACTGATAATCGAACCATTCATAGCTCCCTTGCCGGGAAGTGATTTTTCCGACTACCTCATAGGTGACCAAGTCGTATTCGACAATGTCGCCCACTTGGATGGACAGTGCATTGCGTTCCCTTACAGCAGGACGCTCAGGGGACTTTTTCTTGAATATACGGGAAAGAATACCCAAAACCTTTCACCATCCTCTTATCTTGTATCTTATATACGGGCAGGGATACAGAAGGTTTCAAACTTTTTTCCTGCTTGCCTCTAATTATACAGGTGTATAGCCACGGATGCATGGACTTGCTACGGCGAAACAGGATTATCAATGTCAAAAGAAGGGGAAAATAGCTACAGATTGTCACAAAGGAGAAATTATATGATCATCCGTTTCGGCTACGTATCTACCGCACTGAATTTATATGAAGCATCACCGGCAAAGACTATGACATTCGCCAGGTGGTCCAAGCTCGGGAAAGAAGAGAGATTGGCACAGCTGCATGCACTTACAAGGGAAAACCTGGAGCGGACGATTCGAATCCTCCACTATAATGTTGCCCACCAGATCAAACTTTATCGTTTCTCTTCCTCTCTTGCGCCACTCGCGACACATGAGGAAGTTGGATGGGATTATATTACACCCTTCACCGACTTATACGAGGAGATTGGACGGCTAGTGCGGAAATACGGTATTCGCGTAAGCTTTCATCCGAATCAGTTTACCCTTTTTACAAGCGATAAACCGCATATTACGGTAAATGCTGTTAAAGATATGCAATACCATTACAATATGCTGACGGCTATGGGATTAGAAGACGAAGCATATATCAATATCCATGTAGGCGGAGCATACGGGAATAAAGAACTTGCCCTTGAGCGTTTCCATAAAAATATCAAGCAGCTTCCTGATCCGATTAAGAGACAGATGACGCTGGAGAATGACGACAAAACGTATACAACAACTGAGACGCTGGAAGTATGCGAGAGACACAACATTCCAATGATGTTCGATATCCATCATTACATGGCAAATCATACAGAAGAAGAACCATTAGAAGAAATTCTTCCGCGTTTTATGGCTACATGGAAAGAACGAAAACATGTACCGAAAATCCATACTTCTTCTCCTAAATCAGAGAAGACATATCGCAGTCATGCTGATTATGTAGATGTGGAATTCCTCATGCCTTTGATCAAGCATTTGAAGGAAATCGGCCAATCCGTTGATTTCATGATTGAAGCAAAACAAAAGGATAAAGCTGCTTTACAGCTGGCAGAAGATGTTGCTCGCATACGAGGTGTAAAAAGGATCGGCGAAGCTACCGTAGAATTATAATAAAACAGGCATTCCATAGTGGAATGCCTGTTTTATTTTACTTTTATCGCATTGATTCTTTTTTGCAGATTTTTCTTTTCATTGGAGGATTTCAGCTTATCAATGGCAGACTGAGCAGACTTCTTTGCATTCTTAGTTTTGTCCTTCTCTGCTTTCTTCACTTTTGACTTTGCGTCATTCAATTTCTTTGTTTCGGCTGCCTTTGTTTTCACTTTATCCAGACGCTTTTGAAGATTATCTTTATCCTTGCCGGATTGCAGCTCTTTGATGGCGTTCTGGGCTTTCAGGATATTAGAATCGCTGCCGTTTTTCTCAGCGGCCTTCACCAGATCATTCGCTGTCTTGACTTGCGCCTGCTTCACCTTATCAAGGCGTTTCTGCAAATCTGTTTTGTCTTTCCCATTAGCCAGTTTTTTCACTGACTGCTGGGCATCATCGACATTCTTTTTAGTCTTACTTTTCTCGGCTTTACTGATTTTATCTTTTGATTCTTGTACTAGCAGAGCTTGCTTCACCTTATCTAAGCGTTTTTGAAGGTTTTTCTTCTCATTATTATTTGTCACTTTATTAATAGCAGATTGTG
>NZ_JAWVPF010000014.1:0-44322 GCF_046592595.1 Terribacillus saccharophilus | reverse complement strand
ATGCTCTCACGTTTTTTTTATCTGCTGCGACTGCCTTTTTTAAGGACTGTGTCCACCTCAGCGGCTGCTTTATCTAATGCAGCTTTTGGATCTTCACCTTGGTATAGACTCTCCATACCAGTCACTATCTGCTGTCGTGCCTCCGGGAAGATAGAAATCAAAGAACCTTGTGTTGCTGAACTTGGCACTGTATCGTGCAGCTGGTCGACTGTTACTTTTAATTGTGGGTACTTTTCCCATTCCTGTTTTACGATATCCTCATCATAAGCAGCTGGGTTTGTCGCAAAATAACCAGATTCTACATGCCATTTTGCCTGAACTTCTGCTGTTGACAAGTATTTCATGAAGTCCCAGGCAGCTTGCTGCTGATCCTCATCGATATCCTTCGCCATCCAGAGGGATGCACCGCCGATGATGACGCCTTGCGGATCAACATCATCCGGATGCGGCAGATAAGCGACGCCAACCTCGAAATCGGCATTATCGACGAGCCCTTTGATACCGGCTGAGGAATCAAGCATCATTGCCATTGTGCCAGTCTGGAAGGATGCCCGCATATCATCCCAGTTTTGACCGCTGTTATAGAAAGTACCAGCTTCATGCATGTCACTGATCAGCTCGAATACTTTATGACCTTTTTCATCGTTGAATGTAGCTTTTGTTGCTTCACCAGCACGACCATTTTCATTATCGACAAACATGCCGCCCTGTGTTGCAAGCAATTCCTCAAAGAACCAGCCATAGTTCAAGATGGAAAGACCATATTGTGACGTCTTATCTCCTTCTTTGATTGTCAGTTTCTCGGCAGCTTCCTTCAGCTCGCTGTATGTGCGCGGTGCTTGCTCAGGATCAAGGCCAGCTTCTTTGAATGCATCTTTGTTATAAACAAGCACAGGAGTGGAGGAGTTGAATGGCATGGAATACTGCTCGCCATCCACTTGATAATAGGAGGAAATATTCTCTTCCCATTGCGAAGTATCGTAGTTTTCCTCATCAATGAATTTCTGTACAGGCTGGATATTTCCGCTATCTATCATTTGCTTTGTGCCCGCCTCAAAGATTTGTGTAACCGCCGGGGCATCTGCGGTACCTGCAACAGTATTCAATTTTGTCAAAGACTCCTCATATGAACCTTGAAATACGGGGTTTACAGTATATTTGTCTTGTGAGCTGTTGTATTCATCCACGATTTCATTGACACTTGCTTCTAATTCTCCGCCCATGGCATGCCAGAAGATGATTTCAGTCTTGCCATCCTCGGTTGTACCGCTCGCAGAATCCGTACTGGAACAAGCAGTAAGGAACAGTGCAAATAAAACAGATAAACCAGCTAATAGTCTTTTCATCATATAACCTCTTTCGATTTTATTTGATTGCACCTTGCGTGAGACCTTTTTGCAGTTTTTTCTGTCCGGCGAATAACAGCAGCAGCGTAGGCAGGATGACAATGACAACACCGGCCATGACGATACCCCAATCGGACGCGATTTCTTGTGTTTGCAGCTGTTTAAGCCCTATTTGGACGGTTCTTGCTGATTCTGTGTTTGTGATTAACAATGGCCAGAGATACATATTCCAATTGGTCAGGAAGCTGTAAATACCTAAGGTAATTAAACTCGATCTGCTCACAGGCAGGATGACATTCCAGAAGAATCGGAACCTGGAGATACCAGCTACCTGGGATGCTTCATAGAGTTCCTGAGGTATTGTCTTGAAGTGCTGGCGTAATAGGAAAGTTCCGAATGCTAAAGCAAAAAACGGGATTGTCAGCCCGAGATAGCTGTTAGTCCAGCCTAGGCTTTGTATGGTCATGAAATTAGGTACCATCGTTGCTTCCCAAGGTATCATCATGGTGGAAATAAATAGGAAGAAGACGAAGTCCCTGCCTTTGAATTTCATAAAGACGAAAGCAAAGGCAGCCAAACTGCTGACCAGCAGCTGTCCTATCATGACGATGGCTGATGTGACAAAACTGTTGAGCAAATAGGTGAGCAGCGGCACCTTTTGAAATACTTCTAAGTAGTTATTCAATGATAGGCTGCTAGGAAGAAGCTGGCCGCCCATCACTTCCCCGCCATCCATAAAAGAGATACTGAAAGCATAAAAAATTGGAAACATCATGATAATGGCACAGAGGATCAGGACCGCATAAAGGCTGATGCGCTTTGCAAGTATCACTGATAATGCACCTTCCTTTCGCCAAGCTTAAACTGCAAAGCTGTCAGCAGCAAGACACAAAAGAACAGGATGACTGCCTGTGCACTCGCAGATCCAACATCATTATTGATAAAGGCATCCTTATAAATGGAATAAACGATCACATTTGTTGATTCTACCGGTCCGCCCTTGGTCAGGATGTCGATTTGTCCGAATGTCTGGAAGGCATTGATGAAAGATACGGTTACGATAAAGAACAATGTGGGCGACAGCATAGGCAGTGTGATGCGGCGAAGCTGATAAAAGTAGCTTACACCCGCTACTTTTGCATTCTCGTATAGGTGTGTATCGATGTTTTGTAATCCGCCTAGTATGATCAGATAAGCAAAGCCTGCATTCATCCACACTGTGGATAAAGAGACTGCAAGCAAGGCGTAATCGGGATCCTGCAGCCATTGGATTGCTGGAAATCCCAGCCACTCCGCAATCCTGCTGAATACACCGATTGAAGGATTATACATAAACATCCAAATGACACTCGATGCTGCAACGCTCATCCCCATTGTGGAAGAAAACAATGTCCGGAAAATACCGATTCCCTTGATTTTTTCATTTGTCAGCAACGCCAGGAAAAGAGCAAGCAGAATGCCGGCAGGTACTGTGAACAGTACAAAAAGGATGGTAGCTTTGACGCTGCTCTGAAAACTGTCAGAGCTTAGGATATACTGATAGTTTTCCACTCCGACAAATTCGAATGGACCCATTTGGTCAGCTAGAAAAAAACTCAAGTATATGGTTCGGAACATAGGGTAAAAAACGAACACGCCGAACAGGATGATAGAAGGCAGTAAATAGAGCCAGCCCTCCAGGAAAGAAAATAAATTCCGCTTTGGGCGGCGGCTTTCCTGGGATGGAACAGGCTGCATGTCCCGGGCGGCATTCATCTGAGCACCTCTCTGGCTGTCTGGTTTGGCTGTCCGTCATTGGCTGCCCATAAAATCCGTCCATTGTCTTTTGAAAATAGATGAATAGCTTCCAAGTCGAAACGGATCGGTATCCGGTCTCCAACAGAGAATTGCCATTGTCCGTTCCATCGTGCAATCCATTGCTCATTGCCATTATCCAGGATAAAACTGATGAGCGTCTCTGTACCTAGTATCTCTGTATTTACGACCTCCACCACAGCATCTGCTTGCTCCGGAGCGGAGAACAAGATATGCTCTGGCCTTATACCGACCTGCACATGTTTGCTTGCTGCTTTTGCATTGCCCTTCATAGGGTTAGGCAATGTGCAGTTAGGTGAGAGAACGATACCGCTCGGCGAAACGTCAGCTTCCATTACATTCATGGCGGGTGATCCGATAAATGACGCCACGAATGTATTGGCGGGGTTATTATAAATATCAAGCGGTTTGCCGATTTGCATCGCTTCGCCTTCATGAAGGATCATCATCCTGTCTGCCATCGTCATCGCTTCAGTCTGATCATGTGTCACATAGATCATCGTAATTCCGAGCTTGCGCTGTATCTGCCGGATTTCCGAACGCATCCGGGTCCGCAGTTTCGCATCCAGATTGGATAATGGCTCGTCCATCAAGCAAAGAGGAGCTTGTGTCACAATGGCGCGGGCCAGGGCGACCCGCTGTCTCTGACCGCCGGATAACTCACGTGGTTTGCGTTTTAAATAATCAGCTAAGCCGAGCATGTCGGCTGCTTCCAGAGCACGGCGTCTTTGTTCCTCACGTGAAATTTTCTTTGTATGTAAGCCGAAGGTGATATTTTGTTCCACATTCAAATGCGGATACAATGCATAATTCTGAAACACCATGGATAAATCCCGTTTATTCGGTGGTACATCATTCATCTTCTTGCCATTCACAAACAATTCCCCGTCCGTTATCGGTTCCAGACCAGCTATCATGCGGAGAATAGTGCTTTTCCCACAACCTGATGGACCGACAAGCACGAAGAACTCGCCTTGCTGCAGCTGCAGGTCCACTTGCTCAATCACGTTTTTCTTGCTATCGTAAGACTTTTTCAAACCAGCCAAGATTACATGTGTCATAATCTGCTCCTTTCTGCGAATTCATCTATACTATAACGAGTGAAAATTGAGTTAACGTGAAGAGTGGGTGAAAAAGCGTTTACAGAGAAAAGGGGAATGGCTGTTTATTTTACAAAGCTCATACAATCCCGGCACAAAAAAAGGACTTGCAGGCAATATTGCCTGCAAGTCCTTTTATGCTCTATTACTTTCTGCGCATTTTGCGTAAGATTAGGCTTATTACAAATACGAAGATGATGGCACCGATCAAAGCAGGGATGATTGCTATACCTGCAAGGTCAGGGCCGAAGTCTCCGAAGATAAGTCCGCCAAGCCATGCACCGATAATACCTGCAATGATATTACCAATGATACCACCTGGAACATCACGTCCAAGGATCAAGCCTGCCAGCCAGCCGATAATACCACCAACAATTAGATATAAGATGAAACTCATAATACCTACCTCCAAACAAATGATGTAATTTAATGTGTTGTGATAATAGCATTCCCCAACTTACAAGATTGCAAACGTCTAACGTTCTGCTGTATGTTTACACGTTCTTAAGATAAGCTGCATCATTCTACACAGCAGCTCAACATCCCCTTAATAAAAGGTCGTTATATTGAAAGTACAAGAACAAAGATCACCGTCCAATTCTTGTACTTTTCTTAGTACAAAAATACATTCCAGATAACTACAGGGAGATGATCCGAATGATGAATCAGATTAATCCATCGTACGAGTCCGTTACTACAAGGTCGCTTGATAGTCAGTACGTGCAAAATGGTATCCTGCCTGTCGTCGCTCATCGCGGTGCTTCCGGTTTTGCACCTGAAAACACAATCGCTGCTTTTGATTTAGCTGTGGAGATGCAGGCCGATTTCATCGAGCTTGATGTGCAAATGACAAAGGATGGTCAGCTTGTCGTCATACATGATACGTCAATCAACCGTACAGCAGCCGATGCACCAGAAGAAACCGTGTATGTGAAGGATCTCGCTTTTGCCGCCTTGCAGTCTTATGATGTGGGTGCTGGATATGATTCTGTATATGAAGGTCAGCGTGTCCCGTTGTTAGAGGATGTAATGAAAAGATATAAAGGTAAAACAAAGTTCCTTATCGAATTAAAGTCGCCAGAACTTTATGATGGGATAGAAGAAGCAGTAGCTGAGCTGTTGGAAAAGTATGAACTGGCCAATGTTCTGTATGAGGAAGTGATTCTGCAATCCTTCAATTTTGGATCCATTGCGTATCTTTCCCAGCTGTTGCCGCATGTTCCTCTTGGTGTATTGACGTCAAGAACCTCAGACCTCACGAATCGTAAACTTGATAAATTATCTACTTATGCAGATTATGTAAATGCACATTTTACCAACGTTACACAGGATGAGACACTGGTTGGCAGAATCCACACACGCGGAATGCGAATAATGCCGTGGACAATTCGTGCACCGGGCGAAGTCCAGCCGCTAATCCGTGCTGGTGTGGATGGAATCATTACTGATTATCCGAATTATGTGAAATAAAAAGGAGACCTTTTTACAGGTCTCCTTTTTCACGTTATCTATTCTGAACGAGTCGAAGCAGTTCGAATGCCCGATCTCCTGCAAGTGCTGCAAGATCCTCCCAGCATTCATCGCGCTTCAGATCGAGTTCCACAATCTGTTTGGCTAAATCAAGGGCTTCCTGATCAAATGCCACGTGCTTGACGCTCCTTTCTGTTTTCCCTTTTTGCTGTTACGCTCAGTATACTTATAGCCGAATAACTTTGCATCAAACATGTCAACGATGCTGACGAACAATTTTGTTGTTTGTTAGGTTTCCTAACACAACACTAGGATGAATGGATAAATACGGTATAATGTGGAGTAACAGCACATGGTGATGAGGTGAACAGATGAGTAACGAGCCTTCTTACAAGAACAGAAAGGTGATCACAATAGGCATTGTGAGCGAACTGACTGGTCTGACCGAACGCAAAATTCGTTATTACGAGGAACGCAAGCTCATTTTTCCTGAACGTTCTGCGAAGGGAAATCGCAAGTACTCTTTTTCGGATGTAGAGCAATTGATCGAGATCGCCAACAAAAGGGAAGAGGGTGTGCAAACCTTCGAAATTCGTCAGCAGATGCTTAGAGACAAGAGGAAAGAAGCGGAACGAGAAAGCCGCCAGCAGATGCTGCGTGGGCAGATCAACGCCCGCTTTGGTATACAGAGAGAGTAAGAATGTGTACGTATGTGTTGGGAGGCCTTGTACACAGGAAAGCCGGATGGTCCATCATCCGGCTTTTTATTATGTCAAAAATTAAATTACGTGTTTAATTTCTATTGCGTATTTTGGGTCGTAGACTGAGGTTTGAAGAGTTTTGCATGATTTTATTAAGAATCAGTAGACCCGAAGAAAGATGTCCAGATTACATACAGATTAACTGTAAACTCGTCATAGTACACTTATGAAGAAACATTATTGAAGTGATTTTAAAAGGCATGGTGCGGAATTCTGTCGGCTATTGCAGCTTGGTCAATCGCTTGATTTAAAATGTATGTACATATGTTCCGCATATTTTTAAATGATTCATTCTGCGCCCTGTTGAATAAAGAAAATCAGATTGATTTTTCTATAAATTTTAAAATTATATTGACAATAACTAGATTGGAAGGTAAAGTAACAAACAGATCAACAACAAAAGTATAATGAAATTCTTATCAAGAGCGGCGGAGGAACAGGTCCTATGAAGCCCGGCAACCAGATCGATGATCTAGGTGCTAATTCCTGCAGACGGCGAACGCCGTACTGAGAGATAAGAGAATGAGTGCATACGTATACCATGCGCCTCTCTTAATCTAGAGAGGCGCTTTTTTATTGTAGTTGATAACAGCGAAGAAAAAAGGGGAGAGCAACATGAAAAAAATCTTAAGCTTTGGACTTATCGGATTATTAGCATTATTTTTAGCGGCATGCGGCAATGATAAATCTGCTGCACTAGCAAATGACAAAATATTGGTCGGTGTCAGCGGCGGACCGCATGAGCAAGTGATGGAGAAAGTAAAAGAACTCGCAGCTGATGAAGGTATCGATGTCGAAATCAAAACATTCAATGATTACAATACACCAAACAGTGCATTGGATGATGGAAGCCTGGATGCAAACAGCTATCAGACACTTCCTTTCCTGGAAGATCAAGTAAAGAACCAGGGTTATGAATTGAAAGAAGTATTTAAGACTCTAACGTTCCCAATGGGTATTTATACAGATAAGATCTCTGATATTTCCGAATTGAAGGAAGGCGACAAAATCGCTGTACCAAATGATCCTGCCAATGAGTATCGCGCATTGAAACTTTTTGAGACCGCAGGAGTATTGAAAGTAGATCCAGAAGCAGAGAACTCCGCAACAGCTAAAGATGTTGTGGAAAATCCACTAAATCTTGAAATCGTTGAATTGGATGCTTCCCAGCTGCCAGCTCAGCTTCCGGAAGTAGCAGCAGCAGCAATCAACACGAACTTCGCGATGGGTGCTGATTTGAATATCAATGATGATGCTATCTTTGCAGAGGAATCAGAGAACAATCCATGGTCCAACTACTTTGTTGTAAGATCAGCAAACACGGATGATGAAGTTGTGAAGAAGCTTCAGGAAATCTATCAATCTGATGAAGTAAAACAATTTGTGGAAGATGAATTCCAAGGATCCGTTGTTCCAAGCTGGTAAGGGGGAAGCAGTATGATTGAACTGAAAAATGTATCGAAGACCTTTACCACTGGAAAGAAAAAAGTGGAGGCGTTGAAAGACGTTTCCTTGAAAATCAATAAAGGTGAAATCTATGGCGTAATCGGATTCAGCGGAGCAGGGAAAAGTACCCTGATCCGCTGTGCCAATTTACTGGAACGTCCTACTGAAGGGGAAGTATTCATCGACGGTGTAGATCTTACGAAGCTTAAGAAATGGCAGCTTCGTAAAGCAAGAGGGAAAATCGGCATGATATTCCAGCATTTTAATCTGCTGACGACAGCAACTGTGTATGAGAACATTGCAAGACCGCTGAAGCTGAGTAAAGTGCCGAAGCAGGAAATCAAGGAACGCGTTGATAAATATCTGAAGATTGTAGGCCTGGAAGAAAAGAAAAACGTCTATCCAGCTCAATTATCAGGTGGTCAGAAGCAGCGCGTCGCTATCGCAAGGGCGCTTGCTCAAGAACCAGAAGTACTGTTAAGTGATGAAGCAACAAGCGCATTGGACCCCAATACGACGTCTTCCATTCTCGAACTGCTGCTTCGAGTGAACAAGGAGCTTGGCATTACTATCTTTTTGATTACCCATGAATTGGATGTTATCCAGCGTATATGTGACCGTGTAGGTGTTATGCACCATGGAGAGCTGGTAGAAGAAGGATCGGTTATCGACGTATTCACCAAACCGCAGCATCCGCAAACGCGGAAATTTGTCTTTGATGACGCGAATTTCCAGGTTCCGGACAGCGTCAAAAAAGGACTTTCTGCTACAGGGCGTCTTGTTTCACTGACGTTCATCGGCGAAGCTTCGAATGAGCCATTCCTTGCAGCGATTACAAAGAAATTCGATGTTGTTCCAAGCATTCTGGCAGGTGGAATCGATCAGCTGAAAGAGAGCTCCGTCGGCAAATTGCTTATCCACTTGCAAGGTGATCCAGCTGAAGTTGAGAAGGCAATTTCATATTTGGAGTCTCAGCAAGTAACGGTTGAGGAGGTGGCGTCATGATTGAGTTCTGGACAGAATGGGGTACAGACATCACCGAGGCGTTTTGGCAGACGCTTCTGATGACAGGCATTTCGTTAGCTATTTCAATCGTGATCGGACTGCCGTTAGGTATTTTACTGGTCATGACAAGAAAAGGCGGCCAAGCAGAGAATAGAGTATTTTATTCCATTGTGAATACAATCATTAACGTTATCCGTTCTATTCCTTTCATCATTCTGTTATTCTTGCTGCTGCCTCTGACAAGAGCCTTGGTCGGAACGACAATTGGTGTTGAAGGGGTTATCCTTCCACTCGTTGTTTATACAGCACCTTATATTGCTCGGTTAATGGAATCAGCATTATTGGAAGTAAATAAAGGAGTCATCGAGGCTTATGAATCAATGGGAATTTCCACAACTAAGATCATTTGGAGCGTCATCATCAGGGAAGCACGTTCTACAATGATTTTAGGTTTAACGATTGCAACGATTGGTTTGATTGGGGCTACAGCTATGGCTGGTCTTGTCGGCGCTGGTGGTCTTGGGGATTTGGCATATCAATATGGACACTTGCGTTTCGAGCCAGTTGTTATGTATGTCGTTATCGTCATCTTGATCATACTTGTACAAGCAATGCAGACATTAGGAAATGTATTGGCAAGACGCCTTCGAAAAGATTAAAAAAGCACGCTTGGTTCATTCCAAGCGTGCTTTTCCTTATATTTAGAAGAAAATATTTAAGATGTAATAGATCAAGCCGCCTAGAGTGGCTGTGATCGGCAGGGTAATGAACCATGTGATGACCATGCGTTTTGCAGTACCCCAGTTAACACCTTTGCGTCGGTGAGCTGCACCAACCCCCATGATAGAGGAAGAAATAACGTGCGTTGTACTTACCGGTAAGTGAATATAAGTAGCACCGAAAATGATGAACGCTCCAGTCAAATCGGCTGCAACACCGTTCACTGGACGAATCTTCATGATCTTACCACCAACAGTTTTGATGATTTTCCAACCGCCAATTGACGTACCAAGACCCATCGCAGTCGCACAGGCTGCTTGTACCCAGAATGGAATGTCAGATGTTGTATGCAGACCAGCTGTGATCAATGCCATAGTAATAATCCCCATTGCTTTTTGGGCATCATTTGTACCATGGGTGAAGGATTGCAGTGCTGCAGTCAAGATCTGTACGCGGCGGAAATTCTTGTTCGTCTTCGGCAAGTTCTTTTCCCGGAATATTAACTTGATGATGTTATATAAAATAAAACCTACAACAAAAGCCAAAATCGGAGAAATGATTAATGCTTGCAGTATTTTCAGGAATCCGTCTACATTGAGGATAGCAAATCCGCTTGATGCAATGACTGCACCTGCAAGAGATCCGATGATCGCATGGGAAGAACTGCTTGGGATACCGTAGTACCACGTAATCAAGTTCCATGCAATCCCTGCAATCAGTGCCGCTAGGATAACGACAGATCCGTTGACGATGTCATTCGGATTAGCGATATCGCTTGTAATTGTCTTTGCCACTCCAGTAAAAGTCATGGCACCAACAAAGTTCATGACTGCTGCCAAAATGATAGCGTGTCTTGGTTTCAATGCTTTTGTTGATACAGATGTTGCAATAGCATTGGCAGTATCATGGAATCCATTGATAAAGTCGAATGCAAGGGCGAAAATGACTGTTAAAATGGTTAGTACTAATAATACATCCATTGTTTACGCCTCACGAATTCTTCATGATGATTGTTTCAAGATTGTTCGCAACAGATTGGCAGCTGTCAGCAATTTCTTCCAGGATGTAGTACAACTCTTTGTACTGAATGACCTTGATCGGGTCTTTCTCGTTCTGGAAGAGCTGTTTCAAGGATTTACGGAAGATCGTGTCGCAGTTTTGCTCGTGCTCCTTGATTTTGATTGCATGTTCTTGAATTTCTTTTAGCTTGTTGTGAGAAAGTAAATCAATTGTAATCTTAATTTCTTTTGCACAAGAGCGGATTTCTTCTGTAAATTGATCGATAAAGCTATCGGAAGAATAGATGCCGTATGTATCCATCATCCCGGAGAATTCTTCTATTCCATCTAATACATCGTCCAAGCTGTTTGTCAGCTGAAGAATGTCTTCGCGTTCGATCGGTGTGATGAAGGCATGGTTCAATTCCTTGATGATCGTATGTACAAGCTGATCACCTTTTGTTTCAAATTCCTTCAATTTATTGGAGAACTCGGATAAAGTCGCTGCATCTTTCACTTTATAGGTAACAAAAAAGTCAGCAGTCTCATCAATATTCTTTGCTATATCGGCTAAAAGCAAAGAGAATTTGTCTTGTTTCTTCTTGAACATTACAAAACCTCCGAATGGTGTTTGAATAGGCTTGTTCCTGGGAACATATAATGATAATTTTTTGTAAACTATCCTCTAGAGATTGTAAACTTTTTATTAATAATTATCAATGTTTTCGTTTGATTTTTGTCGAATGAGGTACACTTTGTCACTATTTGTTATAGTTGTATAGAAGGGGTGAAATTATGCAGATCTCCATTACAAAGCCGGCATCAAACTGGTTTGTCCAAGAAATGGACCTTGAACCGGGCAGTGCTGTGCGTTTTTATGTCCGTTATGGCGGAATGGGCGGCATTAAAGAAGGATTTTCACTTGGTATTTCCGCGGAACAGCCAAATGATCCCATTGTGAGCGAGGAAGTACAAGGAATCACATTCTTCGTCGAACGTTCAGATGCATGGTATTTTGAAGGGGTAGACTTGAGCGTGAAATATTCTCGTAAATGGGACGATATCCAATACGAATATCCTCCGCATAATTGAAAAAAGTGAGCAAGAGCCGTCAAAGGCTCTTGCTCATTTTTTAATTTTGGACAGGAAGCAGCGGAGCGACAGCATCCTTTATACCGACCATTCCAAGCAGGGCAAGCAGAATTCGCTGCGGTCCGTAAAATGCATCAGTCGGATCGAAGAATTCCTCCAGTGTATGGTGTCCGCCGCTGTTCCCGCCACCGCCGAGTGTGAGGGCAGGTATACCAAGGCTGATTGGAACGTTTGCATCCGTACTAAGCGGTTCTTCCCGTTCGACCTCAATTCCAAGAACTTCAGCCGCCTTCAATGCAATATGACGAATCGGAGCATCTTTTGGCTGGCTGCCTGCAGGTCTGTCTCCAACCAATTCTGTCGTAACTGAGATGCTGCCCGGCTGCTGCCGTGCCTCACCTTCAGCCTGTGCCGCTTCTTCGATCAATGCAAGTGCATTGGACTCCAGCTCTGCCAGGGCCTCACTGGATACAGAGCGTAAATCCAGCTGGAAGCCTGCGTGTTGGGCAATCGTATTGATGGATGTTCCGCCATGGATCGTGCCGACATTATATGTTGTCTTCGGATCCTTAGGAACGGTCAAGTCCGCTAACGAAGCGATAGCGCGTCCAGCTGCATGGATGGCACTGGAAGTACCGAAGTCCCCAAAGCTGTGACCGCCTTTTCCTTTGAAAGTTACATTATAACGCTTGCTGCCGACGCCACAGTAAATCAAATCACCAGGTGAACCTGGCTCCACAGAGATAAAGCCATCAACATATGTATTGTCACGGAAATATGCTTTCATACCGCGCAAGTCACCGAGACCCTCTTCGCCGACATCAGCCAGGAAGACAATATCACCTTCTGTTTCAATCTTATTAGCTTCCAAAGTACGTAACAAAGTCAGTAATACGGCTAAGCCGCGCCCGTCATCTCCGATTCCTGGTGCATAAACGATCCCATCTTCAATTTTTGCTTTTACATTTGTACCAGCAGGGAAGACGGTATCCAAATGGGCTGCAATAACAACCGTAGGCCCGCTGCCGCTGCCTTTTCGTATGCCGTATACATTTCCTTCGTCATCAGTTTTCAAGTCATCCAAGCCGAATGCCGCCAGTTTCTCTTTGAAATAGGCTGCACGGGTTTCTTCTTTGAATGGAGGTGCTTCCACTTCTGTTACTTCTATCTGGTCCTTTGTTGTCTGTTCATTATCCTGCTTGAGAAAATAGAGTGCATCACGTACTTGCTGCAGATCCAAAAGCTGCTCGAATTCTTTTGCGAATACTTTACTGGTGGATGTCATATATTCCCCTGCTTTCCTATGGTATACGTGTACTGTAACACAAAATCGCAATATACTGACAATTTAAAATGCGTAAATAGTCGAAAAGTAACGATTTGTTCTATTTTTATATTTACAAGGCATAGGATGTTATGTAAAATAAATGCACCGGAATGAATAATTATAGATTTTATTGCAAGTTTACAATAAAGATAGAAAAGGGAGATTGACTATGAAAACGGTAAAAAAGCTCATGGCAGCAGCTGGACTTGTTAGTGTTTTATTTTTAAGTGCTTGTATATCCAATAACGAATCGAGCGGTTCCGGCGAGGAAAAACTCACTATTGGAACAGAAGCGACCTTTGCTCCTTTCGAGTCTATGGAAGGTGATAAAATTGTTGGGTTCGATGCAGATTTGTTAGATGCGATCATGAAAGAAGCAGGTATTGATTATGAATACCAAAATACTGGCTGGGACCCAATGCTTGTCGGGGTAGAAGATGAAACGCTTCAAGCCGGGATGGCTGGTATCACAATAACGGATGAAAGAAAAGAAACATATGATTTCTCTGTGCCTTACTTCGAGGCTACACAAGTTATCGCTGTACCGGAGGGAACCGATATCCAATCTGCTGAAGATATCAAAGGGATGAAGGTCGGCGTGCAGAACGGTACGACTGGTGACGAAGCCGCTCAGAAACTTGTTGGAGAAAATAGCAGTGATCTTTCCAAGTATGATTCATCTGCAGCAACGATGATGGCTTTGCAAAATGGTGACGTAGAGGCTGTAGTGACTGATATCGCAGTAGCGCAGCATTACGTAAAAAATAATCCTGATGCAAACCTTACTTTAGTGGAAGATGATGAGAACTTTGAAGCGGAATACTATGGTATGCTGCTTCCGAAGGACAGTGAGTATAAGGAACAAATAGATGAAGCTCTTCAAACGATCATGGAAAATGGAACATATGAAGAAATTTATCAGGAATGGTTTGAAGGCACACCGGATATCGAAGCACTGGAAAGCGCACAGCCATAAGGAGAATCATATAGCGTAACGATACTTACCGTTACGCTATATTTACGTTTTGATTTATCAGCTATACTGAGGTGAGAGATATGGATTTTAGATGGGAAATTATTAGTGAATATTTGCCTTTCTTTATGAGAGGTTTAGGTTATACAATCCTGGCATCTTTGATAGGATTCCTCATTGGCGCTTTGATTGGATTGGTTATCGGAATGGGGAAAAGTCTCTCCAATCCGATATTACGGCTGCCGTTCATTTGGTATGTGAATATTTTCAGAGGTACCCCGCTGTTAGTACAGATCTTTTTGATTCACTTTGCAGTAATGCCGATTTTCATTAAACCGCCGGAACCGCTTATATCATTGATTGTTGCATTGGCGTTGAATTCTGCAGCTTACATTGCGGAAATCTTTCGTGCAGGTATCAACTCAATCGATAAGGGGCAGCGGGAGGCTGCGTACAGTCTTGGAATGAATCATGCACAAGTGCTGCGGCATGTCGTTCTGCCGCAGGCATTCAAGCGGATGATTCCGCCGCTTGGCAATGAATTCATTGTGCTGGTGAAGGATTCCTCACTAGGAGCTGTCATTGCCGCACCAGAACTGTTTTACTGGGGAAGGGTAGCTGTTGGAGCATATTCCAGAGTCTGGGAGCCATATTTGGCAGTTGCCGTTTTATATTTTGTCGTTTGTTTAGTATTATCATATGTACAGAGCTTTTTAGAAAGGAAGTATGCGACAGATGATCAGCGTAAAAAACCTAAAAAAGTCGTTCGGCGATCTCGAGGTGCTGCGGGACATTAACGTCGAAATAGAGGAAAAGGAAGTGGTCGTCGTCATCGGCCCTTCAGGTTCCGGCAAGTCCACTTTCATTCGGTGCCTTAACCGGATCGAGGATATTACGGGTGGTCATGTTTATATAGAAGGAACAGATATCTCACAGAGAAAAGTGAACATCAATAAAGTGCGCACAGATGTGGGTATGGTTTTCCAGCAGTTCAACCTGTTCCCTCATAAGACAGTATTGGAAAATATCATGCTTTCTCCGATGGTCGTTCGCAAGTGGAAGAAGAAGGACGCGGAAGACAAGGCGCTTTCCCTGCTTCGAAAAGTCGGCTTGGAGGACAAAGCGGGTGTATATCCGGAATCGCTTTCCGGCGGGCAGAAGCAGCGTGTAGCTATTGCGCGTGCTTTATGCATGGAGCCGAAGGTGATGCTGTTTGATGAACCAACATCTGCACTTGATCCGGAAATGGTCGGAGAGGTGCTTGAGGTCATGAAGCAGCTTGCGAATGAAGGCATGACAATGATTGTGGTGACACATGAAATGGGCTTTGCACGTGAAGTAGGTGATCGAGTGCTGTTCATGGATGGCGGTTATATCGTAGAGGAAGCGAAACCGGAGGAGATTTTCGGTAATCCGAAGGAAGAACGGACAAAGGCTTTCTTAAGTAAAGTATTATGACAGTACAGCCAGTGCATCTATGCACTGGCTGTTTCTTTGTAAAAAAGGGCGTCATATTTTCTGACAAGATTGCTGTCATCCTATATTCCCTATGCTAAAGTAAGGGTAAGATTTTCGGGTAACAAACGAACTGTAACCAATAGGCAACATTCGTCATGTTCTCGGTTAATCCCTCTCATTTGCAAGCAGAATGCATTGTTCGGCTTGTCTTTACAGCTTGTACAGGTGATATGTTGCGTGGCATATCCGACTGTGCAGGCTGTTTTTTTGTGCTTTTTGCTGAAATAAGGAAAATTGTGCTGGACATGCTATGAATTTGTAATCATTTAGCACGCTCCTGCGTATGATGGGTCTATAGAAATGACAGGAGTGGCGCAATGTATAAATTAAAAGTCGTAGATGCTAGCAAGATATTCAGACGCGACGGACAGGAAGTTGTTGCATTGCAGGAGACAACAATGCAAATACCTGCTGGACGCTTTGTCAGTATTATTGGCCCCAGTGGCTGCGGCAAGTCGACACTCTTTAATATGATTGCCGGGCTTATCAAACCGACTACTGGAAAGATCCTTTTGGATGGGCAGAATATTGTCGGTAAGAGTGGTTATGTCGGTTATATGCTTCAAAAGGATTTGCTGCTGCCATGGAGGACAATCTTGGATAATGTGATTCTCGGCTTGGAGATCAAAGGTGTTTCGAAGCAGGAGGCTAGGAAGAGGGCGCAGCCATTACTGGAGAGATATGGGTTGCAAGGCTTTGAAAACAATTATCCGCCAGAGCTATCAGGCGGTATGAGACAGCGGGCAGCATTGTTGCGGACATTGCTGTATGACCAGGATGTGATCCTGCTTGATGAGCCATTTGGGGCACTGGATGCACAGACCAGACTGCAAATGCAAGGGTGGCTGCTGCGCATATGGGAGGATTTTCAGAAGACGATTCTTTTTGTCACACACGATATTGATGAAGCAATTTACTTATCGGATGATATTTATGTCCTATCCCATCGCCCTGGCAAGCTGAAGGCAAAGATCCACGTGGAATTGGAGCGTCCACGCGGGGAAGATACCTTACTGTCGGAAAATTTCTTATCACTAAAGCAAACATTGCTGGATTTGCTTAGAGAGGAACCGAAAGACAATGGCACAACCTGAAAAAAAACGCTATATCGAAGATGAGAAAAAACGCCAGCAGCGAATGAAGCGGATTGTATTTGGCGGTCAGATAGGCCTTGGTATTTTGGTGATTGTATTATGGGAGGTACTGACACGATACGAAGTGATGGATCCTTATTATTGGAGCAGTCCGAGCACAATCTATGAAACTGCAAAAGTCGCCTTTTTGGAGGGTGCACTTTGGGATGATTTGGTCTATACATCACTTGCGACGCTTGCTGGTTTTGCAGCTGGAACTTTATTTGGGTCCTTAATCGGTCTGTCTTTTTGGTGGTCTGCTTACTACTCGAGAATATCTGAGCCATATTTGATTGCATTCAATGCCATTCCAAAGCTTGCGCTTGGTCCGGTCATTGTTATTCTATTCGGCATTGGATTCTTTTCCAAGGTGATGTTGGCATTCCTGATGACAGTGATTGTCACAGCACTTGCAGCCCATAGCGGCATCAAAGCAATCGATAAGGATTTGGAAAAGCTGCTTTATTCCCTGGGAGCGAAACGCAGACATGTATTTACGAAAGTAGTTGTCCCGACAACGATGCCTTGGATTGTCAGCAGCTTGCGAATCAATATCGCTTTGGCACTTGCGGGGACAATCGTTGGTGAATTTATCAGTTCCCGTCAAGGTATCGGCAGGATGATTCTTTATGCGGGACAGATTTTAGATATTGATCTCGTTTGGGTAGGGGTTGTTGTACTGTCATTATTGTCTTTGCTCATGTACGCAGGGACAGTCAGCTTGGAGAAGTTATTGCTTCGCGGTCAAGAGCCGAAACAATAGGAGGTGTCCAATGACTAAAGCACGGTTGTTTGGTGTGATTTGTTTGGCGGTTTTGCTTGGTATCCTGGCTGGATGTACAGGAGGCAGTGAGGAAGAGAAATTGAAGAAAATTACGATTGCAGAACCAGTGCATTTGACAGGCTACCTGCCGCTCTATGCAGCAATTCATGAAGGCTATTTTGAGGAAGAAGAACTGGATGTGGAAGTAGTAACCGCAACTGGCGGAGCGCATGTGACCACCGTTGTAAGCGGAGATGCCTGGGGTAATATTGCCGGTCCGGATTCAAATGCGCTTGCCAATATTGATTCCAATGATCCAATTGTTTCTGTCGTGAACGTTGTGAACCGTGCGAATGTTTACTTGATGGCGGGCGGGGATACACCTCCGGCAGGAGCATCAGAGGAAGAATTAGCAGCGTACCTGGAAGGAAAGACAATTGCAGCAGGACGTTTTGGCGGCAGCCCGAACTTGCTGACACGTTATTTGATCATGGAGCTAGGTTTGGAGCCAGGCAAGGATGTGCTGCTTGAGGAGCCTGCTGATGCAAGTGCAGTTGTGTCATTAGTGGAGAATGGTCAGGCGGATATTGCCAATGGAGCCGAACCACAGATCTTTGATGGTATCGAAAAAGGAGTATGGAATGAACCTTTCTACGGATTTCCCAGTTTGGGAGATTATCCGTATAGCGTTATCAGTGTGAAGCAATCCACTATCGATGAAGATCCTGAAACGGTACAAAAATTCGTTAATGCTATTGCCAAAGCATTAAAAGCAGTAGATGAGGATGAAGAACTGGCAATGCGGGTATTAAAGAAGGAGTTCCCGACAACTGATGAAGCGAGTTTGCAAGCATCATTGGATCGGGCGTATGCAGATGAACTATGGAGCATAGACGGCTATATAACGGAGGAAGCAACGGATAAGACGATGGATGTCGTGACGAAGACAGGTGTATATAAGGGAGATTACAAATACGAAGAGCTGGTAAACATGGAATTCGTCGAGGCATTGGAATAAGTAGAGGCTGGCGATCATTGCCGGCCTTTTTCTTGGAAACATAGGCGGGTGATTCACATATAGTAAGAGAAGATAGGTTTCTGCTGTTTAAAAGTTGCCAATGGGAAACTTTATTGTTATAGTGCATCATAAGAGAAAATAAATTGTTAAAAATGAGGAGGGCAATAAATGGACGGAAATGTATTACTAGCTTTAGGGTTAACTTTAATGGCGGGCCTTGCAACAGGTATAGGAAGTTTAATGGCGTTTTTCACTTCTACAACAAATACAAAATTCCTATCACTTAGCCTGGGTTTTTCTGCTGGAGTGATGATATATGTTTCAATGGTGGAAATCTTCGTCAAGGCAAAGGATTCTTTGACAGGTGCCATGGGTATCCAGGCTGGTAACTGGGCAACTGTAGGTGGATTTTTCGGCGGTATGCTTCTTATTGCACTAATTGATAAAGTGATACCAAAACAATCCAACCCGCATGAAGGCAAGAAGCTGGAAGAGATGGATAATCCAGCTCAGAATCAAGCCTTGCTCAAAATGGGTACGTTTACTGCACTAGCTATTGCTATCCACAACTTTCCGGAAGGTATTGCCACCTTTACGTCTGCCTTGCAGGATCCTTCTCTGGGAATAGCAATAGCCGTAGCCATTGCGATCCATAATATACCGGAGGGTATCGCTGTGGCGGTGCCAGTGTACTTTGCGACGGGAAATAAGAGAAAAGCTTTTCGTCTTTCGTTCTTATCCGGTTTATCCGAACCAGTAGGTGCGATTCTTGCTTTTCTAGTTCTGATGCCATTTTTAAACGATATCATGTTCGGAATTATCTTTGCTGCTGTAGCAGGTATCATGGTCTTTATCTCACTTGACGGGCTCTTGCCAGCTGCTAAGAAATACGATGAAGGTCATACCTCTATTTACGGATTGATCAGCGGTATGATGGTGATGGCTCTAAGTTTGCTTCTATTCATCTAAATGGAGAACCGTCTGCTTAAGCAGATGGTTTCTTTGTGTATAATAGGAAGAAACAGGAGGGATATCCCATGGGAAGCAAATTAGTGGAGAATAGCAGGAATGTATTGAGCAGCAGTTTGGCGCTGAAAAAAGAAGAAACGTTGCTTATTGTGACAGATGACAGTAAGAAAGAGCTTGCGGAAGCCCTCTATGCAGCTGGCAGATTAATCGGATCGGAAACACTGCTGCTGGTTATGCAAGACAGGGAGAAATCCGGTCAGGAACCACCGAGCAGCGTGGCAGAAGCAATGAAGCATTGTGATGTGGCAGTTTGTATTACTGAACATTCCTTGACGCATACACAAGCCAAAAAAGAAGCTGTGGCTGCTGGAGTTCGTGTTGCGACGATGCCTGGCATTACATATGATATGTTTTTGGAAGGTGCAATAAGTGCAGATTACGATACAGTTGAAAAAATGACATTTGAAGTAACGGAAAAATTGAGCCAATCGAAGCAAGTCCTGGTCAGAAAAGATGGTGAAGAGTTAAGCTTCTCCATCCAAGGACGCAGCGGTGTACCAAGTACCGGTATTTACCGGGAAAAAGGACAATCCGGAAACCTGCCTTCTGGCGAGGCATTCATCGCTCCTTTGGAAGGTACAGCTTCGGGACGCATATGGATCGATGGCTCGATTTCCGGTTTAGGCAAGCTGGAAGAACCGATTCTATTAACAATTGAAGAAGGGCGTCTAACAGCAGCCACCGGTCGGCAGGGAGAAATGCTTTTACAAATGCTTGGGAGCGGTGATGGCCGTAATGTAGCAGAATTTGGTGTTGGTACGAATGACAAAGCCAGAATAACCGGGAATGTCCTGGAGGATGAGAAAGTATATGGGACGATTCATGTTGCTTTCGGCAGCAACAACACATTCGGAGGTACAGTTGCTGCTGGTGTCCACATAGATTGCGTCGTGAAAGCACCGACAGTCCTTTTGGATGAAGCGATTCTCTTGGAAGAAGGAAACATGAAGCGCAGCTAAAACTGCGCTTCTTAGCATATCGCACAATAAAAGCGCTTACATTTTGTGCAAGTGACAAATGGAAATTACATCCGAAACAAGGTAAAGTAAAGGTATACAAAAGGAGGCGCTTACATGGCTAAGATACAGTTGAAGAATATCCAGAAAGTCTATGATAAGAACGTTACGGCAGTTGAAGATTTCAACTTAGAGATAGATGACAAAGAATTCATCGTTTTCGTTGGTCCCTCCGGCTGCGGGAAATCAACAACTTTACGTATGATTGCTGGTCTGGAGGAAATTTCAGGCGGCGACTTCTATATGGACGGAGAACGAATGAACGATATCCCTCCAAAGGACCGGGACATTGCAATGGTATTCCAAAACTATGCGCTTTATCCGCATATGAACGTATACAATAATATGGCATTTGGTTTGAAGCTTCGTAAATTCAAAAAGGATGAGATCGACAAGCGTGTCCAGGAAGCCAGTCGTATTCTTGGTTTGACAGATTACTTAAACCGGAAGCCAAAAGCCCTTTCCGGCGGTCAGCGACAGCGTGTGGCGCTTGGTCGTGCGATTGTCCGTGATGCGAAAGTATTCCTCATGGATGAGCCGCTTTCCAACTTGGATGCAAAACTGCGTGTGCAGATGCGTGCGGAAATCCAAAAGCTTCACCAGCGTTTGCAGACGACTACAATTTATGTAACACATGACCAAACAGAAGCAATGACGATGGCTAGCCGACTTGTTGTCATGAAAGACGGTATCATCCAGCAAGTAGGTGCGCCGAAGGATGTGTATGATAATCCGAATAACATGTTCGTAGGCGGCTTTATCGGATCCCCATCAATGAACTTCCTTAACGTAACTATCCAGGATGGCAAAGCAAAGCTTGGCAACGTTACATTCCAGCTTCCGCCAGCAAAACGGAAAATGCTGCAGGAGGCAGGCTACGGCAGCGGTGAGGTCGTAATGGGAATCAGACCGGAGCATATCCACGATGCCGATTATGAAGAAAGCTTGGCGCACGCTCATGAAGTAGAAGCGACAATTGATGTTGTTGAATTGATGGGTGCTGAAAGCTTCCTTTATGCGGATATGGCTGGCCAGGAATTCGTTGCCCGTGTTGATGCTCGTTCGGATATCAAGGGCAAGGATAAACGCACGCTATTGTTCGATATGGATCAAGTTCATTTCTTCGATAAAGAAACAGAAGCGCGGATTACAGAAGCAAACGCTGCTTCACAAGTATCCTAAAATAAGAGACTGTACCCAATGGGTGCAGTCTTTTTTGTGGTAATATTATCTAAATTAAGTGAAGGAGGGTTTTGATGGACAGTAAATATCCAATTGGCCAGTTTCAGCAAGAAGGTCCTATAGCGGAAGAGCAAATAAAGCAATGGATAGAAGAGATAGATTTGCTGCCAGAGCAAGTGTCGTCTCTAGTCGAGGAACTGTCAGAGTCGGAACTTCTGCATACATATCGGGAGGGTGGCTGGAATATCAAACAGCTTGTGCATCATATGGCTGACAGCCACCTCAATTCCTTTATCCGGTTCAAATTAGCGCTGACAGAAGACAATCCAACTATTAAGCCATACGAAGAAGCGGAATGGGCTAAGCTGCCAGACTATGACATGCCACCTCAATCTGCTTTGAATTTGCTTACATCGATTCACCGTAAATGGGTCGTTCTGCTCCGTTCACTAAGTGCTGAACAGCTGGAGCGGACATTCCAGCATCCGGAGTCTGGGGAAGTAAGCTTAAAGGAAAATATCGGAATTTATGCTTGGCATGGTAAACATCATTTGGCTCATATTCGCTTGGCACTGAAAAAACAAGAATAACAGTAATGCAGTATTGGAGTATCCGCAGCGGATGCTCTTTTTTAATTGTACGGGTTTTACTTCGCGCTTAGTAAGGAAATAACTAGTAGACAGATAAGGAGTGGATGACTGGATGGACGCATCATTGAATGGAAAAGTAGCAGTTGTGACAGGAGCTGGATCTGGTATCGGAAAGGCAGCTGCTATTATGCTAGCTGAAAAGGGTGTCCGGGTCGGGCTCTTTGATATGGACACTTCAGCACTAGAGAAGACTGCCGCTGAAATCGAGACTGCTGGAGGTACGACGGTAACCGCTAAAGTCGACGTTGCCGATAGCAGTCAGCTGCAGCAGGCATATAAGCAAGTACTGGAAAAGTTCGGACAGCTGGACATCGTCTTTGCTAATGCAGGTATCAATGGCACACTTTCTCCTATTGAACATTTGCCTGAAGAGGATTGGGATAAGACACTCGGAACGAATGCGAAGGGGACTTTTCTGACGGTCAAGTTTGCCATTCCTTACATGAAAAGCAATGGCGGGAGTGTCATCATCACCAGTTCAATAAATGGCAATCGTACGTTTTCTGGCTTTGGAATGAGCGCGTATAGTGCTTCTAAAGCAGCAGAAACTGCTTTCGGTAAAATGGCTGCATTGGAGTTATCAGCATACCGTATCCGGGTGAATGTCATTTGCCCAGGAGGAATCGAAACGAATATTGAAAAACGGACGAAAAAGGATGAAGAGCATTTGGCAGAAGTGACGATTCCTAAAGTCTTTCCGAAAGGGCAGCACCCATTAAAAGGGAAGCCTGGAAAGCCGGAAGATGTAGCTTCTATTGTTTGCTTTCTAGCATCCGATGCTTCCGGTCATATGTCGGGGAGCGTACTCTATGCAGATGGGGCTGAAACTTTGCTATAGATCGTGCAATATAGATTATAGGAGGCAAGTAAATGTATGATGTAATTATTATTGGCGGCGGAATTGCGGGTGTTCAGGCTGCTATCCAGTTTGGCAGATATAAGCGGGACGTACTGGTTCTGGATAAAAGGAACGACGGCAGATCACATTGGTGCAAAAGCTATCATAATTTGATTGGCTGGCCAGATGGTGTTTCAGGAAATCACTTGCTGGAGCTTGGACGTAAACAGATGGATTCGTATGGCTGCATCACAGTCGAACAGCAGGAAGCAGTGGAAGTGGAGAAGTGGAAGGAAGGTTTCACTGTTAAGACAGCTGACGGTAACACTCATGATGCAACGCTGCTGCTTTTCTCCACAGGAATAACGGATCGAATTCCAATCAAGGAGCTGTATCCACTGCTTGGTACAGATGTGTATGTGTGTCCTGATTGTGATGGATATGAGATCAGCGGCAAGCGTACTGTTGTTGCAGGTACAGGAGAAGCAGGAGCTCATTTAGCCATTATGCTTGCCTATTGGTCGGATGATATCGTCTTTGTCAATCACGAGCAGGAACCGTTATCCGAGGAGACCTTCGAGAAATTGAAAAAGCTCTCGATTGAATACTATGACCAGCCGATTCAGGAAGTCGTACTGGACGAAGAGGATCATTTGGAAGGCTTCATAGTGGAAGGTGAAAAGCTGTGGGCAGAGAAAGCTTTTGTCGCCTTCGGTAAAAATCGAGTAAACAGCATGCTGGCGGAATCATTAGGTGTGGAGCTCCATAAGAACAAGCATATCGAAAATAACCCCCGTACGAAGGAAACAAGCGTAGAAGGTGTCTGGGCCGCTGGGGATGTTACAGTGCATTCTGAGCAGGTCAGCATCGCAATGGGGGATGGGATGCAAGCAGCTATCTGGATGCAAAAGCGTCTGCTGAAAACCTAATGAAAAAGACAGAGCAGCTTTATGCTCTGTCTTTTTGTTGGTCATATTTTTCAATTGCTTTTGTAACCAGCTCGCTGTCTTTAGGCTGTCCGCAAATATGTGACAATGCGGAAGCAGCTCCTTCAGACTTGATGCGCTCCTGTAATTCTTTCGCTTCATCATCGCCTTCTGGATCGAATTCCAATGCATATGCGATCGTCGTAAGCAGCGCATCAGCCGATTTGCCTTGCTCCAGCAATGCTTGTGCTGGATAGACCAATCTATCCTTCGGACCAAGCTTACGGATTGGACCGCGGCCTACGCGTGTGACCATATCAGAAATGTACGGATTCTGGTAACGCTGAAGGATTTTTGCGATATAGTGGGACAGATCATCTTCCTCAAAGCCCCATTTTTCCTGCAATAAGGAGCTGGTTTCTTCCAATGCCTGCTTAGCCAGATTCAGAATCTCTTCATCTTCAATAGCATCAATGATGGTGTCGTAGCCTTTGGCATATCCGGCATAAGCAATAGCGGCATGACCAGTATTGACTGTCAGAAGCTTTCTTTCAATATAAGGCTCCAGATTATCAACAAACGTAATCGCTTTGATATCTGGAAGATCGCCCTGCCAGTTTTTCTTTTCCACAACCCATTCGAAATAAGGCTCTACCTGGACAGTCAGCAAATCTTGTTGTTCCTGAATTGGAACAATCCTATCGACTGCTGCATCGCAGAATGCTGTATAGCTCTCTACATTCTCCATATCCTGCTCATCGATATGAGAGATGACGAACTCACGCAGCTGGCTTGATCCTCGAATCATATTTTCGCATGCAATGACATGGACTGGTTTAGGGTGTTTGGCACGCTGGACAAGTCCTTTGGCGATGACAGGTGCAACATGCGGCAGGATAGATGGACCTACTGCAGTCGTGACCAGATCAGCTTCTGCAATTGCTTTTATTACAGCTTCTGCTTCTGTGGCGCTATTCAAACCTGTAACACCGGTTATCGTTTCAGAGTGTGCTTCTTCCTGTGCATAAACAACCTCATATTGCTGCTTATCCTTTAAAGCAGAAATGATATCGCTGTTCACATCAGCAAAAGTAACATGTACATCGGCGTGAGAGAGAAGGGCGCCGATAAATCCTCTGCCGATATTGCCGGCACCAATGTGTACGCTTTTCATTACGCATCCACCTCAGAGAACATATCGATGATCTCTTGCTTGCTTGTTGCATTCACAAGCTTTTCAATGTTTTCCTCCTCTGAGCAAACGATAGCAATTTGAGAAAGGATATCCAAATGTTCGTTGTTTTTTCCGGCAATACCGAACACGAGCTTCACTTCATTGCCATCGAATGTAACGCCTTCAGGTGCCTGGATGATGGAGATACCGGAAGCGATGACCTCACCCTTTGCATCTTCTGTACCGTGCGGGATAGCTACGAAATTGCCCATATAAGTTGACGTCAATGCTTCCCGTTCGATCATTTTATCCACATAACTTGCGTTAACATAGCCATTATCCACAAGAATTTGGCCGGCTTTCCGGATAGCATCTTCCTGATTGTCCAATGCCGTGTTCATTAAAATATTTGCTTCTTGTAATACTTCCATGATTACCCTCCTAGATGGTCTGTGAATTGTTGGATGTGGGCAGTGAGCAGCTGCGCCAATTCCTTGCTGAGTGCTTCTTGATCCCCAGAGCGGATCAAAGACTGAATATGCTCTTCTAAAATAAGGATACTGATCTTGCTGAACAGCTCGTAACAGCTCAAAGGCAAATTGTCCGGTGCAGCAAGGATGAAGAGGCGGTCAGCCTCCATCACTTGATTGTCCATCCCCTTGATCATGATAGGGGAGGATAGCGCCATCATCCAAAATGCAGGCTGTTCGATTTCTGTGCTGCGGCTGTGATACAATGCCATTTTTGTATCCGGTATACCCATTCCTCCGAGCTCATCCCTTTGCCGGAGGAGGGAAGCAAGCGTTCCGTGTTCCGTGATGACCGCGTGTTCTGCGGCATGTTGATCAATATGGGAGAACAGATCTGTCCGCAATTGATATGTCCAATCGATCATAAAGTTATTCCATACAGTTCGGCTTACTGCTGATAATGTCTGTAATTCTTCTAACTTTGAATCGAATGCCGAGACTGTTGAAAATGCTGCCGGTGTTTCTTTTGCAGGAGCAACCTGCTTTCTTTTCTTATAGATAGTCGGGAGTTCTTGCTGGATAAAAGCATCTACTCGTTTGACATCCGGTCCAGGCAGCAGTGGATTTACAAGGAGATAGTGCCGATGGAACTGATCAAGGCTTATAGTTGAGATAAGCAAATCAAAGCTTTCCAATTCCATATCCTTGAGTTCAAGGAAGGATGACAATGATACCTGTGTGATTTCGGGAAATTCATTCTGCAGCCTGCTCGCTAGCATTTTGGAAGTACCGATGCCGCTTGCGCAAACGACTAAGGCATGTAGTCGCTGTCTGCTGCGCTGTCTTTCTCTTGCGGAAGCAAAATGCAGAGCCAGGAAAGCAACCTCACCTTGCCCGAATCGAAAAGTGGGAAACACCGTTTCGAGTGCTTCTCGGACTGCCGCGACAACTTCCTGATAATCTTGTTCAATCTTCTCTGTCAGCGGATTGTACGTTTGAATTCCTTCCCTCGCTCGGCTGATTGCAGGTTCGATATGTGCAAGCAATCCTGCGGTAAATGTCTCATCCTTTTCCAGCTGCGGCAGCTGTATAGCAGCAGCAACCAACTGGATGAAAGCTTGTACCTGCAGCTCGAATAGCGGATCGGAGCGATGTATCGTTTCATTACGCTTCGCCCCTTGGATCTGAACGGCAATATAACCGATCTCAGAGGCAGAAAACGTAATAGAGAAGGTATTTTCCAATTCCCTGCTGAGAGCTGCGGCAATCGTATATTCTTCCGTTTTTTGTAAAGATTCCAAAAGCGGCGGTGAAAGAATGACAAACCTAGCCTGCCGTATCCTTTGGATCGTAATACTTATATACGTTATAAGTGCAACATAGGCATTATCCGCAATGGAATAAGATAGCTTGGCCAAATGATCCATCACATATTTTTCGACCATTGTCATACGCTGGTCCTTAATGATGTTTTGAAGGAACTGATGCAAATTCTGTTCTTCGTGATCATTGGTAAACGTATAAATAGATGCTTGGTCCAGCTGCTCCATCATGAGCTGGACGAGTACTTTTCTTTTTTCGTTCTCGTCTCCATCCAGCTCAACTCCAACACCGCGGCGCCTTATGATGGACAGCGAATAATCGGATAGCCTGGCTTCCAAAGCATCCAAATAAACGGATAAGGCCGTCTTCGATAATTGCACTTCATTTGCCAGATAAGCCACTTTAACAGGTTCGGGGGCTTCAACCAGTAAATAAAGCAAATGAAGCAGCCGCTCTTCCTGGGTCGTATCCACCTCGACCGCATCACGCAGCTGCTCTTGCAATGCTTCCATCTGTTCCCTTTCTCCTTCAATCCGAATACCGGATCCAGTAACACGCAGCAGGGACAGCTTATTCTCAGCAAGTGTCCGTTCCACTTGCTTCAATTCCCGGTGAATAGTTCGAGAGCTGACATGTAATAGCTCTGCCAGCTCTCGAATGGAGATGAATTGGTTTCTGGAACGCAGCAATTGTAAGATTATTCTTCTTTCTCTGCTGCTGACCATTTCCAAATCAATCACTCCTTACTTATTGGTGCTTCTTAAGGTTCTCGATCAGTTCTGCGTACTTCGGACTGTTCAAGAAGTTTTCTACTGAGATATGCTCAGCGTCCGGACGTTTGTTCCGGGCGCGGTCCGTCAGATTTTTCTGTGTGATGACGATGTCGGCGTCATTCTGGATGTTGGAGATGGCTGCATTATCAACCTTGATTTCAGTCAAGCCAGCATCCTTCATCTTCTTGCGCAGAAGGGAGGCGCCCATCGCGCTGGATCCCATACCTGCATCACATGCGAACGTAATTTTGTTTACATTGCTGTAGTCGAAGGAAGTGCTGCTATTTTCTGTGTGCTGTGCGTTTGTATCAAGAGTGTCTACCGCTTCATCTGTTGCACCAGCGGATTGGTTGATACCGACTGCAGCTGCAGGTTTTGTACCTTTCATTTCTTTAGACTTCGCAGTTGCTTCCTCAATATTCGTGTCTGCTGCAACAGGACTGCGCTTCAATACGACAGCTGAGATGACGAAGGAAACTGCTGTTGCACCGATGATACCGATAGCCAAGCCAAGGTAATCGCTAGGGTTGCCCATTGCGAAGATAGCGATGACACTACCTGGTGAAGCTGGTGAGCGTAGACCAACATCCAATAGAGAGAATAAAAGTGTTCCTGTTACACCGCCGCCAATTGCAGCAACGATAAGGAAAGGCTTCATCAAGATATACGGGAAGTAGATTTCGTGAATACCCCCGAAGAAATGGATGATAGCCGCACCTGGTGAAGATGCTTTTGCGCTTCCTGTACCAAAGAACATGAAGGCAAGCAGGATTCCAAGACCAGGACCTGGGTTTGCTTCCAAAAGGAACAGGATAGATTTACCTGCTTCTGCAGCTTGATCCAGACCAAGCGGTGTGAAGATACTATGGTTGATTGCGTTGTTCAGGAATAATACTTTGGCTGGTTCGATCAAGATGTTGACAAGCGGCAGAAGACCAAGTCCCACAAGCCAGTCAACACCAGAGGCCAATACGTTTGTCAATCCTTCAAGAAGCGGACCTACGAAATAGATGGCACCGATAGCAAGTGCACCGCCGATGATACCAGCGGAGAAGTTATTAACAAGCATTTCGAAACCGGAACGTACTTTAGATCCGATATACTGGTCAAACAATTTAATGGCATATCCGCCGAGCGGCCCCATTGCCATTGCTCCTAAGAACATTGGAGTGTCCGGAGAACCGACAATGGCCCCCATGGTGACGATCGCACCTACGACACCGCCTCGGATATCGTGAACGAGACGTCCCCCAGTGAAACCAATCAATAATGGCAGTAAATAAGTGATGGATGGACTAACGATAGCTGCGATCGTTTCATTTGGAAAGTAACCATCTGGAATGAATAAAGCGGTAATAAGACCCCAAGCAATAAATGCACCGATGTTTGGCATAACCATGCTGCTTAAATAAGAGCCGAACTTTTGAACACGAGCGCGGACACTGGCTTTTTCCTGTGCCATGCTTTTTCCCCCTTTTATATGTGAAAAAATAATGAATTAAAGTAGTGCTTGCTTCTATCTTACGTGCCATGTATGCGATTTCACAACAGAAACAAACACCACCTTTGTCACGTGTCTTCCTGCCAACTGTGTCTAATGTATTGTTTTTAGCTTAGGTAAAAGGCCGCAGACTATACTGTCGAATATAATTATGACACTTTTGTTACTGATAACCTTCTCTGTAGGAAAAGAAACGTAAAGTTTATTAAAAAGCTTACAGATTTTAAAATTGCAACCGATATTAAAGGTAATCAAACTTTTTTAGGAGACTGGAAAATATGGATAAATCATCAATCATTGGTGTTATATTGGGCTTAGTCGCCGTCGGAGTCGGTATGGTACTGAAGGGTGTAAGTCCTGCAGCACTTATTAACCCTGCTGCCATTCTGATCATCATTGTAGGTACAGCAGCTTCTGTTGTACTAGCGTTCCCGGGAAATGAATTGAAACGATTTCCTAAGCTGCTTGGTGTGGTATTTAAGAATAAACAGGAATTCGATACAAAGGAGCTTGTTCGTATGTTCTCGGAATGGTCGCAGATCAGCCGGAAAGAAGGACTGCTGGCATTGGAGAACAGTGCTCGTGATGTAGAAGATGATTTTCTTCGCAACGGATTAAGCATGGCTGTTGATGGAGAATCACCTGAATATATCCGCAATGTCTTGAATGAAGAAGTTGATGCGTTGGAAGATCGGCATGCGATTGGTGCTTCCATTTTCACGCAGGCAGGAACTTATGCACCGTCGCTCGGGGTTTTGGGAGCTGTTATCGGTCTTATTGCAGCGCTTGGTGACATTTCCGATATCGATAAATTAAGTCACGCGATTGCTGCAGCCTTTGTTGCTACATTGATGGGGATTTTCACAGGCTATGTTATCTGCCACCCGATTGCCAACAAATTAAAACGGAAAACACAGCAGGAAGTACAGCACAAGCTTTTAATGGTGGAAGGTATTCTTTCCATATTAGAAGGTGAGACTCCGCGTATGCTTGAACAGAAGCTGCTTGCTTACTTGCCAAGTAAGGAGAAAGCTGAGTTTGCTGAGGCTGAGGAAGAGGAAGTGGCAGTATGAGTCGGAAGCGCAAGCACAAAAAGCATGAAGAACACGTGGACGAATCCTGGCTGCTTCCGTATGCCGATCTTCTGACCCTGCTGCTGGCGCTTTTCATTGTCTTGTTCGCCACCAGCTCTATCGATGCGCAGAAGTTCGCTAAAATATCTGACTCTTTCAGCAGTATATTGCATGGCGGAGAAGGATTATTGGAATCCAATACAAGCATGACACCAGGAAACGATACTAGTTCAACTGTTATTGATCAGAATAATGAGGAAGAAAAGAAAGAAGAGTCAGTTGCAACCGAAGAGGCTGATAAAGAGAAAGCCAATGATGCTGATTTGGAAGCGGCAGAACAGGAAGAGCTTAAGAAAATCCAAGAGAAAATTGAGACATATATCAAGGATGAAGATCTTAGTGATAAATTTTCTACCGACCTGACTGATGAAGGCTTGCTGCTGACAATCAATGATAATGTCTTATTCCATTCAGGAAGCAGTGAGGTCAGTGTCAGTGATGAGGAGATTGCAAGGGAGATCTCGGACTTGCTTGTAATGGACCCGCCGAGGGAAGTAATCATCAGTGGTCATACCGATGATGTGCCGATCAGTACATCAACATACAATTCCAACTGGGAGCTCAGTGTAATGCGTTCCGTCAATTTCATGAAGGTTGTATTGGAAAACGATAAGCTTGATCCGCGCTGGTTCAGTGCAAAAGGGTACGGAGAATACAAGCCTATCGCTTCAAACGATACAGCAGAAGGCAGGGAAAAGAACCGCCGAGTGGAAGTATTGATTTTGCCTCGAGAAGCTGAAACAGAATAACAGTCCTTTAGGGGCTGTTATTTTTCGTATGAAATGAAAATGCTTACATAATAATAGGGAAATAAGGTAGGATTGAGTTAGGTAAATTTGTGAAATACTAGATATAGTCAGGACAGAACGGAGGAATTCGGATGATTACGAAAGAGTCGTTACCGCAGCAGGTGAGTGAAGCGGCCGAGCGCAATCGGAAGCAGGATGATGAACGTATGGATGTATGTCCTGCTGTCTGCAAGGATAATAACATACCAGTGCACTATTATTTTACATTTATGCCAAGCAATGAACGGCTTCTCATTGCAGAGGACGGCAGGGTACCTGCACAGCATGAAGTGGAGGATCTGGCTGCCCGTTATTATAGTTATATGACCAGTGTGCAGATGATTCGGAGGTTGACCTCAGATGATGGAGTAAAACTGACCGACACGCGCTATCATTCTTTTCGTCAGCTGCTTGAGGCTGTGGAGAAGAATGTTATGCGTCTTGCTACCGACATCATCCAGCAGGCATTTTCCAGATTTTTTGATCTGTTGGATACAATTCGGCAGGAGCAGCAGGCCATATTGAACCATACAGCAGAAGCCGAGAAACTGATGAACGATACAATCAGCAAGGGAACATTCACACTTGCTGAACAGGAAGTGATGGAAGAGCACCTGAATAAGATCGTACAGGCACAATATACGATCGCACAGAAGAAAGAGGAGACAACAGCAAGTCAGGCCGAAGTATTTGAGTTCTTCAAAGAAGAAATGTGGCTTGATCTGAAGCTGATGACGTATTATGTAAGACTGCGGGTGCTCAGGAAAGAATTATGGAGTGAAGAAGAATCCTATATGCAAAATCCTGACAACCCAGCATTGGTGCCGGACCGTCAGGATGAGCAATTTAAAGCTTTCATCAAGCAGAAGCTACGTAATGAAAAGAAAGTATTAGCTTAAAGGTAAAGGCACAGCTCGGGGTTCGCGTTTATCAAATTGGCAGATATGAGTGAATCCGCATTGTCTGGCAATTTGTGCTGCCTCTTTTATACCTGCTCCGACAGTATCCGCTTTATGGGAATCAGAGCCAAGCGTCAAGACCTTACCGCCAAGATCATGGTAAAGAGAAACAATCTGCGGTGTGGGCAAAGCCTCATTCAAAGAGCTCCGCAATCCGGATGTGTTTATTTCGATACCGATTCCACGCTGTATAGCTTTCTCTAAAATCGCGGCAATTTGATCTTTATGTTGTTCAAATGGATAAACGTCATGTCCTTCTTGGACTGCATATCGCTTCATCAAATCGATGTGAGCAAGTACGTCGATATCGGCATCCGATACGAGCTTGTACATTTCTGCGAAATAGTCATTGTAAAAAGTGTCTTCATTCTCACGAAGATGAAGACGGAGCTTCTGGTTGCCGATATTATGAACAGATCCCATGATGAAATCAAATGGAATGGAGCTGAGCTCTGATTGATACACATCCATCATAAGATGCGGTTCGCAGAGCTCAATTCCCATTTTGATCGTCAGCTGGTTACCATAAGAATCCTGAGAGTCTTTGATATCCTGCTGATATTTGGCGAAATCCATATGACCATATGTTGGCGCAGATGGATTTACGGAAAAATGCTCGGTGAAACAGATTTCTTTGATTCCTTTGCTGATCGCTTCTTCGCACACGTCCTGCATAACAGCTTTGGAATCGATTGAGTTATTCGTGTGATGATGGTAATCCATATACATAATCTCTAATCTGCCTTCTTTCCGTTCGTACGTATTAGGTTATCCACATGTGGATAACAACCCCGGAATAGTATAACAAATTTATTGTATATATGCGATACCAATTATATGAAACTACGGTGTATTATGCTTTCATCAAAGACAGGATGTAGGAGAAGAAAGCATCATGATCCACATCATGAACCAATTGAATTTCTTTCCCGTTTTTATCCTCGTATGTACGGCCTTGTGATGGTCCATCAGCTTCTACACTGACATGAACAGACTGTTTTTTTACTAAGGAACTATTGCCCACAGAAGCTGTTGTAAGTACATCCCACAGATAATAAGTCGAATTCGTTTCGAAGTGTACGAGCGGCGGTACTGCAGCATAGCTCTGACCTACAAAATCCACACCTTCATACTTACGGTTGCGTGCCCATTCCTCGCGGATATCCACAGTCAAAGGAACTTGATTTGTACTTTCCAACGCTACCATATCAATTAGTATGTCACTTTTCCATACAGTGTCCATCGCTTCTGGATCCCAGAAGGCATTCCATTCAGCTGTACCATCGTGTTCTGGTTCTTCCACATTCCCTGTTGGAAGCAATGTGCCGCCCATCCATACAAGCTTCTCGATATGCTGTTCAATAGACGGATCCATTTCCAATGCTCGTGCCAAATCAGTCAGTGGTCCGATGAAAATGAGAGTCGTTTTCTCTTCCTGAGCTTTCAATTTATCAATGATATCCAAGTGGGCAGGTTTTTCGGCAACCTTTGTGCGCACAGGGAGATGTTCATTCAAAATTGGCAAAGCATCAACAAAAAAGGCATGCATGCGCCAGTCTTTCGGGAACGGATTTTTACCTCGGGAAGTGGAAGCAGCAATTTCGAGTACGTCCGGATTGCCGAAGCGATCATTGATTTTCCGGCTTGCTGACAGTGCAGGTTCCAAATAGCAATCTGCTGGAATGACGGAACAGCCGATAAGGCGCACATTCTCCATTTTCAGTAAAAGATATAGCGAAATCAGATCATCGACACCGCCATCATGATTCAAATAAACGTTTTTCATTTTATGACTCCCTTTCTTCTATGCTGTCTGACTTTCTTACTATATCATAGAAAGAGAGAGTCAATTTTGAGTATTCGCAAAAAGGAGAGGGTTTGGATGAAGCTAGTAGCTTATAAAGTTGGCAGAGACCTTAATCCGTATCGAATCGGAAGCAGAGTGGAAGGGCGTATCATCGATTTGCAAGAAGCGTACCGGCATTACTTGCTGTCAGAAAGCGAGATAGATTTGGCGATGACAGTCGAAAGTTTGCTCCCTGCCGATCCGAATGCTTTCTACAGTATGGGGCCGCAAGCAATGAAGCGTGCATTCCGAGCGGAGGCATTTGCGCTTGCAGAAGGGCTGGAGGAGGTTCAGTTTAGAGCAGAAGAGATCATACTTGGAGCCCCTGTGCCGAAACCCGGTAAAATAATTTGTGTTGGATTGAACTATAAAGACCATATTGAAGAAATGGGACGGGACCTGCCGGATTATCCGGTTCTTTTCGGTAAATTTGCCAATGCTGTATGTGCGCATGACCAAGGTGTATATCATTCCAAGCTGACGGAGAAGTTGGACTATGAAGGAGAATTGGCTGTTGTAATCGGGAGAAGGGCGCAAGAGGTAACAGAAAGCGAGGCAATGGACTACATAGCTGGGTATACTATTGCCAATGATGTGTCTGCACGCGATTTGCAGCGCCGGACTCCGCAATTCCTTCAAGGAAAGACACTAGATCGCAGTGCCCCGATGGGTCCGCATCTTGTCACCACGGAAGAAATCGAGGACGTATCCAATCTTTCGATCCGAACGTTTGTGAATGGAGAAAAACGACAGGATTCCAGTACAAAACATCTGATTTTCTCAGTACCACATTTGGTTTCTTTCATCTCAGGCATCATGACATTGGAACCAGGGGATGTCATCATGACAGGAACGCCAAATGGTGTTGGATTCGCGATGGATCCGCCGCAGTTCCTAAAAAATGGAGATGTTGTTGAGATTGAGATTGAAGGTATTGGTCAACTTCGGAACAAAATCATTCCGAAGCCATCACGAATCCAATAGAAAAGACAGCTTCGGATTCCGAAGCTGTCTTTTTATTTGTTGCTGATTTCAACGGGCAAGCCATTACTTAGGAATACATCCCGCATTGCTTTCTTCGCCTCTTCAGCGTCCTCACCATATATCTCCAAGCGGAAGAAATCAGATGTCAGTACACTGTTGGAAAGTCCAAGCATACTTTTAGCATCTACCACTTTGTTATCCATTACTAATACGATACTTGATTTGTACTGGTTTGCAGTCTGATTGATATCTACTGCAGCATGGATGAGTGTTTTCTTTGATCGCATAATCATTCTCCTTTGTCTGGAAGTTTGCCACACCAAATTTTACAGCAGTAGCAGAAAAGTGCAAGATTAACTTATTGGTAGCGCTTACAACATTACTTGATTGCAGTATAACATATTGTACAGCTAGTGCAATGATTTTGATAAAAGAGTATCACCGCGAATACAGCTGTCTTTTCGTATCCTTAATACCAGATCACTGTAAATAGTCTGGTATTAAGACTTTTATATTCACATGTTCCCATCCTGTGAATAAATAATATAAGCACACAAAGGTAAGGAATATAATCCTGAAAAGTCATTGTATATATACTTATGAGCGTGGGGAGGAGAGAGAGTGCAGCAAGTTTATAATTTTCAGCTTACCTATTGAATAAAAATACACAATGAAGTATAATTACTAACTAATTCGTACTTGTTTATAGGAGGTTACTTTTGTGAAAGTCGCAATAATAGGCGGTACAGGTTATGGAGCGGTAGAATTACTAAGACTTTTGCATATACATCCATATGCAGAAGTGAAAGCAATTATCTCTCATTCAAATGCAGGGAATTCATTGACTGCATTATATCCGCATACAGATGGGTTTGTGGAAGGAACAATGGAGACTTTTGATATTGAAGTATTGAGGGAAAAAGTGGACTTCGCATTTTTTGCTGCTCCGCCCGGGGTGAGCAGGGATTTTCTTCCTGAGCTTGTGGAAGCAGGGATCCGCTGTGTCGATTTAGCAGGTGATTTCCGTTTGAAGGATCCAGCAGTATATAAGGAATGGTATAAGCTGGACGCGGCTTCAGCTGACCAGTTGGAAAAAGCGGTCTACGGACTGCCTGAGCTGAATGGGGAAGAGATTGCAGGAGCAGCTTTTGTGGCTAATCCTGGCTGTTATCCGACTGCCTCTTTGCTTGGTTTGCTGCCGGCGGTACATAATGGTCTGATTGATCCATCTTCCATCATCATTGATGCCAAATCAGGACTATCCGGAGCGGGTAAGTCACTGAGCTCTGTTACGCATTATAGTGAGATAAATGAAAACATGAAAGCCTATAAATTAGGTGCACACAAGCACATCCCAGAGATAGAGCAGGTTTTGGCAGGAGTCGGCGGTGCGCAGCAGCCGGTCACCTTTTCCACACAGCTCGTGCCGATGACAAGGGGAATCCTTGCTACCATTTATACAGATGTTAAAACAGACTTATCAGAAGCTGAATTATTGCAATCATATGAAAATTATTATAAATCCCACCCATTTGTACGAATCAGACCGCAAGGAGAATGGCCGGCAACAAAAGAAGTAGCCACAAGCAATTTCTGTGATATCGGGTTGCATCTGGATAAGCGGACAAACAGGCTGACGATTGTATCGGTTATCGACAATCTGGTAAAAGGAGCGGCAGGCCAAGCCATCCAGAATATGAATATCATGCAAGGCTGGGAGCAGACTGCAGGTCTGTGGATGCTGCCGGTTTATCCATAAAGGAGAGGGAACAAATGATAAAGACAGAACAGGCGATATATACAGTTATTGAAAATGGCAATATCACCAGTCCGAGTGGATTCCAGGCCGGTGGAGCTCCTATCGGTATCCGCAAGCATAACAAACTTGATCTGGGATGGGTCTATTCAGAAGTTCCTGCCTCTGCTGCAGGCGTTTATACGTTGAATGCCTTCCGAGCTGCACCGCTTCTTGTAACAGAAGAGAGCATCCTGGAAGACGGAAAGCTGCAAGGGCTCCTTGTGAATAGCGGTATCGCGAATGCTTGCACAGGCAAGGAAGGTTTGGTAAATGCATATACGATGCGCCAAGCGTTTGCGGAACAAGTCGGTATTTCAGTCAAGCATGCAGCAATAGCATCAACTGGGCTGATTGGCGTGCAGCTTCCGATGGATAAAGTGATGACAGGTATTCAAGCAATCGAAACAGATGGCGAAGCGGATGATTTCGCTCAAGCTATCCTCACGACAGATACATGTACAAAGCAGCTTGCCGTCAGTGTAGAAATTGATGGTATACCGATCACGATTGGCGGGGCTGCCAAAGGATCTGGCATGATTCATCCGAATATGGCTACAATGCTTGCCTTCGTGACAACAGACGCAGTCATTCCGGCTGATGTTTTGCAGCAGCAGCTGAAGACAACGACGGATCAGTCTTATAATATGATCACAGTAGATGGAGACACGAGCACAAATGATATGGTGCTTGTTCTGGCAAACGGAAAAGCAGGCAATAAGGAACTGAATCCAAAGCATCCGGAATGGAAGAAATTCTGCGCGGCATTCCAATATGTATCACAGGAGCTGGCCAAGAAAATCGCACGTGACGGAGAAGGTGCGACAAAGCTTGTTGAAATCCGTGTCCAGCAAGCGCAATCAGCAGAAGAGGCAAGGAAAATCGGAAAGTCGGTAGTCGCTTCCAGTCTGGTAAAAGCAGCAGTTTATGGAGCGGATCCAAACTGGGGCCGAATCATTACAGCAGCCGGTTATAGCGGTGCAACCTTCTCTCCTGATAAAATCTCCGTTTGGCTAGGGGATGTATTGGTCGTACAGGAAGGAACGCCCGTATCATTCGATGAGGTGGAAGCTAGCGAAAACTTGAAGCAGGACACTGTCGTGATCACGATCGATCTGCAGGAAGGTAACGCGGAAGCGACTGCCTGGGGCTGTGATTTGTCTTACGATTACGTCAAAATCAACGCTTCTTACCGGACATAAAGGGGGCGGCGAAATGAATTTTCTAATTATAAAATGCGGCGGCAGTATCATCGACCAACTGCCGGATAACTTCTATGATAATATTGCTGCCATTCAAAAGCAGGGTGATTGGAAGCCTGTCATCGTCCATGGTGGAGGCAAGCTGATCAATGAGCTGCTGGAGCAGACAGGGGTGAAGACGGAATTCGTCGATGGATTGCGCGTGACGACCGAAGAGGTGCTTGATGTTGTCGAGATGGCGCTTAGCGGGGCTGTGAATAAGTTTCTCGTACGGAAGCTGATGAGCAGAACGGATGCATATGGTGTCAGCGGTCTGGACGGTAAGCTGCTTTATGCGGAGCCAGTTGCAAATGCGGATAAACTCGGACTTGTTGGTAATGTAACAGAAGTAAATACTGCGCTCATCGAGCAGATTGTCTTACAGGATAATATTCCCGTTATTTCTCCGCTTGCTGGCGGGGAGGGCAATTCACGCTTCAATATAAATGCTGACCTGGCTGCCTCGGCCATTGCTAGAGCTTTGAATGCAGAGCTGTGTTTTATAAGTGACATCCCTGGCATTTATCGACAAGTGAATGGGCAGAAGCAGATGCTCACGAATGTAACCGACAGTGAATTGAAGCAAATGATGGCTGAAGGGCTGATTAAGGACGGGATGATCCCGAAAGTACGGGCAGCACTCGAAGCATTGGAGCATGGTGCCGGAAAAGTCACGATTGTCAACGGACTGTCTGATGACAGCTTGCTGCAATTAGTCGAAGGCAAAGTTACAGGCACTACCATAACATTATCGGAGGAGGCCCATCATGTCTGAAACAAATACAGCAATATCTTCTGTCATGCCTACTTACAGCAGATTCCCAGTCTCTATCGCAAAAGGAGAAGGAAGCTATGTCTGGGATACTGACGGCAAGCAATACCTCGATTATACTGCGGGAATCGCTACATGCAATTTAGGTCATGCCCCCGGAACAGTCAAAGAAGCTGTCAAAGAACAGCTGGATACCATTTGGCATTGTTCCAACCTATATCGGATACCGGTTCAAGAGCAATTAGCGGAACTTTTGACCGCCCACACATTTGCAGATCAAGTATTCTTCGCCAACAGTGGTGCGGAAGCAAATGAAGCGGCAATCAAACTGGCACGAAGCTATGCCCAGAAGGTAAAAGGAACTTCAGCTTATGAGGTGGTCACCTTCAGTCAGTCGTTCCACGGCCGGACATTGGCGACATTGGCTGCAACTGGTCAGGAGAAGATCCAAAAGTATTTTGCCCCGCTGGCAAAAGGATTCCGTCATCTTCCTTATAATGATATGGAAGCACTTGATGAGCTGATTGGTCCGGATACATGCGGCGTATTATTGGAGCTTGTCCAAGGAGAAGGCGGCGTCATCCCGGCTGAGCCTGCTTGGGTAAAGGAAGTGGAGCGACTTTGTAAGGAGAACGATGTACTGTTTATGCTGGATGAAGTACAAACTGGAGTTGGTCGTACCGGTACGCTTTATGCTTATGAGCAGTACGAGCTGGAGCCAGATGTGCTGACTACGGCAAAAGGACTTGCTTCCGGTATTCCAATCGGGGCTATGCTGGCAACGGGCAAAGCAGCAGCGGCATTTGAAGCCGGCAGTCATGGCAGCACATTCGGAGGCAACCCGGTTGCAGCAGCAGCCGGCAAGTCGACTTTGGAAGTAATTACAGATCCTCAATTTCTTATTGAAGTACAAGAGACTGCTGACTACTTCCGCAGTGAACTGGAGAAAATCGCAGCTGGTTCACGTGCATTTACAGATGTACGCGGAAAAGGGCTGCTGCTAGGTCTTGGTACGACAGGGAAAGCAATTGAACTAGTCAATCAGGCTAGGGATCTCGGTTTGCTCGTGATGGTAGCTGGAGAGCATGTACTTCGGATATTGCCGCCGCTCAATACAAATAAAGCGGAAGTTGATTTCTGTATTGAAACACTGAAACAGATTGCAGGTGAATAAAGCTTCTCTCTGCTCATACAATACATACGATTCCAATCATTTGGAATCGTATTTTTTTGTCGGAATTCCTGTTGTAGAAACAAGATACAATCGTTAAGATAGAAGAATATTAGGAGGTTAGTCATGGCCGTACATTATGAAAAAATCAAAGCTTTCCAGCAGCAGAATGAAAACAGATATCGGATCGTCATTTCCTGTCCTGATCAGCCGGGGATTGTGGCTGCAGTCTCCGAGTTTCTGTATAAACAGCAAGCAAATATCATGGAATCAAACCAATATACAACAGATCCTGATGGAGGGAGCTTCTTCCTTAGGATTGAATTCGAGTGCCAGCAAGATGGTGACACACAGCATCAGCTGGAGCATGGATTCCAGCAAATAGCGAACTATTTTCAAATGGAATGGCAGCTTGTGCGCGTTCGTGATCTGAAGAAACTAGCACTCTTTGTCTCAAAAGAGCTGCATTGCCTGCAGGAGATTCTTTGGGAATATCAAAGCGGAAATCTCATGGCTGATCTTGCGGTTATTGTCAGCAATCATGAAGACGCGAAGGAACTGGCAGAAGCGCACAATATTCCTTTCCATCACATTCCGGCTAACAAAGATATCCGCCAGCAAGCCGAGAACCAGCAGCTTGAGCTATTGGCACAATATAATATCGATACCGTCATCCTCGCGAGGTACATGCAGATCCTGACGCCTCGATTCCTGGAGAATTATAAGAATAAAATCATTAATATTCATCATAGCTTCCTGCCAGCCTTCATTGGTGCAAAACCGTATGAGCGTGCCTTTGATCGCGGCGTGAAGCTGATCGGTGCAACAAGCCATTATGTAACTTCTGATTTGGATGAAGGTCCGATCATCGAACAAGACATCCATCGGGTCAATCACAAGGATAAAGCAGAAGATCTGAAACGTGTCGGACGTCTAGTTGAGCGCAGCGTGCTTATGCGTGCGATTAAATGGCATATAGATGATCGGGTAATTGTCTTCGGCAATAAAACAATCGTATTTTAAAGGGGGACTAGCTATGTCGCAGCAGCCGAGAATAACGATAATCGGCAGTCTCAATATGGATTTGACAGCTACTTCAGCTAAACGCCCGGCAGCAGGGGAAACGGTACTTGGGGAGCGTTTCGAGACCTTTCCTGGCGGCAAGGGAGCTAATCAAGCCGTAGCTGCAGCACGGCTTGGAGCAGATGTTGCGATGATCGGCATGGTCGGCCAGGATCCTTTTGGAGATGAATTGACGCAGGTTCTCCGGCGGGAAGGTGTAGACACCGAGCATATTGGAAGAGCCGACACATCAACTGGTGTGGCTGTCATTCAAGTAGTGGATGGAGATAACAGTATTACTGTCATTCCTGGTGCCAACTTCCAGCTAACGCCAGATTATATAGAGGCGAAAGGGGATGTCATCCAAAACAGTGATATCGTCCTTATCCAGCTGGAGATTCCGTTAGAAACAGTAGCAGCAGCTGCAGCGTGCTGTAAAGAAGCTAGCGTACCTTACATACTTAATCCAGCTCCAGCACAGCCGCTTCCTGATGACATTATTAATCAAGCTGCTTTCATTACGCCGAATGAATCTGAAGCAGCAATCCTATTTGAGGATACGAAAGAGGCGTTAAAGAAATTTCCTGATAAACTTGTCATTACAAAAGGGGAGGAAGGCGTTTTGTACAGTGGCGGACAAGTGGCGGCATTCCCTGTCGCAGCAGTCGACACAACAGGTGCAGGTGACACTTTCAATGCGGCACTGGCCCTGAAGCTTGCTAGTGGCAGACCGCTGGCAGAAGCTTGCAGCTATGCAAATGCAGCCGCTGCCTTGCAAATAGGATCACACGGCGCACAGGCCGGAATGCCAACTGATGCTGAGGTCATTGCCTTTATGAGACAAAACAGAGAAAATCCTTTATAATAAGAAACGCTTGTGTAAAAAGGAGCAAGGAGGAATACAAAATGGCAGGAAGAAATCCTGAAGAAATGACAGACGTAACATTGCTTGGCAACCAAAACAATGTGTACGATTTCGATTACAAACCTGAGGTTCTCGAAACCTTTGATAATAAACACACTTACCGTGATTATTTCGTGAAATTCAACTGCCCGGAATTCACGACGCTATGTCCGATCACAAACCAGCCTGACTTCGGTACGGTATACATCAGCTATATCCCGGACGAAAAGATGGTGGAAAGCAAATCGCTTAAGCTGTATCTATTCAGCTTCCGTAACCATGGTGATTTCCATGAAGACTGCATCAACATCATCCTGAACGACCTGAAAGAACTGATGAACCCACGCTACATCGAAGTATGGGGCAAGTTCACACCACGCGGCGGAATCTCCATCGATCCATACGTCAACTACGGCCGTCCAGGCACGAAGTATGAGCAAATGGCTGATCATCGCATGATGAACCATGATATGTATCCGGAGAAAGTGGATAATAGATAAGTGTTTTAAAAGGGAGTGCCAGATATGACACTCCCTTTTTTTGTTTAATGAAATACTAGTTTATTCTATTGAGATAATTTATTGTACATCATACCTACCAAATTTTAGAAAAAACTGAATATAGCTGCTCACTTCTGCTGTCTATTGCTTCCTTGTTCCATGTGTGATTTTCAGCAATGGTTTTATTTTGGGATATATTGCTCTCTTTATATTTTTCTTTTTTAACATCAAAATCAGCATTACCAGCACTGCTATTCTTAGTGCCTAGTAATAAAGTGAGATTACCGATGTAAGTAGTATAAATTGACCTTACGTCTTCATCAGGAAAAGTAAGAGACCATGCACTATTCTCATCAGGTTGTTGAGGAAGTATATGCTCTAAGTTGACATGTTGAGCATTATCAAAGATAACTACCTCATTGCTATTCTCAAAGTTGTAAATTGTTCTTAGTATATATCGAATAATTTTTTTCTCTTTTTCGGAGTTTATACTTCTTGTCAGGAACTTTTGTTTCAGCATTGAATCAGAAATAGTCATACTATTTATTTCGTTTTGTATAGAATCTAAATCTAAATTTAATGTATATATATCTTTAGCAAGAGCTGGATAGAAATGCTCTAGGCTATTGGGAGGTTCTTGAGATATAAAGATATTTCTTATATGAAGATTTAATATTTTTTCTAATACTATATTTATATCATGAAGGCTAAATTTATTGAGTTCCATTGCTAATATTACAGGTTTATACTGGTTAGTAGATAAGGTTGTTAAGGTTTCAACAAGATATTCGAATCTTGCTAAAGACGTTGTATCACTGGATTGTCTTATGCGAGGTGACTGTAGATATAGATACCTTTCGGCAGCAATCCTTAACTCGGCCAAAGTCTTTAGAGCAGTTTCCTTATCTGCTACCTTTTTCGATTTTTCTATTGCCTTGAAAACACCGCTTTCAGACGTTTTTCCATTGAATACAGAAACATAGGCTGTTAAGAATTTGTTTTTGCTAATCCCGTCAAGGTTATTTTCTATAGAATCCCAATCTCTCACCATATTATTTTCGCCTAAAATACGTACCAATTGATTTTTAAGAACATAAAAATCAGCAATTTTCTTGCCTGTATTATTTAATGTTTCAAACATTTGGTTAGCGATGTCTTCACTTGATGTCTCTAAAACAATGACATGAACTTTGTCTAGGATAGCATTAATTAGATTTATTAGGTGATTCTCTAAATTAATTTTCCCGAGTGATTTGCTAATTAGATTTTCTATCTCAAGGTAATTTGATTTTAACGATTTCTCTTGATCCGTGAGTATCAGATCATTAGGAATTATGTCACCAGATATTACGTATTTCCTGAAAAAATCATTTGTAGAATTCTTTTCAAACGTTAGTTTATATTGTATCTCTTTTGTTCTAAAATTCTTCTTAACAATGTAACTACTTTCGATACCTTTGATAAACTCCAAATCTGCATCAGGTATATCTTTTAATTTATTTAGAAGCGCACATAATATTATATATATGGAAACAGTTCTTTGCTGTCCATCGAATATATTTATATTACCTTTTTCCTTATAAAGAGTTATGAAGTTTAGTATATGTTGATCTACTTTGTTTTCATATACATTGCAAAAGTCGTAGAATAACCTTGATATCTGAACTTTACTCCATTCGTATGGTCTTTGAGTATACGGGATTTTCATTAATCCATATGAAATATCTAGGTATTTATCTAATGTTAACCCTCTGGCTTCTAGGAATTTATCCAATTAAATTCTCCTCTTTATTTATGACT
>NZ_JAWVPF010000013.1:0-44687 GCF_046592595.1 Terribacillus saccharophilus | reverse complement strand
AGTATTGGATAAGCCTTATATATCAAGGTTTTCCCGCACTTGTTGTAGCGGTTGCCCACCAATTGCCCAACAAGTGCAGAACTACCCTTCAATATAATTGGAGTACTGATTGAGAGCATCGTCCTCAATCTTCTCTGTTACATGTAGATACGTGTCTGCTGTGACTTTCACGCTTGCGTGACCAAGTCGCTCGGACACGTATTTTATATTTGCGCCAGCTTCAAGCAGGTGGACTGCATGAGAATGTCGAAGCGCATGGGGAGACAATACGGGTAGATCCATCCGTTTACAATGGACCTTAAAGAAATCACGTACTATGTTTGTACGCAGCCAGCGACCTTCGTGCTGGTGGAATATAACACCATCCTTTGATGGCCTATATCTTTCATACTTAAGCACAGTTTCTTTTTGATTGATTCTGTGCATTTTTAATGCCTTCACAGTGAAGTCATCGAGCTTAACTTTACGAACACTCTTCTTACTTTTAGGAGTAGAAAGATAAGGTTCGGAATTGATTGGGTACACCAAAGTTTTGTCTACGTTAATTGTCTTTCTAATTTCATCAAAGTCATCCCAAGTAAGTGCAAGAGCTTCACCTATACGAAGACCTGTCCTGGACATTAAGGTAAACAGATACAAGTACTGTCGACTATGTTGATACTTCGCATTCTTCTGTGGCTTTTTCAGCCCATCCAAAAAGACAGACATTTGCTGTCTGGTGAAGTATTGGAGTTTTTCCTCCTTATCGACTTGCTTCGGTATCTTAATCCTTTGGATAGGATTTGATTTCAATACTTGGAATTCGTGTACAGCATCATTGATAGCAGAATTCATTATGCTGTGAATTCTTCTTATTGTGCCCTCAGAATACTTACCCGGAAGCTCATTGATCCACTTCTGATATTCCGTACGGTTTAATTCCTTTAGCTGATAATTACCCCAACGAGGTAAAATATTGAGCCTAACATTTCTCTCTTGGAGAGAGTAGGTTATAGGTTTTACATATGGCTTTTTATAAACTTCAAGCCAATCCTCAAAGTATCTACTTACAATCTCATTCCCGTTTTCAATGAACCCGTGATAATCGAGATCAGACTGCATTTGAGTAGCAGCTTTCCGTGCTTCAGTCTTCGTGCTGAATCCTCCGCTAGTCTTCTCACGTCTTTTACCAGTACGCTTGTCTTTGTAAACAATGCGGAACTCCCATTTACTTCCGCGTTTCCTAAACGACGCCATGTTTTCTCACCTCCTTTCAAGTTTCAATAGATAACATTAAGGCTTAAAAGTTAATGACAATCTTCTTAAGTTTTCCAGCGATATTAACACTACCGTCCGTAACGACTATAGGTGGGTAGTTACTGTTTTCTGATTGCAGAACTAAAGCACCGTCTTGTTTATAGACTCTTTTTAAAACTGCTTCGTCGTTAATAACGACTGCTGCTATCTCACCATCTTCAACTTCATTCTGCTTACGAATCAACAATAAATCCCCGTCATTTATTCGAGCACCAGTCATACTATCACCTTTAGCTCTTAGATAGAAATACTCTCCGCCGTTCAACCATTCTTTTGGCGTTGCTTCATAACCTTCGACTTCTTCAAAAACAATGTTACCGTTCCCGCACGAAATAGAACCAACGATAGGCAAAGCCATCATTTCTTGATTGGGGCTTTTTCTATCCTCTACATCATCATCAACAAGATAATCCAAACTTACATCAAAGTATTCTGCAAGTCGTCTTAGTGTGGAAAGCTTTATATTGTCTGAACCCTTTTCATAGAAGTTAACGATTGTAGTATAAGGTACTCCTGATGCTTTAGATAACTGACTCCTGTTAATTCCTCGTTCGTCCATAAGCATATCTAATTTCTCAGTAAACAACATTTTTCCTTTTCCTCCGATTACAACATTTATTTTTTAGTTTCTAATATGTAAATTTCTACGTTACAAGGTAAGTTTGGTTTCATTATACAGTAATTATTTACGCTTGTGAATAATATAATTACCCTTTGTGGTAATTTTTTCTGTCTTTTGTGTTGACAGTTCTACCATGCACGGTATATAGTTTAGTCATTCCTACCACGCATGGTAGTTTTGGGGAGGTGATGATAATGTTTCCAAACCTTCGAGCTGAAATGGCGCGGTCGGATATCGACGGGATTACTATGGCCCAATTGATCGGTGTGAGCGCCAAAACATTCAGCAGCAAGATGTCAGGCAAGACGGAGTTCAACCGGTCAGAGATGTTCACCATTAAGCGTGAAGTTTTTCCTGGCCACACTGTCGAGTATCTGTTCACTGAGGAAGAAAGTAAGAAAGTTGCTCACTGAAAGGAGGGAGCCAATGAATACATTAATCAACGTGCAGATCGACGAAGAAAAAGCCTTCCAGATATACAGAGAGAAGGTTGCAGAAGTCATCAAAGAATTTGATGGTGAGCTTGTTTACTGGGATTCAAAAGAGTTATGCCGAAGAACCTGCATGAGTTGGAAATTCATACAAGAACAGTTTTTCCATGATCCGAGATTTATCAAAACCAAGATCGGGTCCAAGTGGTTCTTCCCAGCTAAAGAAGCTCGGGAGTTTTTGCAGCAGTGGATCCGTGAGAAAGGGGCGAGGGCATGAGCAGAGTTGAGGAGTTAAAAGCGCAGTTAGTCGAAGTCGCTTCCCGGTATCTTATGAATTCATCTAGAGCAACTGACGCCATGGCAACAGGTGACACGTCAAGAGCATTAATCCATCACATGGCTGCTGATAAGAACTTTCATATTGTGCTCCAAATACAAAAACAGATTCATAGTTTACAAGCAGTTGAGGCCGATCAGAAGCTGAGGCTAGTTCATTGAAGCTGGACAAGCATGATGCGCTGCATTACTCAATGGTGGTGTTGGTCGTAGTGCTTCTGGGTTATGGCTTGGTAAACAGCTACTGAAGGGAGGTGAAAAGTTTGAAAAAGAAACGTGAGGTTTATGATTCTCAAGGTTTAATAACTTACGGTCGCAACGTGGACAGGCGTAGAGGAAAGTTCGCAAGGAAGATTCGCCGGGCAAATAAAAAACACTGATCCGCCGCCAAGCATAGATCAGTGCTGAATTTAAAAATTATTACCGCCATTGTAATACAAATCTTGGTATCTGACAAGCTACCATTTTAGGAGGAATCATTTTGAATATCCAATTAACCGTAAATGCACCTGAACTTTCAGCTGCTATCAATAATCTTGCTAATGCTTTAGGAAAATCTGAAGGCCTTCACACTGGACAAGCCATGCAAGCAATTGCAGCAGGTGCAGAACAGTTTGTTAATCAGCAACAAACTCAACAAGCACCGCCTGTGCAGCAGGAAGTGACACAGCAACAACCGCCGATTCAACAGCAGGCTCATTCAGCTGTACCGACTGCACCACCTGTGCAGCAGACACCGCCTCCAGTTCAACAGGAGCAACCGCCCATCCAGCAACAACAAGCACCACCTGTGCAACAGCAGCCGCCGGTTCAGCAAGGGGCAGTTCCTACTTCTGAAGCTAAATACACAATGCAGCAGTTGGGCGTAGCAGCTACGCAGCTAATGGACGCAGGCAAAATTAATGAGGTCCACAGAATCTTGGGCGAGTTCCAGGTACAAGCGTTGACTATGCTTCCTGAAGATCAGTATGGGGCATTTGCAACTAAGCTTCGTGAAGCAGGAGCAAACATCTAATAGGAGGGATTGCATGACGAACGATATTTCGCACGGTGATCGTGCACATGCCCTTCTATCTGCAAGTTCAGCAAAACGATGGCTTGCTTGCACTCCCAGCGCCAGGCTAGGGGAGCAATTCGAAGACAAGTTGTCGTTCTACTCAGAAGAAGGAACGCTCGCACATGAGATAGCCGAGCTGAAGCTCCGGAAGTATATGGAGCCAATGAGTAAAGGTGAATACACCAAGCAGTTGAACAAGCTGAAGAAGACAACGTATAACGATCAGGAGCTTTATCAGAAGGAAATGCTGAAGCACACTGACACCTATTTGGACTACATCAAGAAAATCACAATGAGCTTCGATTCCAATCCATATGTAGCCATTGAAAAGCGCATTAACTATAGCTCATATGCACCAGAAGGATTTGGAACGGTCGACTGCTTAATCATTGGCGGGGACAAGCTGTACGTTACTGATTTCAAGTATGGCAAAGGGCTGCCGGTCAGCGCTGAAGAGAATGAGCAAATGAAGCTTTACGCGCTGGGTGCTGTAACCGAATACGGCTTCCTCTACCCGATCAAGGAAGTGCATCTCGCCATTATCCAGCCTCGCTTGGATAGTATCTCTGAATTCTCGCTTCCTGTGGAAGACCTGCTTGCTTGGGGCGAAGAGATTAAACCAACAGCTGAGAAGGCCTTCAAGGGAGAAGGAGAGTTTGTTCCAGGAGAACACTGCAAGTTCTGCAAGGTGAAAGCTACATGCAGGGCAAGAGCCGATGAGTTTACTGCTCTTGAGGATTTCGGTCTGATGAAACCCCCTCTTATCAGTAACGAAGAGGTCGGTAAGATATTGGAGAAAGCCCAGCACCTTGATTCATGGGTGAAGGCATTAAAGGATCACGCATTGTCCGAGAGCTTGAAAGGCAACGAGGTTGCTGGCTGGAAAGCAGTAGAAGGACGCGGCAGCCGGAACTTTGTAAATCAAGATGCTGCCTTTGAACATTTGAAGGCAAATGACATTGATGAATCATTGCTCTTTGATCGTGTACCTTTAACTGTTCCAAAGATTGAGAAGCAACTAGGCAAGAAAGAGTTTCGGACTTTGTTGGAAGAACCGGGACACGTCCAGAAGACGACCGGTAAACCGACACTTGCACCAATCAGTGATAAACGGAAAGCGGTAACCAATGCGCCTGATGCGAGTGATGACTTTGGCACCGGTTAAACAGTGGGGCGTGTACAGCAACGTATCCAAAAAATACGTCTTCGGTATCTTTGAACCTACCAGAGACAAAGCTCAAAGGAAACTCTTTCAGAAGATTGGTAAGGACGCATATAAATGGCGCTTTGAATATCGTCGTATTAAAGAATTGCCTGCCCAGCAGCTAAAACCAAAGAAACCAAAGAAACCTAAGAAAACAACTCAAAGGAGAACTGATAATATGACAAACCAACAACCATCAACTCGTATCGTAACTGGGGAAGTACGTTTCAGTTTTGTAAGCTTGCTGAAGCCACGTGAAAGCCAATTTGGTGGGGATGCAAAATATGGTGTAACAATCCTTCTTCCAAAGACTGACATTGAAACAAAGCAGCGTATTGATGCAGCCATCGAAGCAGCTAAGCAACGTGGTAAAGCAGAAAAATGGAATGGTGTAATCCCTCCAACAGTTGCGGTACCAATCCACGATGGTGACGGAGTAAAACCTTCTGACGGCATGCCATTTGGAGATGAGTGCAAGGGACACTGGGTGTTCACAGCTTCTACAGGTCTTGACTACCCGCCGAAGATTGTAGATGTGGCAGGTAACCCAATTATTGATCACTCAGAAGTGTACTCCGGAATGTACGGCCGTATCGCTCTCAACTTTAATCCTTATTCCTATGCCGGTAAAAAAGGCGTCGGCGTATATATCAGCACTAACGTGCAAAAAACTCGGGACGGTGAGCCACTTAGTGGATCTGCTCCAGCTGCAGCGGATGACTTTGGTCTAGGTGGGGGAGCAGGACAAGCTCCACAGCAACAATTCAATCAAGCACCACCGCAATACCAACAACAGCCACCTGTTCAGCAAGGCTACCAGCAACCGCCAGCTCAACAAGGATACCAAGCGCCGCAGCAGCAGTACCAAGCACCACCACAGCAACAGTTTGACCCAATCACTGGTCAACCGCTTAATGGTGGCGTATATGGCATATGATCCATTCACTCAATATTGATATAGAGACTTATTCATCTGTAGACATTAAGAAGTCGGGACTGTACAAATATGTGCAGTCTCCCGATTTTGAAGTATTACTCTTTGCATACTCCGTCAACGGAGAACCGACACAAGTTATAGACCTGGTACAGGGTGGAGAAATTCCTTGGGAAGTACAGAATGCGTTACGGCACGGTAGCGTTAAAAAGCATGCCTACAATGCGGCATTTGAGTGGTATTGCCTGAGCAAACACTTCGGAATTGAGCCAGATGCATGGCTCGATCAATGGCACTGCACAATGTTCCACGGCTTGTATTGCGGCTACACTGCAGGACTTGGACCAACAGCCAAAGCAATGGGGCTGCCAAGTGACAAGCGAAAGCTTTCAACAGGTAACGCGCTGATTAAGCTATTCTGTACGCCAACAAAGCCAACCAATAAGAACGGCCAGCGTACCCGGACATTACCGCACCATGAGCCGGAGAAATGGGAACTGTTCGTTGATTATTGCCGGCAGGATGTTGAAGTGGAGAAGGAGATTGAACGTAGGCTAATCAATTTCCCGGTGCCACAACAGGAACAAGAAATGTGGGTGCTCGATCAACGGATAAATGCCACAGGTGTTGAAGTGGACCAGCAGCTTATAGAAGGAGCTTTATATACGAGTGACGTTTCAACTGATTCCCTTTCAGCAGAGTCGAAGGAAATCACCCAGCTGGCTAATCCAAACAGTGCTCCACAGTTAACAAAATGGTTAGGAGAACAAGGAGTGGAAGTTGAGAACCTTCAGAAGGCAACAGTCGAGAAACTGCTGCCAGACCTAACAGGACATGTAAAACGGGTGCTGGAGATCAGATTGGAACTCTCTAAGACAAGCGTTAAGAAGTACCAAGCCATGGATGCTGCTGTATGCGCAGATGGACGAGTACGTGGACTGCTTCAGTTCTACGGTGCCAACCGTACAGGGCGGTGGGCAGGGCGATTGGTTCAAGTGCAAAACCTGCCACGTAACTATTTATCTACTTTAGGTATGGCGCGGCAGCTTGTAAAAGATATGAAATATGAAGCTATCAAACTTATATACGGTAATGTACCGGACACGCTGTCTCAGCTTGTGAGGACGGCATTCGTACCAAGTGCCGGAAACGTTCTTGCAATATCTGATTTTTCTGCAATCGAGGCTCGAGTAATTGCGTGGCTTGCTGGTGAACAGTGGCGGCTTGAAGTGTTTCGGACACATGGCAAGATCTATGAGGCATCAGCATCACAGATGTTTGGGATACCAATTGAGCTTATCCGGAAAGGCAATCCGGAATATGAGCTACGGCAAAAAGGTAAGGTCGCAGAACTTGCCCTTGGATACCAAGGGGGCTCAGGGGCATTAATCTCCATGGGAGCACTGGACATGGGACTGGAAGAGAAGGAGCTACCAGATATCGTAAGACGTTGGCGAGCTACGAACAAGCGCATCGTTGACTTCTGGTATGCACTTGAGAATGCAGCTCTATCAGTTATGAGAACTGGTCAGCCGGTGGGCGTGAAGGGGCTTATCTTCTCCAGAGAAAGTGACATCCAAAATGGACTCGACTTCTTGACTATTCAACTTCCAAGCGGGCGAAAACTCTTTTATGCAAAACCTTTCCTTGCTGCCAATGACTTTGGTAAAGAAGCAATCCATTATTGGGGACTGAACCAGACTACGAAGAAGTGGGAGAAGATGAACACTTACGGCGGCAAATTGGTGGAGAACGTGGTGCAGGCTGTTGCACGGGATTGCTTGGCGGTCACATTGAAACGACTGGATCAAGCAGGCTATCAAACAGTAATGCACATCCACGATGAAGCTGTCCTTGATATACCGAAAGAGAATGCAGATTTGGACAAGATAGCCGAGATCATGAGCACTCCAATTGATTGGGCGCCAGGACTTAACCTGAACGCTGACGGCTTCTTGGCTGAGTACTACCAAAAAGATTGAGGTGCTGCACATGTTACAACTGGGCGAGTATAGCAAAAACCTTTTGAAATATGAAATGGATAACCGCAGGAAAAATGAAGACGATCTTATAAGTCCTGACGTTTATATGATCTCAAAGACAATCCCTGCAAGGCTTGAGAACGGCATAGTAATCAATTTCCTTAAGTATCAGCAGCTAACGAAAAAGCTTAAGAATTTCCAAGTTGAAATGAAGCTGCACCATAACAAATTGGTCATCTTATACAGTCAGAAAGGCACCAGAGGGTGCTTCGAATTATACGACATGCAGCACCATTATAAAGGGTTTATTGGTATTCCGAATGCGGTGAAGGAGCGTGAAACATGCCAAGTGTAGGAGCTACAATCGGGATCATCATTGGGGCAGTGGCAGCGGGATTGATTTTCATAGATGTACAGGAAGCAAATATTCGAAAGCTTGAGCAGCTGGACCAAGGGGAGGTTGAGGAATGAACAAGCAGTTTGAAATGGTGAAGCAGTTTCAAAAGGCAATGGAGCAGCCGGTGGCGGAAAAACCAACAGTAATGGATGCACCCAGAAGATGTGCGCGATACAACTACATGGGAGAAGAACTTCAGGAATTCTTGTCGGCAAAAACTGAAGTTGATCAAGCAGATGCAATGATTGACCTTATCTATCTAGCAATTGGGACACTTGTTGAGTTAGGGGTTAAGCCAGAAAGGTTATTTGAGATTGTCCATGAAGCTAATATGTCCAAACTCTGGCAAGATGGAAAGCCGAGATTTAGAGAAAGTGATGGAAAGGTATTAAAGCCACCGCACTTCGTAAGACCTGAGCCGCTTCTGCAGGAAGAGATCGAGCGTCAAACGGGAGCAAGCTAATGGCTAATAATAAAACACCTTGGCGTCGTCCGCCGCTGATTCTTTTCGAAGAGGACAAGCGAAAGCTTTTGAAACGGTGTAGGCATTATGAGTCACTTGGCTGCGAGATCAAAAAGAAGATTCACCACACCTACTACCGCGGTACGTTCGGTTACATGGCCGTTTACAAGTGGAGAGATGAGGATGTCAGTAAAAAGGCTTGAGCTCAAACTTTATGTCCTTCTCTACCCAGTACAAGTGACTAATCTTAGCAGTTAGTTTAAATAGCTGCTGGCCGTTAAGACGTAGGCTGCCTTGATCACCTTGAGCTCGCCAGGAGTAAATACGGTAATCATCACCTTTAGACGAGAGCTTTACATATAGTCGATACTTCCGGCGCAGCTGCTCCTGATCATGCTTCAGTACCTCTATTACGGCTTCAGCTTTGGTTATGTATATGCGCTTTGCTTTTGAATCTGATTGCTCATAGAGCTTTATGTCATTGAGGAAATTCTTATGTGCGAGATCCATGCCAATGTATTCGAGAACGGGCTTCAAGTATTCGGATGTCATGTGGCAGCTCCTTTCTTGCATAGTATAACACGAACGTACGTTTGTTATTCAAGCAAATTTTTAGGAGGAAGCCCATGAAAAACCGAAAGCGCGGTCGGAAGTGGATGCTGCTGTTCAGGACGGAAGATGGCAATCGAGTGTACGTGTACGAGCCTTTGCAGAAAGGTGAATTAAACAGCCGGCTTCGTCAGGGCTGGCGGTTAATTAAGCAATAAAAAAAGAGAGTGGGCAGATACCCATCTCTCTATCAATTAATCGAAATCCCTTGGCAGACTCGCCCATAACGGAAAAGCAGTTGTTGATGACCTGGACTAGAGTGTCTAAGATGCTGATGACCTTTGTAATAGTAAATACGCTCTTTAGTTTATTCATCATAGGCATCACTCCCTCAGCTATTATTTTTGCAATTCCGATTACGATGGCGGCGATAGTCAATACACCAGGACTAGCCTGCCAAGAGATTCGATATTTGAATATTATACCATATTTGAACCGATTTGTCAATTGGTGGCAGCGGTGGAAGGGGATATCTCATGGAAAGGAAAATCATTGATGGCGTTCTGATGACGGAAGCAGAATGCCTGGAAAAATACAGCTACCTCGTCAGGGTTATTGTTAGTAAATTGAAATTTAAAAAGGGCAGAATCATTGAACCTGATGATCTATACAATGTTGGCGCTATAGGAGTTATGAAGGCTTACAGATTGTTTGATCCGGACTACGGCTCAAAGTTTAAAAGCTACTGCGAAGTAATGGCTAGGGGTTCCATTTACCACTTCTTGCGAGACAATGACAAGTCCATCACGTTTGGTCGCCAAATTAATGAGCTTGTATGGAAATTAAATAGGCGAGGAGATAACGATCTTCCTGCTTCTGTGATTGCTGAAAGATATGCTGTCCCGTACAAAGTTGCTTCGGGAGCAATAGCATTCATGGAAAGGGTTCGATCTATGGACGCAGAGCTACCTTTTGATGATGAGGCAACGGCATCTTACTATGACATGTTTGGCGTAGAAGATGACAACTCAAGTCTCTTCGTAAATGAATTCATCGGTACATTGGATGACCGTTCACGTACCATCTTGGAACTGCGACATCGGGACATGAGCCAACATGAAATCGCTGCAGAGATTGGCTGCAGTCAAATGCATGTGTCCCGTCTGTTGGCGAAGATCGGCAAGCAATATCATTCCTACAACAATCCGAGGGAGATAGCCTATGTCTGATACAAAGCTAATTGACTGGCAGGAGTTGACTGAGGAAGAGTGCATTATGCAATTTGAAAGTCTTATCTGGAAGATCGTGAGGAAGTTCCCGACTGCTAAGAAGGGCAAATTCCTGGAACCAGAGGACTTGTTTAATGTAGGAGCAATCGGACTGATCAATGCCTATCGCAGATTCGATACATCGAAAAAGCTACGCTTTTCGACTTATGCTTTCCCTTACGTGCAAGGATATCTGCAACGGTTCATGTCTGAGAAAGAAAATGCCATAAAGCTTGGCATTCCTGCAATGAATCTATTCACAAAGCTTAAGAAAGAGGACAAGCTGCACCTTTCGATTGAAGAAGTATCGCAGCATTACGGTGTGACGCTATATATCGCAGAAAAAGCATTATCAAATGAGAAGAGTATTTATTCTTTAGATCTGGAAGTAGATAAAGGTGAAGATGCTAACACCTCTTTGTACGGAATTATCTACAGAGATGAAGACATGTCTTCTCTTTACGTCGAAGAGTTTATCCAAACTCTAACTAAACAGCGACAATTCATCGTGCGTCGGTTAATGGCTGAAGACACTAAGGCCGAAATTGCGAGGGCGCTCGGAGTAAATCATTCCCGTGTATCGTTCCTTGTTAAAGAAATCCAAAATCAATATACGAGATTCCAGAATGGGGGAGAAGAGAATGGCGTTGAGCATAACAATCAAGGAGTATGTCACGTTTCGTAAAGAGGGGTATAGCGTCGATGAAATTGCAAAGAAATTCAATCTACAGTCTAAGCAACTAAAGAGCTGGGTGTACAACCACCGGGTAAAAATTGATAAAGCGTTGGAAGGAGTAACAATTCCGGAATTTCAAAAAGAGAAGGTTCTTCGTTCTAAAGATATTCCGGAGCCGGAGCAGCCGAAACCAACTTTTGCTCCAGCAACAGCTAAGTCGGTGCCGGTAGATAAGAACACAGAGACTTTCTCCAAGATCAAGGACAAGCTCGCGAAGCAGAAAGAAGATTACGAGAAGCTTGAGCAGGATCATAAAGAGTTAAAGGACAAGCAACGTCGCCAGAATAACGATTACGAATTATTGCAGAAAGGTAATCAAGAGCTCTCCGAAATGTACCACAGCTTGAAAGCAGATTATGAGGCTCAAAGTGATAAATTGCGTGCTGCTGAGAACAAGGTAGCTGATATTGATTTGGAATATCAAAACAGCTTTAAGATAGCCAAACAAGAGTGGGACGATCAGTACAGAGATATGAAACTTGGTCTGGAACAAACGATTAGACTAAAAGAATCCACGATAAAGGAATTGTCTGCTGATGCGGAGCAACTTGCACAAGCTGACGATGAGATTGAGAGTCTGAAAGATCAGCTGGAGGCTGCACAAGAAACTTTGCAGCGGGCATTTGAGGAAAGCGAACGGTATAGAACCATGTACGAAAAAGAGGTCGTGCCTCTTCGTCAGCTGGCACTAATCAAACTGGAGGCAGACTGCAGCGCACAATTGCAATAGCCAGGAGGTAACACGTCATGCAAAACAACAGACAGATCACCATATCAACCGGTAACAGCCGGAAAGCGACACATTGGCCAGCCGAGACTCTTTACTGGTCCGAGATGGTTGACCGCCTCCGGGTAGCGCGCCGAGGTACGGAGACATTTCAGGAATACATCAAGATGTCCAAGCGTGACCAGGATGAGTTGAAGGATGTCGGTGGTTTTGTTGCCGGTACTCTTGAGGGAAATCGACGCAAGGCTTCCAATGTAACTGGCCGTGATCTTATCACATTGGATTTGGACAATATTCCTGCTGGCGGTACCGCTGATGTGCTTCGTCGCCTTGATGGGCTTAGCTGCGCTTATGCTGTCTACAGTACAAGGAAACATGAGGAGGGTAAGCCGCGATTACGTGTGCTTGCCCCTTTAAGTAGAACCGCATCAGCTGATGAGTATGAGCCGCTTGCTCGTAAGCTTGCTTCGTTGATTGGAATGAGCCTTGCGGATCCAACGACATTTGAAGCGTCCCGGTTAATGTACTGGCCGAGCTGCAGTAAAGACAGCCAGTATGTATTCGAGCATGCAGACAAACCCTTCATCGATGTGGATGGCTTGCTTGGAACATACAACAACTGGCGAGATATTCAGGAGTGGCCGGAGGTACCGGGTGCAAGTCAGTCACATGTAAAACTTGCTGCCAAACAAGGCGACCCGACGCAGAAGAACGGGGTAGTTGGAGCGTTCTGCCGGCAATATGATATTCCGTCCGCCATCGATACCTTCTTACCCGGAGTGTATACGCCTGCTGAAGATGGCAGCGATCGATATACGTACGTTGGTGGCTCAACAATGGGTGGGGCAGTGCTTTATGATGACGGGCTGTTCCTATACTCCCATCATGCTACAGATCCATGCAGTGGTAGATTGGTAAACGCTTTTGACCTTGTCAGACTCCATAAGTACGGAGAGCTGGATGATGATGCAAAAGCAGACACGCCGGTAAATAAGCTGCCGTCCTATACGTCGATGGCATCCTTTGCATTAAATGATGCAGGTGTGGCCGCCATCATGAACCAAGATAGATATGAGCAGGCTATCCAGGACTTTGGCTTGGACGGAAACAGCAGCAACAATACTCCGGCTGAAAAGAACGATATGAATTGGATCCAACAGCTGAAGATAAGTGGGACGACAGGGCAGCCTCTGAAGACAATTGAGAACACGTTGATTGCTTTAGAAGGTGACCCCAATTTGAAGGGGCGTATCCGGATGGACACCTTCGCAGAATCAGTTGTAGGGGAAGCTCCTTTTCCATGGGCTCCGCGCGATGATGAAGCAGGCTCTTTCAGGTGGACCGATCAGGACGATGCAGGCTTACGTTCCTACTTGGAGAAAATCATCGGCTTTCGTGTGAAAGACATCATCAATGATGCACTTGTACTTAGTGCCGCAAAGAATCGATTCAATCCAGTCGTGGACTATTTGAACAGTTTGAAATGGGACGGTATTCGTCGGCTCGATACATTGTTTATCGATTACCTTGGCGCAGCTGATACACCTTATACACGGGCAGTGACAAGAAAGTCATTCACGGCTGCCGTTGCAAGGGCGAATGTCCCTGGGTGTAAATATGACACGATGCCAGTATTGACTGGTGCGCAGGGTTTAGGGAAGACGACGCTTATTCAGAAGATGGGTAAAAGTTGGTTCTCCAATAGTGTAGAGTCGTTTGAAGGCAAGGAAGCTGCCGAGCTGCTGCAGGGTGTTTGGATAGTAGAGGTAGGGGAAATGAGTGCCTACAATAAATCAGACTTGAATACGATCAAGGGATTCCTCACCAGGACAGAGGATCAATACAGGGCTGCTTATGCCCGTAAAGCCGAGAAGCATCCGCGTCGTAACGTGTTCTTTGGTACTTCTAATAGAGGCGACTATCTTCGCGATCCAACCGGTGGGCGCCGGTTCTGGCCAGTCGATTGTGGTGTGCAGTCCAACAGTAAGGATGTTTTCTCTCACCTGGATGCTGAAGTGGACCAGTTGTGGGCAGAGGCCGTTATGTACTGGCGACTGGGCGAGTCCCTGATTCTAAGTGGTGAGCTGGAACAGGAAGCCAAGCGTCAACAGGAAAGCCATGCCGAACATAATCCGCGGGAAAGCCTTGTCCGTGATTTTGTGGAGAGGGACGTACCGAAGGACTGGCAGAAGAAAGATGTGCATGCACGAAAGCTGTACTGGTCTAATGAATTCGGTAAGACTGAGGTGGAGACAGAGCCTCGTGATCGAGTATGTGCAGCTGAAATATTTGTAGAGTGTTTCGGTGGTGAAATTCGTTTTATGAGGAGATCGGACACGATGGAGATTAACGATATCCTGGAGAACATTGAAGGATGGTCGAAGCATAAAAGCATCAGTAGATACGGTCCTTACGGACGTGTAAAAGGTGGATATGTAAAGCAGCAGTGAGTTGTTCACCTTCTTGTTCACTTTCTCCGATTTTGTTCACTTACTATATTTTGGAAGTGTTCACCTTGTTCACTTTGAAAAAGTAGAAAGTGAACAGAGAAAGTGAACAGGAAAAACCGCAGTATTATAGCATTTATTACTATTTGTTCACCTTGTTCACTTTAAATATATAAGAATATAAAAATAGGTAATATATAGAGTTTAGGCATATACGTATAACGCCTAATCCGCCTGTTTTTATATCTATACGTGTGTACGAGAAGAAGGTGACCAGTACCGAAGGGATGATACAGGTGAGAGAGAAAGACATTGAAAGTTATTTACGGGTACAGGTCAAGAAAGCTGGCGGGAAGGCATACAAGTTTGAATCTCCCGGCAATGATGGAGTGCCAGATCGGATTGTACTATTTCCCGGTAACAGAGTTTACTTTATAGAGCTGAAAGCACCAGGTAAAAAGCCAAGGCCTCTGCAGCTGAAGCAGATGCGAGATATCTCCAACTTCGGTTGCGATGTAAGGGTAGTGGACAGCAAAGAAGGCGTGAATGAATTTATTCAGGAAGTAGCTGGTTCGGATGCGGTTTAAGCCACACAGCTACCAGAGGTATTGTATCAACCGTGTGCTTACTTCACCAGCACTTGGATTGCTGTTGGACATGGGACTTGGTAAGACTGTCATCACACTCACAGCAGTGAACGACTTGAAGTATAACCGATTCGCCATCAACAAGGTATTGGTAATCGCACCAAAGAAAGTGGCAGAAGGTACTTGGGCGAATGAGCGTGATAAGTGGGATCACCTGAAGCTGCTTCGGATTTCAACCGTATTAGGTTCTCAAGTTAAGAGAATAAGAGCATTGAATACGCCAGCAGACATCTACATCATCAACCGGGAGAACATTCCTTGGCTGGTGGAGTACTACCGGAATAGTTGGCCATTTGACATGGTGATAGTGGACGAGTTCAGTAGTTTTAAGAATCATAAGGCAAAACGATTCAAGGCGTTAAGCAATGTACGGCCGCACATCAAACGTATCGTCGGATTAACTGGGACACCAGCACCTAACGGCCTATTGGATTTGTGGGCGCAGGTCTACTTGCTAGACGGGGGGCAAAGGCTTGGCAAACACATCACCGGTTTCCGTGAAAGGTACTTCGAGCCAGACCAACGAAGTCGTGACCGCATCTTCTCCTACGCACCAAAGGACGGGGGAGAGGAAGCCATCCAAAGACTTATCGGTGATATATGCGTCAGTATGAATGCAAAGGATTATCTGGAGCTGCCGGATATCACGTACAACACGGTACCTGTTATCTTGGACAGCAAAGGACAAGCAGCCTATGAGAAGTTGGAGAAGGAGATGCTTCTGGAAGTAGATGAATCAACTATCGATGCTGGATCCGCAGCCGTACTGAGTAACAAGCTACTGCAGCTGTGTAACGGGGCTGTCTACGACGAGGACCGCAACATTGTCCAGATACACAATGCCAAGCTTGAGGCATTCATGGAATTGATCGAGGCATTGAACAGGAAGCCGGCACTTGTCTTCTACAACTTCCAGCATGACAAGTTTCGGATACAGAAGGCCTTGGAGAAGTCAGGTCTTCGAGTAAGAGAACTGAAGACACCGCAGGATCAGGACGACTGGAACAATCGCGAGATTGATATTCTTCTAGCACATCCGGCTTCTGCAGCATACGGATTGAACCTTCAGCAAGGAGGAAACCATGTTATCTGGTTCGGGCTTAACTGGAACCTTGAGCTATACCAACAGGCTAACAAGCGACTGCATAGACAGGGACAGACAGAAAAGGTAATCATTCACCATCTTGCCGTATCAGGTGGGCTGGATGAGGATGTGGCAGTAGCACTAAATGACAAGGCGAATACACAAGAGCAGCTAATGTCAGCATTGAAAGCAAGGATAGAGAAAGCGCAGGATGATTCCAATTCCTAAAAGGGGGAAGAAGCAATGACATACTTAAACGAGAAGCAGATCGAGGAGATTGTGAAGGTATCAGCTGCTGTCGCAGTTCAGAAGGCCTTAGAGTTTATGGATCAAGAGAAAGAAAAACGTGAGACAGATAAACAAAACTTGAGATTGCGTAACACCAAGCTGTTGTTGAAACGGTACCGTTCTTTTGTCAAACACTGCGAGGACGTCGATATCGATATTAAAGAACTTGAGGAAGCAGACAACTTCCTGGAGCAGATGCAGAATAGTGAGCAGTCCGAGTATCTCGTGGAGTCTATCAAGCGAAGTAAAGAACGGACATTCGCAATGGTCAGCTTTATCCGTAAGATGTTGGCAGTGTACAAGGTGATGAGTGAGCAATCATTGCGTGCCGAAGATGCCAGAGCATACAAGGTAATCTATGATTTATATATTGGCGACGAACTAATGACAGCAGAAGCTGTGTCACTTCGGCATATGGTTGATAAGCGAACTGTGTACCGCGATGTAGAGAAAGCCGTACAAACCTTGTCAGGACTGATGTTTGGAGTAGATAGCATCAAGTTGCATTAACGGATAGCCATGTCACAAACGTGTCCTATCTTTAGCAAAAGAACCGTGTTACTATGATAGCGTGAAATAAATGTAGGACCAAGACATTGTGTCGATTCTAAAAATACAAAGCAATATCTAGTGTAAGAGGGCATGCTGCTGATTGAGTGGGCATGCCCTTTTTAATTTAAGAAGGTGATTGTTGTGGCAGAGTACAAGACAAAGCAGCAGAAGCAGAAGTTCTATAAGTCAGGACCATGGCGCAAGCTAAGGCTTGTTGCATTAGAACGTGACAACTATGAATGCCAGGAGTGCAAGCGCAAGGGTAAGTTCAGCAAGGGACAGAACGTTCACCACATCAAGGAGATCTATCATCATCCTAAGCTTGCTTTAGAGTTGGATAACCTTGAGACACTATGCATCGATTGCCACAACAAGGAACATAAGAGGACGTTCAATAACATTGGGACTAAGAAGGATAAGAAGGAGTGGAATGATGAGCGATGGTGAAATTATTCTTGGCATCTTAATCATCTGTGTTATTTATATGATTTGCTTAGGGATTATTTCTTTTATACTTGCACCAATAGTTGCCACAGTATTGGTATGGATAATTCAAGGCTTTAGAGCAATAAGAGAATTTAAGTGCAAAAGAAAATGGAGAAAAGAATACAAATAACACCCCCCGCCTAAAGATTTGGGCGTTTTTTTATGCCATGGGAACCGGGGCAGGGGGTCGATTTCCGAGATTTACAGCCTTTTCGCGCGTAAGTATAGAATTGGAATCAACTGGAAATGAAGGGAGGGGTTCAATTTGGCGAAGATTTTGCGCTCGACATTGCGTAAACGGATTGAGAAGGATTTAACTGAACAGCTGCAGGAGAAACAGATTGTCGGTAATCATTACGCGGATTTAGTACAGGACTATCTTTCCCTTTGGGATTTGAAGTGTGATCTTGTGGAAGAAATCGAGGAAACCGGTATTCAGGTTTCAGGGATGCATGGGCCTAAGTCGAACCCCTCCATCAATGACCTGCATAAAACAAATGACCGCATGTTAAAGATACTGGATTCCCTAGGGTTGAAAGCGGCAGCGGCTGACGACGGCAATGGCAAGAAGAATAAGCGCTCATCTCGTAAATCGTTAATATGATTAAGAACAAGCACGTCACGGAATATATCCAGCTCTACAAATCAGGTAAGATTAAGCTGAATAAAGAGCGCATCCAGCTAATCGATTTCCTGGAGAAACATGTACTGACCCGAGACGATATATATTTTGACGATGAAATGATTGAGAACTTTATTAAGTTCACTGAAAAGTGGTACTTTCCTCTGGAATCCTTTCAGAGATTCTTTGCTGCTTTTGTTTTTTTATTTTACAAAGCTAACGGCCGTAACTTCTTCCGTAAGTACCTGCTTATGATGGGGCGCGGCGGAGGAAAGAATGGTTTGATTACGGCGCTAACAAACTTCTTGATTAGTGAACTACATGGTATTCCGAAGTATAATGTGTCGATTGTGGCGAACTCAGAAGAACAAGCAAAGACATCATTTATCGAGATGTACGACACGATTGAAAGCGAAGAGGATTTGCAAGATGCCTTCTATTGCACAAAGGTTGAAATTAAAAGCGTAGATACAAAAGCCATTGTAAAATATCGCACATCAAATGCTGGAACAAAAGATGGTTTGCGAGACGGTTGTGTTATCTACGATGAGATACATCAGTACGAAACTAACGAAGTTGTCCGAGTATTCTCCAGTGGTCTTGGTAAAGTAAAGAACCCAAGGGAGTTTTTCATTGGAACAGATGGTTACGTTCGTGAAGGTTTCCTTGATAAGATGAAAGATCGTGCAAAGAATATCCTGGAAGGCAGTGAACTAAACGACTCACTCTTTCCGTTTATCTGTAAGCTCGACGATCCTGAAGAAGTAAAAGACCCACGCACATGGGAAAAAGCGAATCCAATGTTTTGCGAGCCCCGAAGCGATTATGCTGAAGGGCTTTTTTATATTGTGTGTGAAGAATACAAGGATTTAGATAATGACCCGTCTAACCGCGAGGAGTTCATGACTAAGCGAATGAATCTCCCGGAAGTAGACTTAACGAAATCTGTCGCCAGCTGGGAAGAGATCGAAGCTACAAATCAACCAATACCTGAGCTTAAGCACAGGGAATGTATAGGGGGACTAGACTTTGCCAGTATTAAAGACTTTGCTGCCGTGGGACTGCTATTCAAAAATAAGGGATCTTATATTTGGAAAACACACTCCTTTGTGCGTAAGGGGTTTCTGGACAAGGTTAAGCTCAAAGCCCCCATAAGAAAGTGGGAGGATATGGGTCTCCTCACTGTCGTTGACGAACCTTCGATTGATATCAATCACATCGTAGCTTGGTTTGTTGAAATGAGGGAGATATACGGATTGACTCGGATAGTGGCTGATACTTTCAGATTGGATTTGGTCAAATCAGCTTTGGAAGCAGAAGGTTTTGAAATCCTATACATTCGAAATCCTAGAGCGATACACTCCCTGCTGGCTCCTAGGGTTGAGACGATATTCGCCAACAAAAAAATCATATTTGGGGATAACCCGTTAATGCGCTGGTACACAAACAATGTCTACGTAAAAATTAAACCGGACGGCAACAAGGAATACTTGAAGAAAGACGAATTCAGTAGAAAAACAGACGGGTTTCAAGCTTTCATTCATGCGCTTTGGCAAGCTGATGCCTTGCCAGATGAAGAAGCAGAATTCTATTTAGATGCAATAGATTTTTAGTGAGGAGGTGAGACATTGGGAGTACTGGATCTATTCGGCTTAATCGGAAAGAACAAAGAGCTGGAAGTCATGCTCGATCTTGATCTCATAGACGATGCATCGAAAAAAACGAATTTAAAGCGTATGGCGATTGAAACGTGTATCGGGTTTATTGGTAGGACTCTTAGCCAATCTGAATTCAGAGTCAGGAAAGATAAAAAAACAGTTAAAGACGAAATGTACTACAGATTAAACCTCCGTCCGAATAAAAACATGTCGGCTTCTTTCTTTTGGCAAACCGTAGTACGGAAGCTAATTTATGATAATGAATGTTTAATTGTACAGAGCGACACTGGAGAATTACTTATTGCTGATTCATTTATTAAAAATGAATACGCGGTAATGGAGGATGTTTTTAAAAGCGTAGTCGTTCGGGACTACGAGTATAAACGGAGCTTCCTTATGAGTGAAGTTATCTATATTCAATATTCTAACGAAAAGCTTTCACAACTAATTGACGAGCTTTTTTACGACTACGGCGATCTTTTTGGGAGGATGCTCGAATTCCAGAAAAGGAAAAATCAAATCAGGGCTACCGTTGATATTGAAGGGCTAAACGGGAAGGCAGAAGAACAGACTAATAAGCTTCAGTCATTTATTAATCGAGTTTATAAGGCGGTAACAGAGAAAGCCGTTGCGGTCATCCCTCAGCAAAAAGGATTCACCTATAAGGAACACCAACAAAATACAACAGTTGGTCCAAGCGTAGATGAAATTAATAAGGTCACGGATGGATTTATGACCCAAGTAGCAGCTGCTCTTGGAATCCCGGTTGTAATGCTTAAAAGTGAGATGGCAGATTTAGAGAAGCCCACACGTAATTATATGGTGTTCTGTATCAATCCCTTGGCTAAGAAAATTAGCGATGCCCTTAATTATACGGTTATAGATCGAGAAGATTATTTGAAAGGCCAGTATCTCGAAATTCGTACACCGACTTACAGTAATATCTTTGATCTTGCAAATAGCATTGATAAGCTAATTGCCTCCGGAGCTTGGAACAGAAATGAACTGCGAGACAAGGTAGGGGATGACATGGTAGACAACCCGGTAATGGACGAGTACGTAATGACCAAGAATTATGAGTCTATTGATAAAACAGGTGATGAAGGAGGTGAAGAAGATGAGTAAAGAGCTCAAGGAACAGTTGATGAGTATGATGACCAAAAAATCAGATGTTCGATTTGAAGCGAATGCGGACAGCAAGGAAGCGCGGTTGTATATTTACGGACCAATAAGCAGTTGGTCTTGGAACGGTACGAGTGCCAAAAGTATGCAAGAAACATTAACAAACACTAAAGCTGATACAATTCACGTCCATATTAATTCGCCAGGTGGATCAGCATTCGACGGCGTGGCAATAGGTACACTCCTGAAGAATCACAAAGCGAAAATTGTAGTACATGTAGATGGCTTCGCTGCGTCTGCTGCTTCTGTTATTGCTATGGCGGGTGATGAAATCATCATGCCTGAGAACACAATGCTCATGATCCATAGAGCATCAACAATTGAGTGGGGTAATGCGGCTGCGTTTGAGAAGACTGCAAGGGACCTTCGAAAAATCGATACTGCACTTGCAGCTTCATATAAGAAACGCTTTATAGGAGAAGATGGAGAATTGGAGCAGCTGCTGGATGACGAAACTTGGCTTACTGCTGAGGAAGCTGTGGCTTTCGGTTTAGCAGATACAGTCAGCGATGAGATTGAAATTCCAGAGCTCGAAGATGAAGAAGATAATCCGGCGGAAGAACAACCGGAGGAATATGAAAACAGCAAGGAAAAGCTACTCGCGAAATATGGAGTAGCTGCACAAGCAAATAAAAATAAACCAAAAGAGACTAATCCTAATCCTGCTCCAGAAATTTCGATGCAGAACTTGGCTAGTCTCTTTTTAAAATTATAGGAGGGCAAACCATGCCGAAAATTAAATTTGTAAACTTCGAGGAAAAGAAAACAGCCTTTGCGCAGGCTGTAGAAAGCGGTGACCAGGAGGCGCAGGCTACCGCACTCAGCGATATGATTGAAGCTTTGTCTAATGATGTACGGGCAGACATCTTCAATCAAGTGCAGAGTAATATGGCCGATCAATCTGTTTTGCAGTCTCGCGGCGTAAACATGCTGACAAGCGAAGAGACTAAGTTCTTTAATGCTGTTATTGAAGAGGGCGGATTCAAGGACAAGGACACGCTCCCTAAAACAACACAGGAACGTATTTTTGAGGATCTTGTAGAAGCACATCCATTGCTTCAACAAATTGGCATTCAAAACCTTGGAGCTGTAACAGAATTCATTTACTCCGATCCAGAGGGCGCTGCCGTATGGGGCGATTTGTTCGAAGGTATTAAAGGACAATTGAACGCGACATTCCGTAAAGAAACAATTACGCAACTCAAACTTACTGCGTTTGTGCCAATTGCCAACGACATGCTACAGCTTGGACCTGTTTGGGTTGAACGTTATGTACGTACAATGATCTCTGAAGCTATGACAGTTGGATTGGAGAGAGGCTTCGTAGCAGGGAATGGCCAGAAGCAACCAATCGGCTTATTGTACCAAGTTGGTGAAAATGGTGCAGTTACTTTGAAAGAGTCTGCAGGTACATTGACCTTCCGACCAGGACGCACAACAATCAACGAATTGAAGGGCGTTGTCGAAAAGCTTTCCATCCGTCCGGTAAATGGCACAGACAAAGTAAGAAATATTGCTGGCAAAGTGGTTATGGTCGTAAACCCGTTTGACAGCTTTGGGATTCAAGCCAATTCAACTGTTCAAAATTCTGCAGGTGCTTATGTACAAAGTTTGCCATTCAACCCAGTAATCACAACTTCTGCATTCGTTCCAAAAGACAAGGTGCTCTTCTTTGTTCGAGACCAATACGTTGCTGCTATTGGTGGTGCAATGACCATCAACAAATTCACTGAAACAATGGCAATGGAAGATGCTACGCTGTACATCGCCAAGCAATTCGCAACAGGTAAGCCAGTTGATAACTACGCTGCACAAGTGTACGACTTAAATCTTGCAATTGAAGAAGACACAACTGCTCCAACTACTCCAGAGGAGCCAACTGGCGTCTAATCTAGGAGGTGGCATAGATGGCTGATGTCACAGATGAGTTATTGCAGGAATTCAAGGATCGGCTTCATATATCTCATAAAAGCGAGGACAGTCACCTTGAAAGGTTGCTGTCCTATTCTTATGCTGATATATCGGATAAGTGCGGTTCTTTCCCATTGGATACAGCTAATCAGGGCAAAGAGTTGGTACTTGAACGCTCACGCTACGCCTATAACGATGCCTTGGAGTATTTTGATCATAACTTCTTAGCCCAGATCAATAGTTTCGCGCTAAGCAATCTTCCAGATGAGGAGGTTAGCGATGAGACAACTCAAGTATAAAGAGCCTCGGAAGCATTCGGGCGAGTTGCGTACACAGGTGGCGTTCTTTGGAGCGAAACCGAACGAAGGACCTATGCCGGGAGAATCGAAAGACATTGACCTGTACAAGTGTTGGGCAGCAGTTGATCAAGTGTGGTTAAGGGATTTAGAACAGGCTAAGGCAAATGGCACGTTATCCGACCTCACTATCACAATTCGTGATCCAGGCGCAGATTATCGGCCAACAGATAAGCACTATGTGAAAGTGTTTGAACCGGAGTTCGAACATCTGAAATACAATATCCGGACAGCTCAACCCAACCTGAAAGACCGTCGTTTCATTGATATCGTGGCGGAGGTGTCCACTCGATGAGTGTTAAAATTCAAGGCTTTGAAAAAATGATGAGACAGCTGGAAGATCGGTTTGGACCTGGCAGAATGCAGCGTATAAGCGACCAAGCGTTAAAAGCTGGTGCCCAGGTTTATGTGAAAGAGCTAAAGAGTCAGCTAGAAACATTCAGGGATACTGGAGCGACTGTCGATGAAGTAACGATATCAGAAACTTATACAGATACAAATGGGAACAGAACCATCAAGATACATTGGAAAGGTCCAAAAGATCGATTTCGTATTATTCATCTGAATGAATGGGGAACAGTCAAAAATCCAAACCCTGCTGGTAAAGGTGCAATTGCTCGATCGCTGCAATCTGCTAAGGCTGCATATCGAAAAACGATTAAGCAAGCGATTGAGAGGGAGGCAAGTAAATGATTATGGAAATATACAATTCCCTCACTGCTGACTCCCTTATATCTACCTTAGTAGGAGAAAGAATTAAATTTTATGAATACCCACCATCCGGGGATGTTACTGGTTCCTGGATTGTTATCGATCCAATAGGACCGCCATTGCCTACTGACTATGCGGATGACAAGCCTACTGCCTACGAATATCTTTACCAAATTGATGTCTGGAGCAAGACGGATACAGAGCAGAAAAGCATTGCCCGTCAAATTGGTGAGGTGCTGCGTCGTGAACTTGGAGCTGGTCAGTACGGTACCGGTGTTGATGAATGGGATAAGGACCTAAATATATTTCGCGATGGTCGGCGTTACAGGCTGAAAGAATATCTACTAGATTAAGAGGAGGAAATTGAACATGGTTAAAAATTATCGCGCTTCTACTGGAGTAGACGAGTTTTACTACAGCGAGCTTGATGAGACAAGCACAGAAATTACAAAAGGCGTCATTGAACGCATTAAATTTCTACAGACATTAGAAATCGAAGCTCCACAGGAAATTACTCGCGGGTACGGAGATAACAAGACTGCTGAGATGGCTGTATCTAATGGCGATACAACAGTTACCAGCGCTTTCCATAAACTGCCGGTCGAAGATAGAGGGCGGTTGCTCGGCTTAGAACAGGTGGACGGTATCTATTCCTACGGTGGATCCGATAACCCTCCCTACGTTGCATGTGTTTTTGCGAAAACTCACGAAGACGGTAGTAAAGAATGGGTAGGCTTACCCAAAGGTATCTTCACTCGACCGGCCATCAATGGGCAGACAAAAGAAGACGGTACCGAGTTCCAAAATAACGAAATTGAAGCACAGTTTATGGATCGTGAAATTGAAGGGTTTGCAACTGAAAAGTCAGTGCTTTTTGCAGTAGATGAAAAAGGTTCTACAACTAATCGAGACGCGTTGTTTATGAAAATCTTCGGTAAGCCGTATCCCACAGCTGCAGCGCCAGATCCGGAAGGAGTGTAATCGATGGCAGCAAAAAAGAAAAAGTATGAGGTTATCGATTCCTTTAAAGACCTTCAAGACGGTAACAAGGTTTATCACACAGGTGATCGTTATCCTAATCCAGCGAATAAAAGTATTCCTGAAGAGAGAATCGACGAGCTGCTGTCTTCTGACAATAAGCGCGGTAAACCGGTCATTAAGGAAGTAGAGTAAATCAAACCATCAAGGGAGCTACGGCTCCCTATTTAAAGGAGAATGAAAATGGCTAACTTAAAACGTAACATGCTTGAACTAGTTGAGAATCCCGAAGAGGTACTATCCGGCGGAGAACCGGATTTGAAAAAATACTGGACGCCTCCATTTATCCCATTGAGTGTTGTTCGCGAAGCGATGCAAATGGAGAAGGACATGGATGGAGAGACTGATCAAGACGAGATGCAGCTCTTTGATCGTATGATTGAGTTCGTTGCAAAGCGCATATACAATGATCAATTTACAGTTGAGGATGTGTATAACAAACTACACGCTCCAAACGCTATCCAAGTAATCCGTGATCAAATCACATTTATTACTCAGGGGAATCAAACAGACGAAACAAAAAAGTTCCTGGAGAAGAAACTCTCGTAGACGAAGACTTCTCGCCAGCAAAACAGCTAGAATACATGGATAACTTTATTGGAGATTTATATAAGCAGGATGGTGACATAAACAAAATCCTAAACATGCCGTATATGTATGTAATGGATTTGCTGAAAGATCGTAAGAAACCAAAAGAAGAGAAATCCCTCATTGCTGCGTTTGGCGGCGGTTGAGGGATTTTTTGTTTAGGAAAGGAGGTGGCACATGGAAAGAATTGAAGGTCTTTCGATTGGACTAAATCTCGATTCCCTGAAGGTCGAAAGTGGACTAACAGACTTACGATCAGCGTTGCGACAGGTCAACTCCGAAATGAAGGCAAATCTTTCTGTGTTTGATCGGAGCGATAGATCCATTGCCAAGCACGAGACCCGCCTTGAGGGACTTAACAAGAAGCTTCAGGTCCAAGAGAGAATAGTGGACAAAGCTCGTATAAGCTATGAAAAGATGGTGGCTGAACATGGTGAGGGATCTCGGGAAGCACAAAAGGCTGCAACGCAGTATAACAACCAGTCTGCAGCACTTCAAAATCTTGAACGAAGTATAGATGGTGTAGCAAAAGAGCTCAAAGATCTAAGAAAAGAGCAGGAAGTGGCAAGCAGTTCTTGGTCCCAGATGGGCGATTCAGCTAACCAGTATGGCGATCGTTTAAAGTCTATCGGGAGAAATACGAGGGAAGTTGGACGATTCACTTCTTTATATGTGGGAGCTCCTTTAGCTGGTGCGTTCACTCTTGGTATTAAAACGTCAATGGATTTTGAAGCACAGATGTCGAGAGTAGGGGCTATTGCCGGTGCAACATCTGAAGAATTCAAAGAGCTAAGGCAATCAGCATTAGATTTAGGTGCCAGTACCTCTAAAAGTGCGAGTGAAGTCGCAATTGCTCAAGAAGGGCTAGCTGCATTAGGATTCACCGCCACAGACATTATCTCGGCGATGCCGGGTGTTATCAGTGCTGCTGAAGCATCTGGCGCGGATATGGCATTAACAGCAGATGTAGTGGCTTCAGCGTTAAATATTTGGGGATTAGAAGCCGGAGAAGCATCAAGGGTGGCGGACATTCTCGCTCAGTCAGCTAATGATACCGCTGCAGACATCCTGGATATGCAGTATGCCTTCAAGTATGCCGGCGCACCAGCTGCCGCATTAGGTGTATCGATGGAAGAGACTGCTGCCGCGATTGGACTTATGACAAATGCAGGTTTGCAAGGAGAAAATGCCGGTACCGCTCTTCGGGCATCTCTACTTGCTTTGCTAAAGCCGAGTGAAGCGAATAGCAAAATCATGGAGGCAATGGGGATTAAAGTTACGGACGCCGAAGGGAATTTTATCGGTATTTCCAAAGTTATCGAAAACTTTAAAAGCTCTCTCGAAGGGCAAACAAAAACGCAACAAGCAGCAACAATTGCTAGCTTGGTCGGTACAGAAGCTACGTCTGGTTTCTTGGCATTAATGGAAGCTGGTCCTGAAGAAATCGATAAAATGACTAAGTCATTAGAGAATAGCGAAGGTGCATCAGCGGAAGCTGCGGCTAAAATGAAAGACAACTTAAAAGGTGCGATAGAAGAACTGGGAGGAGCCGTGGAGACTGCAGGAATAACTTTAGGTAACATTCTAACTCCTGCTATCCGTTCCTTAACCGAAAACATAACTGGTTTGGTAAACAAGTTCAACGCACTTTCACCTTCAACTCAAAAATTTATAGCAATCGCTGGAATTACGGCAGCAGTTCTTGGTCCTTTAATTACGTTTATTGGGCTATTTTCGCTTGCCTTGGGATCTGCTATGAAAGTAATTGCCCCGTTGTTTAAAGCAATTGCTAATGCAGGCGGCATATTAAAAGCACTCAGGTTAGCATTTGTAGCGTTGATGGGACCTATAGGTATAACGGTGACAGTAATAGCTGCGTTGGTTGCGGGATTCACCATAGCCTATAAGAAGTCGGAAACATTCCGGAATATTGTACAAGCTGTAAGGGATGCAATCGTATCTGCATATCAAAAGATTAAAGAGTTTCTTACCACGAATCCACAATTCCTTGCATTCCTAGATAGTGTCAGAAATGGCTTTGCTAAGGCTAAGGACATGATCATGCAGGCCTTTGGTGTGGCGATGGACTTTGTTCGAGAAAAGATTGGTCAGGTGAAGGCATTCTGGGATTCAGACGGTCAGCAATTACTGCAGGCATTCAAGAATATATGGAATGGCATTATGTTCGTGGTACAGCCGGTCATAGATGCCATAGTCGCTGTTGTAAAATGGGCATTTCCATACATCAAAATTATTATAGAGACTGCCTTCAAGATAGTGCTCTCTGTGGTGAAAATGGTTTGGACTAATATAAAAGGTGTGATAAACGGGGCGCTAGACGTCATTATGGGCGTCGTGAAAATATTCTCTGGTTTGTTTACTGGTGACTTCTCTAAGATGTGGGAAGGCGTCAAGCAAATGTTTAGCGGTGCAATACAGTTCATCTGGAATTATATCCAATTGCTGTTTATCGGACGGATTATCAAAGGTGTAGGAGGGTTTGTTAAAGCCTTCGGCAGCAGTATCGCTTCTTTATGGACTGCAGTTAGAACTGCTTTTTCCACAGCGATTACGTGGATATGGAATTTCTTTAAAAATCGATTCACAAGCATGTTAAATACAGGAAGGTCTATTTTTACTTCCTTGCGCAATTTCTTTTCATCTATTTGGAACGGCATTAAAAATATCTTTTATGACACTGTCCGAGCGGTTTTTGAATTTGTAAAAGGCCGTTTCACGAATATGAGGAATAACACGACAGCTACATTCACTTCGTTGCGCGATACAGCTCGTAAAATTTGGCTGTCAATCAAAGATAATATAATTAATCCAGTTAAAAACGCCTATAACTCCGTCGTGAGACAATTTGGCAATGTTAGAGACAAGGGCTTAGAAATCTTCCGAAACATGCGTGATAAAGCCAAGGGTGTCTTTGATAACATGGTTGATGCTATTAAAGGCTTGCCAAAACGTATGGGAGACGGACTCTCTAACGCAGCGAAGAATATTGCCGGAGGAGTGAAGAATGTAAGCAAGTTTTTACTTGAAGGATTAGCCAAGGGCGTCAATGGAGTAGGCGACGGTATCAACTGGATATTAAATAAAGTCAATGCTCCTAAGAAACTACGTATTCCAGAGTGGAATATCCCTGCTTACGCTAAAGGTACAGACGGACACCCAGGTGGTCCTGCAATTGTTTCTGATGCGAAAGGACGTAACAAACAAGAGTTGATTCGTACTCCAGACGGTAACATGTTCTTGTCTCCTAAGAAAGAGACCTTGTTGAACCTGCCAAAAGGTACGAGCGTCCTAGACGGGAACAGTACAGCCAACCTGCTTAAGTCTGGTATTCCTGCTTATAAAGATGGGGAAGGCTTGTTACAGAAAGCATGGGGTGGAGCTAAGAACCTATGGGGCTCAGTCAAGAAAACCGCCACCACAATCTGGGATTTTGCTAAGGATCCATTGTCACTTATTAAAACTGCAGTATCAGACTTTACCAATTTAGGAGATGTGCTGCAGCCAGCCAAAGGTATCGCAGAAGGAATGATATCTAAAGCGACAACTGGTGCTAAGGATTGGATTAAAGGGCTTCTTGAAGGTGGCGACGATGTAAAGGCTAGCGGTAATCCTACAGCTGATGTCAAGAAGTGGGTCACCAGAGCGATGGAGATTGCAGGCGTGTCCGGTAGCAATTGGCTAAACGGTTTATCTCTAATTGCAATGCGAGAATCTGGGGGCAATCCAAAGGCACAGAACAATTGGGATATTAACGCTATGCGCGGCATTCCTTCCAAAGGTCTGATGCAGACAATCGGACCAACATTCAATGCCTTTAAAAAGAGTGGTTACGACGACATTTTCAATCCTGTTCATAACATTCTAGCTGCTATTGGCTACATCAAAACAAGATATAAAACAATTGGAAATGTACCTGGTGTAAAAGCTGTAAATCAAGGGCGTCCTTATGTGGGTTATGAAACTGGCGGTCTTATCGATCGGCAGCAGTTTGCGATGGTTGGAGAGGGAGATAAAGACGAGGTTATCATTCCACTTGAACAACATCGGAACAGAGCTGAGTCGTTGTTTAATTACGCTGCAGGTAGACTAGGATTTACTGATATGTTCTCAGAGATTGTGGAACATGGCAAAACCACGGCTGAGGGCATTAAAAATCAGTTGAACAGTATTCGTAAGCAATCAAGTCTGCTCCAACAAGTAAGATTGACACTATCTAGATTTGGACAGTCAGTAACTAATGCAATCAAAACTTTGCAGGGATCGAACAACACCATAATGAATGCGATTAGTTCATTGTCTGTTGCCTTAAAAAAGAAGGATTCTAGTGGTTATAACGGCACATACAGTAAGGACAGCGTATTAGACAACACAATCAAAACGCTGATGAAGTCTGGAGGAGAAGCAGCTAAGAAGTATTTCACAGCTGTCATTGAAGACGGGGATTGGGCAAATGACTGGCTAACTCACTTACCGTTGTATCTCCGAGGCAACACGAAAGCGGCCGGTATTAATTTAGCCAAAGAAATGAGCAAGAATGGTTATCGAGGTTTTGCAACTGGTGGATTAGTAGCGAACAGGGGTCTATATCAGCTGGCCGAAGAGGGACATCCAGAATGGATTATTCCTACAAACCCAGCAAGACGTACTGAAGCCATGAAGTTGCTTGCATTGGCAGGGAAAGACATTGCAGGTAATAAGCGACCTAACCAGCTGCCGACTCCATCTGGAGGCAGTAATGATGCAGCCGTGGATAACACAGCTGAAATGTTGGCAGTGTTGAAACAAATACTCCAGTTGCTATTGAATACTGATTTCAGTGTCAACATTGATGGAGAACCACTGATTCGGAAGGTATTCAAATATATCGATGCCATAGCAACATCCAATGTCCAAAGTGCAGAAAGGGGGCGAGCGTAGGTGCTTGGTATAACATATAACGGCCATCACTCATATAAAGACTTCCGGTTCCCGATCGCTTCCCGGGACATTGGAATAGCTAAGAAACAAAAGAACTTGATTACACTGCCATTTAGTAACGAGCAATTGGATTTTAGTGAGCTGTACGGGTCTCAGGTATATGAGCCTCGATCACTTGCTTATCAGTTTACTATTATGAATCGTGAGCAACTAAACCCGCAATATGTGCATATAGCAAAGACAAAGTTATTGAACTGGTTGTCTACTACTCGCGGGAAGGTAAGGCTGGAAGACGACGCTATCCCCGGCTATTATTTTCTTGCTGAGTTTGATGAGGGAGGAAGCTTCCAGGATGATTGGCAGTCTGGTGTTCTAACAGCAAACTTCACAGCTTATCCATTCATGATCGGCATACGTTCAGAGGGGCATGACATATGGGACGAGTTCAATTTTGAATTGGATGTAGCGCAGCAAGTTAGGTTCGATGTGAACGGAAGCCTTTCACTCAACTTGCTGAATGTAGGAACGCCGGATGTAACGCCAGAAATAATAACATCTGCTGCTATGACACTGACAAAAGGAAATATCAAGCTTGATGTATCTGCAGGAAGACATAAAAGTGACGATTTCACTTTGTCAGCAGGCGACAACCAAATTACCGTCACCGGTACCGGAACAATTGAATTTGTGTATTACAAGGAGATGCGCTGATGTATAAGGTGACTATGATTAATGATGGCAAGCCTATTACTATCCATCATCCGTTCGTAAACAATATAAAACTACCGGAGGGGTCGATCAGGAAGGAAATTAACTTGATCGACTCTTTTGATTTCAAGATTCATCCCGGCAATCCCGGCTATGGAAAGATAAAGCCACTCAAAACTCTCATTAATGTGCTGAACATGAAGACAGGTAAGTACGTATTTGAAGGACGTGTATATAAGCCAAAAAGAGCCATGGACGGTAGCGGTATCCTTAGCGATACATTCGAGGCTGATGGAGAACTTGGCTATCTTGGAGACAGTCAGCAAAAGCACAGGGAGTGGCGTGGATCACCTTCAGCATTCCTACAAGAGTTGCTGAATTATCACAATAGCCAAGTTGAGGAGTACAAGCACTTTAAGCTAGGACAGGTTACTGTTACTGATCCCAACGATAATGTCTATTACTATACAAGCGCTGAACAATCTACCTTTGACACCATAAAGGAGAAACTTCTAGATCGTCTTGGTGGAGAATTACAGATACGAAAGATGAACGGGGTTCGATACCTGGATTACTTATCCAGAATAGGTGAGCTGAAAAAGAACACTCCTATTCTGCTTACCAGAAACCTTAAAAGCATTACTGAGGATGTTGATCCATCGAGTATTATTACTCGACTGACGGTTCTAGGTGCCCGAATAGCATCAGAAGATGAAACAGCTACTGATGCATCCGAGGCTAGGGTTACAATCGAATCTGTAAATAATGGTCTGCCGTATCTCGATGGATATGCTCTTATCGATGAATTTGGGTATCAAGGCGGATCAGTCACCTATGATGATATTTCAAATCCAGTTGTCTTAAAGAGTAGAGGGCAGCTTCATTTAGAAAGTCAAAAGACCTTACTTGCGCAGTATACAATCGAAGCGGTGGACTTATCGTTTATTGGCAAGGCAGTAGACAGTTTTGAGCTAGGCAATAGTCATCCAGTAAAAAATCCAATCATGAGTATTGATGAAGACTTGAGAATTGTTGGTACGCAAATTGATATCACTGCACCGGAAAACTCCTCACTTACAATCGGAGATAAATTTGTAAAGCTGGCAGACTACCAAGCAAGAGCAGCAAAGGCAGTAACGAATGTTGCACGCATCGAATCAAGAGTGTTGTCTCAGTCACAGCGAATAGGCTCATTGTCTGCTGAAGTGAAAGCCGTCAACGACAGCGTGGCTCAAATAAACCAAGCAATTACTGAGAGCGATCTACCTGGTATCAACCAAGCTATCGTCAATTTAAACGAAGCAATATATGACCTGAACGCGGCTATCGAGGGCATTCCGCTATATGGATTAGCAACAGCTACAGATGATGGACTAATGTCCCACCTTGATAAACAAAAACTTGACTTAATTACAACTTCAATGAGCGTGAACTTGGAAGAGCTGCAGAATAAACTGCAGCTTATTTCAGTTGTGCAACCAGTTGATCTAGATCAGATGGAAGCAAGGATAACAGCTTTGGAAGGGGGAACTTCATAATGGCAATTCCAGACAAGATTAAAGTACTAGCGAAAAAAGTACGGGAAGCTGTATTTGGTTCAGAGGTTCGAGATTCAATTGCAACTAGTATGGAAGAGACTGCCGATATAGCAGACAATGCCAAGACTGCTGCGGAATATCAGACTGGCAGAGTAGATAATTTAATCAGGAATAATCCTCAACCATCAGAAATTGTTGATGTTAGATATGATGAGGATGGAATAGAGCATGCAACAGCTTCCGAAAGAATTAAATCAGACAATGAAAAAATAAAGGGGTTAATAAACGCTAATTCCTCGAAGATTGGTGAAAGTGTTAGTCTGCCTCAATGGTTGCAAAGTTCGCTTAGAGAAGTTAGTAAGATGCACGATGATTATTTGAGAAATATCGGTGTAGATCCGAGGTTTCCGCCCTTCAATGCAAAAGGAGACGGTTTGAGCGATGATACGATCGCACTTCAAGCAGCTATTGACTATTGTTACGAAAACAAAAAGAGATTAATTATTCCGGATGCGGTCTTCTTAATAAGTAAAACATTAAGTGTCTACGGAGGTTATGAGGAAGATTTCGGCACGATAATTATCGGTTTAAGTCGAGATAAGTCAGCTTTTAAAGTATCAGATTCTTCTACAATAACCTCCATGTTTACTGCACAAAGAAAAAACCAGACATCTGAAGGCGCGCTGCATAATATTAATATCGCTAATATATTGTTAGATGGGAATGAAAAAGCAGCCAGGGGATTGGAGTTTTTGTTGCCTACAGCTCAATGTATCTTTGAAAGAATACGAATTAAGGGAGTTAATGAAAGTGGGGTACATGTTGAACACAATAACTACCTTAACCGATTTGATTTCATTAGAGTGGATGGAGGTCAATACGGTTTTAATTACGTGAAAGGGATTGTAACGTCGACAACATGGACTAATCCCTATGTAGTTGGTCAGACCGTAGCAGGTTATAACATTCAGGGTATTTATAGCACTCTAATCGCTCCTTGTGCAGATGGAGTTACCGGTACTGTATATGACTTAACAGGTTTCAGAGGAACCGTTATTTCTCCAGGCAGTGAGTCTGTTCAAGCTAAGATTGTATTTAGAGGAGGCGCGTATACAAACTGTACTATTTTAGATGCATACACCTTTATGAATAGAGATGACTCTTCAGCAACTCATATAGTACTTGATGGAGCAGCGGGAAGGTTCAATTTTGTTAACGGAACGATTAATCGAGATGAAGAAGGAGGAGGTACAGCAACAGCCGCAGGAAAGTTGTATGATGTTTCAAAAGGACCTAACTCCCTAATCGAATTTACTGGTACTCCTCAAATTGGAGCGAGTTCACAGGCTTCTGATCAGAGTTTGTACCCAAAAATCATTCCTAACAACCCGGGTATGTACAGATCACATTTAATGATCGGATATACAATATTTGATCCAGCACTTAATAAAAATAAGACTTGGAACGGTACTCAGTTTGTGTATTGAGCCGTTTTAAACAAGGAGGTGTTATCAGATGGCTTTCTTAAAATCGCATAATCTAATTGTTTACGGTAAACTGTTAACCTTTAACACAGCATATATACAAATCAGTAATATCGTAGGTAACAAAGATAAGATTGAACTTCAAGTATCAGTATACAGTGATCAAGATAAGGCTTATCTACTGGAACAACTAAATTACAGCTTTACCCCTTCTCTCGAAGAGGATTCCGCAAACTTTATTAAACAGGGGTATGAATACCTAAAAACAAGAGATGAGTATTTGGGCGCTGCCGATATCATTGAGAGTGAATGAACATTTTTCCATAATCATCAAAATTCTAATCTAAATTCCTCCTTAATATGTTAAAATCTGTGAGTGGTAGGATTTATACATAGGGGGAATTCATTTGAAGAAAGTCCTTTTCATAGTTATAGCCCTGATTTTTTTATTCAGTTCGCTTAACCTGTCTGATCTATTACCTGTAAAAGGTGTATTTTTTGTTTATGCATTAGTGTCGTCACTAATTATTGTACCTATCTTTTATAAAAACAAAAATTTGAGAATTAATACTGTAGTGCTTACTTTCACTTATCTTTTCTTTTTGTTTTGTGCGATATCAGCATTAATTAATGATGACGTGGGTGGCATATTAGATTCGGCATTTTTAGTATTGTTGTTTGTAGTGACTCTAACTGTTATACCGAGTATTGATTTTAACATCAATAAAGTTGTTTTCTATGGGGTTATTTTAAGTCATATACCTGTGCTCTTAGTTCCATACCTACTTTATGGCATTGATACTATGCCATATCACGGTATATTCTTCAATCCGAATTCAGTCGGTACCGTATCTGCAACAGTATTTATTGTTGTTTTTTCAGTTGTACTAGTCAAACTAGAAGGCATAATAGCTGGTAGAGTTGAAAGGTTTTATAAGTCAAAATTACTTCTTGCAGGAATAGTGTTACTAGGGACTTTTTATCTCACAATATTGTCAGGCAGTCGCACTAGTTCACTGGCTGTTGCTATAAGTGTAGCTGTAGGCTTGTTTTATCTAACTGTATACTCAATAAAGCAAAAACGCTTCTTGGGCTTAATGATACGTGGAGGTTTTATAGCGTTGGTAGCAGCCATCATTATTTTTCTTGTAGTTAGGTTTACTTCTTTGTACGAAACGATTTACAACAGTGTTGTTTTAAAATTCGTACAAACATCGGGGAGCGGAGATTTACTTTCTCATAGAGGGATTATTTGGCAGAAGACTATAAACGATGCTGGTTTCTTCGGAGGCGGAAGTGAATATTTTACAAATAACATATCGTATGGAGCTCACAATACCTTTATAAACTTAATCGGAAATTACGGTTGGCTACCATTGATTGCGTTTGCGCTAATTGTAATTTACGGTTTCTTCAGATCAGTAAAATATACATTTACCAGTAATGATAAGTATAAATACTTGCCATTGCTAAGTGTGATTAATTTCATTTCCTTGTCAATGGCGGAGGTTATGATTTTCACTTTGAGCATGTTAGTTATGTTCTTTAGCTTAGGTTCAACGTTATCCAAATATGAACATCAAGAAAAAGAAGTGGTTTTGAAGACAAAGACCAAAAAGACACGACGAAAATTAGTATGGTAAAGACAGAGAAGGGGAACAACTTATGAGATTGAAAGGCAAAGTACATGAATTGTTACTTCGATTTAGAGGTGAAGCAACTACTCAAGCTCTCATAAAAAATGGGTTGAAAGTAGGTGAAAATTTCAGTAGGCAGGGAGGGGTTATCATTGATCCTCCTCACTGTTGGTTAATTTCGATAGGAAACAATGTAACGCTTGCTTCACGAGTGTATATTTTGGCACACGATGCAAGCACAAAGATGCATACAGGTTACACAAAAATTGGACGAGTTGAAATTGGCGATAATGTATTCGTTGGAGCTAATAGTACAATACTTCCCAATGTTAAAATTGGTAATAATGTCATTATCGGCGCTGGCAGTGTTGTCTCGAAAGATGTTGAAGATAATAGTGTAGTGGCTGGAAATCCAGCACAGTTCATTAAGCATACATCATCTTATGTAGAATCAACTAAAGAGAAGATGGATGGTAGTCCTATATGGGATTATAGCTATACGATACACCGAGGGATTACAGATGAGATGAAGAAAGAAATGGCTGCTGGTTTGGAAGGTAAGATAGGTTATGTTGAATGAGAAGCCTTATTACGAGGTACCCTTAAATCATGACGATCCTCTTGTAGTTTTAGACAGGTTGGAGCGGTACCGTAGCGTTGACCTAAGAAGAATTACTGTAGAGGAGTTAATAAACCTTACAGCTGATACTTTGCCTTGCATTTTACACAAGGGGTGGACATATCCTAAGGGCGTAAAATTATACCGAGTCAGAAAGAAAGATACTAGTGATCAGATGTTCCGTACCACTAGTGAAGTAAGTTACTGTCCGGAAAAATTTGTTAAAACAATTGGTAGATTTAACAATGAAAAAGAGTCTATATTATACACCTCAACAGATTCGATAACTCCATTTCATGAGGTTAAAGCAGAAATTGATGATGAATTTGCATTAGTGGAATTTGAGACATTAAGTAATTTAAATTTAACAGATGTTTGTCTCGGAACTGAATTGCCATTTAGATTGACAATTAATGGAGAAATTAACCATAAGATAATTGAACAATTTCTCTTTACTGAGTTTACAAAAGATGTCGGAGTAGGTACAGAATTTTTGTATAAGGTAACTGTAAGTTTAGCGAAAATGTTACTCAATGTACCTGGGTCTCAAGGCATCAGGTACCCTTCCACTCCATTTAAACAGGGTATTAACGTTGCGATTGAAAAGGATGCAGTTGACGAGAAGTTAAAAGTAATTTCAGTTAAAAATGTAAAAGTAAAAGATATTTTATTAGATGGTAGAATTCTTTGTGACATCCAGAGTGAAAGTAAAACCATTAACAAGGATGGAACAATAATCTATTAATGAAAAAGTAAAAAGCATCTCGATTGAGGTGTTTTTTTATTAAAGGAATATCCTCCCAATCTGTCGAATAAAGACGGAAAGGGAGGAAGTTTCATGCGATTTGATGTAGAGTGCGCCATGTGTATGGATGAAAACAAAGAGAACAAAGTGACTTTTGAGGTCAGTAATAAAAGTCTTTACCGAGTTAAATGTTCTGAGGGGCACGAGTATGACCATGTACTATCTGTTGAATTATTTGAGATGTTATATGAAGTAGGAATATATGCTTTAATAGATGGTTACACAAGAGAAGCGGTTTCAAGCTTCGCGACAGCATTAGAAAGATTCCACCAGTACTGTTTCAAGTTCTTGTCCAAATATCATAGTGTTCCTTCTGCGGTATTGGACGGAATTTGGGAAACAATGAATCGAAGTTCAGAACAGCAAGCAGGAGCATTTCATAGTCTCTATATGGTTACATTTAAAGAAGAACCTCCAAAAATTAAAGGATCTAAAAAACAATTACGAAATGATGTAATTCATTATGGCAAGATACCAAGTCAAGAACAAGCAACTAATTATGCTAAATTCGTTTTTGAATATATCCGAGATATCTTAGATAAGTTTAGTAAGTATGAAAACTTTAATGTAATAAGAATGTCCATTATGTATGATTATTTTACATCTCAGCAAGAATTTTCGACTTCAAGTAGTCGTATTACTATGATGGGTATTTCCTTATACGGTGTTGTAACTGAAAAAGACTTTAATAAAAGCCTAGATACGATGATACAGTCAAATTCCAGATGGATATATACATGAAAGAAAGCATCCCGATTTTGGGGGGTGCTTTTTATTTTGCAAAGGAGGTGACATAGGTTGAAAAAGAGATTAAAAGGGGGCGAACAAAATGCCAGGAACATCGGAGGTGAACACACCCATGAATGAAATCGTACAAGATCATGAACGCAGAATAGTCCTTCTTGAAAAAACTGTAGAAAAGATGGAAAACGGCATGCTCAAGATTGAGAACACAGTCTTAGCTGAAGGTCGTGAACAGCGAGCGATGTTGCAGGAAGTAATAAAATATTCATTCGATGACCAGCAACATAAACGTGATAATAAAACAAAATTGAAGCAGCTAACCTTCACAACCATCTCCAGCTTACTAGGTACTGGTGGGGTTGTTTTTTTAATTATCCAGTGGTTACTAGGTCAGTAATCTAATGAACAGCATGCCTGCCGGGTCCAGCCGGTGGGCTTTTATTATACAAGAAAGGAGGTGCTAATATGATCAACTGGAAAGTACGATTCAAGAACCCGCAGTTTTACATCCAACTCGCACTTGCAATTTTTGTGCCAATCCTAGCTTATGCTGGACTTACAGCGCAAGACCTTACAACATGGCCAACGCTGTTCAACGTGTTCGCTGATGCCGTAAGAAATCCTTATGTGCTGTTCACTGTTGCAGTCAGCCTGTACAACTCGGTAGTGGATAACACTACAAGAGGTTTCGGGGATAGCCAACAAGTACTGACATATAACAAACCTAAAAAATGAGGGCTGCCTATGGGCGGCCTTTTCTTATGAGGAGGAACATACATGGGAAGAGTATCACTAGACACATTGCTACGACGTTCTGAGAAGAACATGGGAAGCGGCATGAATGCCATTGTTAAGAAGAGTGCACTGGAATTAATTCGAAGAGCATACAAGGAAGGTATCAATGCTCAGATTTCACACGGCATGCGCACATATGCGCAGCAGAATGCTTTATATGCACAAGGTCGCACCAAGCCGGGCAGTAAAGTCACAAATGCTCGCGGTGGATATTCCAATCATAACTTCGGATTGGCTGTTGATTACTTCCTTACATCTGAGGACGGCAGCAAGGCCATATGGACAGTCAATTCTGATTGGAAAAGGGTAGCTGCTATTGCAAAAAGTCTTGGCTTCTCTTGGGGCGGAGACTGGACTAGCTTCAAAGATTATCCGCACCTTGAAATGACAGGAGGGCTATCTACTGCTCAACTGCGAGCTGGCAAGCGTCCGAGTCTGACGGATCGTACTGGTACTAAAAAAGTTGCGCCAAGTAAAACTGTCAGCAAGCCTCCTTCATCTTCTAGTGGATCAAGCTGGGTTAAGGCAGCACAGGAGTGGGGGAACAGCCGTGACTATCCAGATAAAGCAGGATTTAATGAGCTAGATGAAGATGGACTAACTGGACCACTTACGTTTGATGCATTCCTACGTATCTATCAATACTTTGGTAAAACAGCTATTGATGGAGTTTGGGGTCCTAAGAGTCGAGCGGTAGCTGCAGTTCAGAACAAAGATGATCATACACCAGGTTGGACAAGATTACTGCAGGCAACGTTGTGTCTATACGGCTACAAGCATAAGATTGATGGAGCGTTTGGTCCATTAACTGATGAAGCGCTTCGTGCATTCCAAAGATCCAAAGGAATCAAAGCAGATGGAACTACTGGACCAGTAACCTATACGAAAATGTTTGAAGCTGCATAAGATATTGGTGGGGAAAAATGGATATTTCCCCACCTCTATACATAATTATGATATATTAGATGTAAAAAATGGGATGTGCAGTCAACATTGCTTCTTTATAAACGTATTATAGCTTTTATAGGGTTTATCTTGATAACTCATGTAGGAACTGACGGTACAAGTTCGCCTGCTTTTTTTGTAAGTTCATTTATGGGCATGGTTGCGCTTTTTAATGAATACTTTGAGCTATGTAGGTATAAAATGTTTGAAGGTGATGTCGGAGGAGAGGCATTCTACAAAGTGTTCGCTGTTATCTTTGGTGCTGCTGCTTTTGTGATGCTTTTAGGGATTTTAAATGTACTAACCCTATCCGATTCGGGTAATATAACAGTAGGAGAAAGTTCCTTTATAGCTGCAATTGATAATCTAGTAGACATTAGTTTCACACCTTATAGTTTTGTATTAATTGTAGGGGGTGCATATGCAATTGCATGTGGTATTGAACTATTTTTTAAGCCTTTTATATCTTATGAGCAAAAACTAGAGAAGAAAAGAATTAAGGATGCCAAGAAAGCAGAAAAGAAAAAAGGCAAAATCTCACAAGAGGAAGGTGTTGCTGGATGATATTATTTTATACCACTCTATACTTTCTGGTGATTTTCTTAATGGCCTTTTTGTCAATGCTATTCTACCGATTATATAAGGAAACCCAGAGTGTTCGAAATTCCTTATATGGAGTGTATCTATTTCCTTCTGTAGTTATTAAAACGCCAATGAAACAAGCAGATGAAGTATACTCTAAGCGTAAAAAAATAATTAAACATTTGCATAAAGATAATGTTTCTCCCGAATTCAAGAGCCATGTTACTGAGTTAGTTAATTCCAAAAAGAAATTGTATATATTTTTCTATAGAGATTTTATTTGGACTTTTCCTAATTCAGTGGAGACATATGTCGAAGCATATGACGAGTTTAATACCGAAGTGTTGTTAAAGAGAAAGAAAAGGAATAAGGAAAAAAATAAAAAGAATAATAAAGTAAGATTGGCAGAACTCATTACTAAGGAATTTAGACCTGAGATTGTTGACAAACTTATAAAACATCACGCATAACCTTCTCTATTTTAAAAAGCCCCTCCAATTATAGGAGGGGCTTTTTTATTTATTATCCAAACATGGCAGTTGTATCTCTCTTAAAAATCTCCTCAAACAAATCAATCTCAGTTTGAGTAAACTTACTAAGCAAAGGATTACTTGGTGTTAAATCGTAATTCACGCCCTCGTGCTGATCAAGTTCAAGCTCTACGAAAAGGGTCAATCCATCAATAGCAATCTGCTGCCTAGCCATTACGTATTCGGAATACAAACTGTGTCTAATCACTTTATCCCCTCCTTTTACTCCTATAATCGTACAAAAGGTTGGATAGGTGTCACTTATTTTCCAACTTTACAATTTCTTAATCCTCGTACAAATCTTTTATATCCACATCAAGCATAGCTGCCAGCTGGACGGCCTTATCAAGTGGAGGATATGTCTTGCTTTCGCACCAGTTCTTTAAAGTGTTCTTACTAATGCCTAACTGCTCATTTATGTACTTTCTTTTCAATCCGGAGTTTTCTATGTGCTCGTTTAGTATCATCTTCAATGGTCTCATCTCCGTCATTAAAATCAAAATTAATTTGGATTTTTAGGTATCAATTATGACCCCTCTGGATATACTAATCTTAGAAACGCATATACGACTGCAGATACAACCGAATACACAGCTTCCGAATCTAGGAGATTCGCGTCCGCCAACGCCGCCTTTCTTTCTTCTCTCCTTCCTTTTTTCTCTTAAGATGACCTGTAAAATATCTTCTATTTATCCTTGTCCAATCCCTGCTAATAATCAATACGAATATAGAAACGACTATTCATGTCACGAAGATGCAAACGTATATGCAGCCGAAGAGAGGGATGCATATGTTTGAAATGGCTTTTGCTGTTGCCGGCTGCAGCTACATTGCGGCAAGAATGTTCATGCCTGACAGCGATCGTTACAAAATCAAAAAAGCCTTTCGTAATTTAAATTATCGAGTAAAGGACCATGACCCTTCATTGATCCGGACGATTAAGAAAGATGATTACCAGGAGTATGTCTACAACGTGCCGTATGGATTGATTGATGATTCTAAGTTGCAGCAAGTGCTTCAGAAAACGCTCGATCGATCTGTTCACGTGTACTTTGATGGAAAGCTTCATGTGAGAGTATATAAGAGCAGCATACCAAAACGGATTGCTTACAATTGGCAGCAGAGCGACGGATGGACATTACCGATCGGCATTGGTCTTTCCGGAATGGTAATGCATGACTTTGACAAAGTCCCTCATATGACCGTCGCTGGTGCAACGAGACAGGGTAAAACAGTGCTGCTGAAGTTAATCCTTGCCCACTTGATTTCAAACCATCCTGATGATGCAGAGATCTACATTGTGGATATGAAAGGTGGCTTGGAGTTTGGACCATATGAAAGAATGAAGCAGATCAAACGCGTGGCCAGCTCAGTAGACGAAGCCGGTGAACTATTTGAACATATCCTTGCAGAGATGCGGCAGCGGATGAAGATGTTCAGGGAAAAGGAATATACCAATATCCTGGACACTGATTTAAAAAGAAGGACATTCATCATAGTCGATGAGGGCGCAGAACTTACGCCGTCTGCTTTCCATTCCAAAGATGAGAAAAAAGTTTATCAGTATTGCCAGCAGGCTCTGTCAGAGATTACACGCATAGCAGGAGCCATGGGATACCGAAACATATTCTGTACGCAATATCCCACAGCAGACACGCTTCCACGGCAGGTTAAACAGAATAGCGATGCAAAGATCAGTTTTCGTCTACCGACAGAAGTGGCCAGCCGTGTGGCTATTGATGAATCCGGGGCAGAACAGATAAGCAATGTCGGCAGGGCGATTTACCGGACACATGAGCGGCAGGAGATTCAGGTACCATATGTTAGCGACGAAGAGATAAAAGAGAAATTGGGGAGGTACATGGAAGATGTTACAGGCCGAGAAGAGAAGATTGCGCGAAGAAAAGATATTGTCCACTTTGGATAGTCTTGGTTATGCTACCCGTAAACAGCTGCAGCTAATTGAGCAGCTGGGCGGTGATCGTAATGCGCACAGGATTTTGAAAGAGATGGAACGCGATAAACTGATTGGCAGCCAGAGATCTGAACAGAAGATATATTATGTGGCAGCCAGAGGGAGAGATGCAATCGGCAGCACCAAGGATGAATTGAGAACAGGAAAGATGAAGCACACCCTTATGCGTAATGAGATGTACATTCAGTTGGGTATGCCTGACGATTGGAGGACCGAAGTACCTGTTACATGGCGAGAAAACAAACTAATTTCTGATGCCATGTATCATGTTAAAGGTGAAGTTCACTTTTTGGAAGTGGACAATACACAACCCATGCGAACAAACTATGAGAAAATTAAAAAATACAGTGTTCTTTCTAGAATTATATTTGAAACTAGGAAGCATACCCCGACGTTAATATGGTGTACAACAAGCCACTCAAGGAAGACAAAGTTAGAAGAAGCATGTAAAAAATCAGCTGTAAAATATCGGATTTTGGTGATATGATTAGTACAAAAGGATTAGAAAAAGGGGAGTAAATATGGCTCATACAGTTGAATCCATAAAAGAAAGATTTAAAGAAGTAAATGTAACTGACTTATTTGGAACCAAGAAGGAAGTCAAAGAATTACCAATGATATTGTTTGATGATGAGATAATCAATTATGCTACAAGTGGATTCCTGGATAACAATACATGGTTAATTGTCGTTACGAACAAACGAGTGCTTTTCTTGGATAAAGGAATGGTTTTCGGTATCAAACAGAAAGAGATTCCCTTGGAGAAAATTAATTCCATTTCTCAAAAGCGCGGCATGCTTATGGGAGAAATCCATATCTGGGATGGCGCTGCAAAGTTCCAGATCAAGCAGGTTGCTAAAAATACTGTTCAGCCATTTGTTGATGCTACCAATAGAGCAATTGATGAACTTAAAAAAGGACAGACAGTAACTGTAGTTCAAGCACAAGCAGAAACAGCTGCTGCACCTGAACCAAGCGGATATGCAAAAATAAAAGAACTTAAAGAGCTACTCGATATGGGTGCGATTACGCAGGATGAATTCGAAACAGAGAAAAAGAAATACATCTGACAAAAAGACCTGCAAGGGTCTTTTTTTGTTTCCAGATTTTACAACTTCAAATTGGATAAACATTCCTCTATAGTTATAAGAAAGGAAAAACTTTCTCAATGAGAAAGTTTTGCTCCGGGAAGGGTTATAATCACCCTTAGCCGTTTAGCTTTCAATCCACTCGTACAGATCTTCCGCAGTACAATTTAGAATACGCGCGGCAAGGACTGCATGGTCAAAGCTCATTTTACTTGTGCCAGACTTCCACTTTGACACGGTACTTTCTGTAACACCCATGCGCCGAGCAAAGTCTACTTGGTTCATTCCTCGATCTGTAAGGATTTCAGATAAACGGCTTCTCCCTTTCCGGAGTGCCATAGTTTACCTCCTTAAGCAGCTATTAAAAGTATAACTTCACGGAGAAAAAATTGGAAGGAAGGTTTGCACCATGAATGTGCTGGTTGATGAAGAGTATCACGACTGCGGTTATAAGTACGAGAGGAAGAAAGTGATTGATGTCGAGCACAACATGTACTCTGTGATCTTAGTATGCGGTCAGTGCAAGCATACTGTGGAGTTAAACAAAAAAGACCTCCCTAAGGAGGTCTGAGCTTGCCCACGTTTTGCCCACCATTTGCCCAACAACCTAGAACATCATAGAATATCCTATCCCAAACACTCTATTAAAAATGCTAGTTTCAAGCTGTTTTGTACCTTCTATCTTCCTATATAATAGGCTCGAATAATCAAGTTCGAAATGGAAGGT
>NZ_JAWVPF010000012.1:0-51813 GCF_046592595.1 Terribacillus saccharophilus | reverse complement strand
CTGATAAAGATCAGGGATTTTTTTATATGACGGAATGAAGTTGATGGGAGAATTGCCACTGAGGTTCCACCTCTTGGATTTCAAATCGATGTATGGCTTTGATTAGTTGGATATACAACTCTTGCTCCATGTCTTCTTTCCATGCATATGGCGCGGAACTGCTGAGTTTTCGGATCTTTGGCTGAAACCGTATAAGCATAGCTTCCAGTGCGTCTTTATCTTCCGCCTTTGCTTTGATTGTAAGTTCAAGCAGTGTATTCAATGTTAGTTTCCTCCTTTTTGAATTTGTTCGATGAGCGCCTGCAAGGTTTGCTCCAGGCGCTTGATGTTTTGCTCAAGCCGTATAAGCAAATAAAACGAGACTACAATAGGAAAGCCAAGGTTGCCAATCATGGAAATAATGGTTTCTGTCGTCATGGCGCGTCTCCTTTCGGTAAAACTGAGCGGAGTTTCCTAAGTGCAGATTGGATTGACTTTGAAACTGCTTGCTGGGAGATATCCAGTGTCTCAGCAATTTCCGTATGAGTAAGCTGATGAATAAAATGGAGTTCTAAATATTCCTTCTGTTTATTAGGCAAGTCCTGAATAGCTGTTAAAAGGGCAGGGTCGTGTATGGCCTGTTCCCAGCTGTATACAGTCTGATCTTCCCTGGCTACAAGCATGTCCTTTTTGCTCGTTTCTTGTTCTTCACCTGCAGGCTGATCCAGAACAGCTAATTCTCTGCCTTGATGTACTGCTGCTTGTTTACTGTAATTTCTCGCATAATAACTTAGTGTCATCGTAAGGTAATTGGTTAGTTGTATTTCTGTATAAAATCGCTGAAATGCAGAATTTAGTTTTTGTATATTTGCCTCGGAAGGATATCGTTCTGCTTGTTCGTAAACAATGCGGTGCTGTTCATCTTTCAGGAATCCTTGCATCAAGGCTGCATTTGGATGGAATTTTCCTGGTTCGGGTTTTTCCTCGCTGCACATCATTATGTTCCCCCTTTCAACCAAAAACGAACATATGTTCTATTTTAGTGTAAAAAAAATCAGCCTTTTTGAAAAGACTTTTTCGGATAGTCCCAACCTGCTTGTCCATTTATGCTGCCTGCTGCAGTTTTCATTAGCAAGTTTCCTCTTTCTCCTATACTTTATAAAAGGTAATCCGTACCTCATATGACAACGTCAATACGTACAAACCGTACAAACAACATCTTTGCCAGTTGAACATAAACTGAGACTACAAGATTGGCAGGTATGAAGTTCGTTAGTTTAGGAGAAACTAACCTAACGGAGGTGGAGAAGGATGAGCAAAAGCTGTTTATGCGGTATTTGTGACCAGGAGAAACAAGAAGGTATACATCTTTATCGCTTATTTATCTGCAGGGAATGTGAACAGAAAATTGTGCAAACGGAACCGAAGGAAGTTCAATACCATTATTTTGTTAAGAAACTTCGCAACTTGAATCAAATGACATTTCATTAAAGCCTGTGCCAGGCTTTTTTCTTTTTGTATGTGTGCGTATAATAAGTGAAAAAGCTCAAAGGAAGAATGAAATGAATCAGTTACATACGCCGCTATACGATAAGTTGGTACAGTTTGCTAAACAAGATCCAATATCGTTCCATGTGCCAGGACATAAACATGGAATGCTATTTGATGAGGAAGCATTCTTTCAAACTGCTGGATTGCTGGATCAGACAGAGCTGACAGGTTTGGATGATTTGCATGCTCCTGAAGGAATCATAGCAGAGGCGCAGGAGTTGGCTGCGTCCTATTTCGGGGCAAAGCATACACGATTCTTAGTCAGTGGGAGTACAATTGGAAATATAGCGATGATTCTCGGAAGCCTGAAAAGAAATGAAATAGTCTTAGTGCAGCGCAACTGCCACAAGTCGATATTAAATGGATTGGAGCTTGCTGGAGTAAAGCCTGTTTTTTTGGCACCTGTATATGATAAAGAGAAAGAGAGATATACCCATCCTGCACAAGAAACAATACAGATGGCGATTACAAGGTATCCGGAGGCAAAGGCACTCATTTTGACGTATCCAGACTATTTCGGAACAGTATTCGATTTGAAAGAAACCGTGAAAATGGCCCATAAAAGCAGAATACCTGTATTAGTAGATGAAGCTCATGGAGTGCATTTAAAGATTGCTGAGACACTTCCTCTAAGCGCATTAGAAGCTGGAGCAGATGTTGTTGTCCAGTCCGCTCACAAAATGGCACCTGCGTTTACGATGAGTTCCTATCTTCATTTCAATAGTGAGTATATCTCCATTGCCTCTATTGATCGTTACTTGCGGATGCTGCAATCCAGCAGCCCATCCTATATGCTGCTTGCTTCACTTGATACAGCCAGAAAGTACTTGGCTACTCGTACAGCACAGTATATGGATGGGCTTCATACAGCAGTCGATGCATTCCGGGAACTACTTTCTGCGTCGGACCTCTGGGAAGTGGAAAGACAAGACGGTGACTGGCTGAAGATTGTGTTGCGTGTTAAGCCAGGCTATCAGCCGAGGCAGCTTGCCAATATGCTGGAGGCATCCGGTATTTATCCGGAATTAGTAACGGATCGGCATATTTTACTTGTCCATGGATTGAAAGCACTAACAGATAAAGATTTAGATCGCATCAGGACAGCTTTAAAAGATATGAATGCACCAGCTTCTATCAATCCTGCCCGAGCAGCTCATCTTTTCTCTGAGCCGATACAGGAGCTTGCCATAAGCTATGCAGAAATGGAAGAGCAACGGCCTGTTTTTACAGATTGGGATGAAGCTGTCGGCTGTATCGCAGCAGAATCGATCATTCCTTATCCGCCGGGTATACCGGTACTGGCAAAAGGAGAAATCGTTACAAAACAGCATGTGGAAATGATACAATTATGGAAGAATAACAGCATCTCTTTTCAAAATGAACAGATTGAAAAAGGAATGCTTACGTATAGAGGCACAAACGAAGGAGAATTATTTTGACAGGATTGTTTATTACGCTGGAGGGCGGAGAAGGTGCGGGTAAGACATCCGCAGTGCCGCTTTTGACAGCTCGTTTAGAAGAACAAGGCTATCAGGTGCTTGCCACTCGTGAGCCGGGCGGGATCGAGATAGCGGAAGCAATTCGAGCAGTAATTCTGGATCCAGCCAATACGAGCATGGATGGACGTACAGAGGCACTGCTTTATGCAGCTGCCAGAAGACAGCATCTGGTGGAAAAGGTGTGGCCGGCGCTGAAAAAGGGAATGATTGTACTATGCGATCGTTTTGTGGACAGCAGTTTGGCTTATCAGGGCTATACACGCGGTCTTGGGATGGAGGAAGTGATGGAGATCAATCGATTTGCCGTTGAATCTACCATGCCGGATTTGACATTATTCTTTGATATTTCCCCAGAAGCAGGATTAGCCCGAATTTCGGAGAATAAAGGTAGAGAACAGAATCGGTTGGACTTGGAGGCATTATCCTTCCATGAGAGTGTTTATGAAGGGTATCAGATTCTTCGGGAACAATACAAGGACCGCTATGTGACACTTGATGCTTCCAAACCGCTTGCTGATGTAGCTGAAAATGCTGTGCAAGCGATCATGGCTTTTTTAGAAGACAAAGAAAAGTGATGGAAAAGACATGGAGGAGGAAATAAGATGAAACTAGTATTAGCAATTATTCAGGATAAAGACAGCAACAGATTGACAGATGCACTCGGGGATCAGAATTTCAAGACGACTAAGCTATCCACGACTGGAGGCTTCCTAAAAGCGGGGAATACGACACTTATGGTCGGTTGTGAGGATGATCAAGTAGATGATGTGCTTGATATCATCAAGGACAATTGCAGTCAGCGCAATCAGATGGTGGCACCGATATCCCCGATGGGAGGCAACGCGGATTCTTATATCCCGAACCCTGTCAAAGTAGAGGTTGGCGGAGCTACTGTTTTCGTACTTCCTGTCGATTCCTTTATAAAGTTCTAAACAAAGGAGACAATACTGTTGAAAATCGGTCCGGATTTACGTGCACAGCTGGATGCTGCACGTAAGAATACGACACAGGCACCAGCTGAGCCGAAAAGGTTCCAGGATCTGGTGCAGTCCCAAAGCAGGAAACTGCAGGGACAGGAGCTGCAGCAGCTGATCACGGACATTACCAAGCAAGGGGAACGGCTCGCGCGTACGCGTTCGTTCCGGGAGCTTGCTTTGTATAAACGTAAGATTAAAAAGTTCATGGAAGATGTGAAGGACAACGGGATGGAGCTGCATCATGAGCATTCCTGGAACCAGCATGGGTCCCGGAAGCTCACAACAGTGCGGTTGATCGATGAGAAACTGATGGAGCTGACAGAAATCCTGATGGATCAGGAGAAGCAGCAAATCGGTGTCCTCGGTCTGATCGGAGAGATCAAAGGGCTCCTATTCAACCTGTACACGTGAAGTAACTGATAAAGGAAGAACGTTATGATAAATTGGGCTGACATGTCTACAAAACAGCCTGTTGTCAGTAAGATGCTCGTCAACAGCCTGAAACGCGACCGTATTTCTCATGCCTACATATTCCAAGGATCGCGTGGAACTGGCAAATCAGCATTAAGCCGCTTGTTCGCCAAGAGTATCTTTTGTAAAAACCGCAGGGTCGCAGAGCCTTGCAATGCATGTAAGGATTGCCGCCGCATCGATTCTGGCAATCATCCGGATCTTCACTGGATCGTTCCGGAGGGGGCCTCGATAAAAAACGATCAGATTCTCCAGCTTCAAAAAGAATTTTCCTATACAGGTATGGAATCTGATCGCAAGGTATATGTAATGGAAGACGCAGATAAAATGACAGCCAATGCATCCAATCGACTGCTCAAGTTTCTTGAGGAACCAGGTGCCCATACAACAGCGATCCTATTGACGGAAAATAGTCAGGCGTTGCTTCAGACAATTCAATCAAGATGTCAGATACTCGCACTGCAGCCTTTGCATGAAGGACAGTTCGAGGAATTGCTGATTTCGGAAGGATTGCCGCAGTCAACAGCCCGACTTTTGTCCCAGCTGACGCAGAATTATGAGGAAGCAATAGAGATTTCCGGTCAAGAGTGGTTTGCTAAAGCGCGAAAACTAGTGGTACAATTAGTAGAAGTGCTGGAAACCAGGCCTAACGAAGCGCTTTTGTTTATCCATAGTCAATGGATGCCTGTGATGAAGGATCGCGAGCTGCAGCAGCTGGCGTTACATCTGCTATTATTGTGGTTTAAAGACATTATCTATCTTTATGCTGACAGGCCGGATTCCATTATCTATATACAGGAGAAAGACAGGCTTGAAAACAGCCTTCGCCATTGGACGAGGCAGCGGGCTACTGACAGCTTGCAGTCCGTTATGGAAGCGAAACGCCAATTAGACCAGAATGTCCATCCTGCACTTGTTATGGAAAAATTAACACTTCAGATGCAGAGGTGAATGGGTAGATGCAAGTCATTGGTGTCCGTTTTAAAAAGGCGGGTAAAATCTATTACTTCGATCCAGGCAAACTTTCGGTTGCTTTGGACGATTATGTTATTGTAGAGACTGTTCGCGGCGTAGAATTCGGACGAGTTGTGCTTGCAGATAAGCAAGTGGATGAAGAGGATGTCGTCCTTCCTCTGAAAAAGGTTATTCGTATCGCAACAGACAAAGATAAATTTACCGTGGCGGAAAATACAGAGAACGCTGCGCAGGCACATAAGGTTTGTGAGAAGAAGATTCGGGAGCATAAGCTCGACATGAACCTGGTCGAAGTCGAATATACTTTCGACCGAAATAAAGTCATCTTTTACTTCACAGCAGACGGCCGGGTTGATTTCCGGAACCTCGTGAAGGATCTGGCTGCAGTCTTCAAGACTAGAATCGAGCTCAGACAGATTGGAGTACGGGATGAAGCGAAGCTGCTTGGCGGTATTGGTCCGTGCGGCAGAATGCTATGCTGCTCCACTTTCCTGGGAGATTTCGAGCCGGTGTCAATCAAGATGGCAAAGGATCAGAATCTATCGTTGAATCCAGCGAAGATTTCCGGTTTATGCGGACGGCTGATGTGCTGTCTGAAGTATGAAAATGATGAGTATGAAGAGGCGAAACGTGAGCTTCCGGATTTGGGTGAAGCGATTCGGACTTCCTACGGATCGGGTAAGGTAGTCGGCTTGAACATTTTGGAACGGTTGATTCAGATTGAAGTGCCGGAAAAGGAACGGGTTATCGAGTATACCTTAGATGAACTGATCGAAGAAGGAGTTATCTCAACGCAAGCCATGGAATAATGGGGTGGAGAGACGGTGAACAAGAAGGAAATACTGGAGCATGTCACACAGATGGAAGAGCAAATCGGGCAGCTGTACAAGCAGCTGGGCGATGTAAAGGGTCATGTAGCGGAGCTATTGGAAGAGAATAACCGTCTGACGGTAGAAAACCATCACCTGCGCAATCGTCTGGATGGTCAAGCTGGTCAGGAACAGAAAGCTGGCAGTAAAGCCGCACCGTCAAAGGATGCACAGATTGGTGAAGGGTATGATAACCTGGCACGACTATATGAAGAAGGGTTCCATATCTGTAATGTGCATTTCGGCAGTCCGAGACGTAATGAAGATTGCTTGTTCTGTTTGACGTTCTTGAATAAGAATAAATGATGTGGCGGCCTTTCTTACACTTAGTAGGGAAGGCCCTTTTTTGTAAAAAATCAAGAAGGGAATTAAATGTATGGTGGAACTAAAAGGAGATGAGCGGCTGGATTACTTGCTTGCAGACGAAAATATGCGCATAATCCAGAGCCCGACTGTATTCGCCTTTTCATTAGATGCAGTACTCCTGGCTAATTTTGCATCGATCCCAATTGCAAAAGGAAGAATAATGGATCTATGCTCCGGTAATGCTGTGATTCCTTTATTGCTAAGCAAAAGGACAAAGGCACAGATAACAGGTGTTGAAATTCAGGAGCGCCTTTATGATATGGCAGAACGGAATGTGGCACTGAATGGGCTTGGAGATCAAGTAAAAATGATTCATGGTGATTTGAAAGAGATGCCAGCTATGTTTGGAAATGGTCCTTTTGATGCGATTACATGTAATCCTCCTTATTTTAAGACACCAGGCAAAAATGAGCAGAATCTGAATGAGCATTTGACGATTGCCCGGCATGAGATCATGTGCACATTGGATGATGTTATCCTGGCATGCCGCAAACTTGTTAAACCAGGCGGTAAGGTCAGCCTTGTCCATCGCCCGGATCGCCTGCTGGATATTGTCACCAGCATGCGGGAGCAGAAAATTGAACCAAAACGGATGCAGCTTGTCTATCCGAAACCTGGGAAAGAAGCAAACATCCTCCTTATAGAAGGTGTTCGTGATGGCAATCCTGGTTTGAAGATTCTGCCGCCGCTGTATTCTCATAAGCAAGGTGGAGGATATACGGAAGAATTAGAGGAAATCCTTTATGGCAGCAAATGAGCATATGGTCTATATCCTGAAGTGCAAGGATGGAAGTCTTTATACCGGATATACTAACGCGCTCGCGAACCGTTTGAAGCAGCATGCTGCTGGTAAAGGGGCAAAATATACAAAAGGCAGGGGTCCATTCATCCTTGTTTATATCCAAAAATTCGATACCCGGCAAGCTGCCCTGCGAGAGGAATACAGGATCAAGCAGCTTCCGAAATATCGAAAGTGGGCGCTTGTCCAGGAAGGAGGAAAGCCGTATGCAATCACAGAAAAGCTTTGAAAATCATCAGACAGGCACACTGTTCATCATTCCGACGCCTATTGGCAATCTGCAGGATATTACGCTAAGGGCGTTGGAGACTTTAAAGCAAGTACATACTGTCGCTGCAGAGGATACACGTAATACAAAGAAATTGTTCAACCATTTCGACATTCCCACACCGCTTATCAGTTATCACGAGCATAACCGGAAAGCGAGGGAGCAGATGCTTCTTGATTTGCTGGAAGAAGGGAAAGATGTGGGGCTGGTAAGCGATGCAGGTATGCCGGCAATCAGCGATCCTGGACAGGAGTTGGTCCAAGCAGCTGCTTCAGCGAATTATCCGGTGGTCGTACTGCCGGGAGCAAATGCTGCGCTTGTCGCATTAGTTGGATCAGGCCTTTCCACAGACGCGTATCAATTTTATGGATTCCTGCCGCGGAAAAAGAAGGAATTAACAAAAGAATTGGAGAAGCTGCGGAAAGTGGCGGCAACTCTGATCTTCTATGAAAGTCCGCATCGCTTGAAAGAGACACTTGCTGGCTTGCAGGAGGTTTTTGGGAACAGAAGAATCGCACTTGGCAGAGAGCTGACAAAGCGGTATGAAGAGTTTCTGCGAGGAACCATACAAGAAGCATTGGAATGGGCTTCTTCCGAAACAGTGAGAGGTGAGTTCTGCCTAGTTGTAGATGGAGCCTCGGAATCAGAACAGGTAGAGGAAGTCGAGAGTTTTTGGCAGGATATGAGTGTGCAGGAGCATGTTAACTGGTATATAGAGAATGAGGACTTACCCTCAAAGCAAGCGATCAAGCAAGTAGCTGTAGATCGTCAGCTTCCTAAGCGGGACGTGTACCAAGCTTATCATGTTGAATAAAAGAAAAACCGCTCCAGAACCGGAGCGGTTTTTTATTATTTGTTAAGACGTGTTTGGATTTCGTTGATTAGCTCTTCTGCACCTTCGCGGCTAAGAACTAGTTTACCGTTAGCCAAAGACAAGTTGTCATCGGAGATCTCGCCAGTGATATGGCAAGTCATATTTGGTTTATATTTTTTAAGGATGATGCGGTCATCGTCTACGTAGATTTCCAAAGCATCTTTTTCGTTGATTCCTAGTGTGCGGCGCAATTCGATTGGAATAACAACTCTTCCCAATTCGTCGACTTTACGTACAATACCTGTTGATTTCATATAATGTTTCTCCTCTCGGGTGTTTATATATGTTTATTCGTCATTATTCGACAATTTAACTATTGCTTATCGTACCAGTGATTGACATAAGTGTCAATTCAAAAATCTTGCAGTTCAGCATGTTGCTGCCAGCAAAAACAGAATAAAGGGAATATGGTAGGCTTTTTGTACTATTATAATGGATGTATATGTAAAATAAGTAAATTAAATAGGGATATCCGAATAGAAAGATGATAGGAGGGATATGTCGAATACTCGACATTATTCGACACATTTGTCATATATGTCGGAATAACATCATATAAATACGTATATATACTCATTTTTATGTCGCAATCAACAAGAAAAAATTTCTGCTGGATTGGAATTTATGTCGGAAAGTCGCTACAATAGAGATATGTGTAATAGCGATACGAGTAGCTCACGCTGGTGGGCTTTTTTCTTAATGGAGGGTAAGCAGATGCAGAAAGAGAATAAAACGTTTTATATTACTACGCCGATCTATTATCCGAGTGGCAAGCTGCACATCGGACATGCCTATACGACAGTAGCTGGGGATGCGATGGCTCGCTATAAGCGTCTGCGCGGATATGATGTCGCGTATTTAACGGGTACGGATGAGCATGGTCAGAAAATCCAGCGCAAAGCAGAAGAGCAAGGTGTGACGCCGCAGCAATACGTGGACAATATCGTTAAAGATATCCAAGCTCTATGGAAAACACTTGAGATTACAAATACTGATTTCATCCGCACAACAGAACCGCGCCACAAAGAAACAGTACAGAAAATCTTTTCCAGGCTTTTGGAGCAGGATGATATTTACCTGGATCAATACGAAGGCTGGTACTGTACGTCCTGTGAATCCTTCTTCACGGAAACACAGCTGGACGAGGGCAGATGTCCGGATTGCGGCGGCCCGGTCGATCGTGTGAAAGAGGAATCCTATTTCTTGCGGACTAGTAAATATGCTGACCGCCTGTTGAAGTATTATGAAGAAAATCCTGAATTCATCCAGCCAGTGAGCCGGAAGAATGAAATGATCAACAACTTCATCAAGCCTGGTCTGGAAGACTTGGCCGTTTCCCGTACATCATTTGAATGGGGACCGAAAGTGCTGGAGAATCCGAAACATGTTATTTATGTATGGCTGGATGCGCTATCCAACTATATCACGGCCCTCGGATATGGTTCTGATGATGACAGTCTTTATCAGAAATACTGGCCGGCGGATGTACATTTGATGAGTAAGGAAATTGTCCGTTTCCATACAATTTACTGGCCGATCATGCTGATGGCACTGGATCTGCCGCTGCCGAAGAAAGTATTTGCACACGGCTGGATCCTGATGAAAGACGGCAAAATGAGTAAATCAAAAGGGAATGTCGTGAGCCCTGTCGATTTGAAGGATCGTTATGGTCTTGATCCGCTTCGTTACTACTTGCTTCGTGAAGTGCCATTCGGTGCAGACGGTGTGTTCACGCCGGAAGGATTCGTCGACCGCACGAACTTTGATTTGGCAAATGATCTAGGCAACTTGCTGAACCGTACAGTAGCTATGATCAGCCAATATAAAGAAGGTATTGTGCCGGCTTATGTTGCTGGAGAGACGGAATTCGAGCAAGCTTTGGAAGAAATGGCGAAACAAACTGTCAAAGACGTAGAAGACGGAATGGAGAACATGGAATTCTCTGTTGTTCTTGCGAAGATTTGGCAGCTAGTCAGCCGTGCAAATAAATACATCGATGAAACGAAGCCTTGGGTGCTGGCCAAAGACGAAGCGCAAGCAGATCGCCTTGGAAACGTGCTTGCCCACCTTGCAGAAGTGCTGCGCCAAGTGGGTATCCTGCTTCGTCCATTCCTTGTCGAAACACCAGCGAAGATTTTTGCACAGCTTGGTGTAGAAGAATCAAGCCAGGACTGGGATACGCTTTTGACAACAGAAGTGAAGGCAGGCCGTCAAGTGAAGAAAGAAGGCCCAATCTTCCCTCGTCTGGATACAAAAGTAGAAGTGGAAGCAATCAAGAACATGATGAAAGTTCCTGAACCAGAGAAAAAAGCACAGCCGAAAAAGGAGCAGGAAGCGGCTAAGCTTCCGGAAGTGCAGTATGAGGACTTTGCGAAGCTAGAATTCCGCGTGGCGGAAGTTATTGCTGCTGATAAAGTGAAGAAAGCGGATAAGCTACTGAAGATCCAGCTTGATTTGGGAACAGAGAAGCGTCAGGTTATTTCTGGTATTGCAGAGCATTATACACCAGAAGAGCTTGTTGGCAAAAAAGTGATTTGTGTTGTGAATCTGAAGCCGGTTAAACTTCGCGGGGAGATGTCCGAAGGGATGATTCTTTCCGGGGAAAGTGCGGACGGTAAGCTTGCACTGGCAACAGTGGAGTCAGATTTGCCGAATGGATCAATCGTAAAATAATAAACGAGGGGGAGACGCTTGCACGCAAGCGTTTTTCCTTTTTTAACAGTTAGAAAGGACATCATGCTATGTTATTTGATACACATGCTCATATTAATGATAAGCAGTTTGCAGAAGACCGCGAAGAAATGCTCCAGCGTGCAAAGGATGCAGGAGTATCCCGTCTTGTAGTTATTGGCTGTGATGCGGAGGGAATCACCTCTGCAATTGAGCTGGCGGAGAAGTACGATTTCGTATATGCAGCCATCGGCTGGCATCCTGTTGATGCGATCGATATGACAGACGCCGACCTGGATCGAATCGAGGAGCTGTCGTCACATCCTAAAGTTGTGGCAATCGGTGAAATGGGTCTGGATTATCACTGGGACAAGTCACCGAAGGATATCCAGAAGGATGTTTTACGGAAACAGATCCAGCTGGCTAAACGCGTCAAGCTGCCGATCATCATTCATAATCGGGAAGCGACACAGGATATCATTCCGGTCTTAAAAGAAGAAAATGCTGCTGAAGTCGGAGGCATCATGCATTGCTATAGTGATGAAGCGGACCTCGTGCAGGAATTTTTGGACATGAATTTCTATATCTCACTTGGCGGCCCTGTCACTTTCAAAAACGCTAAAGCACCAAAGGAAGTAGCAAAAATGGTACCAGCAGATCGGCTGCTGATTGAAACAGATTGTCCTTATCTGGCTCCTCATCCTAACCGCGGCAAACGCAATGAACCTGCTTATGTAAAGCTAGTGGCGGAACAAATTGCCGAGCTTCGCGGTATCGGCTATGAGGAATTAGCAGAGCTGACGATGCGAAATGCAGAAAGACTATATCAAATCAAATCATAGAGGGTATAACGTGCAAATTAAAGAAGTGATTGTTGTAGAAGGCAAAGATGATACAGCAAAGATAAATCAGGCAATCCAGGCGGATACAATTGAGACGAACGGATCAGCTGTAAATGCTCGTATCATTGAACAAATTAGACACGCGCAAGCGAAACGCGGCGTAATCATTTTTACAGATCCCGATTATCCAGGTGAGCGTATTCGTCATATTGTCTCCCAGGCAGTGCCAGGTTGTAAGCATGCGTTTCTGTCAAAGGATAAAGCGCGTGCACGTAATAACAAAGGAATAGGTATTGAGCACGCTTCAGCTGAATCGATTCGGACAGCCTTGGGGCAAGTGTATGAGATGAGCGAGATGTACGAACCGGAAATCTCCAGGGAAGCTGTCATTGCATACGGCCTCCTTGGCGGACCAAAAGCAAAACAGCGGCGGGAAAAGCTTGGAGAAAGACTGGCGATTGGCCATACGAATGGCAAGCAGCTTATCAAACGACTTGCTATGTTCCGGATCCCAGAGCAGCTGTTTGTCGAAACGATGCAGCAAATTATACAGGAGGAAGACAATGACGAATGAACGGCATATCGCCACACCGACAAGGACGATGGAACTGCTTAAGAAATATAATTTTTCCTTCAAGAAAAGTCTCGGGCAGAATTTCCTGATTGATACAAATATCCTGCGGAATATCATCCATCATGCAGGAGTAACAGAAGATGTGGGTGCGATTGAAATCGGACCAGGGATGGGTGCTTTGACAGAACAGCTGGCAATCGCAGCGAATAAAGTATTGGCTTTTGAGATAGATCAGCGTCTATTGCCTATCCTGGAGGACACATTGTCTCCTTATGATAATGTGAAAGTCGTGAATGAGGATATCCTGAAAGCAGATGTACAGCAGGAGCTGCAGCAGTATTTCGGAGCTCAGGAAGTCAAGATTGTCGCAAACCTGCCATATTATATTACGACGCCTATACTGATGAACCTGCTTACGAGGAATCTGCCGATTTCCAGCATTACGGTCATGATACAAAAAGAAGTAGCAGACCGCATGGCTGCATCTCCGAACACGAAAAGCTATGGTTCTCTATCATTGGCAGTCCAGTACTACACACAGGCGGCAGTCGTGATGACAGTACCAAAAACGGCATTCATGCCGCAGCCGAATGTGGATTCTGCTGTGCTTCACCTTGAACTGCGCAAGGAACCGCCAGTCCAAGTAGAAGATGAAAAATTCTTCTTCGACCTGATTCAAGCGTCCTTTGGTCAACGCCGGAAAACACTTCGTAATAACCTGAACAGACATTTTTCTTCCCGTTTCTCGAAAGAGGAGCTGGAGGATATCATGAACGAAGCTGGAATTGATGGCACAAGAAGAGGAGAATCTTTGTCGATGGAGGAATTTGCTGCATTGGCGAATACCTTTACAGCTAAAGGCTGAACATTTTTGCCCATCCATCATACGCTGTAGGAGAAAGCTTTGGTGGGTGAGGTGAACGGAATGGATTTGGCGATTGGTGATATCGTCACTAGAATATCATATCAACACGATTTATTGTTCCGTGTATCCAGCTTTACAGCCAATAAGGTCATCTTGCATGGGGAAGACATGCGTCTCATAGCAGACGCTCCCAAGGATGACCTTGTAAAGACTGGAACACGTGAAATAACGAAACGCAAGAAAACATGGCAGGATAAAGAAGACTACTCCTACCGCCTCTTTCGCCAGGATTACCTGCTGATGAAGGATAAGCGGGATTATGAATCAACCTCAGGTTATCAGCACAGCCCAAATTACTTCCAAATTCCTGCAAAGGTGCTCCATATTGATGGAGATAAGACATATTTAAAAAAATGCATCGACTTTTATCAGCGTTTTGGCATCCAAGTACATGGAGTCCATCTGCATGAAAAAGAAATGCCGCTTCAAATTGCTTCCCTCCTGGAAAAAATACAGCCAGATATCATTGTCATCACAGGACACGATGCCTTTCAGAAAAATAAAGGAGATAAGCAGGATATACGTGCCTACCGGAACTCCCAGTATTTTGTCGAGACGGTAAGAGAAGCACGCCGGCTATATCCACACTTGGATCAATTAATCATTTTTGCTGGCGCCTGCCAATCCCACTTTGAATCCTTGATACGCGCAGGAGCGAATTTTGCCAGCTCTCCAAGCAGAATCAATATTCATGCCTTGGATCCGGTTTATATAGTTGCCAAAATCGCATTCACACCGTTTATGGAAAAAGTAGGGGTGTGGGATGCACTCCGGAATACACTGACGGGGGAACGCGGCCTTGGCGGTATCGAAACTCGCGGATTGCTTAGGACAGGATTGCCCTTTGTGGATCCGGACGAGGAGAAAGAAGAAGATTCGTAAATACCAGGCTGATCGTAATTTTACCACTGATGCATAATTTTGTATGAATTTGAAAGAATAAAGTGAAATAAGAAACATTTAATCTTTTCATTGACATCAAAATTGGTATGCTGTTATAATAAAAAGTTTTATTTGACTCTATACCTAAAATATGCTATGATTAGATCAGTGAGGTGGAGTGCAGTGGCTAAAACATTAGTGGAAATTAAGCAGGGTCTGGAAGGACAAATTGGTAAACGTTTAAAATTGAAAGCTAATGGTGGGAGAAAGAAAACCATCGAACGTTGCGGAGTACTTGCAGAAACGTATCCAGCTGTATTCATCGTAGAACTTGATCAAGATGAAAATGCGTTTGAGCGTGTCTCCTATAGCTATGCAGATGTCTTAACCGAAACAGTCGAATTAGATTTTGATACGGATGATTTGAATGAAATTGCGAAATAACGCATGAACGAAAGCAGGGGGCTTAGTCCCCTGCTTTTTATTTTGTCTTATTTGCAAACATCTGACAGGCATAGCATATGGTCCGGAACAGAAAATAAGGATGTCGTGATAATCTCTGAAGGGAGCTGTTTTCTTTGGGCAGAAGAAGAGGAATCATGTCTGATGCACTAAAAGAGGAAATTGCAAAGGAGCTTGGATTTTACGACACTGTGCAAAAGGAAGGCTGGGGCGGCATCCGTTCCCGTGACGCCGGAAACATGGTCAAATATGCCATTGCCATGGCCGAACAGTCGATGCGCGATAAGCAATAAAGGGAAGTCCTCCTCTTTTTTTAAAGAGGAGGACTTCTTCTTTTTAGGCAGAATAGCCTGTGCTTCCTTTTTATGATACAATTTTGGAGAAATTCAACTAAAGTAGGTGACATGACATGTATTTGCTCGAAAAGGCGCCAGCTAAGATCAATCTTTCGTTGGACGTACTGTATAAACGCCCGGATGGCTATCATGAGGTAGAGATGGTTATGACAACGATCGACCTGGCAGACCGGATAGAGTTAATCGTGTTACAGGAGAACAAGATCGAAATCGAATCGGACAATCGTTTTGTACCGAACGATGAGCGTAATCTTGCCTACCGTGCGGCGCAATTGATCAAAGATACATATAATATCAATAAAGGTGTCAAGATATACATAGACAAGCAGATCCCGGTGGCAGCTGGCCTTGCTGGAGGAAGCAGTGATGCAGCGGCAGTACTGCGCGGTCTGAATACACTATGGAATCTGCAGCTATCTTTGGATACGCTGGCTGAGCTCGGTGCGAAAATTGGTTCGGATGTATCCTTCTGTGTATACGGTTCTACAGCATTATCCACTGGACGCGGGGAGAAGATCAAAGAACTCCCGGCTCCGCCAGCTTGCTGGGTAGTACTTGCTAACCCGGGAATCGGTGTATCCACCCAGACGATTTATCAGCAGTTAAAAATAGATCATATCCAGCATCCGGATACGGAGGGAATGGTCGAAGCTATCGAGCAAGGTGATTTTCAATCAATCTGTGACAAAGTCGGCAATGTACTTGAGCCTGTTACACTTAAGCTTTGTCCGGAAGTAAAACAAATCAAGCAGCAAATGATCGAAGCAGGCGCTGATGCGGTATTGATGAGCGGAAGCGGACCGACTGTCTTCTCTCTTGTATCCCAGGAGAGCCGTGCTTACCGGATCTACAACAGCTTAAGAGGATTCTGTGAACAAGTGTATGTTGTACGGATGCTCGGAGGGCGAACGGAGCTTGATTAAATCCGTACGAGAATGTTATTGTTAGATAATAACATTCGGTTTTGAGGTGTAGAGATGAAAAGAAGTGAACGTTTGGTTGCGATGACCAATTATTTAATGGATCATCCGCAGCAATTGGTATCTTTGCCATATTTCTCGACGACGTACGCTGCTGCCAAATCCTCCGTCAGTGAGGATTTGTCGATTATAAATGATATGTTCCAGCATGAAGGTATTGGGTACTTGCAATCTGTATCCGGTGCTGCTGGTGGTGTTCGCTATATCCCGGTATACTCCAAGGAGAACAGTGCTGCTTTCATTGATGAGCTATGCAGTAAGCTAGCGGATTCAGACAGGCTCCTTCCCGGGGGATATCTCTTTATGAGCGATATTCTTGGAGAACCTGCAACAGTGAATAAAATTGGCCGTCTCTTTGCAACGGCTTTCCATGACCGCGAAATTGATGTGGTTGTCACAGTCGCTACGAAGGGTATCCCGATTGCTTATGCAGCTGCTGCATATCTGAATGTCCCTGTTGTCATTGTCAGAAGGGATCCAAAGGTGACAGAGGGGTCAACAGTGAGCGTGAATTATGTTTCTGGTTCATCCAGAAAGATACAGACCATGGTTTTGTCCAAGCGCAGCATTCCCGATCAAGCGAATGTCTGTATCGTGGATGATTTCATGAAAGCAGGCGGTACGATCAACGGAATGAAGAGTCTATTGCAGGAATTCAATGCAAACGTGACGGCTATAGGCGTATTGGCTGAAGCAGAGGACGAAGAAGAAGAGCGTGTAGTCGAAGATTATACGTCGCTGATCAAGATTCAGAATGTTGATGTACGCAATCAGCGTGTTGAAGTGCAAAAAGGGAATTACTTTAACTAATCCGGCTTTTCCACCTTACCGATATTTTTTTAAAAAAAGTTCTATGAGGAGCAGGAGTTTCCAGCTTTATGTAGAATTACTGGTAATAAGTTCTAAATAAGGTAAGGGTGGTGAAGCATAATGGAAGTAACTGACGTAAGATTACGCCGCGTTAATACCGAGGGAAGAATGCGTGCTATCGCTTCTATTACAATGGATCAGGAGTTTGTTGTACACGATATTCGTGTCATCGAAGGAAATAACGGCTTGTTTGTCGCTATGCCTTCCAAACGTACACCAGACGGTGAATTCCGCGATGTAGCACATCCAATCAACTCTGGTACACGGAGCAAGATTCAGGATGCTGTGCTGCAGGAATATCATCGTGTAGGAGAAGAAATAGAAGTGGAGTATGAGGAAGCCGCTGGCGCTTCTTGATATGAGCTAAATAGATGGCGGATGCGCCATCTTTTATAAAGGTGAAATTAACAGCTGTTCTAACATATGGGATAGCTGTTATTTTTATGCTTATAATCCAGTTGGTTGAAAGAGAAATTGTCTCGAATTAGGTGAATTCGAGTGCTGCTCCTGTTGAAATGACAATTATTTTAAGATATATTTACAGAGGATAAAAAGAATGGAGGGTTCGCATGTCAAACCGATATGCAGTCATCCTTGCTGCCGGTAAAGGCACCAGGATGAAATCGAAGCTGTACAAAGTGCTGCATCCTGTCATGGGAAAACCGATGGTACAGCATGTTACTGACCAGTTAAATTCTTTACAATTAGATAAATTAATCACCATTGTCGGGCATGGAGCAGAAGATGTGAAAGCCCAGCTTGGAGATGTAAGTGAATATGCCCTGCAAGAGGAACAACTAGGTACAGGACATGCGGTCTTGCAGGCGGAAGAGTTCCTCAAAGGCAATGAGGGTGTTACGGTCGTGTTAAGCGGAGATACTCCTTTGATTACAGGCCAAACTATTCAAGCATTGCTTGATCATCACGAACAGCAAGGGGCAAGTGCAACAGTATTGACTGCAAAAGCGCCGAACCCTGCAGGATATGGCCGTGTCATCCGCAGTGAGGCAGGAGAAGTCCTGCGCATTGTGGAGCATAAAGATGCGAATGCAGAAGAACTACTTGTTGATGAAATCAATACAGGTACATACTGCTTTGACAACAAGCTATTGTTCCAAGCATTGCATAATGTATCGAATGATAATGCCCAAGGCGAATATTATCTTCCGGATGTACTGGAACTTCTGAAAAAAGATAACAAGCTGGTGACAGCTTATCAGACACCTGATTTTGATGAAACAATGGGTGTAAATGATCGTGTAGCTCTATCACAAGCAGAACAGATCATGAAACGTCGTGTTAATGAACAGCATATGCGCAATGGCGTAACTATCATTGATCCAAATTCAACTTATATCAGTACAGATGCGGTTATCGAACAAGATGTAACAATCTTGCCAAACACGATGATCCTTGGTAAGACACTTATCAAAGAAGATGCCATCATTGGTCCGAATTCAGAAGTGAAGAATGTCACAATCGGCAGACGCACAGTTGTGAAGCAGAGTGTAGCACATGACAGTGAAATTGGAAATGATGTCAATGTTGGGCCTTTCGCTCATATTCGTCCGCAAGCCCAGCTTGGAGATAATGTGAAGATCGGGAACTTCGTCGAAGTGAAGAAAGCAACGATCGATAAAGGAAGCAAAGTTTCCCACCTAAGCTATATCGGAGATGCTGAAGTTGGTAAAGATGTTAATATCGGTTGTGGTACAATAACAGTGAACTATGACGGAAAGAATAAACATCTGACGAAGATTGAAGACAATGCCTTTATCGGTTGTAATGCAAACCTGATTGCCCCAGTTACGGTCGGCAAAGGTGCCCTGGTGGCAGCAGGCTCGACCATAACAAAAGATGTACCAGCAGATGCTTTATCGATTGCCAGAGCACGACAAGAAAACAAAAATTCTTATCTAAAGAATAATTAATTTTGGAGGGTTACTCGACATGCCTTATAATGATCCATCGTTAAAAGTTTTTTCTTTGAATTCTAATCCGGAGTTAGCTAAGTCAATTGCAGACCACATTGGCGTAGAACTGGGTAAAATCACTGTTTCCCACTTTAGCGATGGCGAAATCCAGATCAATATCGAAGAAAGTATCCGCGGCTGTGACGTTTACGTTGTCCAGTCCACTTCTGCCCCTGTCAACCAGCATATGATGGAACTTCTCATCATGATTGATGCATTGAAACGTGCATCAGCTAAAACTATCAACATCATCATGCCATATTACGGTTATGCTCGTCAGGATCGTAAAGCCCGTGCTCGCGAACCAATCACAAGCAAACTGATCGCTGATATTTTGCAAACTGCCGGAGCTACACGCGTCTTGGCATTGGACTTGCATGCACCGCAGATCCAAGGTTTCTTCGATATTCCGATCGATCACTTGGTTGGAGTTCCGATCCTATCCGATTATTTCGAGAAAAAGAATTTGGAAGATATCGTTGTTGTATCTCCTGATCACGGCGGCGTAGTCCGTGCGCGTCGTATGGCTGATCGTTTGAAAGCGCCTATCGCAATCATCGACAAACGCCGTCCTCGTCCTAACGTAGCAGAAGTAATGAACATTATTGGGGAAATCAAAGGTAAAACTGCGATCATCATCGATGATATCATTGATACGGCTGGAACATTGACATTAGCTGCTAACGCGTTGAGAGAAAAAGGCGCAACAGCAGTATACGCAGCATGTTCTCACCCAGTTTTGTCTGGACCGGCAATCGAGCGAATCCAAAATTCTCAAATTAAAGAGCTTGTTGTGACGAACTCAATTCCACTTCCAAAAGAGAAGCAAATTGACAATATCACGCAGCTTTCTGTTGCACCGTTGTTCGGTGAAGCTATCATCCGTATTCACGAACAGCAATCTGTTAGTATCTTATTTGACTGATTTTACGTTTAGTACTGGAATTGTAAGGGAATCATACTCTGTAGACGCGTAAAAACTATGGAGGGTGATTACGATGGCAGTAAAACTTAAAGCAGACAAACGAGAAAACAATACTAAATCTTATATTAGAGGACTGCGTGAAGAAGGTATCGTTCCTGCAGTCGTGTACGGAAGTGGCAAGGAGCCTTTAAGTGTCGCAGTAGATAGTGTTGACTTACTGAAAACTGTTCGCGATGAAGGGAAAAACGCAATTATTTCCCTTGATGTAAAAGGCGATACAGTTGATGTCATGCTGCATGACTATCAAACTGATTCCTTAAAAGGCAATCTAGTGCACGCGGACTTCTATGTGGTAAATATGTCCGAAGCACGTAATGTAGAAGTGCCTATTCAGCTTGAAGGGGACGCACCAGGTTCTAATGAAGGCGGCGTTCTTCAACAGCCATTATTTGATCTGGAAATCAGCGCAAAACCGAACGACATTCCAGAGCATATTACAGTAGATGTTTCTAAACTTGAAGTAGGTGACAGCATCAGCGTTGGTGACCTGTCAACAGATGGTTCTTATGAAATCCTAACGGATGCCGATACAACAATCGCTACAGTCACTGCACCTACTGCAGAGATTGAATCAGATGATACAACTACTGGCGATGCGGATGATGTAGAAGCTATCGAAGAAGGATCTAAGGACGATAAAGAAGATTAAAACACAAAAGCTGTACCTTTACGGGTACAGCTTTTTCTACGTAAATTTTATGTGAAGAAACCGCAATAAAGGACTATCTCTTACAAAGCTGGGGTATCCTATACAAATACCAGACAAAGCATGTCAAGGATGGGAAAGGAAGCATCCTTGATGTGCTTTTTTGCCGGAATAAAGGATTTTTCCCTTTTATCGGAGAAGGATAAGGAGTGATGGGGAGAAGACGCCACTTCCTCTTTGTGGCTCCAGGCTTTCTCACCTATTCCTTCGTTTCTAACCGTTCTTTTCCGCTTTTCGGTTTTCTTGTATTTTATTTTCTGTTAAGGTATAGTTTTTTTGGAATGGACTATGAGTAAAGGGCGTTTATAGATATGAAGATGATTGTTGGACTTGGTAATCCGGGTCAGAAATATGATCAAACGCGGCATAATATTGGGTTCATCGCGATTGATGAATTAGTGCACCGGCACAATTTGCCGTTATCAAATAAAAAGTTCAATAGTGTATATGCGATAGGCTTGATAGATGGAGAAAAGGTGATCTTGGTAAAGCCTACGACGTTCATGAACCTATCAGGGGAAGCGGTGCGTCCGCTTATGGATTATTACAATGTAGAGCTTGAGGATCTGGTTGTCATTTATGATGATTTGGATTTACCTGCAGGAAAAGTACGATTACGGGAAAAAGGCGGTCATGGAGGCCATAATGGTATCCGTTCTTTGATTGCGCATTTAGGTACGAAAGAATTCAAGCGTATTCGTCTCGGTATCGGGCGCCCGGTTAGTCAGCAGCCTGTTGTAGATTATGTTCTTCAGCGCTTCCATAAGGAAGAACTGCCGGATATCGTCGATAGTGTTAAAAAGGCTGCTGATGCCACAGAAAATTGGCTGAAGGAACCTTTCCTTAACGTCATGAATGATTTTAACCGCTGATTCATACACTGCAGTGAATTAAGTATGAATTTATACGCTTTCGGGCAGACTTTGACAGAGTCAAATCTAAGTCCCGGAGGCGTAACTATGGCTATCGTGTATCGTTGTCGGCATTGCAAAACACAGCTAGCAGAGCTGGATGAATATAAGGTGGATATCAAGGCGCTCGGATGGGATCGATTATCCGCAGCGGATTATCAGGAAATGGTGCAGATTGATTCGGGTCATATCGTCTGTCAGGTAGCATGTGAGGATTGTGAAAATGCGCTGCAGCAAAATCCGCATTATCATGAGCTGGATCATTTCATGCAATAACGTAAAGCTAAATAATGCTGTCATACAAAGCTTTGGTGCGTCAACCAAGGCGTTTTTTGCTTATGACATGTACTAGCAGAAGGAGGCATTATGCAAGAGATCAAGCAATTTATCTCAACTCAAGATGACATACAATCAGTCATCAATGGGATAAAGTCTGGGATGAACGAACAGCTTCTGACAGGATTGTCTGGTTCGGCAAGGGGAGTACTGGCAACTGTTCTGCAAGACTCCATACGCCGAAAGGCAATCCTGGTCACGCATCAGCTGACCCAGGCGCAGACACTATATGAAGATTTATTGGAGCTGAGTACACATTCGAATGTGTACTTGTATCCTGTGAATGAATTATTGGCATCAGAAATTGCTATTTCCAGCCCGGAGCTCCGCTCACAGCGTCTGGATGCACTGCGGAATTGGATGCATAGCGAAAATGGCATCCTGGTAGCTCCAGCTGCAGCATTAAAAAGAATACTGCCACAACCAGCTAAATGGGAAAGCTATCAGCTGGCTTTTCGTGTTGGAGAAGAAATTGATCTGGAGCATTACTTACGAGCATTGGTCGATATGGGATATGAACGTACAGATATGGTTGCAGCGCCGGGAGAGTATAGCCTTCGCGGGGGGATTTTGGATATTTATCCGTTGACGGAATCCAATCCAATCAGAATCGAGTTATTCGATACCGAAGTTGATTCCATTCGCTTTTTTGATTCGGACACACAGCGCTCCATGGAGAAACAAGATACGGTTGAAGTAGGCCCTGCTACAGAATTGCTGCTTGATAGTGAGGATATTGCCAGAGCCGCAGACCGATTGGAGAAAGCATTAGGAGAAACAATTGGCAAGCTGCAAGCAGATGAGCATAAGCAGCAAGTCCTTGAGGCTGTCAGTCAGGACCTGGAGAGATTGCGCCAGCAAGAGCGCTTTCAGGGTATGGCCAAATATGCAGGCTATTTCTATGAGGAACCGGCTAGCCTGTTAGATTATCTCGGTGAGGGCGGCTATATCGTCCTCGATGAAATGAGCCGAATCCAAGAAACAGCTAACCGGCTCGATGAAGAAGAAGCAGAATGGCATCAGAGTCTCTTGGAAGCGCATCAAACTGTAAGACAGTTGAAATTGTCGTTTGACTGGCATGAAGTTCTGCAGAAAATGAAGCATCCGCGTCTGTATTTGAGTGTGTTCCTTCGTCATATACCGAATACGCAGCCCCAGAATATCGTCAATGTAACATGCCGGGCTATGCAGCAGTTTCATGGTCAGATGCATTTATTGAAAAATGAGCTGGAACGGTGGGAAAAGAGCAATTATTCTACTATCTTAATGGCACCTACCCAGCAGCGTGCAGAGAAAATCCAGGCTGTCCTGGCTGACTACGATATGGAAGCAGTCATTGCAGACCGTGTTTCCTTGCCGGTGAGCACACCGACTATTTTAATAGGCAATATCAGCAGCGGTTTTGAGCTGCCTTTTCATAAGCTTGCAGTGCTGACAGAGAGCGAACTGTTTAAAAAGCGTTCAGCAAGACCGAAGCGTAAGCAAAAAATATCAAATGCAGAGCGAATTAAGAGCTATCAAGAGCTTGCGGTAGGCGACTATGTTGTTCATGCAAACCACGGTATTGGCCGCTATGTTGGCATTGAAACATTGCAGGTACAGGATCTTCATAAGGATTTCATGCTGATCCGCTATTCTGGTGACGATAAACTATTTGTACCGATAGATCAGATAGATCTTGTACAAAAGTACGTTGGATCAGAAGGAAAAGAACCTAAGCTATACAAGCTCGGCGGAACAGAGTGGAAGAAAGTTAAGAGCAGGGTCCAATCCTCTGTAGAGGATATTGCAGATGAACTGATCAAGCTTTACGCCGAAAGAGAAGCTTCCAAAGGATATGCATTTTCAGAAGACACCGAAATGCAGCGTGAATTTGAAGCAGCATTTCCTTATCAAGAAACCGACGATCAGCTGCGTACCATTGAAGAAATTAAAAAAGACATGGAACGTGAACGGCCGATGGACAGGCTGCTTTGCGGTGATGTTGGTTACGGAAAGACAGAAGTAGCTATCCGTGCAGCATTTAAGGCAATTGCTGATGGTAAGCAGGTAGCGATATTGGTACCGACAACCATCTTGGCACAGCAGCATTATGAAACGATTCTGGAGCGATTCCAGGACTATGCGATCAATGTAGGGCTCATGAGCAGATTCCGGACGCGTAAACAGCAAAATGAAGTGATGACCGGACTGAAGAGCGGGGTTATCGACGTTGTTGTCGGTACCCACCGCCTATTATCCAAGGACATCGTCTACAAAGATCTGGGGCTCTTAGTAGTGGATGAAGAACAGCGGTTTGGTGTAAAACACAAAGAAAAGCTGAAGCAGCTGAAGACGAACGTGGATGTTTTGACTTTGACTGCGACTCCAATTCCTCGTACATTGCATATGTCCATGCTGGGAGTTCGTGATCTTTCTGTTATCGAGACACCACCAGAAAACAGATTCCCGATTCAAACATATGTGATGGAATACAATCCAGTCTTTATCCGCGAGGCTATAGAACGGGAAATGGCTCGGGATGGCCAAGTCTTCTTCCTTTATAACAAGGTAGAAAATATCGAGCGGAAAGCGCAGGAAATTGCAGCGCTGGTTGATGATGCCAGAGTTGCATTTGCTCATGGTCAAATGAATGAATCGGAGCTTGAAAGTGTCATGCTCGCCTTCTTGGAAGGGGAATATGATGTACTTGTCAGCACAACCATCATTGAAACAGGCGTAGATATCCCGAATGTAAACACATTGATTGTGGATAATGCAGACAGGATGGGACTTAGTCAGCTATACCAATTGCGCGGTCGAGTAGGGCGTTCCAATCGTGTAGCTTATGCTTATTTCACTTACCAGCAGGACAAAGTATTAACAGAAGTAGCAGAGAAGCGTCTGCAGGCAATCAAGGAATTCACCGAGCTTGGATCAGGATTCAAGATTGCCATGCGGGATCTGTCCATCCGCGGAGCAGGTAACTTGCTGGGTTCTCAGCAGCATGGATTCATCGATTCTGTCGGTTTTGATATGTACTCCCAGATGCTTACGGAAGCGGTGGAAGCACGGAAGGCAGGTAAGCCTGCTGAAGAGATTAAACCATTCGAGGTAGAGCTTGATCTGGATATCAATGCGTATATCCCGGAATCTTATATCAATGATGAGAAACAGAAGATCGATATGTATAAACGTTTCCAGAGCTGTACATCACAAGAGGAAATCCATGATTTACGGGAAGAACTGATAGACCGATTCGGTGACTATCCGGAAGAAGTAGCTAATCTCTTCCACGTCACTTCTTTGAAAATGTATGCTAAACGTGAAAAAATCGAAAGCATCAGCGAGAAGAAGAAAAAACAGCGGATGGAGATTTTGGTCGATTCCGATATGAGTCAGCATGTGGACGGCAGCAAGCTGTTCGAATTTGCTAATCAATATGGCCGCATGGTTCAGCTCGGGACAGAGGATAAGAAATTGAAGATCGTCTTCAATTGGGATCGGAACTCTTATGGACGCCGATATGAGATTGCGGAAGAATTCATTCAAGCTATGCGCGAGCTTAAACGGGCCAGCTAAACTTCCATACTAAAAAATGTACAGGAAATGTATAGTAATGCCGATGTGTATCATACTAACAGCACAACTGGTGAATTCTTCTTTTCTTCATAATAAGTAGAAAATACCCCAGAGCAGCTTATGATACAGAAAGAGAGGCAATGGAAGATGAAGGCTACAGGAATCGTACGTAGAATCGATGACTTGGGACGAGTAGTTATCCCGAAGGAAATACGCCGGACACTGCGCATTCGAGAAGGAGATCCGTTGGAGATCTTTGTTGACCGTGATGGTGAGGTTATTTTAAAGAAATATTCTCCAATCAGTGAGCTGGGTGATTTTGCAAAAGAATACGCAGAAGCATTATTTACTTCGATTGACCATGGAGTCCTTATTTGTGACCGCGATGAATACATTGCAGTTGCAGGAGAATCGAAGAAAGAATACATGAATAAAGGCATCGGTGCCGTTATAGAAAAGGCGATGCAAGAAAGAACTACTAGCACAATCAATCAAGCGGGCAGTGTGGAGCTCGTAGAAGATAAAGACGAAGACGTGCAAGCATATGTAGTAAGTCCGATCATCGCCAGCGGCGACCCAATTGGATGCGTCATTATTGTGAGCCGTAATGATGGTGAACTTAGTAAGGTGGAAGAGAAAGCAGCAGAAACAGCTGCTAATTTCCTTGCAAGACAGATGGAATAGTGAAGATGGAATCCCGCAACTTATTATGTTGCGGGATTCTTTTTATGCTAAGCTATTCCAAAAGAGGGGGAGAAATTATGATAGAGGAGCATACAAATGGTCTCTTATTGAACCGGACAACAATGCTCGGTGAAAGAAACTGGCGGGATGATGATACGTATAAATTGATCTTCAGCCCTAGCGGTCATGCTGCCTACCAATTTCAGAAGCATAGTATAGAACTGTCTGATGGTGAGTCCATGCTTCTTAATCCGCATGAAATACATAAACAGCTCCGCCATACCTCAGAAAAGTGGATTATCGAATTGCAACCAGTCTTTATAGCGGAAGTAGCAAAGGAACTGAGCGGAAGCACAGTAGATCCTATGTTCGCTCTAGTAGCATGTAAACACCCACTCCTTCATCAATGGTTTTCTACGACGCGTCTCTACTTGGGAATGCCAGCTACAGAAAAGGAAAGAGCTCTATGGCTGGAGAATAGCTGGATCCAGCTTGCAATGGTTCTTCTGCGCCTTGTACCAGGCTCTCATAGTGACAAGTGGGATATAAATGGGTATGAACCAAATGTGCACGTCGTCTTGGATGCTTTGAAACAGAGTTATCATCAAGACTGGACACTGGATGAGATGGTACAGCTGACCCAACTAGGGAAATATCAATTCAGCCATCTTTTTAAAAAGGAAACGGGATTGTCACCTTATAGCTGGCTCCAAATATACCGTGCTATCCAAAGTCAGAAGCTGCTCCGCCATACCGATGATTCCATCCTTTCCGTAGCCATGCAAGTAGGCTTTAAGAATGTATCTTCTTACCATGCTGTATTTCGACGTATTTATGGTCTGACTCCAGGTTTATTCCGGAAAAGTATACGTAATATATAAAAACAAACAATTACTAAAATACCCGCTCCACTTATCAGGATAAGGCTGCGAATAGATAGGATGGGTAAAAGACTTGCGTATAGTATCAGTGACAATGTATTTGATGCATATAATAGAACAGCATTAGAGCTGAATGCCCTTCCTAACATCACTTTTGAGACATGCGTCTGTATTAGATATACTCTTGTCAAACTGCTTAATGGAAGACCTATACCGATAAGGATAGCACCCAAAAAGAAGAAGGGTAACATGTAAGCAGAACCGATTATACTGATTCCTGAACCCCATATAAAGCATCCGAGAATATATTTAGTCATGTCCAATCGTTTTACCAGGAGTGGAATAAGAAGGCTGATTATTGTTGCTCCTAAGCCAAATACGATTTGCAGTGCGTTAAACCACGATTCTCCATTTTGTGTAATCTCCTCAAATGCGAGTAATATGCCAACCTGCCATACCCAAGTGTTAAAAAAGACAACGAAAAAGGTAGTCATGAATAGATGCACGATGGCAGGCTTTTTACGAATCCATTTATAGAAGTCGAATAATGATCTATAGAGGGATATAATAGACAGCTTACCTTCTTTATCAGTCGCTGGCATAGTCGGTAATCGAGAAAGGAATATAGCACTGATAGCATAGGAAGCAGCATCTACCAAAAAGAAGTAGATAATATCTGCTCTCGCTAGCAGCCAAGCTGCAATAATCGGACCGAGTAAGGAAGCAGTGCGTTGTATCGTGTCCCAGGCGCTATTTGCGGTAGATAGTCTTTCTTCTGGGATTATTTCTGGGAGCACTGCTCGATGAGCTGGATTAAAAAAACACCCGCAGCATTGAAGCAGGAAACTCCCAACAAGAAGATGAGGGTAAGTCAATCCATCCTGTAAGTAGAGAAAAATGATTATAGTAAGGATCATTAGTCTAATTAGGTCTATAACCACCATCATATTTCTCTTATTGATGTGGTCTGCAAGAGCACCACCGAAAAGTCCGAAAAGAAGGTATGGTGTAGTTTCTGCAATGGCAACAATTGTTGTATGTATGCTGGAGTCAGTCATACGATAAGCAAGGAACAGAAAGGCTAATCCCGATAATATATCACCGATGCGGGAAACTGCTCCTCCTGAAAAGTAATAGACTGCTTTCTTATTTTTGATAACGTCCTTATACATGCTGTTTCACCTCTTTGTCAGCATACATCCTTCAAAGAAAGAGGTCGTATTGGATCTTGCTCAAAATTAAAGCAGGATATGCTATATGGTATAATCCCAATAGGAAAAGTTTGGAGGAGTCATTGGATGGGGTTAGGGATGAAGCGGCTGTTTCATGGTGCTTTTGTACTGGCGGTCGCTGGTTTGATCACTAAGATTTTAAGTGCGGGCTACCGGGTCCCGTTTCAGAATATAGTAGGCGATAAGGGATTCTATATCTATCAGCAGGTGTATCCATTCCTTGGGATAGCAGCAAGCCTGGCACTATACGGTATTCCGGCAGCGGTCTCAAGGCTGGTTGCTGATCGTTACCGCAGCTCATCGCCTTCTCTTCGGTCGTTTTATGTACCGATAGGAACCTTTTTGCTTGTACTTGCTGTTTTAACATTTGCTGTGCTGTATATGGCCGCACCGCAAATTGCTGGACTGATGGGGGATGCTGCTTTAGTAAAGCCGCTCCAAGCAGCAGCTTTTATTTTCTTGGCGGTTCCGTTCACTTCGATTATGCGGGGTGTTTATCAAGGAAAGCAGAATATGACGCCGACAGCTGTTTCACAAGTAGTGGAGCAGCTTGTGCGCGTAGGTTTGATTCTTGCTGTCACTTTTCTGCTGGTCCGTTCAGGTAGTGATTTGTACGACATTGGAGCGAAGGCGGCTCTGGCATCCTTAATAGGAGCATGCTTTGGTATTATAATACTTTGCTTTTTTATGAGGAGAGAGCCGATTATCTCATCGGCGGAACAGCATCTTCCATGGGGATATATCATAAAGACGATCCTCGTATACGGACTTTTTATTTGTCTAAACTATATGCTATTGCTGTTGTTACAGTTTGCCGATGCTTTTACGCTTGTCTCCGGCTTACTGGAACATGGTTTGAATTTGGATGAAGCACGTGAATGGAAAGGGATATATGATCGGGGACAGCCGCTAGTTCAATTAGGTATCGTCGTCGGATCTTCTCTGGCTTTAGCATTTGTGCCGTCTATAACAAAGAATCAGCTGATGAGCGAGAAGAAGGCTGTCATCCATTTGCTGCATAGCGGATGGAAGCTCAGCTTCCTGTTGTCTATCGCAGCAACAGCGGGATTAATCGCTCTATTCCCGTTAGTAAATGAATTGCTGTTCAAGGATGATGTCGGTACATATTCTTTGCAAGTATTTTCACTGACGATCTTTGTTTGTTCACTTACATTGACGACAGCGTCGATGTTGGAGACGTTAGGGAAATGGAAGCATACAGCTGCAATAATTGCAGCGGGGTTTCTTCTAAAATGGTTTTTAAATGAATGGCTTGTTCCAATTTACGGCATCATGGGTGCTTCAGTGGCAACGGTCATTACGGTAACCTGCATATTAGCTTGCAATACATATTTGCTGAAACGCTATCTGCCAGACATTAAATTATTCCAGCTTCCATGGAAAAGTTTATTTGTCGGATTGCTGTCCATGCTTGTCGCAGTCGGACTTTTATATGTAGCTGCCGTCGAATTGTTTCACGTGAAAACACGAATTTTGTTATTAGGGTATGTATTGTTTGCGGTCATTGTTGGTGCTTGCTTGTATGGAATAACCCTGATTAAAACAGGGGCATTCAATCGGGCTGAGTTGGAATCATTGCCGTTCAGCAAATATTTACTGCGCTTGGAAGGGAGAAAAGAAAAATGAAACATACCATTGAAGTTGTCGGTCTTGGTGGTGGTGACATCAATCAGCTGTCACTTGGAATCTATAAAAAATTAAAAGAGCATGGAGAACCTATCTTTGTTCGAACGAAGGATCATCCAGTTGTCAGAACACTGGAGGAAGAAGGGGTGGAGTTCCATTCCTATGACGAAATTTATGAGAACTATCCCGACTTTCAATCGGTTTATGAAGAGATAGCGAACAGCTTATTCAGGCAAGCAGAGGAAGGTTCATTGATTTATGCGGTTCCCGGACATCCGATGCTCGCAGAAATGACAGTCCAGCTGCTGCTTGCGCAGCAAGAAGTGGACGTGAAAATTATCGGAGGGCAGAGCTTTTTAGATGATCTGTTCTCTGCACTGCGAATTGATCCGATCGATGGTTTCCAGTTCGTAGATGCCACGTCATTCAAACGCGATGAACTGGAGTACAGACAACACCTTATTTTCTGCCAGGTGTACGATCAAATGGTGGCTTCGGAGGTAAAACTGGAGTTATTGGAAGATTTGCCGCCAGATTATCCAATCACGATTGTAGATGCTGTAGGAAGCTCAGAGGAGAGTATCAAGACTGTCATACTGGAGGATTTGGATAGGAGTGTGGAATTCAGTAACTTGATGAGTGTATATGTTCCGCCAGCAGTCTCCCTGGAGATGAACCACAAATTCTACCGCTTGCGTGAAGTAATCCGGACGCTGCGAGGACCGGGCGGCTGTCCTTGGGATCAAGAGCAAACACATGAATCGTTGCGCCGATACCTAATCGAAGAGGCTTATGAACTAATTGATGCTATCAATAACGAAGATGATGAGAATCTAATCGAGGAGCTCGGGGATGTACTGCTTCAGGTCATGCTGCACAGTCAAATCGGTGAGGATGACGGATACTTCTCTATTGAAGACGTCATTCGAAGTGTCACCGAAAAAATGATACGCCGTCACCCGCATGTTTTTGGAGAAGCAGTTTTAGAAACAGAAGAAGAGCGGAGTGAGAGCTGGGAAGCTATTAAGAAAGAAGAAAAGGCAGAGCAAAATCTTGAACACGGTAGGGAATCCTTGCAGCCGGAGCTGATGAAAGCAGCAGAGATTGGCAAGCAGAAATCTTCTCCATCCAATCTTGCGCAGCTGCTGGCAGAATTCAGCAGAAGAGCATCAGAGGCAGAGGTGGATGAGAAAGTCGTTGGAGAGCTTCTGTTTGCTATTGCTTCTTATGCGGGCTATTATAAAATAAATCCAGAAATTGCTTTGCATCAGGCAATGGAGGGAAAGAAAAGTACGGATAAGGGAAGTGAATGATATGCGTTTAGATAAATTTCTAAAAGTCTCACGATTGATCAAACGCCGGACATTGGCAAAAGAAGTAGCCGATCAAGGCCGTATCACGATTAACGGTGTGCAGGCTAAGGCGTCTACGAATGTAGCTGTTGGAGATGAGATGGCAATCCGCTTCGGTCAAAAGCTGCTTACAATCGAGGTACAGCAGTTGAAGGAAGCAGTTAAGAAGGAAGATGCTGCAACCTTGTACACAGTGAAAAAGGAAGAGCCTGTACAATAAAACCGTTCTAACCTTGTCCCTGCCTTCATAGATTGTTAGGGATAAAGGGAGGCGGTAACGATGGATCAAACCCGGAAAACCCAAGCGGATCATGATATAAAGATGTTCAATCGGAAATCACTCGAGATCAGTGGTGTGAAGGAAGTGGACAGCTTCGACAGCGAGGAATTCCTTCTCCAGACTGAGATGGGTTATATGATTATTCGAGGGAGCAACCTGCATATGAAGAATCTTGATCTGCAGGAGGGGAAGGTATCAATCAAAGGCAAAATCCAAGAGCTATCCTATTTGGATGAGCATCATGGGGAGAAGGCTAAAGGAATCTTTAGCAAGCTCTTCAAATGACGCTTACTGTTCAATTCCTCACCATCGTGTCGATGATTGCCGGCGGGGTTTATCTTGGCGCAGCTATGGATACGTTCCGCCGCTTTGAACGGCACTGGAAGAAGCAGATCTTCATGCGTTACATCATGGAATGCAGCTTCTGGCTGCTGCAGACTTTGCTGTTGTTCTTCCTGCTGTTTCAAGTGAATCAGGGGGAAATGCGCTTTTATATTCTTTTAGCATTGTTATGTGGTTTTGCAGGGTATAGAGCTCTATTCCAGACAAGCTATCGACGGGTGCTCGAATGGCTTATCCGTGTGATCCGGCGTTCCATCCTGATTATCAGAAGGATTTTACAGGTTCTTATCCTGACGCCGATTCGCTTGCTGCTCCAAGGGATCTTGCTGCTTACAGGAGGAGTAGTCACGCTCTTGTGGAAATTGATACGGTTGATTCTGGTTATCCTCTTCTATCCGATACGTCTAATTGGACGGTTGGTATGGAGAATGACGCCAAGCAAGTACCGAAAAATTTACTCCAAATTAGCAGGTATCTATAGTAAAATGAAGAATATAGCAGGAAAAGCACTTGATTCACTGCGCAAAGCAAGGAGGTAAAAATGGCGTGGCAAGAAAGAAACGAAATGTAACGAAGATGGAGTCCAGCTACACGAGACAATACGATGCATATGCAGAACGGCAGCGGAAAAAACAGAAAAGACTCTTTCGGCGTTTGATCTTGTTCGCCGCTTTTGCAGTTGTTTTGCTTGGATTGATGACAGGTTATCATATTCATCAGCGTGGTGTTTATGCTTCTAAGCAGGCAGAATATCAAGAGAAGCAGGATGAGTTGGCCAGTTTGCAGAAGAAGGAAGAGGATCTGAAAGAGGAAATCGAACTTTTGAACGATAAGAGTTATGTTTTGGAAATCGCCAGAACGAACTATTTCTACTCAAAAGACGGTGAAACCATTTTTAAGATCACCGAAGAGGAGCCCTCTTATTGACACCCTTTTCCAAGCTTTTATATAATATATAAGTAGTATATTTCTTTCAAACTTTAAGGAGGAGCATTTTTTTTATGTCAATTGAAGTAGGCAGCAAGTATCAGGGTAAGGTAACGGGAATTACTAATTTTGGCGCATTCGTAGAACTGCCAGGAGGTTCTACTGGTCTAGTGCATATTAGTGAAGTTGCCGATAATTACGTGAAAGACATTAATGAACATTTGTCTGTTGGTGATATGATCACAGTCAAAGTCATTAATGAAAAGGACGGAAAGATTGGACTTTCAATCAAGAAAGCGAAAGATAATCCGCCACCAGCACGTCGTAATAACAACAACAGAGGTTCCGGACATGGCGGTCATCGTGAGCGTACCGAAACCTTTGAAGCAAAAATGAATCGCTTCTTGAAGGATTCAGAGGACCGTCTTGCGTCCCTTAAAAAACACACAGAATCTAAACGTGGTGGCAGAGGCGCTAAAAAAGGTTGAACTTGCTGTCTATATTGGGATTTGATAAAAATGCAAATCTTGGATATAAAATAATGAATCGGATGCTTTTATAGCATCCGATTTTTTTATGCAAATTTATATAAAAAAACAAGGAATGCAATTTGCATTCCTTGTTTAGGGATAGCGGCGGAGGGGATCGAACCCCCGACCTCACGGGTATGAACCGTACGCTCTAGCCAGCTGAGCTACACCGCCATATTAAATGAATTGATTAGAAGCACAAGGAATATAATACAATAGCCTGGACTATATGTCAACAATAAATTTTTCGGTATCGGCTGACAGGAAAAATACGGTATAGTAATGCTATAGATTAGGGGAGGGGATCAGAATGATTTGTCTTGTCAGACATGGCGAAACGGATTGGAATAAGCAAGGGAAAGTACAGGGAAGTACAGATATTCCATTGAATGAAAGAGGAATCAGGCAGGCACAAGCTACTCGTGACTATCTGGCAGGAAGTGATTTTGACCTGATCATAGCAAGCCCTATGAAACGGGCGAGAAAGACAGCAGATATTCTTAATGAAGCATTACAGCTGCCGCTTGTCGAGATGGAGGGTTTTGTTGAAAGAGGTTTTGGCGAAGCAGAGGGGCTTACAAGAGCAGAGCGGGAAGTGAAGTACCCTAGCTGGGACTTTCCTGGTATGGAATCATGGGATGACTTAGTAGAACGTGTCATGCTCGCATTGCAGGAAGTGAATGCAAAGTATGGTGATAAAAAGGTGCTGCTCGTCTGTCATGGAGCCGTCATATCAGCCATCCTATCTACTATTTCTAATGGAGAAATCGATACAGAGAATACGCATCTAGTCAACGCTTGCTTGAGCAATATCCAGTTTATCGAAGAAAAATGGAAGGTCCATGATTATAACCTTTCCGAACATCTGGCCAATATATAAAAAAAGCTGCATCCATTAAGGATGCAGCTTTTTCTATTAATGCGTTTCGGAAGGTTTTCCGATCGGTGTTGTTGTAGCTGTGGATTGTTCCTGTTCAATCTCATCTGCAGGGCGAACCTTTTTCAGGAAGAAGGAAAGGATGAAACCGACAGCTGCGATAAGGGTAGCAATCCAGAAAGCATCATTGATACCTTCTATGGAACCGAGCAAGGTAGCTTGCTGCTGCGGTGTGCCAGAAGTCATCATGTCTGTAACGTGTTCTTTTGTTTGAGTAGAGAATACGGTAACTAGCAAGGCAGTACCAATTGCGCCGGCCATTTGACGAAGTGTGTTCGCCATTGCAGTACCGTGAGCGTAATACCGTTTAGGAAGCTGATTCAAACCAGCTGTCATAATTGGCATCATAACCATGGATACCCCGATCATACGGAAGGTATAGACAGTCATCATATATGTGTAAGTTGTATCAATAGTCAACGTACTTAGGAAGTATGTTGTGATTGTGGTAATCAATAGTCCGATCAATGCAAGCGGACGAGCACCGATTTTATCGAACAATTTACCAGTGATTGGTGACATGATCGCAGAAACCAATGCACCAGGCAATAGCAAAAGACCTGATTTAAGCGGTGAATAACCAAGCATATTCTGTGTGAAAATCGGAATCAATAGCATCGCTGCAAACATAGCCATTGTAATAACGACATTGATTGTAGTCGATAGAGAGAACATCCAGTATCTGAATACACGGAATTCGAGCATTGGTTTTTTGATTGTCAATTGACGGATGATAAAGATGATCAAGGATATTCCACCTACTACAAGTGTAGAGATTACAGGTGCGGAATCCCAGCCTTTATCTCCGGCAACACTGAATCCGTATAGCAAGCCGCCGAATCCGATAGTAGAAAGGATGACGGATAACACATCAACTGTTGATTTCTGTGTTTTTGTTACATTTCGCAGGATGAATACTGCAAGAATGATATCGATGATAGCAATCGGCAAAATGATGAAGAATAACCATCTCCATGATACATGCTCAACTACAAAACCTGATAGAGTAGGTCCGATTGCAGGTGCGAACATCATCGCTAGACCGATGACACCCATTGCACTGCCTCGTTTTTCGATTGGGTACAGGCTTAATACTGTATTGAATAGTAATGGCATCATGATACCAGCGCCGGCTGCTTGTACAATACGTCCAATCAGGATTGTTGTAAAGTCAGGTCCGACTCCGCAAATAAGTGTTCCGATCGCGAACAGGCTCATTGCGGTGATAAATAGCTTACGAGTTGTGAATCTTTCCATAAAGAAGGCGGTGATAGGAATTAAGATACCGTTTACGAGCATAAATGCTGTTGTCAGCCATTGAGCTGAGTTTTCTTCTATATCCAAATCCACCATCATGACAGGTAACGCGATGTTCATCAGTGTCTGGTTCAGGATAGCTACGAAAGCACCTAAAACCAAGATAGCGACGATCGGGCCTCTGGTTAATGTTTCCGGATTAACATAGGCGGAACGATCTTTCATGTTGTTTCATCTCCTTGAGTTGTAATCTTTGTTAGCAATCGGCTGTGAAGGGACAATAATGTCTCAACTTCTTCCGTGCTAAAGTCTGAAATGTTCCCCAATCTTTGCAAATAGGTTCGGTAGGCTGTCTTTTTCTGCTCCAGTCCCTTTGGAGTCAGAGACAGAACGATTGCGCGGCGGTCGTGTGTCGAGCGCTCCCGTTTCACCAATTCAGCTTGTACAAGCCTTTCAACCGTTTCGCTGACTGTACTCTTGCTTGCATTCACCTTGTGGGCAAGATCATTCAAGCCAGTTCCAGGCTCGTCCGCTAATACTTTCAGGATGTGCAGCTGAACGACAGTCACACCCAATTGATCAGCATTATGCCAAAACTGCTTATGGAAAGCTTGATTCAGACATCGAAACGATTGGATCACTTGGCTGATTTTTTCCTCATCAGTCAAAGTTGTCATCCCCTCAACAAAAAAATAGTTCGCATGCGAACTGTTTCAGTAGGAACTATTCTACTCCTCTTTTTTAAAAATGCAATATCGAAGTTTTATGGAAAACGCTTCCTATAAAAAATAAAAGTTTTCTGACAAGACTTACGGAACTCGAGGCTAATACGACAGGGAAAATTGCCGCAAAAAAGCTGATGCTGTCCAAGCTGTGTTGAAGGCGGTGAGAAGGTATGGGATTAAGTCGAAATGTTTTTAGGTCTGGCTCGGTTCTTTTGACAAATTGTGAATTCAGGATGTGGTTAAATGACTTTATTCAAATAAGAGTTTGTCCCGGGGGTTGCCATAGTATGTACACAGAGCCTCGGCAAATATGAGGATAGGAGTGTTCAATGAAATGGAGACAGTATCAAGAAAGAAATGGGGCATCTATGGAGTGGAACAGAAGCGGTTGGATAGTTGGAAGAAGAAGGGGTTTGATCTGGCGAAACTTCTATTGATAGAGAAGGCGTGGCTTTTGGCTTTAGTAGGCTTCTTGCTGGGACGGGCTGTCGTACTGACCACTGTGTCTCCATTTGCAGCCGCATTCCTGGCGTCGATCTGGCTGACAAGAAGAAAAAGGATGGTACCAATCACATTGGCAACTGTAGCTGGGGCAAGTACTTATCATTGGACACATGGACTATATATAGCAGGGGCAGCATTCGTCCTATATTTCCTAGCCATGATATGTAAGAAAATACCGCATCAAATCCGGGTCATGGCTGTACTCGTCTTTCTGGCAAGTTCCCTCCCCAGGATGCTGGCACTTTCTTATGAAAGCACCTTGTCCAGCTTTGACTGGATGATGATCGGTGTCGAAGGAATTCTTGGTTCTGTACTCTTTATCATCTTTATGCAGAGCATTCCGTTATTATCCATAAAAAGATATTATCCGGCATTAAAGAATGAAGAGATAGTCTGCTTGATCATTTTGCTTGCTTCGGTACTGACCGGTACGATCGGCTGGCAAATCCAAGGGGCAGGAGTCGAGCAGATATTCTCCCGCTACTTCGTATTGCTGCTTGCCTTGATCGGCGGTGCGGCGATGGGTTCGACTGTGGGGGTGGTTGCCGGCTTGATCCTTAGTCTCGCAAATGTTGCCAGTCTCTATGAGATGAGCCTCTTGGCTTTTGCTGGTTTGCTTGGCGGCTTATTGAAAGATGGAAAGAAATTCGGAGTGAGCATAGGTCTTATAATAGGAACATTACTTATCGGCGTGTATGGGCAGGAGCAGGGCATGCAGGAGGTGTATCCATCGTTGCTTGCCTCTGCCATCAGCATTCTGCTTCTCGTTTTGACGCCGGACAGCTGGATCCGGCGTATGTCCCGTTTTGTTCCCGGCACTGCTGAGCACAGTCAGGAACAGGAGCAATATCTGCAAAAAGTACGTGATGTTACGGCTAATCGCGTACAGCAGTTTTCCAATGTATTTGATGCATTGGCAAAAAGCTTCGCCACACCGGACCGGGAGGCGGAAGATGTGCGGAATCGCGAGACTGATTTTCTGCTTGGGAATGTGACCGAACAGACGTGTCAGCTTTGCTTTAAAAAGGATCGCTGCTGGGGGGCACAGCAGTTTGACCGAACCTATCAATTAATGGAAAGTCTGAAGGAAGATATGGAGGATGGCGGGCCGCCGAATAAGCTGCTGGAGCGGAATCTGGAATCCCACTGCGTAAAATCCAAGAAAGTGATTGAAACGATGAAGCATGAGCTGAGTTTCCACCAAGCGAATCAAATGCTGCGGCGGCAAGTACAGGAAAGCCGCCGCTTTGTTGCCGATCAACTTAATGGTGTATCTGAGGTGATGGGCGACTTCGCAAAAGAAATCGTCAAGGAGAAGGAAAATCATGAACATCAAGAGGTAGAAATGATGGCTGCATTGCGGGCGGCTGGCTTAGTCGTGGATAAGCTGGATGTGTTCTCCCTGACAAAAGGAAGTATTGATATTGAAATGCATGTATCCATACAGGGATATCATGGCGAGGGGCAGAAACTGATTGGTCCTATTTTATCCGACATTCTGGGGGAGACTGTTGTGGTAACGAAGGAAGAGATAGCACCGTTTCCGGATAAGTCCTGTTTCTTGGCGTTCTCTTCTATTAAGAAATTCGTCGTGGATACAGGTGTTGCACATGCAGCAAAAGGTGGGGGGTTCGTGTCGGGAGATAGTTTCTCCACAATCGAACTAGGGGCGGGCAAGTACGCGATCGCAATCAGTGATGGTATGGGCAATGGAGACAGAGCACATGAGGAAAGCACCGAGACATTACGGCTGCTTCAGCAGATCCTGCAGTCGGGGATCAGGGAAGAAGTGGCGATCAAATCAATCAATTCCATCCTCTCGCTCCGCTCCAACGAAGAGATATTCGCGACATTGGATCTGGCAGTCATCGATCTGCATGATGCAGCAGTCCAATTCCTTAAAATCGGATCGACACCAAGCTTCATTAAACGCGGTGATCAGGTCCTTAAAATAGAGTCTGGCAACTTACCGATCGGCATTGTACAAGATTTGGAGGTGGACGTCGTCCAGGAGCAGCTGCAGCCCGGGGACTTGCTCGTCATGATGAGTGACGGAATCTTCGAAGCGCCGCGGCATGTGGAAAACACCGATATCTGGCTGAAACGGAAGATCAAGGAGATGAATACAACCGTACCGCAGGAGATGGCTGATTTGCTCCTGGAAGAGGTTGTTCGCCACCGCGCAGGAGAGATAGAGGATGACATGACTGTCATGGTGGCAGCTATTGATCGCAACATGCCCGAATGGGCGTCCATTCCTACTTATAAAAACAAAGTGAAGGAGGCATAGGAACGTATATTATCTCTTTTTCCGGTCGAAGATGGAGATAACGAATGGAGAAGAGGGATGACGATGAAACCGAGTACGCTGAAACAGATCCTGCTTATCACAGATGGATGCTCCAACCGCGGGGAAGACCCAGCAGCGGTCGCTGCCTTGGCTTATGCCCAACATATTACGGTAAATGTAATCGGTATTCTGGAAGAAGGGCATACAGAACATTCGCTTAGTCTCGAGGAAGTGGAGAACATCGCAAAAGCCGGAGGCGGTGTCAGCCAGTTAATCTATAAGCAAGCTTTGACAGAGACTGTGCAAATGGTGACAAAACAGGCTATGACCCAGACGATCGAGGGGGTCGTTAATCGGGAACTAAAGCAAATCTTAGGACCTGGCAATACATTGGACGATTTGCCGCCGGAAAAAAGAGGGGATGTACTGGAGGTCGTGGAAGAAATAAGCGAAACGGCTAATCTGGAGGTGCTTATCCTGGTAGATACGAGTGCCAGCATGCACCATAAACTTCCTGTCGTGAAGGAAGCCCTGATCGATCTTTCAATTAGTATGAATGCACGCCTTGGCAATAATAAGTTTGCCATACTTGGTTTTCCTGGGAAAAGGGACCCTGCTGTCAAAGTAATGGAGTGGACGGAGCGGTTGGAAAACGTGTCTTCTGTTTTTCTGAAGCTTGCTACAGGCGGAGTCACACCGACAGGGCCTGCGCTGCGGGAAGCAATTCATGAATTCAGTCGCCAATCACTGCCAAAGCGCACAGATGGGATTGCTGAATATGAAGAATTCGGCAGCTGATTTCCAGCCTGGAGTCCGTTTGTCGGGCAAATGGCATAATGGGACCTATCCGCTGATACGAAAACTTGGCAGCGGGGCAATCGGCACAGTTTATCTGACAAAAAGAAACGGCGTCGATGCCGCCTTGAAAATCAGTGAAAAGCGTACCTCTATGACGATGGAAATGAATGTACTGCAATCGCTGAAAAAGGTCCAGGGACATTTCCTCGGACCTTGTTTGTTTGATACCGATGACTATGTCAGTCCAAGTGGTAAACTGTATACCTTTTATGTGATGGAATATATTCAGGGCAGCAGACTGGATGCGTACATAAAGGCAAAAGGGTCGGAATGGCTCCCAGTATTGCTGCTGGGGTTGCTGGATGATTTGGATCATCTTCATCAGGCAGGCTGGGTTTTCGGTGATCTGAAGCTTGATAATCTTGTTGTTAGTGAAAACCCTATCCGTCTCCGTTGGGTGGATGTAGGGGGAACAACACAGACAGGACGTGCAATCAAGGAATACACCGAGTTTTATGACCGAGGCCACTGGGGTATGGGAAGCCGGAAAGCAGAACCGACATATGATTTATTCGCACTTGCTATGACGGCCCTGGAAGTTATGAATGGAGGTAGATTTCCTAAAGGAGATACACCTAAAGCGGCCATAAAGCAGGTGCTCTCCCGAACCGGGAAGCTGCGGCCAATCCTGGAAAAGGCATTGGCAGGAAAATATACAGACAGCGCCGCAATGAAACAGGATCTGGTGAAACATCTTATGAAGAAGAATGTCCCTGTTCCGCCAGCAATACCTTCCCGAGTGGCGAAGAGCAGTCAACGCAAGACTGGTTTAGGTGAGTGTATCGTGCTAAGTGTTTATGGTATTGCTTGCTATGTGCTTTATCTGCTGCAATAAACTTTTTGTCTTGCTGTATAAGTGGTACGATAAAAGCAGCAACTACATAAGGATGACGTAAATGGAACAGACTGTGACAGCATTTATGGACAAACATGATATATGGAAAAAAGGTACGACTATCCTGGTTGGTGTATCTGGCGGTCCTGATTCAATGGCACTGCTCCATTTTCTGAAGGAACAAAAGCAGCGGCAAAATTGGCATATCATCGCCTTGAGTGTCGACCATGGTTTGCGGGGCGAGGAATCCAGGTTGGACACGGTATTCGTGAAAGAAACATGCGAAAATTGGGGAATTGTATCTGAAGCTGTAACATTGGATGTCCCGGGGTGGAAGGAAGCACATCAGCAGAGCACCCAGGTTGCAGCAAGGGACATGCGCTACCGTTATTTTGAGGAGTGCATGGAACGATATGGAGCAGATGCTTTGTTTCTAGCCCATCATGGTGACGATCAGGCAGAAACTATCCTGATGCGGCTGGCACGCGGTTCTAATCCCGCTGCAGTCAGCGGCATGGATATCAGGCGGCCATTCGCTGGCGGAGAATTAATCCGTCCGATGCTGTCGTGCAGCAAAGCACAAATTCAACAATATTGTGAACAGCATGACATACCATATCGTATTGATCCGTCCAATGCTACAGAAGACTATACGCGAAATTTCTTCCGGCATCGTGTTTTGGAGCCGATAAAAACAGAATTTCCGACATTCCATCAGCATGCGCAGCGCTTTAGCGAAGCGCTAAAAGCAGATGAAGCTTATCTGGAAGGACAAGCAGCAGAGATGTTTGCAGAAGTGGTGGAATACGACGCCGCGAAACAGGCGGCAGCCTTTGAAATAGACCGATTTCTTACATACCCGATTGCTTTACAAAGAAGAGTGTATCATCTAATATTGATGTATCTGTATCAAGCGCTTCCGGTGGACTTGCACCATCGGCACGAAGCGCAGTTCTTTGAACTGATAGCTAGCTCTAAAGCAAACAGCTCTTTAGATTTTCCGGCAGGATTACAACTGACAAAGTCCTATAGCCAGATGACGGCTTCATTCCGTAATGAGGCAAAGGACTTATTCCACTATACATTTCACGCTCCCGGATGCGTCACGTTACCTGATGGATCTCTATTAACGGCTTCTTTTACCCCACACTCAACCGAAAACGGTTCCCATGTCTTCGTACTGCCCCTAGCGGATGTTACTTTGCCTTTGCGGGTCCGCACAAGGAAAAATGGCGATAAAATGAAGCTTCGCGGAATGAGAGGGACGAAAAAAGTAAAAGATATTTTCATTGATGAAAAAATTCCGGCTGTTAAAAGGCGGGACTGGCCGATTGTGGAGGATGCGACTGGCACCATTTTATGGCTTATCGGTTTAAGAAAAGGGGAAACAGGCAGAACAACAGGAGAATCAGGCAGCTATTTGCGTCTGTGCTACCAAGCGAAAAAAGGGGAACAAACAGGAGGACCGAGCAATGCATGATGAGATTGAGAAAGTACTGATTACGAAGGAAGAGATTGAAGCGAAGTGCGCTGAAATCGGGAAGCAGCTTACAGAGGAATACAAAGATTCCTTCCCGCTGGCTATCGGCGTATTGAAGGGCGCCCTTCCGTTCATGTCCGATGTACTTCGTCATATGGATACACATTTGGAGATGGATTTTATGGATGTGTCCAGCTATGGCGGCGGCATGACATCTTCTGGTGAAGTGAAGATCGTCAAGGACTTGGATACGAAAGTCGAAGGCAGAGACCTTTTGATCATCGAGGATATCATCGATAGTGGTCTTACTTTGAGCTATCTGGTTGATTTGTTTAAATACCGGAAAGCGAAGTCGATAAAAATCGTCACGCTTCTTGATAAGCCTTCAGGACGTACGGCGAAGATCCAGGCGGACTTGGTCGGTTTCCGTGTGCCAAATGAATTCGTTGTCGGGTATGGTTTGGATTATCAAGAGAAATATCGCAATTTGCCGTATATCGGTGTTTTGAAACCGGAAGTATATGGCGGCGCCCGTACCGAATAATCGGTACCGGTATGGATCGTCTTCCTTTTACATAAGGTAAAGGGTATTTAGTTGTATAGCAGGTTTTGCATATGGTAGTATTTACTATAGTTTTCTCGTTTGGGAGGAGGTAGGCAATGAGCAAAGTGTTCCGCAATACCTTAATGGTTATAATCATATTTGTAGTCATTATCGGTGTGATCAACTTATTCAAGAATCAGACGAACGAAATCGAACAGTATGACATCAACAAATTTAGAACCACGCTTGAGAGTGGTGATATACAAAGCATGACCGTCCAGCCTACTAACAATATCTATACGGTACGAGGCGAGACGGAGGATAACACACAGTTCCAGACTGAGATTCCTCAGAATGAACAGCTGATGAGTGATATTCTGACAACTGCACAAGACCAAGGCGTTGAGATGAATGCAGATGAAGAGCCGCAGCCAAGCTTCTGGCAGACTCTTTTGACAACCCTCTTCCCTATCTTGCTGCTTGTACTAATCTTCTTGTTCTTCATGAGCCAGGCACAAGGCGGAGGCAGCCGTGTCATGAACTTCGGTAAGAGCAAAGCGAAGATGTACAATGAAGAGAAGAAAAAAGTGAAGTTCCGTGATGTAGCCGGAGCTGACGAAGAGAAGCAGGAGCTTGTCGAAGTTGTTGACTTCCTTAAAGATCCTCGCAAATTCTCTGCTGTAGGAGCACGTATTCCGAAAGGTGTCCTGCTTGTGGGACCTCCGGGTACAGGTAAAACATTGCTTGCTCGTGCGGTAGCGGGAGAAGCAGGCGTACCATTCTTCTCTATAAGTGGTTCGGACTTTGTGGAGATGTTTGTAGGGGTCGGTGCATCCCGTGTACGTGATTTGTTTGAAAATGCGAAGAAAAACGCACCTTGTATCATCTTCATTGATGAGATTGATGCAGTTGGACGTCAGCGTGGAGCTGGTTTAGGCGGCGGTCACGATGAGCGTGAGCAGACGTTGAACCAATTGCTTGTTGAAATGGATGGTTTCGGTGCTAATGAAGGAATCATCATCATTGCCGCAACAAACCGTGCTGATATTCTTGACCCAGCCCTTCTTCGTCCAGGCCGTTTCGACCGTCAGATTACAGTTGACCGCCCTGACCTAGGCGGACGTGAAGCGGTCTTGAAGGTACATGCCCGCAACAAACCGCTTGATGAGTCCGTTAATCTGCGCACGATCGCGATGCGTACTCCAGGATTCTCCGGAGCGGATTTGGAGAACCTGTTGAATGAAGCGGCACTTGTAGCTGCGCGCAGTGACCGTAAACAAATCATCATGGCCGACGTTGATGAAGCAATCGACCGTGTCATTGCAGGTCCGGCGAAGAAAAGCCGCGTTATCTCCAAGAAAGAACGCAATATCGTTGCTTATCACGAGAGCGGACATACCGTTATCGGTATGGTGCTTGATGATGCAGATATGGTGCATAAGGTTACTATTGTTCCTCGAGGCCAAGCTGGCGGTTATGCTGTCATGCTTCCAAGAGAAGACCGCTATTTCATGACCAAGCCGGAGTTGCTTGATAAGATTACCGGATTGCTCGGCGGACGTGTAGCAGAAGAAGTCATCTTCGGTGAAGTAAGTACCGGAGCACATAATGACTTCCAGCGCGCAACAGCTATTGCTCGTAAGATGGTTACTGAATACGGTATGAGTGACAAGATCGGACCGTTGCAGTTCACAAGCAGCGGCGGCAATGTATTCCTCGGCCGTGACATTCAGAATGAACAAACATACAGTGAAGCAATCGCCTATGAGATCGATCAGGAAGTACAGAGCTTCATCAATCAGTGTTATGCACGTGCGAAGCAGATTCTTACTGAAAACAAAGAGAAGCTTGAGCTTATTGCCCAGACACTCCTTGAGATCGAAACATTGGATGCTTTCCAAATTCAAACATTGTTTGATAAAGGACGCCTTCCTACAGAGGATGAGATTGCCGCTGAACGCAGCAAATCAGAGAAGAAAACAAGCCTGCTGAAGGATAGTGATGACGATGTAACTGTCACAATTCAGCCGCAGGAAGAAAATGGAGCAGCTCCGTCTGATGACACAGCTATCGACGAAGATGTTTCCAAATCGCCGGATCAGTCAGGTATACCTGAGGAAAATCCGCGAACAAATGATGATTCAGATAATCGTCCAAAAGCATAAAAGAAAAGGTCTCCTTTTGGGAGGCCTTTTTCTCTGTTTGGGTATAGTAAACATATAAAAGGATTTACCTGCAGGATTATGATAAGATAAGCAATACCTTGTGGAAAAAATAGGCCGATATGGTCGATATATATAGAAGGAGTGACATTGCTCTTATGGGTGATTATTTAATTAAAGCGACAGGATTTAACGGTAATATCCGTGCTTATGCAATACAATCAACAGAATTAGTGGAAGAAGCACGCCGCCGTCATGATACATGGGCAACCGCATCGGCAGCGCTTGGACGTACGCTGACAATAAGTACGATGATGGGCGTGATGCTCAAAGGAGAAGACAAGCTGACAGTAAAGGTGGAAGGCGACGGACCAGTCGGACCTATTATTGTAGATAGTAATGCAAAAGGTGAAGTGAGAGGATATATCACGAATCCGCATGTCGACTTTGAATTGAACTCCATCGGTAAACTGGATGTTTCACGTGCTGTAGGTACTGTTGGAACATTGAGTGTAGCAAAGGATCTTGGTCTGAAAGAAATGTTTACTGGTCAAGTACCGATTGTTTCTGGAGAGATTGGAGAAGACTTCACGTATTACTTCGCTAACTCCGAACAGGTGCCTTCGGCGGTAGGTGCAGGTGTATTGGTTAATCCGGATCATACCATCCTCGCTGCTGGCGGATTTATTCTGCAAGTTCTGCCGGGAGCGGATGATACAATCATTACGCAATTGGAAGAGCGGATCAGCTCTATTGCTCCTATTTCCACATTGATCAGAGAAGGAAATACACCTGAGCAAATTCTTGAGAAGCTGATAGGGGAAGAAAATATCAACTTCCTGGACACTATGCCGGTCAGCTTTACTTGTCAGTGCTCAAAAGACCGCATCCAGAATGCAATTAAGAGTCTTGGAAACGAAGAGATCCAAGCAATGATCGATGAAGATCACGGTGCGGAAGCGAACTGCCACTTCTGTAATGAAACGTATACGTTTACGGAAGATGAATTGAAAGCACTGCTTCGATAAACCCATCTCATTTGGTTTGACTTTTGGCGATATTTTGCTTACAGTTAAATAAATCCAATTAAATTAGTGGGAATTAGGGGGAATAATCATGGCAATTGCATCATCCATTTCTGAATTGATCGGAAACACACCAATCGTTAAGCTTAATCGCACGGCAGACAGTGATAGTGCCGAGATTTATGTAAAGCTGGAATTCCAAAACCCAGGCGGATCTGTCAAAGATCGGATTGCTCTTGCAATGATTGAAGATGCTGAAGAGAATGGCAGATTGAAGCAAGGCGACACAATCATTGAACCGACAAGTGGCAATACAGGAATTGGACTTGCTCTAGTAGCAGCTATTAAAGGCTATAAAGCAATTCTTGTTATGCCGGATACGATGAGTATGGAAAGACGCAACCTTCTGCGTGCTTATGGAGCGCAGCTCGTGCTGACACCAGGTGCAGAAGGAATGAAAGGTGCCATTCAGAAAGCGGAGGAATTGCAAAAGGAACATGGTTATTTCATGCCGCAGCAGTTTAAGAACGCAGCTAACCCTGCTATTCATGCTCGTACGACAGGTAAGGAGATTGCTGCTGAATTCGGAGGCGACCTAGATGCGTTTGTAGCTGGTATCGGAACAGGTGGTACGATTACAGGCGTAGGTCAAGTTCTGAAAGAATTGAACAAGGATATCCGCATCATCGCGGTTGAACCGGCAAGCTCCCCGGTGCTATCTGGCGGGAAGCCAGGACCGCATAAAATCCAAGGTATTGGTGCAGGTTTTGTTCCATCTATCCTGGATACGGATATTTACTCTGAGATCATTCAAGTAGAAAATGACGAAGCGTATGCAACTGCCAGAGAAACAGCTGCTAAAGAAGGGTTGCTTGGCGGTGTCTCTACTGGAGCTGCCATCTTTGCTGCTAAGAAGGTTGCCAAAGAGTTAGGAGCTGGCAAGAAAGTGTTAGCTATTGTTCCGAGTAACGGTGAGCGCTACCTCTCTACACCACTATACCAATTTGAAGACTAAGAACGGGATGCCCCTGCTGTGATAGGCAGGGGTGTTTTTTTATGCATGGATTCGTGTACACTAGAAAGATAGATTGAACGAGAGGTTGACGGTTATATGAAACGCATAATAGGCAATAAAGAATATGATCTTTCTAAGAAAACCCTTGTAATGGGAATCATTAACGTGACACCCGACTCCTTTTCAGATGGAGGCAGTTATACAAATGTAGAGGCTGCTGTTACGCAAGCGCAAAAGCTTGCTGCTGAGGGAGCGGATATCCTGGATATTGGCGGAGAATCCACCCGTCCAGGTTACGAACCTGTACCTGCGGATGAAGAGATCGCGCGCGTGGTTCCAGCAATAAAAGCCATTAAAGAAGTGGTTGATTTGCCGATGTCCATTGATACGTATAAGGCGGAGACTGCGGAAGCTGCAGTCAAAGCTGGTGCATCGATCATCAATGATATATGGGGGGCGAAGTACGACCCCGATATGGCGAAAGTTGCAGCGCAATTGGATGTGCCAATTATCTTGATGCACAATCGGGAAAATGCGGATTATAACGATTTGCTCCCGGATATGATTACGGACCTGGAGAAAAGCATCCAGATCGTTCTTGATGCTGGTGTTAAGCGAGAGGATATATGGCTGGATCCGGGCATTGGATTTGTCAAGTCTTTTGATGAAAACATGTCAGCTTTGCGTGAATTAGATAAAATCACGGCAATGGGCTATCCTGTCCTCCTCGGTACATCGCGTAAAAGGTTTATCGGCACGGTACTTGATTTGCCAGCTGACCAACGGGATGAAGGAACAGCAGCTACGACAGCATTTGGTATTACAAAGGGCATACACATGGTTCGGGTTCATGAAGTAAAACAGACAGCTCGAATCGTGAAAATGATGGATGCGTTAGTTGGAAAGGAGTAAAAGATGGATAAAATATATATGAACCAATTACAATTTTACGGCTATCATGGTCTATTTCCGGAAGAGAATAAGCTTGGACAGCGTTTTATCGTAGATGCTGTACTGGAATTGGACCTTCGCAAAGCTGGTGAATCGGATGATATGACACAGTCGATTCATTATGGACAAGCATTTGAGATCATCAAGGATGTTGTGGAAGGGCGAGCGAAGAACTTAATAGAAGCGGTGGCAGAAGAGATTGCTAAACAATTGTTTGCTTCATTCTCTCTGTTGGAGGCATGTACAGTGAAAGTTATCAAACCAAACCCTCCAATTGCAGGACATTATGAATCGGTAGCGGTGGAAATACGGCGGGGGCGTCTATGAATCAGGCATGGATTGCACTCGGATCGAATATAGCCCCGAGAGAGACATACTTACAGCAGGCAATTCAAACGTTGAGTGAGCACGAGGAAATTAAGCTGAAGCAGATATCAACAGTTTATGAAACGGACCCTGTAGGCTATGAGGACCAAGATCAGTTCCTGAACATGGTGGCAGAGGTGGAAACGAATCTAGATCCATTGGAGCTGCTTCATATCTGTCAAGATATCGAACAGGACTTAGGGCGTAAGCGTATCATTCGCTGGGGGCCGCGGACGGTAGACCTTGACATTTTGCTGTATAGTAATGAAAATATGAATGTTGAGGAACTTATCCTTCCCCATCCGCGCATGCATGAACGAGCTTTTGTATTAGTGCCTTTGGCTGAAATAGCTGCCGAGCTGCCCCTTAAGGGGAAAAGCGTGCAGGAATGGCTGGATGCATTGCCGACTCGAGATGTGCAGGGCGTCAGGGTATGGGGTTCTTTAAATATATAGTAAGAAAATAAGTGGGAGGTAAGGACGTTGTTCAAAATCGGTGATATCACCATTAAGAACCGAGTGGTATTGGCGCCGATGGCTGGTATCAGTAACTCAGCTTTCCGATTGACTGTAAAAGAATTCGGAGCTGGTATCGTATGTGCAGAAATGATCAGTGACAACGGCATCGTGACTCGGAACGCCAAGACGATGAACATGCTTTATATAGATGAACAAGAAAAGCCAATGAGCCTTCAAATCTTCGGAGCTAATCCGGAGACGCTGGTTGAGGCTGCTAAATTTGTCGATCAGAATACAACAGCTGACATCATTGATATCAATATGGGCTGCCCAGCGCCAAAAATCACCAAGAACATGGCGGGTTCCAGGTGGCTGCTTCAGCCGGAAAAAATTCATGAGCTGGTATCTGCAGTTGTAAAAGAAGTCAACAAGCCTGTAACTGTTAAGATGCGGACAGGCTGGGATGACAGTACGATCTATGCAGTAGAGAATGCACAAGCACTGCAAGAAGCAGGAGCAGCGGCAGTCGCATTGCATGGCCGTACACGTGAGCAGCACTATGATGGACTTGCTAACTGGGATATCATCCGTCAAGTGAAGGAATCTGTTTCTATTCCTGTCATCGGCAACGGCGATATCACAACGCCGGAAATCGCGAAGCAGCGATTGGAGGAGACGGGTGTTGATGCAGTTATGATAGGAAGGGCAGCTCTTGGAGATCCGTGGATGATATATAGGACTGTTCACTACTTGGAAACAGGCGAAATCCTCGAGGAACCAAAACCTCGTGAAAAGATTGACGTGTGTGTGCTGCATATGGAACGTTTGGTCCGCCTAAAAGGTGAGAGAGTAGCAATCATGGAAATGCGCAAGCATGCTGCCTGGTACTTAAAAGGGTTGGATGGTACTGGGAAAGTACGCAAATTGATAAATGAAACAACGACAAAAGAAGACATGGCTGAGCTGCTTTATGATTTTGCAGACCAAGCGGAAGCTTCAATGGCGATGTTTTAATCGGACGTGCTTTATTGACACAGCATGGCTGCTTTTCTATACTTATACGAGGTAGCAATGCGATAAGCCTCGCATTATACGAGGACGAACAATACTGCCAGTCATGCTGGCAGTTTTTTTAGCATGTTAGATAATGAATATAGAAGAAATGGGAGTGAACAGGATGAGTGAAGAATTAAACGATCAGATGCAGGTGCGTCGCGATAAGATGGAACAGCTCATGAACCAAGGTTATAATCCGTTCGGTGCCAGATTCGAACGCACACATCAATCAGAAGAGCTGGTAGCAGCATTTGATGCTTTCAGTAAGGAAGAATTAGAAGAGAAGAAAGCGGAAGTTACTATTGCTGGCCGTCTAATGACGAAACGCGGTAAAGGTAAAGCAGGCTTTGCCCATTTGCAGGACTTGAGCGGTCAGATCCAACTTTATGTTCGGAAAGATCAAGTTGGTGACGAAGCGTATGAGCTATTCAGCAGTGCCGACCTAGGTGACATCGTCGGTGTTACTGGTGTAATGTTCAAAACGAATGTTGGGGAGCTTTCTGTTAAGGCGACTTCCTTTGATATCCTTTCCAAAGCACTTCGTCCGCTTCCTGATAAATTCCATGGTTTGACTGACATTGAGCAGCGTTATCGTCAACGTTACCTTGATTTGATCGTGAATCCGGAATCGAAGCAAACATTCATCACTCGCAGTAAGATCATCCAAAGTATCCGCCGTTACTTGGACGATATAGGATACTTGGAAGTAGAAACACCACTGATGCACAGCATTCCGGGTGGAGCGGCAGCTCGTCCGTTCATTACCCATCACAATGCATTGGATATCCCGCTTTATATGCGTATAGCTATTGAACTTCACCTAAAACGTCTTATCGTTGGCGGGTTGGAGAAGGTTTACGAAATTGGACGTGTATTCCGTAACGAGGGTGTATCAACACGTCACAATCCTGAGTTCACAATGCTTGAGCTGTATGAAGCGTATGGGGATATGGATACAATCATGGAATTAACAGAGAACCTGATTGCACATGTTGCAAAAGATGTACTAGGTAAAACGGTTATTCCTTATGGTGATTATGAAATCAATCTTGAACCGAAGTGGAAACGTCTGCACATGGTTGACGCAGTAAAAGAATACACAGGTGTTGACTTCTGGAAGCATATGAGCGACGAAGAGGCGAAAGCTCTCGCGAAGGAAAATGGCATCGATATTAAAGATACAATGACATTCGGTCATATTGTGAATGAATTCTTTGAACAGCGCGTAGAGGACAAGCTGATCCAGCCAACCTTCATTTACGGTCATCCGGTTGAGATTTCTCCACTGGCGAAAAAGAATCCTGAAGACGAGCGCTTCACGGATCGCTTTGAAGTATTCATTGTAGGAAGAGAGCATGGAAATGCATTCTCCGAGCTGAACGATCCTATCGATCAGCGTGAGCGTTTCGAAGCACAAATGAAAGAAAAAGAACAAGGTAATGATGAAGCACATGAAATGGATGAGGACTTCTTAGAGTCCCTGGAGTATGGTATGCCGCCTACAGGCGGATTGGGTATCGGTATCGATCGCCTGATCATGCTCCTGACAAACGCTCCGTCCATCCGGGATGTATTGCTGTTCCCGCAGATGCGCAATCGTTCCTAATAGAAAGAAGAAGGGTTATTTTGCCCTTCTTCTTTTCACCTTTATATAGGCACCTGCATAGAATGCTAACAAATGAGGGATAATGCAATATGACAGTTTGTAAGAAAGTTTAACATTTCTTTAAAAAAACTATTGCAATGCTATTACATCCGTGGTAAATTATTAGAGTTGCTTCAAACGAAGCGGCAAACACGAAAAACAAGAACAA
>NZ_JAWVPF010000011.1:0-58883 GCF_046592595.1 Terribacillus saccharophilus | reverse complement strand
TCCATCGGTTAATAGCTTTACAGCAAAAGACGAACTCTTAGAGTTCGTCTTTTTTTGTTGTTTAAAATGATTCTTTTTTTGAAGAAAAAATACGGCTTCTTTTACTAGAATCAACATATAATTTTTGTTTTTTAATAATTATTTATTGTAAAACGATAAATAATATATTAAGATCGTATTTAGGAAAACAAGTGAGGTGCTCTTAATGAAACGTGAAACACTCTTTTTAAAGCTAGCTGTCTTTCTTATGGCATTGCCGGTTATTGCTTTATGTATATTTGCAATTCCGAATATAGCTTTTGGTTCGGCAGATTATTATCCGGAAGCTGAATTTTTGAAATATCCTGCTTTGGTTGGATTATATGTAACGGCATTGGCATATTTTCTAGCTCTATATCAGTCTTACCGCCTGCTTGGATATATTGACAAAAATATTGCTTTTTCCGATTTTTCTGTTAAGGCATTAAAGAATATTAAGTACTGCGCTATGACTATAAGTATTGTTTACGTAATACTTCTGCCGCTAATTTATGTCGTTGCCGAGAGAGACGATGCTCCAGGACTTATTTTAGTAGGAATGGCACTTATCTTCGCGCCGTTGGTTGTAGCAATCTTTGCTGCTGTGCTTCAGAAGCTCTTGAAAAATGCCATCGATATAAAATCTGAAAACGACTTGACGGTCTGAGGTGAACAACATGGCGATCATAATCAATATCGATGTAATGCTTGCGAAAAGAAAAATGAGTGTTACCGAACTATCAGAGAAGGTCGGAATTACAATGGCGAATCTGTCAATATTGAAAAACGGAAAGGCAAAGGCAATTCGAGTATCAACGCTGGATGCTATTTGTAAGGCTCTGGATTGTCAGCCGGGGGATATTCTCGAATACCGAACTGATGAAGTGTAATGTGATAGTGCAATAGAGGAAGCAGAAGAAAATATCGGAGGGATAGGGTTATGTATAAAAATCGCAACCTGACTTACGATGCAGAACAGCAATTACCTGCATTCCAAAAGAGAAAGTTAGCTCAGAGAACGCTGGGATCATTAACGCAGCTTGTCCGTTTTGGGTGGGAGCAGGCACTATCCTGTTTGTTTCCGGTCGTGATTTTTGCATCTTTGGCTTTGACTCAATTTATTCCGCTTCCCTTTCTGTCGCGTTATGATTGGCTGCTTATCATTTGTCTTCTGATGCAAGTACTGATGTTGCGCTCCGGTCTTGAAACGAGGGATGAACTAAAGGTAATTACAGTTTTCCACATTATCGGTCTTGTGCTTGAGTTATTCAAAGTACATATGGGTTCCTGGTCTTATCCCGAAGAAGGCTATTCCAAAATCTTCGGCGTCCCTTTGTATAGCGGCTTTATGTATGCAAGTGTCGCAAGTTATCTTTGCCAGGCTTGGAGACGACTTAAAGTGGATCTTGTGAAGTGGCCGTCGTATCTGGCTGTTGTTCCACTTGCAGCTGCGATTTACTTGAATTTCTTTACACATCATTTCTGGTTTGATATTCGGTGGGTGTTATCTGGACTTGTACTTATTGTCTTTTGGCGGGCGTGGGTCACATACGAGGTTGGTGGAATCCGATACAAAATGCCGCTTGCGCTTTCTTTTGTACTTATCGGCTTTTTTATTTGGATAGCTGAGAATATTGCTACATTCTTCGGGGCTTGGGAATATCCGAACCAAACGGAAGCATGGAGCCTTGTTCATTTAGGTAAGGTAAGTTCATGGCTTTTATTAGTGATAGTCAGCTTTCTGATAGTAGCTACTTTAAAACGTTTTAAGGAAAGGAATAACTCAATATAAGCCTATTTTAAAACGGCTGAAAGAGAGAAAATGTTTGGCGATCTTTTCGACTGGGAAAATCTCCTTTATGTGAAGACACAAAGGAGATGAAGTCCATGAGTTATAGTTTAGAAGGCAAAGTAGCCATCGTGACCGGTGCCAATGATGGCATCGGCTTGGAAACTGTGAAAGCATTTCTGAATGAGGGAGCGAAGGTGGTTGGTGTCAGCTTAACAGTGGAGGATGTGAAGGATATAGCGGATCATTCCTCATTCCTGCCATTGGAGCTGGATCTGACGGATGAGGGTGCTGCCGAGAAGGTGGTTGATGCTGCAGTTTCTCATTTTGGAAAGCTGGATATTCTAGCAAATGTAGCTGGAATTGCTACGTATAAAGATAGTTTCATGGATGTCACATTGGATATATGGAGAGAGACTTTTGAGACGAATTTGTTTGCTGTTGTAGCCTTAACGAAGGCAGCTATTCCAGAGCTGAAGAAACAGCCAGGAGCGAGCATCGTCAATGTGGCATCCGAGAGCGGACATGTGCCTGATTCGTTTGCAATTGATTACAGCAGCAGTAAAGCAGCTATCCTGAATCTGACACAAGCTTTATCCGATGAGTTTGGCGGAGATATCCGGGTGAATGTCGTGTCGCCTGGTCCGACACGTACAACGATGTGGAATAAACCAGGCGGCATGGTGGATATGCTCAGTGATATGTTCGATAAAGAAGGGGAAGAGGCTGTCAGCTACTTCGCGAAGGAAGTCCGTCAGATTCCGCGCGGGGAGATCGGGAAACCGGAAGAGATTGCCAACGTGATCGTCTTCTTAGCTTCAGATAAAGCGACATATGTCACAGGAGCAGAATTCCCGGTGAACGGCGGGTCAGTCAAATACAAATAAATTCTGTTATAATGGTATGACTGCAGTAGGCAGTCATACTTTTTTTAATACGTTGAAAAGATGGAAGGGATACGCATGGTATTTGCCGTAAGTTTACTAGTAGGGCTCCTTGCAGCAGCGCTTGGCAGTCTGGTAGGTTTGGGAGGAGGAATCATCCTTGTACCGTCGCTGCTGATCTTGAGCAGCTTCTGGGATGAATTCAGCTGGGCTACACCGCAAGCAATCGTCGGTGTATCTGTTATCTTTATGATTTTTACTGGTCTGTCTTCTACGCTTACATATATGAAAAGCGGACGGGTTGATTACAAAAGCGGACTTATTTTCTTAGCAGGAGGGTTGCCAGGAGCTATTCTTGGTTCATTCCTGAATCGTTTTATCTCGGGTGATGGTTTTTCGTTATACTTTGGTATTCTTGTGCTTCTCGTTTTCTTTATGTTCTTCGTAAAACGCAAGGAACGTGAAGTAATCAACCCGAAAGGCATCATTGTCACAAAGGAGATCAACGGAACTACTTATACATACAGCTTCCGATTCATGGCGGCGTTTGTGCTGTCCTTGTTTGTCGGACTGCTTTCCGGTATGTTCGGAATAGGAGGAGGCAGCTTCATGGTGCCTGCCATGATCCTTCTATTCGGATTTCCCGCACATGTTGCTGTTGCGACAAGTATGCTCATGGTATTTTTCCTCAGTATCGTTAGTACCGTTACGCATATTTCCCTTGGACATGTGGAATGGAATGTTGTATGGGCGTTTATTCCGGGTGCGATTATCGGCGGATTTCTCGGGGCAAGGATCAATCAGATGCTGAAGGGAAATACTGTCGTCTGGATATTGCGTATCATGCTCGTATTAGTTGCTGTCCGTTTGATTTGGGACGGTTTGTCGTCATAAAGGAGTAGAGAAGGATGCAGGAAAAGCTGACTATCAACTACACAAATGATTTGCATAGCTATTTCGAGAACTGGCCGAAGATTGTCGGCTACTTGAAGGGAAACAAACAAAAGCTGAAGGATGCGGGTGAGACATGCTGGCTGATTGATATCGGGGATCATGTCGATCGCTCACGACCGATAGCAGAGGCATTCAAAGGAAAGGCAAATATCAGCCTGCTGAACGAAGCCGGCTATGATTTCGCAACAATCGGCAATAATGAAGGAATCACACTTGACTATGATGACCTTTATCATTTGTACGATGAGGCGGAGTTCCGGGTTGCAGTAGCAAACCTGCATACAAAGACTGGAAAAGATCCGAGCTGGATGGAGTCATCCTGGGTAGTCGAAACAGCTGGCGGTGTGAAAGTCGGCATGATCGGATTGACAGCTCCATTTCCGGATTTTTATAATCTGATCGGCTGGAACGTCCAGGACCCGATGGAAGTTCTGGAGCGTGAGATAGGTCCTCTTCGATCTTCTTGCGATGTGGTTGTGCTGCTTTCGCATCTTGGGATCTATGCAGATAGGGATATAGCTGCAGCATTTCCGGAAATCGATGTGATTGTTGGCGGGCATACACATCATCTGCTTCATGAAGGAGAATATGTGAACCAATGTCTGATTACGACAGCAGGCAAACAAGGCTTCTATTTGGGAGAAGTGGAAATCATCTGGGACACAGGGAAAAGATGCATCATAGATAAGCGTGCCAGGGCCATTCCTGTTGCAGAGCTGGAAGATGATGCAGATACAGCGGAGCAGGTGGCTGAGTATTCGGAAAACGCAGCAAAAGCAATGCATCGTCCAGCTGTCGTTTTACCAGATCCAATGCCATCATCTCCTTATGAGGCTTCGCGTGCAATGGATTTATTGACTGATTATCTGCGCAGATGGACAAAGGCAGATCTTGCATTTCTAAATGCGGGGGTGCTGCTTGACAGCTTCCCCGCAGGAGCTATTTCTTATATGGATATTCACCGGATCTGTCCGCATCCGATCAATCCGGCAACAGTTCCGTTAACAGGTGAAGCTCTGGAACAAATCGTAAATGCCGCATTGCAGCCTGATTTTATTTCTTTCCCTCTAAAGGGCTTCGGCTTCCGCGGGAAGGTGATCGGCAAGATGATTTACAGCGGACTGACGTTTGATATGCAAGGAACAGAAGCAAAACCAGTGGCAGTGAACGTGAAGATACACGGTAAGCCGCTTGACCCTAATAAGCTTTACACGACCGCTATGGCGGATACTTTCACTTTTGGCAGCTTGCTGCCAAATATTAAGGAAGCAGAAGGCAAGAAATATTTCATGCCGGAAATGCTGCGGGATTTGCTCCTGGAGGCGTTTCAGGAAATAGAAAAATGAGCAAACACCTCCGTTTCTCCTACATAGGATATAACGGAGGTGTATTTAAATTGATGACTGTTGAACCTTTATTTTTAGATGGCAAGCCCTTTACCGCTGTGACTGTCATATTGCCTAAGACAACCTTGCTCGTTGTGTCGAATGATGTCGGTTATATAATGTGCGGTGCATTGGATGTCGATTTGCTGAATGAAAAACTGGCTGATCGCAACATTATATCCGGCAGGGCAGTCGGAGTAAGAACAATCGAGCAGCTGCTGGCAGCGCCGCTTGAAAAGGTGACAGAAGCATCAGCCGCATATGGCTGGAAGCCTGGGATCATCGGAAAAGAAGCTTTACTTCTCTTGCCTTAAAAAAATTGTCGAAGCGCGTACTCTCAATCTAGATTGTTTTCCGTTTTTCTGGTACTATTTTATCAGAATGGAATGTCGGAGAAGATAAGGGGTACGTCAATGAGACTAGTTTCGACAAAATCGGTAAAGCCCGGCAGTAAGCTCGCTCAACCCGTATATAATGATAAAGGCAGTATTCTCATCCAACGGGATGTGGAGTTGACAGTAAATATTATCGATCGCTTGCGAGAGCTGCGATATACCTACGTCTATATCCGAGACGACAGGCTGCAGGATATCGAGCTTTACTTCTCCACTTCCAATGAAAAACGGCTGAAGGCGATGCAGGTTATCCATAAGAGCTTCCAGGAAATCAAGAAGAGCGACAATGGACGGTATTTGACCGAAAAAATGACAGACAAAATGACGAGTTCCATCCAGGAGATGGTCAGTAATTTGCGGCCAAAACGCCAAACATTGACGATTCTTTCCGATATGCTCATATATGATGATTATATATTCGCCCATTCGGTAAACGTCGCGTTATATGCGATGGCCATCGCCAATGAAATGAAACTTCCGGTTCCTGTTGTAGAGGAAATCGGTTTCGGTGCGATCCTCCATGATGTAGGGAAAATGTTCGTACCTCAGGAAGTTTTGCAAAAGACTGGCAAACTGACTGATTCGGAATTCGAGCAGATCAAAGAACACACAACAAAGGGTTTTCATTATTTGCGCAAGATGAATAATATCCCGCTGGTGGTCGCGCATTGCGCATATCAGCATCATGAACGGATAAATGGCTCTGGATATCCACGGGGTATCAGCGGGGCGGATATTCATTTGTATGCGAAGATCATTGGCATAGCTGATGTCTTCGATGCTGTCACGAGCAATCGTGTCTACCGCGATGCTATGCTGCCGCATGAAGGGTTGGAAATATTATTTGCAGGTGCAGGGGATCAGTTCGATTTGGAGATGGTCGAGGCCTTCAAGCGAAGCGTCGCAATTTACCCGACTGGGCTTACTGTCCGTCTGAGTGATGGACGAATGGGAATTGTTATCCGCCAAAATAAAGATATCAATACAAGACCTATCATCCGGATTCTCGAAGAAGCGGATGGTACAGAACCTGTACCGTATGAAGTGGACTTGTATGAGCATTTGAATATAACGGTAGTAGCTTGTTCGACATCTGCAGAGATGAACTAGCCTATTCTAACCCCCTTTGGTCAAGCATATGCTTGATTCGAGGGGGTTTTTTCCATGCGTCCATGGCAGCGCAGAGCTTATAAGGCATCACCTTCCTTTCGTCATGTGCTCCTGATGACCCTGCTGTTATTCCTGCTGTTCACTAGTTTAAGCCTTTGGCTAGTGAATAGGGGATTGGAGCCCACACTTATGGCTATTGCAGAAACAAAGACAGAGCAGTTTGCCAAACAGGCGATAAACCAGGCTGTACAAGCAGAAAAGGAAGCGGATTTGGACTTGAATGCATTTGTGCAAGTTGAGAAAGATACCAACGGGAATGTGACACATGCCAGCTGGGATGCCGCAACTGTGAACGAGGTCCTGCGGAAAGTGACCTTTCGTGTACAAAACTATCTGCGGCTGATGGAAGATGGTGAAATGCCGGCAGTAAGCGAGGAGCAGCTTGCGGAGGAAGCAGCAGCGGATGTTATCCAGGAGAAATTGGAGGAGGATCCGACGCTCGTCGATATACCGCTTGGTCAGGCAACCAATAATGCTTTGCTTGCTAATCTAGGTCCCAGGATTCCAGTGAAATTCGAAATGATCGGATATGTAGAATCAGGCGTTGATGTAAAGGTGGAAGAATACGGCATAAATAACGCGATGTTTGTCTTCATGGTTGAAATCAAAGCGAATGTTCGAATCATCATTCCGTTTTCCACGAAGACGACAACCGTCACGCAGGATGTGCTGCTCGGAAGTACGGTGATACAAGGGCAAGTACCGGAATTCTATAACAACGGAGGGAAGTCTGGATCATCTCCATCTTTCTCTATCCCAATGCAAAAGGAAGGCGAATAAATCAGCCTTCCTTTTTTTGCTGTTTGGATTTTTGTTCCCAAATTCGAAGATAAGGATAGGGGTCAAAGGAAAACTCCGAACGTCCATTATCCTTATACATGCCGTAGTGCAAGTGTGGCGGGAATTTTCCTGAAGTTCCTGGAGGTCCATAGCCGCTGGCTCCAACATACCCAATCACGTCTCCAGGTTTAACAACGTCCCCGACGGATACGCCTTTTTCGAAACCGTTCAAATGGGCATAGTAGTGATAGATATTATTGCTGTCGCGCAGGCCGATACGCCAGCCTCCATACAAGTTCCAGCCTTTCAGTTCGACGACGCCATATGTTGTCGCGTATACAGGAACACCGTAGTTTGCGAAGATGTCTGTACCTTCATGGATCCTTCTGCCGCCAAATCCTCGTGCATCTCCCCAAGTATTTCGGTAGCTGTAATTATGGTGGAGAGGAAGCGGGAAGGAGCGTTTATCCAGCTCTATTGTTCCGAATTTCTCATACAGTTTGGCTGTATTCATAATCGTCTGTACGGTGAGATCACGCTCATAATAATGCCAAAGGGCTATTTTGATATCATTTTTTGTAATGCCAGAGCGCTGAATAAAAGAAGCCATTGTGTACAGTACATCTTCCGGGTTGTCTGGGTCAGCCTGTTTATCTCCATCTCCATCCCGCCCTAATCCGTGGAACCATAAAATGGAGGATTCGTCCGCTTGTTTTCCATGCTCAGCAGCTCCGAACCACATCTCTTCGGGAATTTCGATTGCGATAAGTTTTTCTTCTTGTTTGGATTGGTTCGGAAGATTATGTTCATACTGATCGATTGCAGCTAAATAATACCAAGGAAGTCCTGTGGCAGCTGCTGTTTTTTTGTAAAGCGCCATGCGATCCTGCTTTGCTTTATTTACAGTTTCTTCTCCTTTTGCAGAGGCGGAGAAAGGGAAACTGCTTAGCAAGAGAATCAGCAGCATGGCAATGTGCATCTTTTTCATGTGCTGCTCACCTTTCCTTACACGTTTACTGTTAGTTTGTACAGAGATTAGATTTTCATGAGTCCTGATGATTAGTTGCGAGGAAGTAATGCGAAAATATAAAAAAAATATGCTACACTAGAAGCAAGATAGGGGAGTCGATAGATGGTGAAAACAACAGTACAAGGCAAGCACTATGAAGTGGTGCAGGATGTAAAGGGGGCCTTTCAGGAACAGGCATTCCAAAACCGCTACAGCGAAATCCTGACGAAATATGATTACATTGTCGGAGATTGGGGATATGAGCAGCTTCGTCTGAAAGGATTCTTTGATGACGACAACCCAAAATCCACCTTTGATACGAAAATCAGTACGTTGGAAGATTATTTGTATGAGTATTGCAATTTTGGCTGTGCTTATTTTGTCGTGAAAAAAGTTCCGGCAAAGTAAAACGCGCAAGAGAGGGGCAAATACGATGTACTTTGTGGATAAACGAAAGATAGAAGCAATCCTTACATATATGGAAGAACTGCTTGCAGCAGAGATACCTCATTCTGCCGGGCTGGCAGATAAGCTTGCTGCTGAACGGCGGGCGCAGCTCTTGATTGAAGGTATACTGGATACTGGCAACAGTGTAATTGACGGATTCATTATGCGTGACCCGGGCAGTTATGATGATATTATCGATATCCTTGCAGATGAAAAGGTAATAGCCGAAGACACTGCACCAGCCTTTAAAGAGGTGATTGCACTTCGTAAAATGCTTACTGCTGAATATCAGCAAGTGGATCACCAAAGGCTTACGCACACGATGGAGAAACACCACGATCTGCTGGAACAATACGTAAAATGGGTACGAGCTTATTTGGTGGATGAAACGCGGACAGCTTCCGCTTTTGCAAGGAGCAGCGAAGATGAAAGCATATGATGGATATCTGATTGACCTGGATGGAACGATGTATCTGGGCAAGGAGCGGATCGAAGCTGCGCCAGGATTCATTCAGAGACTGAAGGACGCTGGTAAAAAGCATCTTTTCGTAACGAATAACTCGACACGCACACAGGAGCAAGTAGCTGATAAGCTTCGCCAAATGGATATAGCTGCAAATCCAGAAGATGTGTTCACGACAAGTATGGCGACTGCAGCATACATCCGTGAGCAAAATCCAGCTGCCAGGGTATTTGCTATCGGCGAAGAAGGTTTATTTGACGCTTTGGCGAAAGAGGAGCTTACTTTAGCGGAAGAGGATTGTGATTTTGTTGTCATCGGTCTTGATACATCGATTACGTATGACAAGCTGGCTAAGGCTTGTCTGCTTGTCCGGGCAGGTGCAAAGTTCCTGTCCACGAATAGTGACCGGGCCCTTCCTACCGATGCTGGCTTGATGCCGGGTAATGGTGCGATGACAGCTGTCATTTCTGTCAGTACTGGTATTGAACCGACTTTTATCGGCAAACCGGAGAACATCATGATGGAACAGGCAAGGAAGCTATTGGATTTGGAAAAGGATCAAGTCCTTATGGTAGGAGATAATTACCTCACTGATATTACAGCAGGTATCCGGGCGGGTTTGGATACACTGATGGTATGCACTGGTTTTACAAGAAGAGAAGAACTTCCTTCCCTCAATCCGAAGCCAACATATACGATTGATACGTTAACAGAATGGGAATTTAAATAAAGAGCAGCCTCCCTTGGAGGCTGCTCTTTGTTAGTTGGGACTTTTATTCAGAATCAATAGCCCATTTGAATTGCTCTGTTCGCATTGCGGATATCGTTTTGCAGCAGACGTTCGAAGTTATATGCTGGGTAAAGGCCTCTTCTGTACATATAATCAAAGATCTTCGCATGCGTATCGATTGCCAGCTGTAATTGTTTCCGTAGTGTCTCGCGGAGAACAGGGGTAGCTGTTTCTGTGATTGCAATGGCATAATTCCGGACAGAAGTCTTGGCGAAAACCAGCAGATCACCGGCATAAAAAGCAGGACTGACTTGCCGTGTATCTGTTACCTCGTTAGGACCAGGTGCATAAGGGAAGAATTGAAGCAATTCATTTAAATTGCTTTCCAGCCCTTGTATCGTCTGTTCATAAATAGAGCGAAGTTCACCGTCATTGATACTCCCGATGAAATGTTTCATTTTCGTCAAAGCCACTGCCTGCGAAGCAACAAGTTCGTGCAGCTCCAGGGTTTCATGCCATGCTAAACGATTTGGATAACCGGTTGAGGTATTTTCCAAAAGATTCCCTCCTCATGTATTAGACGTTTACACTATATTCGGAGAGTGGCTATTTGGATACTGATCACAAAAAAAGAAGCAGCTTATAGCTGCTTCTTCTGTTTATCCATCGATATTTTCTTCATCGTTCTGACTATGCGCTAGTCTGCTGGCAGCTGCCGCGGCGATCGCACCTACAATGTCATCCAGGAAGGTATGGCATTCTCCGCTGCTTTTATCATTCAGCTTGGCCAAAATACCAGGTTTCTGTTTGTCGATATAACCGTAATTCGTGAATCCGATTGATCCGTATAAGTTGATGATGGATAGTGCGATTACTTCATCAATACCGTACAGGCTTTCATCCCTCGCCAGGTTATCCTGTAGTGGCTGTTCCAGTTTTCCTTGTTCTGTTAACACATCAAGCTGGATTCCTGTCAGGATGGCGTTTTGGACCTCTCTTTTTGATAAAACGCGTTCCACATTATATATGCACCGGTCCATCGTAAGACCAGGATAATATTTCTCTTGCAGAAAATGGACAAGTTCTGCGATGTCTTTTACTTGTACCCCGCGTTCAATGAGCCACTCCCGCGCTTTTTTCTCTAATTCGGCTGTCATAAGATCACTTCGCTTTCCTATGTATGATTCTGTTTAGCAGTATACCCTTTTAGCCTATGCTCCAACCGTCAGCTCTTGAACATGTTTCTTACTTATGACTCATAAAATGGAACAGGAGGTGTTTGCTCGTGTTGCAGTTGATGCAGCAGTATATACCAGGGTTCAGCGGCAAGCCGGTTTCTTACCGGAATTATCACGCTTATCAGACAACAGATCGATTATATGTCATTATACCAGCAAGGACGGATCAAGACAGTTATTATGAATTGGCTGCAATAACTGCTTATATGCAGGAGGCAGGTTTTCTGCGTCTTGCGCAGCCGCTGCTGACAACAGATGGTCAGATAGTGACGGTCTATGAAAATACAGCATATCTCGTTGTGGAAATGCCGCCGCCTTATCCAAGAAGTCTTAATGCGCATGGTGCGGAGCTGGCTGTATTCCATCAGCTTGGCGCTGGCTGTCCTTTCGCACCGGATACACTTTCCAGCTACGGGAAATGGAGTGAACTATGGACTGCACGCCTGTCGCAAGCAGAAAGATTGTATTCCAACGTCTATCAAAAACGGCCGCTTGTCCATGAGGAACGGTTCTTCTTGGATACCTTTCACTATGTTATCGGCAGGACGGAGCTTGCTATTCAATACTTGAATGAAACAAGCAATGAGTTCCGATTTACAGACTATGACCAGCCGACCACTGTATTTATGAAATATCAGTCTGAACTGGCAGAAACATATGTGCTGCCTCATAGCATCATTTATGACCATCCAGCTCGTGACTTAGCCGAATTAGTAAGGACTGCTTTTTGTAAGGAAGAAACGGAGGATACGGAAGAATTCCTGCAGTCTTATTTGCAGCAGCGACCGCTTTCTGTATTTGGCATGCGGCTGCTGTATGCGAGGCTGATCATGCCGCTCCACCTTTTTGACCAAATCGAGAAAGGTGTGACTGACAAAGCGTATGAAACGCTTATCATGCAGCAAAGCAAGTACGAGCAGCGTCTGGCTGGATTATTCGAAAGCATGCATGTCGATACGCACTCTCTTGAGATACCGATATTGGAAAATTATTTGTAAAGTTGGTTGCGATAGTAGATTGATAGAGTTATAATGTCCTTTATATAAAAACATTTGTTTATTTGAGGTGGACAGGAGGCTGGATAAGATGAAACAAAGGATACAAATCGGCTTATGCGGCCTTGGCACAGTCGGAAGTGGGGTGGTCCAGATTTTACAGGACCACCAGGAACAAATTCGATATAAGCTCGGCTGTGAAGTGGAAGTAGCGAAAGTACTGGTTAAGAATCAGGAGAAGAAACGGGATTATATCAAGGATGCTTCCATCCTTACGACGGAGGCCGCAGATATTACCGATAACCCGGAAATCGATATCGTTGTGGAAGTCATGGGCGGTATGGAGAATACGTATCAGCTGCTTGAACGGAGTATCCGCAATCGCAAGCATATCGTGACAGCCAATAAAGACTTGATGGCGGAGCACGGTGACAAGCTGTTTGCACTGTCCCAAGAATATAATACCGATATTTATTACGAGGCTAGTGTGGCAGGTGGTATTCCAATTCTCCGCTCGCTCAGTGACGGCCTTGCTTCAGATAAGATCGAAAAAGTAATGGGGATCGTCAATGGGACGACAAATTTCATCCTCACGAAGATGACAGATGAGAACTTATCATTTGAAGCAGTGCTGAAGGAAGCTCAAGAACTCGGATTTGCCGAAGCTGATCCAACTGCAGATGTGGAAGGTTTGGATGCGGCCCGCAAGATGACATTGCTTGCGAATTTGGCATTCAAAATGCCTGTGGCTTATAGTGATGTCCAAGTGGCCGGCATCACTTCAATCTCGCAGCAAGATATTGATTTTGCCGGAAAGCTTGGCTATATCATAAAGCTTATCGGTATCGCCGCAATCGATGACGGGAAAGTCGAAGTGAGCGTCGAACCTACTTTGCTGCCGGAAGCACACCCTCTGGCGCAGGTGAAGAATGAGTACAATGCTGTTTATGTATATGGACACGCAGTCGGCGAAACAATGTTTTATGGTCCTGGAGCTGGCGGACTGCCAACGGCGACAGCGGTCGTATCGGATCTTATGGAGGTTGTTAAGAATATCCGCTTGGGTGTCAGCGGCAAGGCATATGTACAGCCGCAATATAAGACTGCTCTGAAAGATGATACGGAAAAACACGCCAAGTATTTCATTCGCGTCGAAGCAGAGGATCAGACAGGGGCATTCCACGCTGTCACAAATGTGTTTGCCGGTCAGGATGTCTCGTTTGCGAAGATCCTCCAGCTGCCTCATAGCAAATCGAAAACAGCAGAAGTTGTCATGGTGACACATAAACACAGCAAGCAGCAAATCGAAAACAGCATACAGCAGCTGGAACAATTGAACGTCGTAAAGCGCGTCATCAGCTGTTATCGTGTAGACGGAGAGGATTGAAGAGCATGAGATGGAAAGGGCTTTTAGAAGCATACAACCAATATCTACCAATTTCAGGGGAAACACCTGTCTTAAGTTTGGGAGAAGGAAATACACCTCTAGTAAAACTTGAGAAGTTGTCAGCGGAATACGGCATCGAAGCTTATGCCAAAATCGAAGGAGCAAACCCGACAGGAAGCTTCAAGGACCGCGGTATGGTCATGGCCATTGCCAAAGCAAAAGAAGCAGGGGCGAAAGCAGTCATTTGCGCATCGACAGGCAATACATCTGCTTCAGCAGCTGCCTATGCGGCACGCGCTGGAATGCGCTGCTTCGTTGTCATCCCAGAAGGTAAAATTGCACAAGGGAAGCTTGCACAAGCTGTCATGTACGGAGCAGAAATCTTCTCGATCGAAGGCAATTTCGATGATGCACTTCGTGTAGTGTGGAATTTAAGTGAAACCGAACCGGTGGCGCTCGTCAATTCTGTCAATCCATATCGTCTCGAAGGACAGAAGACGGCAGCCTTCGAGCTGTGTGAACAATTGGGACATGCACCGGATTATTTGTTCATCCCGGTCGGCAACGCAGGGAATATCAGTGCCTATTGGAAAGGCTTCAAGGAATATGAAGCAGAAAAAGGGTATAGTCTTCCTGTTCTGAAAGGCTACCAAGCAAGCGGGGCTGCTCCGATAGTACATGACCGTGTCTTCGAAAATCCGGAAACTGTCGGTACGGCGATTCGTATTGGAAACCCTGCAAGCTGGCAGAAAGCAACCGCTGCAAGAGATGAATCAGGCGGCACAATCGATGAAGTGACAGATGAGCAGATCATTGCGGCTTATCAAAGGATTGCCCGGGAAGAAGGCATTTTCGCTGAACCAGGATCTTGTGCTTCATTTGCCGGACTGCTGAAGGCATTGGAGCAAGGGGAGGTACCCAAAGGTGCAACAGTTGTCAGTGTGCTGACTGGAAATGGATTGAAGGATCCAAATACAGCAATCGAATACAGCACAATCAAGCCAGTTGTCCTTCCGAACGAAGAACAAGTGATTGCAGACGCCATCAAGGAGAGGATGTAATGAAACGCTGGCAAATAAGCGTTCCGGCAAGCACTGCCAATATCGGACCTGGCTTCGATTCAGTTGGTATCGCTTTGGATTTGTATTTAGAGCTTGAGGTCCAAGCTGGGGCAGAATGGGAGTTCATACCAATGTCAGATGCCGTGCAAGGTCTGCCGGCTGGCAAAGACAACATAATCTATGAAACAGCTCTTTATGTGGCAAAGCGCTATGGATTTAGCGAGCTGCCGGCATGTATGGTCCATATGAATAGTGATATTCCATTGGCCAGAGGCCTTGGCAGCAGTGCCACGGCCCTTGTTGCCGGAATTGAGCTGGCGAATTGTCTTTTGTCGCTTCGATTGAGCGATGAAGAAAAACTCGAAATCGCTGTAAGCTTGGAAGGACATCCTGATAACGCAGCACCATCCATTTTAGGCGGATGTGTGATTGGGTTTTATGATGACAAAGTCCATTATGTACAGACACCGATTAAGGATGTGCGTTTCCTGGCAGTCATTCCTTCATTCAAGCTAGCAACAGCAGATGCCAGAGCTGTTCTTCCAGATCAGCTTCCATACAAAGACGCTGTAAAGGCTAGTGGTATCGCAAATGTTGCAGTAGCTGCGCTGCTGCAGCAAAATTGGAGGCTGCTCGGAAAGATGATGACGAAGGATTTGTTTCATCAGCCTTATCGGCAGTCCATGATTCCGCATTATAAAGAAATCGCCGATTCTTTGCAGGAAGCAGCATATGGTGTCTATTTAAGCGGGGCTGGGCCGACGATGATCGCTTTAATCGATGAGGCCAGAGCGGACGCTGTCCATACGCATTATAAGAATATGTACCCTGACTTTGAATGGCTTTTGCTTTCTTGTGCTGCAAAAGGAAGCTGTGCAGAAGAGCTGGCTGTAGAAGCATAAGAAAACCCACAGAAACCGGATGATTTCTGTGGGTTTTGTTTTTACCCATACCCATCATGTAAATAAAGAACCACGGAAGAGTTTTCACTTCTCCGTGGCTCTATAAATATATTAGAATACTTGCTCGATCTCACGTACTCCAGGAACTTCTGCCATCAAGGCACGTTCGATTCCGGCTTTCAATGTGATCGTAGAGCTTGGGCAGTTACCGCATGCTCCCATAAGACGCAGACGCACGATACCTTCATCAACATCGACTAGCTCGACGTCGCCGCCATCACGCAGCAAGAATGGACGCAATTTATTCAGAACTTCTTGTACTTGGTTTTCCATCATCCATTATCCCCCTTACGATTATATATTCATTATAAATCCTTTCGGACAAAAAATCCACGCTGGCTAACTGAGAAATCCTATCAATTAAAAAATAAATTCCAACATCGTGCTTGTTACGGTAAACTGAAGCTATCAGCATACGAGAGGATGGAGCGAAATGATCACTACTATTACCGTGTATGGAGCTGACATCATCTGTGCGAGCTGTGTGAATGCACCAAGCTCGAAAGACACATATGAATGGCTGCAGGCTGCATTGGCTAGGAAATTCGAAAAGGAACAATTCCAATTTGAATATATTGATATAAACGAACCGCCTGATGTGGAAAAGCACAAACAGTTCGCGGCGAAAGTGGTAGAAGAAGATTTGTTCTATCCTGTGGTGCTCGTCAATGATGAGATAGCAGGGGAAGGTATCATTTCACTCAAGGCAGTCACAAAAGCTGTCGAGACAGTCAGCGCAACCTAGTTGTGCTGATATCCCGCCTTATGGTAGGATTATCACTTGATAGTGTTACATCCTAGAATAGGAGTGAGCGGGTTGAATCCGATCATTGAATTTTGTGTAAACAATCTAGCCTCTGGATCGCAGGCAGCTTTTGAAAAGCTGGACAGTGATCCGGGACTTGATGTGATAGAATACGGCTGTACAAGCTTTTGCGGCATTTGTGCCCAGCATATGTTTGCGCTTGTGAACGGCGAACCGGTGACAGCCGAGACACCTGATGAGCTTGTCGAAAATGTTTATAAGTTCATCGAAGAGAATCCGTTATTTTAATTGGCCGTGCGTCTGCTTTTCGCAGGCCATGGCTTTTTTCATAGTAGAGGAGAAGAGACAATGGACATACCATTTGTGAAACTGCACGGCTTAAAAAACAGCTATATATTCGTGGATCTGTTCCAATTCCAGCTCGAGGAGGAAATGCTCGCTCCGCTTGCGATCGCTGTTGCAGACAGGAATACTGGAATTGGATCTGACGGCTTGATACTTATTCATCCAAGCGAAACATGTGACGTCGGTATGCGTATTTTCAATCTTGACGGTTCCGAAGCGATGAATTGCGGTAACGGTCTGCGCTGTGTTGCCAAATATGCCTACGAAAATGAATTGGTGAAAGATGATACATTCACGATTCAGACGAAGGCAGGTCAAGTAGAAGCAAAAGTACATGGAACGAAAGAGCATGTGCATGAAGTGACAGTTGATATGGGAGCGCCGATTTTACAGCGTGAATTGATTCCGATGCAGGGTGAAACTGGCCAGGAAGTCATCAATGAAGCTTTTGAAGCAGGAGAAGAACTGCTTCATGTCACAGCGGTAAGCATGGGCAATCCACATGCCGTATTCTTTGTCGAAAACATTGATGAAGCGCCGCTTTATACACAGGGTCCCGTTATTACGAATGATCCACGGTTCCCAGAAGGAGTCAACGTCGAATTCATCGAGATGGTTTCTGAGAAAGAAATGCATTTCCGTGTTTGGGAACGCGGCTCGGGTGTAACGCAAGCTTGTGGTACCGGTGCTTGTGCGGCAGTCGTTGCAGCCATTCAAAATGGCAAGGCACCATACGGAGAAGAAGTGACTGTCCATCTTAGCGGCGGTGATTTGTTCATACGCTGGGAAAAAGATGGTTCTGTCTGGATGCGCGGCGCTGCCGAGAAAACTGTATCCGGTATTTTCCATTGGGAGCACAGTGCTTGAGCATCGGAGTATAGGAGCGTATACTGAAAGTAAGATTAGAATGGGGAGGTAACTCAAAATGGTATTGAATATTACCGACAGTGCCAGCCTTCAGATCAAAGAAATGATGAAGGAAGAAGACGCAGAAACTGTTTTGCTGCGCTTTGGTGTCAAAGGCGGCGGCTGCAGCGGCCTTTCATACAGCCTCGGCTTTGAATACGAAAAGAATGAAGAGTTGGATACATTCGAAGAGGTCAACGATATTCCGGTCATCATCCGTTCTATGGATATCCCGGTTATCCAAGGCACTACAATCGATTTCAAACAAAATATGATGGGCGGCGGGTTCACCATCGATAACCCGAATGCCATCGTCAGCTGCGGATGCGGTTCATCCTTCAAGACAGCTACGAATGCTGGTACGCCTGAGAATTGCTGATGCATAAATAAGCCTTCCTGGACGTTTGTTCTTACAAACGGCAGGAAGGCTTATTTTGCATAGATCTTTTCTTAATTTTGAAGAGCCGCTTTAATATGGCCATTTACTTGATAGCTGTTTAAAAGGCCGATATGAGATACACCGTAAATTCGTATATTATCCGCACCAGATAGGATAGAGAGAGACGGGTTCACGATATAGTCACTTGTAGAATAGATGGAAGTAGTATCTATACCAGCAGGTGCAGCACTGGTTGTCAGTCTATTTGCCCCTCCAAGCGTTACTAGTTTATCTACTTTGGCACTTCCGCCTTTATTCAGTATGTAATACAGACTGTTTGCTCCGCCCATACTGTGGGCTACGATATTAACTTTGTCACTGCCTGTTTCCTCGAGTACATCATCGACAAATCCTTGTATGGCAATTGAATTCAATTCTTGATGTCCCTGCTTGCTTGGAAGATCGATTGAGTAAAGTTCATCATTTGACCAGCCTTGGCCCTGCAGGTATCTTTCAATGAAATAGAAATTTGAATCGGAGCCAGTTAAACCGTGAACAAAGACAACAGGTGTGTTGGCAGTGGCTGCTTGGACTTTAGAAGGCTGCAGGTAGACAGATAATGTGAACACCATAGCGAGACTGATAAAAAAGAGCGTTAAGATTTTACTTTTCTTCATTTCGTAATTCCTCCTATCGTTTAAATGGTGTAATTCTATTAAATTGTAAAATATAAACTAGAATTCCGGTATTGGGAAAATAAGGGGGAGTTTCGCTTGTTTATATAATTAAAGAAACAATTTTTATCACCTAATGGCTATCGAGTAAGTTTTTATTTCCCAATTCAGTGTAGTTTCCTGTCTTTCCTTTTATCTGGGGAAATGTGTGCTGGAATTCGACTGCAGTTCAAAATTTCATTTAGTCAAAAGGAGGTCTATCATGATTACTTTTGCAACACCTGAAGATGCTTCGGTAATCCATCTTGTCATGCTCGCTGCATTTGAGGAATATAGACATATGGCGATTCCTTCCAGTGCTTTAAATGAGAGAGCGGACTCGATCAGAACTTCTTTAAATGTAAATGAAAAAGCCTTCTTATACTGGCGGGGTGAAACAGCTGTAGGAACCGTCCGTTTTAAAGAACAGAACGATGCTCTATATTTCTTTCGTTTGTCTGTACTACCAGAAGAAAGAGGCCGAGGAATAGCAGGACAGCTACTTCAGGCATTAGAAGATTATGCAGCAGCCTATGATTTTGCTGTGCTGCGCTGCCAGGTGAGGCTGACAGAGGAAAGAAATATCAATTTATACAAAAAGAATGGATTTCATATAACCGACAGTGAAACAGTCGTAAAGCCCAATGGAAATCAGGTGGAAACTGTAACAATGACCAAAAATCTATGATAAGTCTATGGAACTCTATAAACCTCTTTCGTATACAAAACCAAATATTGTAATGTTTGAATGTGATTATATTAATAAAATACGGGTATATAACTCCTACCAACACCTACATACAAATCATGGGTGAAAGCAATGTTTGTTTGTGCAACAGACAACATGCAAAAATGGAGGAGAGAGAAAGATGGACAAACATGCTAATGGACAAGGACAAGTCCCTCAAATGGAGGATGATGGTCGAAGTTCGAAGCGGAGATTGAGGCTGATCGCATTCATCTCTACTTTTGGCGGATTATTATTCGGTTATGATACAGGTGTAATCAATGGGGCATTGCCTTTCATGGGTCAGGAAGATCAGTTGAATCTGACACCGTTAACGGAAGGGATGGTAGCAAGTTCCTTGCTTCTAGGTGCTGCATTTGGTGCTGTTTCCGGGGGGAAGCTGGCAGATAAGATCGGTCGCCGTCGTGTCATTTTATATTTAGCTGTCTTATTCTTTATTGCAACTTTAGGCTGTTCATTCGCACCAAACACGGAGACGATGATTGTCTTCCGAGTCTTGCTCGGTCTGGCTGTAGGTGGTGCATCCGTAACAGTTCCAGCTTATCTAGCTGAAGTATCTCCATCTGAATCAAGAGGAAAAATGGTTACAATCAATGATCTGATGATCGTTACTGGCCAGCTGATTGCTTATTCTTCTAACGCGTTTCTTGGAAACATGTTCGGGGATACAGCTCATATCTGGCGTTATATGCTAGTTATTGCAACAATTCCTGCACTTGTCTTATGGTTCGGTATGCTTGTGATGCCGGAAAGCCCAAGATGGCTTGCGCAGCAAGGTATGCTGAAGACCGCTTTTCAAATCTTATTGAAGATTCGCCGTAAAAACCGTGCGAAACAGGAAATCGAACAAATCAAGAAAGCCGTCCAAAGAGAGGAGAAGCTCGATAAAGCTTCCTTCAAAGACTTGGCTATACCATGGATTAGAAACATTGTGCTGATCGGTTTGGGTATTGGTGTCATCCAGCAAATAACTGGTGTTAACTCTATCATGTATTATGGTACGCAGATTTTAAGTGAAACTGGATTAGGCCGTGATGCGGCACTTATAGGTAATATCGCAAATGGTATCATTTCCGTTGCTGCCGCTATTTTCGGTATTTGGTTATTAGGCAAGGTTCGCCGGAGACCGATGCTTACAATCGGGTTCATCGGTACGACAAGTGCATTGCTTTTGCTTACTCTCGTCACAACCTTCTTTGAGGGTAGTCCTGCGCTGCCATATATGGTACTTGGACTTACGGTTACATTCTTAGGATTCCAGCAAGGTGCTGTTTCACCAGTTACGTGGCTGATGTTATCTGAGATATTCCCTTCCCGTATTCGCGGAATGGGAATGGGAATAGCTGTATTCTTCCACTGGATGACGAACTTCACTGTAAGTTTGACATTCCCGGTACTGCTTAGCGCAATTGGATTATCAAGTACTTTCCTAATCTTCGTTGTACTAGGTATTTGTGCGATTATCTTTATCCGAAAATTCCTGCCAGAAACGAAAAACCGTACACTGGAGGAATTGGAACAAGACTTCCGTAATAAAAAGATCCGTAAGACTGTTCCAAAACTGAATAAAAAAGCTGAACTAAGTGAAAGAGTGTAAATAGAAAAATCCCTTCCTGGATGTCAGGAGGGGATTTTCTTGTATAAAGAAAGATATTGTTATGTCTTTTTTGTGGATGAAAATGCCAATTAATATGTTTGCTGTGGTACAACTGTTTAGCTGAAACAGAGTTGTAATATAACAAAAGTGATTATTTTGATAAAAGACGGGTATATAACTTCTACCACCCTCTACATACAAACAAGGGTAAAAGCATGATTCATGCAGCAGTCAAATGCGTAAATGGAGGAGAAAAATATGGACAAACACGAGACTGAAAAAGGGCATGTCCCACAGAATGAGGATGATGGACAAAGTTCGAAGCGAAGGCTGAGATGGATTGCCATCATATCTACTTTCGGAGGATTATTGTTTGGATATGATACAGGAGTCATCAATGGTGCTCTGCCATTTATGCGGCAGTCCGATCAGCTGAATCTGACCCCGCTGACAGAAGGTGTTGTTGCCAGTTCCTTGCTGTTAGGAGCAGCATTCGGTGCTGTATTTGGCGGGAAGCTTGCCGATAAGATAGGTCGTCGACGTATTATATTGTATCTTGCTGTTTTATTCTTTATTGCGACATTGGGCTGTTCATTCGCTCCGAACACGGAGACGATGGTTATCTTCCGCGTACTGCTTGGTTTGGCAGTCGGTGGTGCTTCCGTAACTGTCCCGGCTTACCTTGCGGAGATGTCTCCAGCAGCGAAACGCGGACGAATGGTAACGCAAAATGAATTGATGATCGTAACTGGTCAGCTGCTTGCTTATACTTCCAACGCTGCACTTGGTAACTTATTTGGTGATACAGGTCATATCTGGCGTTATATGCTGGTTATCGCAACCTTGCCTGCTATCGTACTCTGGTTCGGGATGCTGGTCATGCCGGAAAGCCCAAGATGGCTTGCACAGCAAGGTATGCTGAAGACAGCTTTCCAAATTCTTTCAAAAATCCGCCGCAGAAACCAAGCGAAACAAGAAATGGCTGAAATTCGCAAAACAGTGGAAAAAGAGGAGAAACAGGATAAGGCCTCGTACAAAGACCTTGCAATACCTTGGATCAGAAAAATCGTCCTTATTGGTATGGGGATAGGTATTATCCAGCAGATTACTGGCGTTAACTCCATCATGTATTACGGCACAGAGATTTTAAGTAATGCAGGATTCGGAACACAGGCAGCACTGATTGGTAATATTGCAAATGGTGTCATCTCTGTACTTGCTACTTTCGTTGGGATCTGGCTGTTGGGAAGAGTAGGACGCAGACAGATGCTGACGGTAGGTTTTATTGGAACAACAAGTGCACTGCTGCTTATTACAATCGTTGCTACTTTCTTTGAAGGAACAACAGCACTTCCTTACATGGTGCTAGCTCTGACTGTCACATTCCTTGCATTCCAACAAGGTGCTGTGTCACCAGTCACATGGCTGATGCTGGCAGAAATTTTCCCTTCCAGACTGCGTGGAATGGGCATGGGAATCGCTGTATTCTTCCAATGGATGACAAACTTCACGATTAGTTTGACATTCCCAGTACTGTTAAGTGCAATTGGGCTATCCAGCACATTCCTGATCTTCGTTGTCCTGGGGATTGCTGCTATTCTCTTTATCCAAAAGTTCCTGCCGGAAACAAAGGATCGGACACTGGAAGAATTGGAGCAGGATTTCCGCCAGATGACAATCCGCAAAACAGTACCAAAATTGAAGAAGAAAACAGAAATAGGAGAAAGGGTATAACCCCTTCTCCTATTTTTTTGTTTCAGCTAATTTTTTTAAACCTTCTTCCAATTCATCAAAGAATACAGGCATTCCATGTCCAGTACCTGCTGCTTGCGGATGCAGCTCTTGCAGCTTACGGATGGAGCGGAAGGACTCTTGCTCGTCCATAGTGAAGTAGCGGGGAGGACCGTTGAATTCCTTTTGCTGCGTAAGCACTTTGTGCAGGGATTCCTGCTGCACGGTCGTGAACGCATCCCCCGCAATCAAGACTTTGTCTTCTGTATGAAATAAGCTGATATGTCCGGGAGTATGGCCAGGCGTATGGATCCATTCCCAGCCTGGAAGATGCGGTACTTGATGGTCGAGCGGAACGAGCCGTACATGCTTGCTTAGATCGATCCCGACATTCGGAAACGTTTTGGACAGCTTGGTGATCAGTCCGCCGCCAGCATCTGTCTTAGCTTCAGGATAATCTAGCTGTCCCGTTAGATATGGAAGTTCGAGCTCATGCGCATATACAGGGACATCCCATTCCTTTACTAGCTCGACGATGCTGCCGACATGGTCAAAGTGACCATGTGTGAGGATGATGCATGCTGGTTTGGCGCCTTCGCCAAATAGTTCAGCAGCAGCTTTCTTGATATTGCCTGCTGTATCAGGGACTCCAGCATCGACAAGCACCCATTCTTTTGTAACAGGATTTTCAATGAAAAAGACATTCACTATTCTGTCAAGATAGCCATGAACAGTTGGGGAGACAGTTGTTTCTGTTCCGCTCTTTATTGAGGCGAGCGGAATTAAGCGATGTTCGAATTCGTTTTCCATACAGCTCCTCCTTTATCGATACTAGTGTGTGATAGACGGGCTTCCTTATACAAGAAGTATAAAAAAACACCGGTTTCCATAAAGGTAACCGGTGCGGTGTTATTTAAAACATGCTTGTGGAATGTTTAGGCTGTACACGAGCATCTGGATCAATGTATGTTTTGGCATTGTTGATGGCAGTCGGACCTTCACCGAAACCAGAGGCGATCAGGTTGACCTTGCCAGGATATGTGCAAATATCACCTGCAGCGTAGATGCCAGGGATATTCGTTTCTTGTTTTGTATTAACAACAATACTGTTTTTCTCAATTTCGAGATCCCATTGCTTGATTGGACCGAGGGAAGAAATGAACCCGTAGTTGACTAGTACTTCGTCCACATCGATCGTTTCCGTTTCTTCGCTTTTCACCTTCTGCAGCACAACCTGTTCGATGCGGTCAGTACCTAGCATCTCAACTGGTGTATAAGGAGTCATGATCCTCACATTGGACTGCATGAGTCGTTCCACACTATGCTCATGCGCACGGAATTCATCCCGGCGGTGTACGAGAATGACTTCTTTTGCAATTGGTTCGAGCATTAATGCCCAGTCCACGGCAGAATCGCCGCCGCCTGCTAAAAGAACACGTTTGCCAGCGTATTTTTGCATGTTATCCACATAGTAATTCAGGTTGACACCCTCAAACTCGTCACAACGCTCAACTGTCAGGCGACGCGGCTGGAAAGCACCGTTTCCTGCAGTGATGATGATGGTTTTGGAGAAATGTACACCTTTATCTGTTTCGATGCGGAATGTATTATCTTCCAAACGCTCGACTTTATCTACAGACTCACCGAGTGCAATTGTAGGATCGAAACGTTTCAGCTGTTCCATAAGGTTGTCCACTAATTCCTGCGCGCGGACTTGGGGGAAGCCTGCTATATCGTAGATGTATTTTTCCGGGTATAAAGCAGAAAGCTGTCCGCCCACTTGGGGAAGGCTTTCAATGATTTTGACACTTTGCTGACGCATCCCACCATAGAATGCGGTGAAAAGTCCGACTGGACCTGCACCGATGATGGTCACATCATATACTTGATCTGACATACCGGTTCCTCCTAGTATTTTTAAACGTAACAACTGGTATTTTATCATAGTTGCTGAAATATGAGTAAGAAGAAGGATTTTTATTGTATCGTAGTATGCCCGCAGGACAGGATAAGCTTCCCCTTTTTTGGTTGTAAAAAGGAAAGAAAACGTTTACCATAATATTGATGACGGTTTTGTGACAGTTTTATGTTTTCATCTGCTTTATAAAGTGAATAGTATCACAAACAAAAAAATTAATGTGTTGTGAGGTTGCTGCAATACTAGGAAAAACCAAACTATGTTAATGGATGTGATCGAAGATGAACAAACCAAAAATTGTGATTGCAGGTGCTGGGTACGGCGGCCTGATCACGACAGTGAAACTTCAGAAACTGATTGGAGCGGACGAGGCGAGCATCACGCTCGTAAACAAGCATGATTACCATTATCAGACAACATGGCTCCATGAAAATGCGGCAGGTACGAGACACCACGATCAAACACGGATTGCAATCAAGGATGTTATCGACGCTAAAAAAGTCAATTTTGTCCAAGATACGGTAACAAAAATCAAACCTGACGAAAAAAAACTTGTGATGCAAAACGGCGAAATTTCCTATGATTATCTTGTTGTGGGATTAGGCTTTGAGCCTGCGAATTTCGGGATCGACGGCCTTCTTGATCATGCTTTCATGATTCGCAGCATCAATTCCTCCCGTTTGATTCGGGAGCATATCGAACACAATTTCGCTGTGTATAACAATGAAGCGGAAAAGAAAGAGGAGCGTCTTAATATTGTTATCGGCGGAGGCGGCTTCACAGGCATCGAGTTTGCTGGAGAACTGGCAGAGCGTATACCGGAGCTGTGCAAAGAATATGATATAGACCGTGATAAGGTACGTGTTATCGTTGTGGAAGCAGGTGCTTCCGTCATGATGGGCTTTGATCCGCAGCTTGTCGAATACGCTTTGAATTCCTTGGAATCCCGAGGCATTGAATTCCAGACAAATGCCTTCCTCAAGGAAGTGACAGCTGACAGCATTGTCTATGAAAAAGCAGGCGAGAGACATACGGTCAAAACTAACACAACTGTATGGGCAGCCGGTGTCAAAGGTAATTCGATACTGGAGGAGTCCGGTTTTGAAGTAAACCGCGGCAAGGTGATGGTAACAGAAGATCTGCGTGATCCTAATCATGAGGATATCTTCATTGTCGGGGATTGTGCGGCCGTTATAAATAATGAAACTGGCAAGCCATACCCGCCGACTGCACAAATAGCTACGCAAATGGGCTATAACTGTGCCCAGAACTTGAAAGCACTTATTCGCAAGGAAAGTAATACCCAGAAATTCGTCCCGGATATCAAGGGGACGCTCGCTTCATTGGGAGGCGGTGATGCCATGGGTATGGTAATGGGCAAGAAGCTATTCGGGAAACCGGCGGATGTAATGAAGAAAGCATCGGATAATCGCTATCTCTATCAGCTCGGCGGTGTTGGACTTGTCCTGAAAAAAGGGAAATTCAATATATTCAGTTAAGCAAAAAGCAGCCATATGGCTGCTTTTCTTTTGTATACGGATATTCTCATTTGTCGATGCTGTTACCAGAGGTGAAAGATATGATAAGACGATGGTGCATAAGAGCACTGCTTTGTTCCCTCTGGCTTACAGCTATGTATGTGACCTGGAGCCAGCTGACTAACTTAACAGCAGAGGACGTCATCCAATATGAACAGAGGCAGCTCCCGGTGCGTGACTTCGGAAGCAAGCAGCTGCATTTGCAATTAAAACAGCAAATAAATGACGAGAGAAATACCAATGCCGGTTAGGGCGCCAAAAAAGACTTCAATCGGCTGGTGACCAAGCATCTCTCTGATCTCCCGATTCTTCTCGAACTCTTGCTTACTGCCCCAGTTTTTTGCTTCATCCACAAAGCGCTGAAAATCTTTTAATAGCAAATTAAGCAAAATCGCTTGTTCACCGGCCTGCCTTCTCACACCGGATGCATCAAACATGATGATGATGCTGAAGACAAAGGATGCGGCGAAAATAGGGGAATCAAGACCACTTTCAAAGCCGATCGAGGTCGTCAGTGCAGCAACAGCAGCTGAATGACTGCTTGGCATTCCGCCCGTACTGAATGCCAGGTCGGCTTGGAGGCGCTTATCCGCAATCGCACGGATGGGCACTTTTATTACTTGTGCAAAAACGATGGCAATCAATGCACTCCATAGAGGCATGTTTTGTAACAATGACATGTAGTGCTACATCCTTTCAGAGAAAAAGCTATAATATATGATGTACTCATTATAACTAAATTTCCCTGAGAAAATGTCATTTAAACGAAGTATTATATGTCACTTTACCTTTTCTGAATGCATGGGCCACACGAGGGTAAAACAATGCTGCAAGTATCGCGAAACAGAAATCTTTGATAAAGAACGGAATCATGCTGATCCAAGCAGCCAGGTAGCTTATATCCACGCCCATCCAAAGCTGCATGGCGCCGTACATATAGGTGACTCCAATAAGATAATTTACTAGTACACCTGCAATGACAGCCCCAAAAACACGATATCGAAAAGATGTCTTTTCCATGATGAAACCAGCTACAAAGGCAATAGGTATGAATGAGAGCAAGAAACCGCCTGTTGGTCCGGCAAAGACACCGAATCCTCCCGAGAGATCTGCGAAGATCGGCAGACCGGTCAGGCCAAGCAATACATAGCAGATCATACTGTAGGCTCCCCATTTATAGCCCAACAGCAAACCTGCAAGTAATGCGAAGAACGGCTGCAAGGATAATGGCACTGTTTGTCCTCCGATTGGAACAGCAAGAAAAGGCAGCCAAACCGATATGTTTGCTCCTACTGTCATCAAGCCCACAAACATCGCGCTTGCAGTCAATTTACCTGTACGACTCATAACTTATCAACTCCTTGGAGAAATAGTAAACGACACCATCTTTATTGTCAACTTAAAGTTTATTGAGGTTTACAATATAGGCATAGAAAAAGGCATAGAAGCCTTCTTCTATGCCTGGATTGCTGCATCCAATGCAATCTCCATCATGTCGCCAAAAGTAGTCTGACGCTCCTCGGCGGTTGTTTCTTCGCCAGTAAGGATGTGATCGCTCACTGTAAGGACAGATAGCGCTTGGCAATCATGTTTCGCAGCAATCGTGTAAAGTGCAGTTGTCTCCATTTCAACAGCCAACACTTTGTAATCTGCTAATTTACCGTAGAATTCCAACGTGTTGTCACGATAGAAGCGGTCGCTTGTAAAGACGTTGCCAACACGGATATTCAAGCCTTTTGCTTGACCAGCCTGATATGCTTTCAGCAACAAATCAAAGTCAGCTGTAGGTGCAAAATCAACTGTACCGAATTCCTGACGGTTTATTTGGGAATCGGAGCTGGACGTTGATGCCAAGATGACATCACGGACTTTTACGTCCTTCTGGATAGCGCCGGCAGTACCAACGCGGATCAGTTTTTTCACGCCGTAGCTTTGAATCAACTCATTTACATAGATGCTGATGGAAGGGACACCCATACCCGTACCTTGAACAGAGATTCTCTCTCCCTTGTATGTACCAGTATAGCCATACATTCCTCTTACTTCGTTATAAAGCTTTGCATCTTCCAAAAATGTTTCAGCGATGTATTTTGCGCGAAGCGGATCGCCAGGAAGCAAGATCTTGTCTGCGATTTGGCCAGCTTCTGCATTTATATGTACACTCATGACAGCACTCCTTTTTATAGATGTGTCAAAATTACCATAAATACCGGAGAAACTCAATCTTATGCCGAGAAGCTGTTTTTAAACTTAAAAAAGTGGCTTAGTTATTTAAAAACGCTTTCTTTTCTCCTATAATAATTATGTTACTACTTTCACATTTACATACATGAGCTATTTGCTTTGGAGGGAATTACAATGCAAGAAAAAACATTCACTATTACAAGCGAAACAGGGATCCATGCGAGACCTGCAACGCTGCTTGTCAATAAAGCAAGCCAGTTCAACTCAGAGATTGAACTGGGATTCAAAGAAAAGAAAGTGAACTTGAAATCGATCATGGGTGTCATGTCACTAGGTGTCCCGCAAGGAGCACAGGTTGTGATTACAACAGACGGAAACGATGAGGAAGCAGCAATAGAAGGTATCCAGGAAGTGCTGGAAAGCCATTTGAGCTGATCGAAAAAGCTGGAGATTTTCTCCGGCTTTTTTTATACTTTTTTCTAAGGAGTATAATACGCTGTAGGGGGAGTCCTGGCTGATGAAATGTCATATATCACAGCTTCCTGGTATCGGAAGCAAGATTACGCTGCGCACTGGGGAAGAGGGGATGGTGGTTATCATCGTCCATCACTCCGGTAAAAGGGAATTGTATTTCTTCGAGGATGCTTCTAGTGATGAAGCGGATTTCGCTATGGATTTGACAGCAGATGAAACACGGGAACTAGGTGCCCAGCTTTTAGGTGCAACATATCAGCCAGTTGATACAGATCAGCTGAAGCTCTTCCGCAAACAAATTATCGTAGACTACATCGAATTATCTGAATCATCAGAGATTGCTGCCAAGACATTGGGAGAGGCGGCTGTGCGTTCCAAAACTGGGGTCACTGTTATCGGTATCATTCAAGGAGATGAGACGATTGCCATTCCTGAACCGGATACGGTCTTGCATCCTGGGGACGTACTGATGTCGATTGGAAAGAAAACGCAGATTGATGCGATGATCGACCTCTGTGCCGGCAAGGAGGAAAAGGCTTGAGTGTGCAGCTGCCAACGCTGCTTGGAGCTGGCCTTGTCTTGCTCGGAATATTCTATCTAGGCTTTCTTTCACTCAAAATACGCTTTCCAAGTGTCATTCTTTATATTTTGTTTGGCATTATCCTGGCTGATCTGCTGCTTCATAATGAAATTCTCCATTTTTCAAGCGAAGTTGGCATTGTTTTGCTTTTTTTCGTGCTCGGACTTGAATTCAGTATTTCCAGACTTGGCAGTATAGCTAAAAAAATCTGGTCGACAGGTATCTTGGATGTTATGTTAAGCCTTGGTGTGACGATGGGGATTTGCTTGATTATGCAAGTGGATCTGTTTACATCATTTTTAATTGGTGCTGTGGCCTACGCCACTAGCTCTTCGATAACGGCAAAGCTGTTGGATGATAAAAGCAGGATGGCAAATATGGAGACGGAATTCATCCTGGCGCTTTTAATATTCGAGGATATCATTGCTCCGATTTTAGTGGCCGTGCTCATCGGTATCAGCAGTTCAGGAAGCTTTGAACCGATTAATGCTCTCTATCTTGTGCTTAAAATACTTGCTCTTGCAGCAGGGGCAGTAGTGCTTAGCAAAACGATTTTCCGCAGGTTTGATACATTCATGGATAAGATTGAGGACGAGGACTTCAAGATCGTATTATTGATTGGCATAGCCTTATCTTATGGCGGATTTGCTGTTTATCTGGGTTTGTCGGAGGTGCTGGGTGCATTCTTGGCCGGAATGATATTGGCTGAATCAGGCAAGATCGAGCGAGTGGAGCATGCTGTCAACCCGATTCGGGATCTATTGCTGCCAACGTTTTTCATCTATTTTGGCACGACCATAGATTTCGGTGACGGTGTACCGATGCCTGTACTGCTTACGATTGTTCTGATCTGGACGATGGCAGCCAAAGTGATGACAGGTTACTTCGGCGGGTTGATGTACGGATTGCCAAAGCGAGTGGCTTTCCGAGGCGGCTTATCTATCTGTGCCAGAGGGGAATTCAGTGTAGTCATTGCCAGCATTGCAATTGGTACGGCGAAGGTTTTTGCCGGCATCTATATCGTCCTGGCGGCTTTTATCGGCGTTCTGTTATTCGAATATGCCCCGCAGTTAACGAATAAGATTTTTGGCAAGCCTGTGGTGAAAAAACGAAATTTGAAAGTACCAGGCTCTTAAGATAATGAGAAAAGGCAGGAAGCATAAGTTCCTGCCTTTGAAGTTTATTTAAAGTAATCCTTTTCCAGTGTCTCCACATTTGCAAGTGCGAGTTCTTGGTAACGGGATCTGGGCTGTTCCTCCAAATCGTGCTTTAGCTGCTGAACCGCTGCACGCAGCGAATCGGAGTACTCTGGTAATGTATCTGTATAAGCTGATACTGCGGTTTTTGGTATATTTGCTTTTTCATGGTGTGCAAGCGCCCTGCGCTCATGGAAGAAAACATCTTCCGTTTCCTTTGGATGATGCAAATCACCTTGCTGAGGGTGCTTCAGAACAGCAAGTATTTCCACTAAATAAAACTTGCCGCGTTCTTCTTTGATTCTTCCGACATAGGAACCAGTTTTATAGCGTGCTTTTACGACGCTGCCGATTTCCAAAGTCATTTTGCTGCCTCGAATTCATTCAGACTGTTTGTCAGCCGTTCAAGTGCATCCCGCATCGTTTCAGGCGGACAGGCGATATTCATCCGGACAAATCCAGCACCAGCTACTCCGAATTGAATGCCATCATTAAACCCGATCTTTGCTTTTTTAGCAAAGAAGTCCATCAGTTCTTTTTGTTCCAGCTGCATCTGGCGGCAATCCAGCCACATCAGATAAGTGCCTTCCAGGGGTGCAATCCGAATCAGAGGAGTATCAGCAAGCGCTTCTTCCGTCAGCTTCCGATTGACTGCCAATATGTCCAGCAGACCATCCAGCCATTCCTCACCGTCCGTATAGGCTGCTTCCATTGCTGTTACAGCCATTGTATTCAGCATATGAAAGCCTTGTTTGGAAAAGGTGTCTTGCAGCTGCTTGCGCATATCTTCCCGCTCGACGATGCTGTAGGAAACCTGCAGTCCGGCCAAATTAAATGTTTTTGATGGAGACAGGAATGTGATCGTCCGTTTGCCCATGTTGTCGGACAAAGAGGCAATAGGGATATGCTTATATCCTTCATGAATCAAATCGGCATGAATCTCATCCGACAAAAGTAAAACATCATAGTTTTGACACAGCTCACTTAAGCGCTCCAGCTCATCCTTCGTCCATACACGTCCGACTGGATTATGCGGATTACAAAGAATCATCGTCTTTGCTCCTTTTTGGAAACATGTTTCCAAGTGTTCAAAATCCATCTGATATGTACCATTTACTTCTAGCAGAGGGTTTTCAACGATTTTGCGATCATGTGCCGTGACCACACTGTAAAAAGGGGCATAAACAGGCGTTTGGATGACGACTTGTTCACCTGGTTTGGTAAACGTCTGGATAGCCATATGCAGACTCGTCACGACGCCAGGGCTGTATAGAAGCCAGCTTGGCTTGATGCGCCAGCCATGACGTTTTTCAACCCAGTTGGATACGGTCTTTGAAATGCTGGCATCTGTAATTGTATAACCAAAAATGCCGTGTTCTGCCCTGTTCTTCAAGGCGTCTATCACCGCTCGAGGTGACTGGAAATCCATGTCCGCAACCCACATGGGCAGAACATCTTCTCCTCCATATAATGCTGTGAGATTGTCCCATTTCACGGACCGAGTCTTCCTTCGGTCATGAACTATTTCGAAATTATGCATAGTCCGCACTCCTTCCATCGTTCTTTTCCCATTATATAAATAAAAGCTTCGAAAAGCGAAGGGCTTGATCACTTTATATACGAGACAATGGTCTCCGGTGTCTCCTCCGGTAAGAGATGACCGGCATCAGGAAGGATATGGAGGGTGGCATGGGGAAGCTCAGCAAGCAGCCTGTAGCCAATGGAAGGAGGCAATAATGGGTCCTCTTTTCCCCAGAAGATGATTGTTTTTGCATTTATCTGCTGCAGACTGTCATTCGGTAAATCACCACCGCGTGATCGGATGAATCGAGCAAGACTCGGATAAAGTTCCTTGGCCATAAAAGGAATGCTGTATGCAACTACCATCCGCAGGTTTATCTTTTCCGGATCAGCAACCAGATGGCGCAGGAAACCAACAACACTGGAGGCTTCGAATACGAGCTGCATAATCGCAGGAAAGATGCTGGCAGAGGCTATCAAGCTTGAGAATGCGTCCGTTGGCAGCATATAGCTGGAAGGGGCAAACAAAAACAGATTATCAATGCGATCAGGATAGCTATAAGCGAGGCGCATAGCAATTTGTCCGCCCATTGAATGACCGCCAATGTCCAATTTTTCTATCTGTAAATAATCAAGAAGCGACGCTGCAAGAACGGTATAGTCTTCATAGGAAAAAGCTATCTCAGCCGATTTCTCACTATTTCCAAAAGGAGGGAAATCCAAAGTTATGACTTGAAACCGTTGACGCAGCTCCGGAATCATGCGGTGAAAGCAGCTTCCGGAGGCAAGGAAACCATGAAGAAGAAGGATGGTACGGGAGTTGTCAGGGTTGTAAGAAGGATAAATGCGGTAATCGACAGCTGCTTTATTGTAATGGAAAGTATGGTTCGAGTAAGACATGTTAGCTTGCCCCTTTGCCTGCAATTAGTTTTAGTCTCGGTCAATTAAGACTTTATATGCAAAAAAAATAGCAAAGCGATACGCATCGCTTTGCCTACAGGGGGAATACGAGAAAGTCTTACAGTACTATGTATTACCAAAATAACTCTTTTGCAAACCTGATCCATAAAAAAAATCATACTTAGATAAATTTTTGCCGAATCCTACTTACTGTGATAGAATTATTTATTGCGTATAAAGTAGAAAAAATCAGGAGTTGTTTAGTATGGCAGAGAAGTTCGAAACAGGACAAGTATTGACAGGTAAAGTAACAGGAATTCAGCCTTACGGTGCGTTTGTTGCATTGGATGAGCAGGTTCAAGGATTGGTTCACATTTCCGAGGTAACACATGGTTTTGTAAAAGATATCAATGAACACCTATCTGTGGGCGATGAAGTGAAAGTTAAAATTCTTGATATCAACGAAGAAAACGGTAAATATTCCCTTTCTATCCGCGCTACGGAAGAAGCGCCTGCAAAACAGCAGCAAGCTAGCAGCCAGAAACAAGCTGTTTCCGAGGATGCTCCAGCAGGATTCAATACGTTGAAGGATAAACTTCAAGACTGGATCAAACAAACAGAAGGCAACCGCAAATAATTAGAAAGACCCCCATTAAAGGGGGTCTTTTTTGATTTATCCGTTTATGCCTTGGTTGTTGATGCTTCTTCCACTTCTTTACGCTCAAGGAACAGAGCAGAAATCGACACAAGACCAGCCAAGCCGACAAGACTGTAAATAATCCGTGGAAAAGCAGCCGCCTGACTGCCGTTACCAAAGATACCTGCAACCAAGTCGTAGTTGAATAAACCGACTAATCCCCAGTTGATCGCGCCGATAATGACAAGAACAAGAGCGATACGCTGTACCATATTCAACTGCATAACCTCCATTTCATGAAGCGAGATGATAAATCTTTCTTAGCATGCCTTTGTTGGCAGATTATATTCCTGCAACAATTCTTGATTTACTTGTCCAGTTTCGGTAAAGTTGCAATAGTAAGCAGTTTCAAGGAGGATGAATATGACACACATCGGATTCGATTATAAGAAAGCGATGCCATATATCGGGGAGCAAGAGCTGGATTACCTTGCACCGCTTGTACAGGCTGCGCATAAACAATTACATAATAAAACAGGTGCCGGCAATGATTTCTTAGGCTGGCTTGAATTGCCGACGGATTACGACAAAGAGGAATTCGCTCGTATCAAGCAGGCAGCAGCGAAGATCCAATCTGATTCGGATGTCCTGCTGGTCGTTGGAATCGGTGGTTCTTATCTTGGTGCACGTGCGGCAATCGAAGCACTCACACATAGCTTTTTCAACGTGCTTTCCAAAGAAGACCGCAAAGCACCGCAAGTATTCTTTGTCGGCAATAGCATCAGTGCCCCTTATTTGAATCAGCTGCTTGATGCAATCAAAGGTAAAGATGTCAGTGTGAATGTCATTTCCAAAAGTGGTACGACAACTGAACCTGCTATTGCGTTCCGTATCTTCAAAAAGTATTTGGAAGAAAAGTATGGTGTTGATGAAGCGCGCAAACGTATTTATGCCACAACGGATAAAGCGAGAGGTGCTTTGAAAACTCTGGCCAACAAAGAGGGCTATGAGTCGTTTGTCATTCCTGATGATGTGGGCGGTCGTTTTTCTGTGCTGACAGCAGTAGGACTGCTTCCGATTGCAGCGGCTGGTGTCGATATCGACAGCATCATGTCCGGTGCACAAAAAGCGCAGGAAGAGCTTGCGGTATCCGATGTGAAGGAAAACCCTGCATATCAATACGCTGCTGTCCGTAACGTTCTGTATAACAAAGGCAAAAATATCGAATTGCTTGTGAACTATGAGCCGTCATTGCAATATTTCAGTGAATGGTGGAAGCAATTGTTCGGAGAAAGTGAAGGGAAGGATCTAAAAGGATTGTTCCCGGCATCTGCCAACTTCTCAACTGATTTACATTCCCTCGGTCAATATGTACAGGAAGGCCGCCGCGACTTATTCGAGACAGTCGTGCTAGTGAAACAGCCCGTTTCTGATGTGACGATAGAAGCGGAAGAGGAAGATCTTGATGGCTTGAACTATCTTGCAGGCCAAACAGTCGATCAAGTGAACCACAAAGCGTTCCAGGGTACTTTGCTTGCCCATACAGATGGGGACGTACCGAACTTGGTCGTAGAAGTTCCGGCACTAGACCCATTCAGTTTCGGTTATCTGGTTTACTTCTTTGAGAAAGCATGTGCAATCAGCGGATACTTGCTTGGTGTAAATCCGTTTGATCAGCCAGGAGTGGAAGCATATAAGAAGAACATGTTTGCATTGCTTGGAAAGCCTGGTTATGAAGAAGAAAAAGCAAAACTTGAAAAAAGGCTATAATAAAAAATCCCTTCTGAGCCTTAATGGCAGGAAGGGATTTTTTTAATCTATATGCTGCAGGGTAATGATACAGTCCCCCTGGTGCATCAGTTCCTGGAAGTCTGGGCTCATATCCATGTCTTCTCCTCGCATATAACCGATTGCTGTCTTTTCCTTGCGCGCAAAATAACGGCTGGCTTCAAAAAAACTTTTACCAACCAGTTCATTGGGTATAGACATGATTCGGATCTCTTGTTCTCTCAGGAAATGGAGCAGCAATTCCAAATGATTTTTCTTTTCTTTGTGATACATCTCGTGAAAAAATAATGTACTTACAAAATCATTTGATCGGATGACAACATCTGCACCCGCACGGCGGAGGTTTTCCTTTTGACTATGCGTCAGTATTTCCGCCACGATATGGAGTGTTGGGTTGTTCCCGCGTAAGGCAATCGCTGTCAAAACCGTTGTGTAATCGATTTGTTTTTCGTTTTTGCCGGCGTTGGCGGTAATGATCGCTGTTTTTGCATGCTGGATATTCGCTTTTTGAAGTGTCTTATCTTCGGATGCGTCACCGCGAATGAAGTGTAAAGCATGTTCTCTATAGGGGAGCATTGTCAGCGTCTGATCGATTAAGACGACAGGCTGCTCCGGATGTTTTTCTTTCAGTTTCTCAAGCAGTGTCCTGGCACGTTCATTCCAGCCGATAAGGATGATATGATTACGTCCTTTAAATTCGGTAAGTCCTTTGGAAAGATCTTGGGCGTACTTTACAGTTCCGGCAGCAATTGTAGTCAAAGAAAAGGTAACAAGACCAGCTCCAGATATGATAAGGAATATTGCAAGAATCTTGCCGTACAATGTTTCTGGAATTAAATCTCCGTAGCCGACTGTGGAAGCAGTCACGAATGCCCACCAAATACCGTCAAAATAAGTTGGGAATTGCTTCGGTTCTATGTGGCGCATGCATATACCGAATACCACCATCACAATAAGCACAGTGGAAAAAAGACGTACTAGTACGGGCAGACGAAAATAGAAACGTCGCAGAAACTGTGTGAGCATGCTATCCCTCCACATTTTTTGGTTAGTATATGTATATTCACAAGCTTTAAACGAACAGGAGGGAATAGGGTTGGATAAAACGTGGGCAGAATGGCTCGAAGGATACGTGCAGGAACCTATCAGGAGCGTTGAAACTATTGATACAGGCTGGGATCACGATGTGTATGTCCTGAATGACAGCTGGGTTTTGCGGGTGCCAAAAAAGGGTGCCGCAATAAACCAGGATGAGAAGAAGCTGCTCAGAGCATTACAGGTCAAAACAAACATTGCGCTGCCTGCACCTACCATCTGTACAACGCCAGAGGGCAACGAAGCAATGCTTTATCCATATATACCAGGACAGCCGATTTCTGCAAACATGTCAGATGTGATTCTTGAAACTGCCGCGAACCAGCTAGGTGCTTTTCTTTCAAAGCTCCACCAATTGGACGCTTCCAGTTACGCGTTACTGAAACGAGACAGTACATATTATGATTTGCTGCTTGATAGGGTAAGGTGTTTTTATCCGGACTTATCTGATTCTGCCATCTATCACACGGAAAGATTGTTTCATGAACTGCAGCCGATTTGTACCGCCTTTGTCCATGGCGATTTGCGTTCAGAGCACATTTTATGGGAAGAATCGACCTGCCAAGTTGGTATCATTGATTTCAGTGATATGCACGTCGGTGATCCAGCCATCGATTTTGTCGGGATTGGTCAGATAAGTACAGATTTCTTGAACCGAGTCCTGTGTAACTATGATGCTGCTGGTAAAGAGGCTATATTGCAGCGAGCAAACCAACTAGCCAAATTGAGACCATATTTTAAGCTGCTTGAATATGGCCCAGGCAGCAATCTGGCAGCAGAAATAGAGCGCCAATATATATGAAAAATACACAAACAAAAAAACATCCATAATGGATGTTTTTATGCTTCTTCAAGGCCTCTTTTCAGGCTTGCATAGACGCGCTTCCAGAAGTCTGTATTGTCACGATAGGATTTTGTGATGAAAGTGAGCATCTGGCTGCGTTTTTCCTCGTATTCAGGTGCATCCTTATCTGGCAGGCTGCTGAAGGATTCGTCGATATACACTTGCAGTTCAGGAGCACGTGGACCCCATTTTGCAACTTCATCGCCATTTTGGTTGATAAAGATAATGATTGGAATGGAGCGGCTTTTCCCATTAGTAAGGTATTGATCCATCAGCTCCAGGTTCTCATCACGGCGAAGGATGCGCACATCAATTGCTCCAGCCTGTGCGATGTGATAAAAAATCGGCAGATTCAGCATGGCATCTCCGCACCAGTCTTCTGTCAGAACGATTGCACGCAATTTTTGTGTACGCAGAGTATTGAAAAATGCCGTATCTGCTGGAAGCTCGTAGTGGTCATAGATATGCATCGTGTTTTCTTTATGTGTTTGCATGGAGTCCAAATAAGCATCGATATTTATTCCTTTTTCAAACCATTCATTCAATGTCGTCATATGTCTCATCCTTTCTGATGTTTAGTTTACCCGAGCGGTAGGATAAACTAAACAAATAAGCCTCTGATTATGCTACAGTGATAGGAGACTACATAAAAAGGCGGAATAGATATGCAACTAGATAATCAGGATTTTTTAATGGAATTGCTGCGGACGGCATCTCCGTCCAGCTATGAGATGGACATACAAAAAAAGTGGATGAAGGAATACGCTCCGTACGCTGATGAGATGCGTACAGATGTGTCGGGTAATGCTATTGCAGTTATAAATCCGGATGCGGAATTCAAAGTCCTGCTTGCTGGGCATTGTGATGAAATTGCAATGGTTGTCACAGGAATTGATGAAAATGGCTTCTTGCGGATAGATGAAATGGGACGGTTCAATGCGAAAGCTGCATTGGGTATGACCGTACAGGTCATCGGTTATAACAAGACGATTCCGGGTGTGGTAGGTGTGAATGCGATGCACCTTGGAGGAGTGAAAGGAGACTTTGAGCTGCCGGATCTGTATATTGATTGCGGAGCAAAGTCCAAACAGGAAATGGAGCAATATGTGCAAGTAGGTGACCTGATAGTTTACCAGCGGCAGCCATCGGTGCTGATGGATCGTTATGTGACTGGACGAGGTTTGGATAACCGCACAGGTTCATTCATTGTAGGGGAAATTGTCCGCCGGTTAAATAAAGAGAACGTCAATGTTGGTATTTATGCAGTGAGTACAGTGAATGAAGAAACGAATATGGGTGGTGCGTACTTCGCAGCAGCTGGTATTCAGCCGGATTTAGCGATTGCTTGTGATGTTACATTTGCTACCGACCATCCAGGAGTCAACAGACGGAAAGTGGTGGATGTGAGCTTGGACGGAGGTCCTGTACTGGCTAAAGGTGCTCCGATCAACCGTAAAGCGAATCTCTTGCTGGAGCAAGCCGCAAAGGAATTAGATATTCCGCTGCAATATGAACTGACACCGCGCATAACTGGTACGGACGCAGATAAGATGCGCTATTCTGGTAAAGGTGTCTCGACAGCACTCGTATCCTTGCCGCTCCGCTATATGCACTCTCCAGTAGAAACAGTCAGTCTGCAGGTCATCCAGCAGGAGATAGATCTTTTGGTAAAATTCCTGACAAACCTGACAGGTGGAGAAAGCTTGAATCCATTGGATCTGTGAGCATAGGGGTTGCAAATGCGAAGAAAGCAGTTATAATATAATAACAAAACTAAATCGATTCTATCTTCGGGGCAGGGTGCAATTCCCGACCGACGGTGACAGCAGGAAACATGCTGAAGTCCGTGACCCGCAGAACTTTGTTCTGCGGCTGATCCGGTGCAAGTCCGGGACCGACAGTGAAAGTCTGGATGGGAGAAGATACGAAGCAGAAGAGGGATGCCGAACTGGCTATCCTTGTTTCCATACGATAGCCGTATGTTTAACATCTTCATGCTTATTTGCGTATATTCCAAGCCCCAGAGCATTATGCTCCGGGGCTTTTTAACGTAGATAGGCAGCTTCCCCTTCATCAAGAGTTAGAATCGATAAACAGATGAAGGAGGAGAACGATAATGCGTTCATCCAAGTTAACTAAATCAATCACTTTCGCTTTACTGGGTGCGATCAGCATGGTGCTTATGCTGCTGAATTTCCCGCTTCCATTCCTGCCGCCTTACTTGAAGATTGACTTCAGTGAGATTCCGGTATTGATCGCAGCACTGCTGTTTTCACCGCTTGCAGGTGTTGCTGTCGAAGCAATCAAGAACTTATTATACCTTATCTTTACAGGAGCTGGTGACCCGGTAGGTGTCGTGGCGAATTTCCTGGCAGGCATGCTTTTCGTAATGCCAGTTGCATACTTTTATCATAAATTTAAAGCAAGCAAAAAAACACTCGTTTCAGGTTTGGCTACAGGTACGGTTGCCATGGCAGTCGGAATGGGTGTACTGAATTACTTTGTTGTCCTGCCGCTATATAGTATCTTCCTAGGCTCTCCTGTCATGAGCGCTGATGCGAAATGGGCTGCAGTCATTGCAGGTATCCTGCCATTCAACCTATTGAAGGGGATCATCATAGCAATCGTCTTTGTACCACTGTTTGCAAAACTGAAACCGTGGTTTGCAAAACGTAAAAGATCAGCAGCAGCATAAAAAAGCTCCCGATTCGGGAGCTTTTTTATGTCCGAAAAACAGTTGTTGCAATACAGGATAGTCCATGCTACAATAGTCTAGCGATGAGCTGAATTGCATAAGTCGGTAAAGCGCGTCTTAGACACGTGTGGATGTGGCCACATGGCTTTACACGCCGCAATTAACAAAGGCACCCTGCGAGGGTGCCTTTTCTTATGTCCTTTTTTAGGCTCTTCTTGCTTCTTCTACTTGAGCTTGTTCCTCTACAAGCAGACGTGCAGTAGGTTCAGCCTTCAAACGCTCCTCTGGAATAGGTTCGCCGGATTTCTCGCTCACTCCATAAGTGCCTTCTTCGATTCTATCCAGTGCATCCTCGATATCGCGAAGTCGTTCACGTGCAGCTTCCTTTAATGTTTCGGCTGTCTCGCGATCATGCATTTCTGTTCCAAGATCTCCTGGATGATTAACAATCGTTGAAAGCTCCCCGACGCTATCATTAGGAAATTCTTTAGCGCTGTTATAACTATCGTTTCCTTTGATTTGTTCCTCAGCTTCTTCCTTCATTGCAAGCAATTGATTGCGGAAATAATCCAATTTATTTTTATCCATGTTCCATCCATCTCCTTTATTGCCTTCTCGTTTTCACAGCCAGCGTACAGCGGGCGATAGAGAGCAGGTCCTCGTTTTCGTCCGAAATGGTCACCTGCCAAACCATCGTCGATTTTCCAATATGGATCGGGGAAGCGACCGCAGTTACAATACCAGTTCGAACACTGCGAATATGGTTAGCATTGATCTCAAGGCCAAATACAGCCTGAGTTGCAGGATCTGCATGCAGATTGCCGCCGATACTTGCTGCTGTCTCTGCCAGAGCTACACTGGCACCTCCGTGCAAGAAACCCATTGGCTGCCGGTTATGCGGTCCGACGGGCATCTCCATTACAACCTGATCCTTATCTGCTTTGACCACCCGCATTTGCAGCTGTTCCATTAATGTATCTGAGAAGTTCATATTAGTAACCTGCTTTCTGTATGTAATGTATTTCCCGTACCAGTACGTATTAAACCTATATAAAAAAGCGGGCTGGATGCCCGCTTCTAAATTAGAATGAAAGTGGTGCGAATTGCTGGATCAATAAAGCAATCACAAGCAATAGACCATAAATCGTATTCGTTTGTCCTGTTGCCTTCATCGCAGGCATCATCTCAAGCGGCATTGTCTTGCCAATGAAACCACGGTAAGCATCACGAGCTTTCTTAATGCTCAAAAATGTGATGACAGCCCAAATTGGAAGTAATCCTACAGCAATGAATACAGCAGTAATGACATAGCTGACAATGAAACAAATACCAAGGAATGTAACACCTTTTTTACGGCCAAGCAGAATAGCCACTGTTCGTCTGCCGTTAACTTTATCACCATCATGGTCCCGAAGGTTATTGGCGAAATTGATACACGCAATGAAAATTGTGACGGGTATACTGATCAAAACGACATTACCAGTCAGTGTCAATGTCTGGATGTAATATGTGATGCAAATGATGATAGCACCCATGAAAACGCCAGAAGTCAGCTCACCAAAAGGTGTGTAGGAAATCGGATAAGGACCTCCTGTATACAAATAACCGCAAAGCATACATGCCAGTCCGATTAATGCGATATACCAGCTGGATTCCATGCAAATATAAACACCTAACAGCATGCTGATCGCATAGAACGTCAGCGCAAGTGACAAAACGGTTTTCGGCTTGATACCGTCTCGTACGATTGTACCGCCGATTCCGACAGACTGCTCATTATCCAGTCCGCGGACAAAATCATAATACTCATTGAACATATTCGTCGCACATTGAATCAGCATACAAGCAAGAAGCATAGCTCCGAAAAGCAGCCAGTTGATTTTGCCATCCAATGCTGCGAGCATCGTTCCTATAAAGACAGGCACGAAAGAAGCTGTCAACGTATGGGGACGCATGAGGCGCCACCAAATTTGAAACCCTTCGCGCTCATTAAGTGCTTGTCGCACATTATCGTTTCCGATAGATTGCATAATACTTTCTCTCCTTAAAAATGCAGGGCATTATATCATATTAATTTTAGGGAAACAAAGATAGCATGTCAACGTAAATTGCTTACTTAAAATAAGTTATCAAGTGCTACTCCTTGTTTATCGGTGGAAAAGGGAATAGAATAGGGAAGGACATCAGAAAATGAACGTAAACGAACTTTAATTGTCCTTGCAGTAATGTGGAGGTCGGAAAATATGATTCAACAATATAAGACAGATTTCGAGTCTTTTCTTCGTAAAGCTGCTAGTGAGCAGCAAGAGCAAATACTGGTGAGCTGGACAGAGAAAGTTGGAGAGATAGATCCTCTCCGTTTCTTTGCCAATGGTTCTTCTCTGAAAGGAAACCGCCATTTCTGGTACAGCCAAAAAGATGATTTTTGCTTGGTTGGTGCAGGACCAGCAATATTGGATATGCGTACTGCTGATGAATGGGAGCATGTTATAGAAAGTGCAGTTGTTCACAATCTTTCTGGAATAGCTGGTACAGGGCCTGTTGCATTCAGTGGGATGAACTTTCAGCAGGAGCGCAGGCGCGAACTATGGCAGGACTTTCCTGATACACAATATCGCATACCTGCTTTTACTTTGACCAAAACGGAGAAAGAATATTATGTAACAATCAATCAGTTAGTGGACAGCTCAAATATCGAGAGTCAAATCACTAGTGTAAACGGGCAGCTGGAGCAGCTATTCTCAGAACAAACTCTTCCAGCTTTGCAGACAAGACTCGTTGGGAAGGAAGAGCTGGAGCCGCTGGCGTGGAAGCGATTAGTAAAAGAAGCAACAGACACAATAAAATCGACTGATTTGGATAAAGTTGTACTGGCAAGGGGAATGAAACTAGAGTTTAAAGAAAAGCTTCAAGCAGCTGGTGTGCTTCGGAATTTACGGAACACCCAAAAGGACAGTTTTGTTTTCGCCGTGGAAAATGGTTCGGCATGCTTCGTTGGGGCAACGCCTGAGCGTCTCGTGCGTGTTGAGTCCGGTACGTTGCATACAAGCTGCGTTGCAGGAACCGCTCCGCGCGGAAAGAACGAGCTAGACGATGAATCGATCGGAGACGCGTTGCTTCAAGATAGTAAAAATCGTGAAGAACACCAGTACGTTGTAAAGATGATTACCGGTGTAATCAGGAAATACAGCAAGGATCTGCGTTTGCCGGATGGACCGCAGCTATTGAAATTACGTCAGCTTCAGCACTTGTATACGCCGGTATCTGCTACACTTCTTCCAGGAGCATCGCTGCAGCAGATTGTGCAGGAGCTGCATCCAACACCTGCGCTGGGTGGTCTGCCTAAGCAGGAAGCATTGGATTTCATTGAAAAAAAAGAACCGCTGGAACGAGGCTGGTACGGTGCGCCCGTAGGCTGGATGGACAGCTATCGTAATGGAGATACTGCCGTGGCCATCCGTTCTGGTCTGTTGGATGGGAAGCAAGCTGTGTTATTTGCAGGCTGCGGTGTCGTGAAGGACTCGGATCCGGATATGGAATTCGAAGAAACGGCAATTAAATTCCGTCCCATGCTGGAAGCTTTGGAGGTATCAGAATGAGTCATATTGAAACATTGACCAAATATGTCGGACATTTTGTGGATGCACTCTGGCGAAATGGTGTGGAGCAAGTAGTTATTTCACCTGGATCTCGTTCCACTCCTTTAGCCCTTGTGATGACGGAGCATCCGCAAATGAAACAATGGGTGAATCTGGATGAGCGTTCTGCTGCATTCTTCGCGCTCGGTCTTGCGAAAGAAAGCCAAAAGCCGGTAGCGCTTGTATGCACGTCGGGAACAGCAGCAGCGAACTATATGCCTGCTGTTGTCGAGGCTTTTTACAGCCGTATTCCTTTGATTCTTTTAACAGCCGATCGGCCGCATGAACTGCGGGATGTAGGTGCGCCTCAGGCCATCAATCAAATTCAGATGTACGGCGGCTTCGTCAAATGGTTCCATGAGATGATGCTTCCGGAAGCGAATCCGGCAGCGCTGCGGTATGTACAGCAGCAAGCTGGCAGGGCGATGCAGCAGGCGCTGGAAGGAAATCCAGGGCCGGTGCATCTTAATTTTCCGTTCCGCGAGCCGCTTACGCCTGACTTTACGATTGAGAACATATGGTCCTCAGGAGAAACAGCTGTAAAGCCTGCTTTGTATGGTACAGCACAATTGGGAGAAGAACCTGTATCGCAGCTTGCTGAAATGCTGGAAACCTCCAGTAAAGGCTTGGTGGTAGTCGGTCCCCAGGAAGACAAGGATCTTGCCGATGCTGTCGTTCGCTTTGCTGAAAAGTGGCAGCTGCCAATATTGGCAGATCCGCTATCCCAATTACGAAGCGGCGCGCATGCAAAGGATGTTATCATCGAAACATACGATACGATTCTGAAATCGGAAGCTGTACGAGCGAAACTGCAGCCTGACCTCATTATCCGGTTCGGCGCCATGCCTGTTTCGAAGCCGTATCTCTTTTTGATGAAAGAATATACCGGCAGCAATCATATTGTCGTGGAGAAACACGCAGGCTACCGTGAACCGGTTGGAGTGGACACGCAATTTATCTATGCTGATCCGGCTAAGCTATGCGAGGCGTTGGCATCGATTCCTGTGCCGGAAAGAGGGACATGGCTGCCAACATGGCAGGAAATGAACCGGATTGCACAAGAAGCACTGCATGATGGTATGGATAACAAGGACCTTACAGAGGGAATAGCTGTACAGGACATGCTTCGCGAAACGCCGGAGGACAGTCATGTGTTCGTTGGCAATAGTATGCCGATCCGTGATTTGGACAGCTTCTTCTTTGCAACTGATAAAGGAATACAGCCATGGTGCAACCGCGGAACTAATGGAATCGATGGTGTTGTTTCTACTGCACTTGGTGTTGCGGCCAGCGGGAAACGCACGACACTCGTTATCGGGGATCTTTCCTTCTATCATGATATGAATGGATTGATGCTAGGTCGTAATTACGGTCTCGATCTCACTATTGTTGTGATCAACAACAATGGCGGAGGCATCTTCTCCTTCTTGCCGCAAGCGCAGGAGGCGGCCCATTTCGAAGCGCTTTTCGGTACACCTACGAACCTGGATTTTGCACACACAGCCGGTCTGTACCAACTGCCTTATACATTGGCAGAGGATCGAGCAGCATTTTCAGATGCTCTGCAGGAAAGCTATAAAAAAAAGGGAATGCATATTATTGAGGTGCGAACCGAGCGGGATGCCAATGTCCGCTGGCACCGTGAAAAATGGCAGAATGCCGAAAAGCTGCTGCTGGATTATTTGGATGCTGATCATGCCTGATTTTCACTTTATCGAAAGCGGCAGTGATTCAGCGTCAGATACACTTTTACTGTTTCATGGATTTACTGGCACGCATCAAACATGGCTGCCATTCTTAGAGTCATGGAGTGAGACGCATCACGTGATTGCTATGGATATGCCAGGTCATGGTCAGACAGAAATTCAGGATGACCTGACAATGGATCGATTTACAGATGATGTGGCGGTTTTTCTAAACCAGCAAGGAATTGCTGCTGTTAAGCTGCTTGGGTATTCAATGGGAGGCAGGGCGGCTCTTTCATTTGCCACCCGCTATCCTGACAGAGTAAGTGGGCTGCTGCTGGAAAGTGCATCACCAGGGCTGCGTACAGAAGAGGAAAGGCTGGCCAGGCAAAAGCAGGACGAACATCTGGCCAGCCGGCTCGAAACGGATGGTTTGGTGCAGTTTGTGGACTTTTGGGAAAATATCCCGCTGTTTGACACACAAAAAAACTTGCCTGAACCAACACGGCTGAGCATTCGGGAAGAACGCTTATCACAGCAAGCAACCGGTCTTGCGAGGTCACTCCGGACTATGGGAACAGGCCAGCAAGACTCCTGCTGGGACAAGCTATCCTATTTGGATAAATCAGTCGTATTGGTTGCTGGATCAATGGATCATAAATTCGTCGGAATCAATCAGGAGATGGAAAAAAGGCTGCCTGCAGCAGATTTGCACATTGTTGCAGCGGCCGGTCATTGCGTCCATGTTGAACAACCGCGAATCTTTGATAAAATAGTAAGAAGATACTTGCTTCATAATGAAGCGGATATATTGGAGGAATCATAATGGCAATTACATGGGAAGCTACCCGTACGTACGAAGACATTTTGTACGAAGAATACAATCAGATCGCAAAAATTTCGATCAACCGTCCGGAAGTTCGCAATGCGTTCCGTCCGCAAACGGTAAATGAACTGATCGATGCGTTTACATACGCTCGTGATGACTCTAACATCGGCGTTATCGTACTTGCCGGTGTCGGCGATAAAGCATTCTGTTCAGGCGGAGACCAAAAAGTACGCGGTCATGGCGGTTATGTGGGAGAAGATCAAATCCCTCGCTTGAACGTACTTGATTTACAGCGCTTGATCCGTGTTATTCCGAAACCAGTTGTTGCAGAAGTGTCTGGTTACGCAATTGGCGGCGGACATGTTCTCCATGTAGTCTGTGACTTGACTATCGCTGCTGATAACGCAATCTTTGGACAGACAGGTCCTCGTGTCGGAAGCTTTGATGCTGGATACGGTGCTGGTCTTCTTGCGCGCAATATCGGTCAGAAGAAAGCGCGCGAAATTTGGTTCCTATGCCGTCAGTACAATGCACAGGAAGCATTGGATATGGGCTTGGTCAACACAGTTGTTCCATTGGATCAACTGGAAGCAGAAACAGTTAAATGGTGTGAAGAGATGCTTTCCATGTCTCCGACAGCATTGCGTTTCTTGAAAGCTTCTCTTAATGCAGATACAGATGGACTTGCTGGTTTGCAGCAAATGGGCGGAGACGCGACATTGCTTTACTATACAACGGATGAAGCGAAGGAAGGCCGCGATGCGTTTAAAGAAAAACGCACACCTGACTTCAAAAAATTCCCGCGTTTCCCTTAATAGATACCCAGAAGAACCTTTGCAGCATATTGCAAAGGTTCTTCTTTATGACAGAAAGGAATGGATGCAACATGACAGAAATCATCCCGCATTGGCTGCAGAAGCAGGCCGATCTCAGTCCGGACCGCCTAGCTTTGGAGACGCCGGAGGGAACGACAATTACATTCGGTGAACTGCACAAGGCAGTCGATCTCCGTGCTCGAAAGCTTTCTTCGCTAGGTGTCAAGCAAGGATCACGGATCGCAGTGCTGTCTCACAACAGTGTGGAGATGGTGATGCTTATCCATGCACTAAGTTATATCGGAGCAACATTGATCCTGCTTAATACGAGATTGACAGCATCGGAATGGTCGTTCCAGCTCCAGGATAGTGAAGCGGATTTACTGCTCACAGCGGCAAGATTCGAAAACCAGGCTGAAGATATTGGTGTTCCATCACGGGCGATCGATATGTTGCACGACCAGCCTGAAAAGGAGTATACACGCTGCGCAGAGCTTCGGTTAGATGATGTGTTCAGTATCATTTATACTTCCGGCACAACAGGCAATCCGAAAGGTGTCGAGCATACGTACGGCAACCACTGGTGGAGTGCGATTGGTTCTGCTTTGAATCTCGGCCTTTCCCAGGAAGATAAATGGCTTTCGCCTCTGCCGATGTTCCATGTTGGCGGATTATCAACCATCTTCAAAAGCGCCATTTACGGGATGCCATTATATGTGACAGAGAGCTTCGATGAAAAAACTGTCCAGACAGCGATCATAGAGCGTGGCGTGACAATCGTCTCTGTTGTGACGGTTATGCTTCAGCGCTTGTTGCAGCTGCAAGATGAGGATGGCGTCACGTATCCTGATACATTTCGATGCATGCTTTTAGGGGGAGGACCAGCTCCGCTCCATTTGCTTGAGGAGTCAAAAGCACGTGCGATACCTGTGTTCCAATCGTATGGGATGACCGAAACTGCGTCGCAAATCGTGACATTAAGCCCTGAGGATAGTATTCGCAAGCTTGGATCTGCCGGAAAAGCTCTCGTTCCTGCCCAGCTGCGCATCATGACTGAAACTGGATTGGCGAAGCCGAAGGAGCCCGGGGAGATTCAAGTGAAAGGCCCGATGATCACCAAGGGATACTATCGGAATCCGGACGCAACCGACGGAGCGTTCCGAGAAGGATGGCTTGCGACAGGGGATATTGGTTACACAGATAAAGATGGTTACTTGTATGTGCTTGACCGAAGGAAGGATCTGATCATTTCTGGTGGTGAAAATATCTATCCTGCTGAAGTGGAAGGGGTATTGACGAGTCATCCAGCTATAAAAGAGGCAGCTGTCATCGGAAAAGCTGATACAAAATGGGGAGCCGTACCTATAGCGTTCCTTGTGAAAAGTACAGAAGTTGGTGTTGAAGAATTACAAGCGTATTGCCAGGAAAGACTGGCGCGTTATAAGATTCCAAAAGACTGGCGCTTTGTGGCAGAGCTTCCGCGAAATGCGAGCAATAAACTGATGCGCTATAAGCTGCAGCAGCTGCTTGATGAGGGAAGTGCGTGATGGAACTGAGAAGCTATCGTCTATTCCGATACACACTGCCCCTAAAACAGCCTTTCACGACCCATGCTGGTGCGTTGAACGAAAGAGAAGGGATCATTGTCGAGCTGCAGGATAAAGATGGGCGTACTGGATTTGGAGAAGGAGTGGCTTTTGCTGTTCCTTTTTATACGAGTGAAACAGTTGCATCCAGCTGGATTCTGCTGCAGGAAACATTGCTTCCGCTTTTACTTGCCAAAAAGTTAAATCATCCTGCAGAAGTTCCCCAGCTGTTTTCCGGTATCGTCGGCAACCAAATGGCCAAGGCTGCTGTTGAAGGGGCGTTATGGGATTTACACGCGAAGCAGCAGGGTAAAAGCCTTGCTGCTTGTATTGGCGGTACAAGGTCAAAAGCGAAAGCAGGAGCAGTCATCAGTCTATCTGATGATCTAGAGCAGACAATTACGATGATCCGCAACCAGGGCTTTGAGCGTGCCAAGCTGAAAGTGACAAAATATAACGAGCGAAAGGCCATTGAGCTCGTTAAATCGATCGATCCTGAATTACCGCTCATGATTGACGGGAATGGCATGTACGAGGAGAAGGATATTCCTCTTCTTGCCGAACTGGACAACTTGGACCTGCAGATGATTGAACAGCCGTTTCTTCCAGGAGATATTGTCTTGCATCATCGTTTGCAGCAGAGCATGAACACACCAATTTGTCTTGATGAGTCAGTAGAGAGCTTTTCGGATGCCTGGCAGGCTCTTGAGTTAGGTTCATGCCAAACCATCAATATCAAGATTGGAAGGGTAGGAGGCTTGACGGAAGCTATCCGAATCCATGATTTATGCCAGCAAGCGGGTTTAGCTGTTTGGTGCGGCGGAATGGTGGAAACAGGTATATCAAAGGCACATAATCTGGCGCTCGCTTCCTTGCCTGGTTTTTCAATTCCTGGTGATTTGTCTGGATCTGACCGGTATTTCGACCGGGACTTGCTGATCAAGCCTTTGCGAGTGGAACAAGGCAGCATCCAAGTACCGGATGGGCCAGGTATCGGGGTTGACGTAGATATGGAATACTTGCTTCATGTTTCCAAAGAGGTATCTGCCGGTAAATAGGTGTCAAATGGAGCAGATAAGGGTATTTCTAAAGTAATGCAGCCTGGAGGAGGAATACCTATGTTGATGTACCTATTGGCGATTCTATTGCCGCCTGTAGCCGTATTGTTCACCGGTAAACCATTCAAAGCATTACTGAATCTAGTTTTGACGCTGATGTTCTTCGTACCGGGAGCCGTTCACGCAGCTCTGGTAGTTAAAGATCATAAAGATCGCAAAAAGCGGTATGCATAAGAAAGGCGCCCCTTACTTGGGCGCCTTTCTCTTACTTTTCTACTAAAAATACGTGGTATACTTGAGTTGACTGCTAATAGATGTTACATTCGTAACCATACACGAAGAGAGGGGTTTCTATTTTATGAAACGTATTACAACCCTATGCTTGATGCTGGTACTAGCTATTGTATTGGCTGCATGCGGGAATGATGAGGATAAATCATCTGACAATGCTTCCACAGCTGACCAGGAAGAAGCGCAAAAACAAATGGAAGAAATGCAGAAGAAGATGAAGGAACAGCAAGTAGATCCCGATGAGACAGTAGCTACTGTCAATGGCTCCGAGATCAAAGGCGAAGAGTACAACTCACTTCTATCCTCTGCTCAGCAGCAATCACAAGCAAGCGGATCTGATCCGACAACGGATGATGCCGCAAAAGAATTAAAGGATCAAGTGTTGAAAAGTCTTGTAGGAAATGAACTGCTTTTACAAGAAGCGGAGAATAAAGACTACGAGGTTACTGATAAAGAAGTAGATGAAGAATTGAAATCCGCTAAAGAGCAGTTTGAAGATGAAGACCAATTCAAACAGGCATTGGAAGCCACAGGTTCTACAGAAGATGAGTACAAGCAGCAGCTGAAAGAAGGCTTGCTAGTTACGAAATATGTCGATAATGAGCTGTCTCCGAAAGAAGTGACAGAAGACGATATGAAGACATATTACGAAGAGATGGAAAAACAGGCGAAGGAAAGTGAACAAGAAGACAGCCTGCCGAAATACGATGACATCAAAGATCAGTTGAAAGCAACTATGGAACAGCAAAACCTGCAGACAGTCATGCTTGAAAAAGTGGACGAGCTCGAGAAAGATGCAGATGTGAAATATAATATCTAAGCAAAAAGGCACCAGGTTATCCTGGTGCCTTTCTTTTTTTAGTAAGCTGCAGCTGCTTGATCAGAGATGTCTACTGCACTTTCTGCTTCAGCTGGAATTTCGATGCTGTCTGTTGCGTTATAGTTCTCATAGTTCATATCCATCAATGCATTGACGGTTGCTTCTTCACCAGCTTCTTCCATATTCATGACCATATCCAATTTAATATTTTTCGGATAATTTGTCTCTTTGTCGATGGTGACTGTGTAGTTGAACTTATCGAAAGTAAAGTTGCCCATGCTTTCGAGGCTTTCTCCTGCTGCGCCCATCTGCTCTTCCATAAAGCTCATCATTTTATCTTCTGCCACTACAACATCAAGTACATACTCAGAGTCGGTCTCGGATACTTTGATACTTTCCGCGAGGTCCTTGACTTGCTGCATTTGTTCATCCAAAGGCTGTGAAACTTGATCGGTTCCTAATGATGCGCCAATTTCTGATTCAGCATCCATCTTCATCCACATATCGGAAGCTGGTTCATACATATAAATCATATTATCCTTAATATACATATCGAACTGCTGTCCCATGGATTCCATGCTGAGTTTTGAGGAAAGTGGATCCATCACTATAGTACCGTCAGCGGTTGTAGTCATGGTTTGATCCACTCCCGAAGCTTTAACGTCCATATCCATTGTCATATCCATATCATAGCTATTCAAATTTTCATTGGCTTCAGCGGATTTTTGCAGAATCTCTTCTGGCGTTGGACCTTGTTTTTCATTTCCTTCAGCTTCTTTAGAAGCGCTGTCTGTTCCGCATCCCGTTAAGAATAGTGCCAGTGCTAGTACTAACCAGCCAAGGTGTTTTACTGATTTCATCTAATCCCTCCAAAATAATTTGCTTTTCACGGACCCCGTTACCTTATTACTAACGGAGTATGTCTTATTACTATCGATGTCAAAAATTAGTCCGTCTGGAAAGCTTATCAATTCATTACGTATTCTACATGAAGTTGCATCACAATTTCTTACAAATTTCTACATTCAGTAAGAAGTTACTACGACTTTTTTGAAAATGTTTACAAAAGAGAAGCATAATACCCAGAAAAAAATGAGACATCAGAACTAGAGGTGTTGGGAGAAGGAATTATGCGCCACTATCACATCCCTACATAGAAGATTTCTCTCAGACTTCATTGCCTGCCGTCCTAAATACGCAGTCATATAATGGAGGCAGCAGGATCCTTTCGGTGGTGACCCTCCAATATTATTTTTGTTGGCTGGATATCAGAAAGGAGATTAAGTGCAACATGTTGTATGTATTTCTTCATCAAGCCATTGTAATTCATATGCTTATTTCCCTTTATTTTACAAATTAAACGCGCAGTCATATTTACTCTCGGAAGAAAAATAATTGGAAACGTTTTGTGCAATTAAATGAACAGTGACATGTCAGAAACCGACAAACAGTATGAAAATCCTACAAGTTTTCGGGGTTTTAAAAGCGGACAGATGAGGAATACCTATAATACGACTACATAAGGAGGACTATTTATGCTTCAACCCACTTGGAAAAAAGCAATTGCTGCTCTCATCATGCTCCTAGTCCCATTTACATTCGCGCTATCATACCAGTCAGACAATATATCTGCAGTAACGGCTGAAAATGTGAAGGCTGAAAAAAACGAGGCTGCAGAGCAGCCAGAACTGACTAAAGAACAAATAGAACAGCTGACAGCTGCGTTCATGGATAAAGTCACACAAGACATCGATACAAACTACAAAGTTTTAAATTATAATACGAAGGAAGAATTGCTGGAAAGTTTTGATGAAGTGGCTACAAGAGATGTAAGCGGACCGATCGTCGATTTTTATTTCACAGAGGAAGAAGATGGCCTGTATATTCTGCCAACCGAGACACCTGCTTGGTTCAATCCGGATAATTCATACAAAGTAGAAACAGACTCCGATAAGTATGTTACAATTACACAAAGCAATACCGATGATTTGCACGGTAACTATACAATCGAGATCAAATTCTTGTATGACGGAGGCTGGAAGATCGCAGCAGTCAAATACTTGTAGGTTTGATGTGAAGAAGGCAGTGGGAAGATGATTACGTTCAGAGATTACTACAATAATGAAGTGAAGATGTCTTTTGCCGATCATCCATTTTCTGATCAGCCTAAGCATGTGTGGGTGATTTGCCGATACGGCAGCAAATGGCTGCTCACACGTCATAAGGATCGGGGGTTGGAGTTCCCTGGCGGCAAGGTGGAAAAAGGTGAAACGGCAGAGCATGCGGCTTTGCGTGAAGTAATGGAGGAGACTGGCGGTGTCGTGCAGCAGCTGAAGTATGTCGGTCAGTACTTTGTAGCTGGCAAGGCTGGTCATATCGTGAAGAATGTTTATTATGCCATCATCTCGGAACTGAAAAAGAAATCCAATTACTTGGAAACATATGGACCAGTACTGGTTGAAAAGTTTCCTGCCCATCTTGCTCAGCATGCAGAATACAGCTTCATGATGAAGGATAAGGTGCTGCCCAGTGCATTGCATCATATAGATAAGTTTGAAAAGACAATGTAAAAAAGAACAGCCCCAAAAGCTAATTTCAGCTTCGGGGCTGTTCTTTTTATCTGTATAGCGGTCCTGCTTGGCGGACTGTATCATCAATGAAATCAAATTTTGTGAAGTTCTGATGGAATTTTACTGCAAGTTCTTGTGCCTTCGCTTTATAGGCAGCTTTATCTTCCCATGCATTTTCCGGCATCAGAAGCTCAGCTGGTACATTTGGAATGGAGACAGGAACATGCAGTCCAAAAATTGGATCTTGCGTGGTTTCTGTATCACGAAGTTCTCCGTTGAGAGCCGCCTGCACCATAGATCTTGTAAAGGCAAGCTTCATACGAGATCCAGAGTGATAATCTCCGCCTGTCCAGCCGGTATTGACGAGATACACCTCTGCCTGGTGTTCACTGATTTTTTCACCGAGCATCTCAGCATATACAGATGGTGCCAGTGGCAGGAATGGAGCACCGAAGCATGTAGAAAAAGTAGCTTCCGGTTCTGTTATACCGCGTTCTGTTCCAGCTAGCTTGCTCGTATAACCGCTAAGGAAATGATACATTGCCTGTTCGGTTGTCAGCTTGCTGATTGGAGGCAGAACGCCAGTTGCATCTGCTGTCAGGAAGACGATTGTCTTTGGATGTCCTGCTAAGCTCTTCGGAAGACTGCCTTTGATGTAATCAATCGGGTAAGCTGCACGTGTATTTTCTGTAACAGAACCATCTTCATAATCGCAAACACCAGCTTCATCGACAGTTACATTTTCAAGGATTGTGCCGAATTTGATGGCGCCATGAATTTCCGGCTCTTTTTCAGCAGAAAGATTGATGCATTTAGCATAACAGCCGCCTTCAATATTGAAGATGCCATCAGGTGACCAGCCATGTTCGTCATCCCCGATCAAAGGTCTGTTCGGATCGGCGGATAGTGTTGTCTTACCTGTTCCGGATAAACCGAAGAAGAGGGCTGAATCACCATCGGGGCCAACATTGGCAGAGCAGTGCATCGGCAGGATTTCCTGCTGAGGCAAAAGGAAATTCATGACGGAGAAGATGGATTTCTTCATTTCACCGGCATATTCCGTACCGCCTATTACGATTACTCTCTGCTTGAAGGAGACGATGACAAATGCTTCCGAATTTGTGCCATCAACCAGTGGATCTGCTTTTACACCAGGGGCAGAGATGACAGTGAATGCAGGTTTATGTGCAGCCAGTTCCTCTTCGTTCGGCCGGATGAACAACTGGTGGGCAAATAGGTTATGCCAAGCGTATTCATTGATTACTTGTATTGGAAGATGGTAGCGTTCATCAGCTCCGGCAAAGCCTTGGAATGAGAATACTTCTTCCTGTGCCTGCAGATAGTCGACGACTTTACCTAATAAGTGTTCGAAAGTTTCTTCACTGATAGGCTGGTTGACTTTTCCCCAGTCAACTTTGTTTTCAGAAAGCTCGTCTTTGACGATGAATTTATCCTTTGGAGAGCGGCCGGTATATTTTCCGGTAGCAGCCCGCAAAGCACCAGTCCTAGTCAAACGAGCTTCTTGGCGGGACAATGCCGCCTCCGTCAGCTGAGCCGCTGATAGGTTTTTTCTTACATTTGATTGGGAGCGCATTTCTTCTAGCGCTGTTAACGCGTGCATCATTCGCATCTGGATCCCGCCTTTTCTAATGAGTTTTAAATTAGTATAACACATTAAAATATTAATACATACTATTTTAAATTGCAATCAATAAGTGAAGGATAATCTGCGAATAATTCCGATGAATTCAGTCGGTATTTACACGATTTTGTTGACTTCTGGAGGCTGTTCCGATAACATAGTTGCGAACGGAAAACACTCTTATTCAGAGTAGGCGGAGGGACAGGCCCTAAGAAACCCGGCAACCGTCACATTTGTGAAATGGTGCTCAACCTGAGCAAGGTTATACCTTGAACGATAAGAGAGGGAATAAGCCAGCCTTCTGTTATGATGGAAGGTTTTTTTCATGTAACGGCTTAATATCAAAAAAAGAGCAATACTATTGAGAGTGCTCTTTCAACCTTCACCCATTATCAAGTTTCTTAATAACATACTTGGAAAGAGTAAAACTTCCGTATTAATCGTAGTTGAAGGGGGATTTGGCAGAATGACTGCTAATCGTCGATTATTTACCTCAGAATCCGTTACTGAAGGCCATCCGGATAAAATCTGTGACCAGATCTCGGATGCTATATTAGATGAAATCTTAGCTAAGGATCCGAATGCCCGTGTTGCTTGTGAAACGACTGTTACGACTGGTCTTGTACTTGTTGCAGGTGAAATCACAACAAGCGCTTATGTGGATATCCAAAGCATCGTACGTAAAACAATCAAGGAAATCGGTTATACACGTGCGAAATATGGCTTTGATGCTGATACGTGTGCTGTATTGACAGCAATCGATGAGCAATCTCCTGATATCGCAGGCGGTGTCGATCAAGCGCTGGAGGCTCGTGAAGGGCTGATGACGGACGAAGAGATCGATGCAATAGGCGCAGGTGACCAAGGCTTGATGTTTGGTTATGCAAGCAATGAAACACCAGAATATATGCCGCTTCCAATTTCATTGGCACACCGTCTATCCAAGCAATTGGCGACCATACGGAAAAATGAAACTGTGGATTACTTGCGCCCGGATGGGAAAACACAAGTAACAGTGGAATATGATGAAAACGATCAGCCAGTACGTATTGATACGATTGTCATCTCCACGCAGCACCATCCAGAAGTGGAGCAAGCTCAGATTCACGCTGATTTAAAAGAGCTTGTTATCAAGCCTGTCGTTCCTGCTGAATTGTTGGACGAGAAAACAAAGTATATCATCAACCCGACTGGACGATTCGTTATCGGCGGCCCGCAAGGTGATGCAGGCTTGACTGGACGTAAAATCATCGTTGATACTTATGGCGGCTATGCCCGCCACGGCGGCGGAGCGTTCAGTGGAAAAGATGCTACAAAAGTAGACCGTTCCGGCGCGTATGCAGCACGCTATGTAGCAAAGAACATCGTTGCAGCAGGCCTTGCAGAGAAATGTGAAGTACAGCTCGCTTATGCGATCGGTGTTGCAGAACCAGTTTCCATCAGTATCGATACTTTCGGAACAGGAAAACAATCACAAGAAGCATTGGTGAAAGCAGTACGCGATTTATTCGACCTTCGTCCTGCCGGCATCATCAAAATGCTGAACCTGCGTCAGCCTATCTACAAAGATACAGCTGCATATGGCCACTTCGGACGTACAGATAAAAACTTCCCTTGGGAGCAGACTGACAAAGCAGTACAGCTGGAAAGCTATACATTTGCATAATCTGCTTGAAAGGCAAGAGTGGAAATTCCGCTCTTGCTTTTTTTGTGTCGGCGCCCATAATCTTCCTTCAAGAACCGAATTGTTTTATGCTATAATTAATGGCTAGAAGTAATGAAAGAGAGGCTAATAAGTAAATGTGTGGTTTGATTGGCGTAATTAGAAAGAACGTAAAACAACTAACGCAAGCTGATAAGGATAAATTCAAACAACAGAACAACATCATTACGCACCGCGGTCCGGATGATGAAGGATATTACCATGACGAACATGTATCATTCGGTTTCCGCCGCTTGAGTATTATTGATATCGAGGCTGGTGTTCAGCCATTAAGCTATGACGACGAAAAAATCTGGATGGTCTTCAACGGAGAAGTCTACAACTATGTAGAGCTTCGTGAAGAATTGCTGAAAAAAGGCGCAGAGTTCAAAACAGAATCCGATACCGAGGTCATCGCTGCGATGTACCATACATACGGAACGGAAGCATTTAAAGAGCTTCGCGGTATGTTCAGCATCTTGCTATGGGATAAGGAGAAGAAAACACTTTTCGGAGCACGTGATCCATTCGGCATCAAGCCGCTCTTCTACAAAGAGACGGACGAAGAGATTTTCTTTGCTTCTGAGAAGAAGAGCATCACACTTCTGGAAGAATCAGAGACAGTCGATACCGAAGCGCTGCAGCATTATTTGAGCTACCAGTATGTACCGGAGCCATTTACGATGACAGAGGGTATCAAAAAGATAGAGCCTGGTCATTACTTCGTGAAGCGTGAAGATGAACCGATGGAATTCCATCGTTACTGGCATGCGACATTCTCACCTAAGATCATGGACAAGCAGGCTTGGATCACACGTATCCAGGATGTTCTTCATGATTCCGTAAGCAAGCATATGCGAAGTGATGTACCAGTCGGTTCCTTCCTTTCCGGCGGAATTGATTCCAGCATCATTGTGGCTATTGCGAAGCAATTTAATCCGAATCTGAAGACATTCTCTGTCGGTTTTGAAAGAGAAGGATTCTCCGAAGTGGATGTGGCGAAAGAAACAGCTGAGAAACTTGGCGTAGAAAACTATTCCCATATCATCACACCAGAAGAATATTTGGAAAAACTTCCGAAAATCATGTGGCATATGGATGATCCATTGGCTGATCCGTCCGCTGTGGCCCTTTACTTTGTGGCAAGAGAAGCTAGCAAACATGTAACGGTTGTACTTTCCGGAGAAGGTTCTGATGAACTATTCGGCGGTTATAACATTTACCGTGAGCCAGAATCCTTGCGTATGTTCGACAGCATCCCTGGTCCTGCCAAAGCTTTGCTTGCAAGAGTAGCTAAAGTATTGCCGGAAGGCGTACGGGGTAAGAGCTTCCTTGAGCGTGGAACCACGCCATTGAAAGATCGTTATATCGGAAATGCTAAAATGTTTGAGGATGCAGACAAGCAAAAGCTTTTGAAAACATACAATGAAGCAATCCATTACCAACAGATCACGGCTCCATTATATGAGAACGTGAAAAACGAGTCCCTTGTCGATCAAATGCAGTATATCGACATTCATACATGGATGCGCGGTGACATCCTTCTGAAAGCGGATAAGATGACAATGGCGCATTCATTGGAACTTCGCGTACCATTCTTGGACAAAGAAGTATTCCGTGTGGCTCGTGAAATTCCGGAAGATCTTAAAATTGCAAACAATACAACGAAGAGCCTGCTTCGCGAAGCGGTAGAAGGCATTGTACCGGATCATGTTTTACATCGTAAAAAACTTGGTTTCCCAGTGCCAATGCGCCACTGGCTGAAAAACGAATTGAATGGCTGGGCGAAGACACTCATCCATGAAAGCCAAACAGATCATCTTTTGCATAAAGACTATATCTTGAATCTGTTGGATGCACATTGTCAAGGCAAGGGAGACTACAGCCGTAAAATTTGGACTGTACTTGCCTTCATGCTATGGCATCAAATTTACGTTGAACGTAAGTATGACTTTACAGAGTTCCAAAAAGTCGACAGAGTGGAAAGCAAACTGCAAACCACATAATAAAAAAGCCGTTCCTGTG
>NZ_JAWVPF010000010.1:0-68855 GCF_046592595.1 Terribacillus saccharophilus | reverse complement strand
CAGCAGTTAAGCTCTTCAGCGCCGATGGTAGTTGGGTTCGCCCTGCGAGAGTAGGACGCTGCCAGGCAAAATAAAGCTCCTGATAAGTTATTCTATAACTTATCAGGAGCTTTTTGTATGTCTTGCTTTATACTTCTGGGAATTGGGGAATATAAATACTTCATACTAATATGTCGATATTCATATACTGCAAAGAGAGAGAAAGAAGGGAAGCATAGATGGAGCAATACTTTGATGAACAATTTCTAACTGTAATGATGAAAATTATAATAGCAGTATTCCTCTCAGGAGCTATTGGGATGGAACGGGGAATGGGCAATCACCATGCTGGTTTGCGAACGCATATCCTTGTTGGCGTCGGGTCCTGTCTGATGATGATCTTATCGTTATATGGTTTTACGGCTTTTAGTGAGGAGCATGACTACGTCCAATTTGATCCCGCCCGTATACCTTCCTATGTAATCAGTGGTATTGGTTTCCTGGGAGCTGGAACGATATTAGTAAATGGTACGACTGTACGAGGGCTTACGACAGCTGCTTCCGTATGGACCGTAGCAGGACTTGGACTCGTTATAGGGGCAGGAATGTATATGGAAGCGGTATTTACTACTATTATCATCCTGCTGATCCTTATCTTCCTGAATAATTTTGAAAAGCTGTTTTTATCAAGCAAAAAGCAAAAAGCGTACTGTTTGGATATTGAACTGGACAGAGATGAAAGTGTAGGGCCTCTCATGGAAATCCTCGAACGTCATCATCTGGCACTAACCAATATGAAGATGAGAAACCATCATCATGACGGAAAAATGCTGCATGTAGAGCTGGCTACACGTCACGCTATTAATGAAATGGAACTCTTTGAGGAATTAACCAACTTAACAAATATCCGATCAGTCAGTACAGTGAAAAGTTAAAACCCTTTTAAGGGTTTTTTTCTGTTATTAGAGGCTATGCTAGGGAAGTAGAGCTTTGCATTCCTCCTGCAAAATGTATATAATAAAGTCAAAGATAGTCAAAGTCAAAGGAAGGGAGGCGACTTGTGTGAGCAATATTTCGGACATCATAGAGGCTTATTTAAAGCAGATACTTCAATCGACGGATACGCAGGAAGTGGAAATAAAGAGAAGTGAAGTGGCGAACCGCTTTCAGTGCGTGCCCTCCCAAATCAACTATGTAATAAAGACAAGATTTACTGTTGAGAAAGGATATCTTGTTGAGAGTAAGCGTGGCGGCGGTGGTTACATTCGTATCATTCGGGTAAAGCACCATACAGAAGCAAGTTTGATAGATGAAGTAATTGAAATGGTTCAGCCGCGAGTATCACAGCAAACTGCCAACAGTATCATTGAACGGCTTGCTGAAGAGAAGATACTGACCGAACGGGAAGCGAAGATCATGCTGCGGGCAACCAGCCGGGAAACACTAGCCTTTCCTCTTCCGCTTCGCGATGAAGTCAGGTCCCGTATTTTAGTTTCAATGCTGACTGCTATCAAGTACTAGTCAGATAAGGAGGGCATCAGGATGGAATGTCAAGAGTGTCATATAAGACCAGCAACCTTGCATTTAACAAATGTCGTCAACGGACAGAAGACGGAGATGCATGTTTGCGAACAATGTGCGAAAGAGAATGGATATGTCTCCTACGGCCAAGAAGGGTATTCCCTGCATAACTTATTATCTGGTCTATTTCATATGAACCCATCTACTGTTCAAGGACATAAACATTTCTCCCAAGCTCCAGCAGCACTTGCTTGCCCCAAGTGTGGGCTGACATACAATGAGTTCACACGACTAGGGAAATTCGGCTGTGCTTCCTGCTATGAAACTTTCGAAGACAATCTGAATCCTATCTTCCGCCGTGTACACAGTGGCAATACAAAACATGAAGGCAAGATACCAAAGCGGATGGGCAGCGGTATAGAGAAAAAACGAAAGATCGCAGCATACCGGGAATCCATGCAGCAATATATCCAGGAAGAAGAGTTTGAGAAGGCAGCAGAGCTCCGTGATAAGATACGTTCCCTGGAGCAAAGCACAGATGTACAGGAAGAGGGTGATAGCTGATGTCACTAGAGAAATTCATGAGTGATGCCATCAGCCCTTGGATGAAAGAAAATGGACCAGACTGTGATATAGTCATGAGCAGCCGAATCAGACTGGCCAGAAACTTTGAAAATCGCACGTTCCCTTTGATTGCGAAAGCAGAAGACTTGGATGATGTGCTTAATTTCTTCCAGGATAGCTATCAAGACGCAGATTTTAATGAGCGAGGAAAAATGCAATTCTTACGTATTGCAGATCTTTCCCCGATCGAGAAGAAGGTATTCGTTGAAAAGCATTTGATTAGCCCGCATTTAGCAGAACATGCGGAGGAGGCAGGAGTTTTGCTGTCCGAAAGCGAACAAGTCTCTATCATGGTAAATGAAGAGGATCATCTGCGCATCCAACTGTATCTGCCAGGCTTCCAGCTGAAAAAGGCACTGTCAGAAGCATTTGAAGTGGATGATTGGCTTGAGCAGAAGATAACGTATGCGTACGATGAGGAAAGAGGATATCTTACTACTTGCCCGACGAATGTAGGAACGGGGCTTCGGGCTTCGGTAATGATGCATCTGCCTGCTTTGACCATGACACATCAAATGAATCGGCTGACACCAGCAATCAACCAGCTGGGGCTTGTTGTACGCGGTATTTATGGCGAAGGCAGCGAGGCACAAGGCAATATTTATCAGATTTCCAACCAGATTACGTTGGGGAAATCAGAACAGGATATTGTCGAGGATCTGGAGAGTGTAGTGAGCCAGTTGATTGAGCAGGAGAGGCAGGCTCGCCAGACTTTGACAGAGGAGCTGAGCATCCAGCTGGAGGATCGGATCTTCCGGTCTTATGGAACATTGCGTTACAGCCGCATTATCGAATCAAAGGAAGCAGCAACCTGTTTATCGGATGTTAGATTAGGCATTGATATTGGGTATATACAAGATATGCCTCAATCCATACTTAATGAATTAATGGTATTGATACAGCCAGGCTTCCTGCAGCATTATGCGAAAAGAAGCTTATCTGGCAGAGAACGAGATGTATTACGTGCCTCCCTCATCAGAGAGCGGATGCATTTAGAAAATAACTGACTGACCAAGGAGGAATTCCTATGATGTTTGGACGCTTTACAGAAAGAGCACAAAAGGTCCTTGCACTTGCACAAGAAGAAGCAGTGCGTCTAGGGCATAATAATATCGGTACAGAACATATCCTATTGGGTCTTGTGAGCGAAGGTGAAGGCATTGCCGCCAAAGCTCTGACGACACTAGGATTGGAAACAGAACGCATACAGGAAGAGGTTGAACAGCTGATCGGCCGCGGCCAGAAAATCACTGGTACCCCTTATTACACACCTCGTGCAAAGAAAGTAATTGAGCTTTCCTTGGACGAAGCGAGAAAGCTTGGACATTCTTATGTGGGCACAGAGCATATCCTTCTTGGATTGATTCGCGAAGGTGAAGGGGTTGCAGCACGTGTGCTGAATAATCTCGGTGTCAGCTTGAATAAAGCTCGTCAGCAAGTGCTGCAGCTATTGGGAAGCAATGAGTCCTCTGCTGGAAAACAGCGCGGCAGCCAGTCTGCTAGAGCGAATACGCCTACACTTGATAGTTTGGCAAGAGATCTTACGGCTATTGCTAAAGAAGGAAATATTGATCCAGTTATTGGCCGTGAGAAAGAGATCGAGCGTGTTATTCAAGTACTGAGCCGTCGTACTAAAAACAACCCTGTCTTGATCGGTGAGCCAGGTGTAGGTAAAACAGCAGTAGCTGAAGGACTTGCACAGCAAATCATCAATAACGAAATACCTGAAATCCTCCGGGATAAGCGTGTCATGACGCTTGATATGGGTACTGTTGTCGCAGGTACGAAATATCGCGGGGAATTTGAGGATCGTTTGAAAAAAGTAATGGAGGAGATTCGCCAGGCAGGAAATATCATCCTCTTTATCGATGAGCTTCATACACTTATCGGTGCAGGTGGAGCAGAAGGAGCAATCGATGCTTCCAACATTCTGAAGCCATCCCTTGCACGTGGTGAACTGCAGTGTATCGGTGCTACGACTTTGGATGAATACCGCAAATACATCGAAAAGGATGCAGCGCTTGAGCGTCGTTTCCAGCCTATCCAAGTTGACGAACCATCTGTTGAAGAATCCGTTCAGATCCTTACTGGTCTGCGTGACAGATATGAAGCCCATCACCGTGTGACGATCACAGATGAGGCTATCCGTGCGGCAGCAGAGTTCTCTGATCGTTATATCACAGATCGTTTCCTTCCGGATAAAGCAATCGACTTGATTGACGAAGCAGCTTCCAAAGTGCGCCTGCGCTCTTATACAGCTCCGCCAAACCTAAAAGAGCTTGAGCAAAAGCTGGAGGAAGTTCGCAAAGAGAAAGATGCAGCTGTTCAAAGCCAGGAATTCGAAAAAGCGGCTTCCTTGCGTGATACTGAGCAGCGCCTGCGTGATCAGCTGGATCAGACGAAAGACCAATGGAAAGAAAAGCAAGGTCAGGAAAGCAGTGAAGTTACTGTAGAGGATATTGCTTCTGTCGTTTCCATCTGGACTGGTGTACCTGTTGCCAAGCTGACGAAGGATGAGTCGGAACGTTTGCTTAATATGGAGCAGACACTGCATGGACGTGTCATCGGACAAGAGGAAGCTGTCGTGGCTATCTCCAAAGCAATTCGCCGTGCACGTGCTGGCCTTAAAGATCCGAAACGCCCGATTGGTTCATTCATCTTCCTGGGACCTACTGGTGTAGGTAAAACAGAACTAGCACGAGCATTGGCTGATTCCATGTTCGGTGATGAAGATGCGATGATCCGTATCGATATGTCGGAATACATGGAGCGCCATTCCACAGCACGTCTTGTCGGTTCTCCTCCAGGATATGTTGGGTATGAAGAGGGCGGACAGCTTACTGAGAAGGTCCGTCGCAAACCTTATTCTGTTGTATTGCTTGATGAGGTGGAAAAAGCCCACCCAGAAGTATTCAACATCTTGCTTCAAGTATTGGAAGATGGCCGTTTGACGGATTCAAAAGGCCGCTTGGTCGACTTCCGCAACACGATTTTGATCATGACTTCCAATGTCGGTGCCAGTGAGCTGAAACGCAGCAAGTCACTTGGTTTCACAATGGATAGTGAAGATCAGAACTTCAAGGATATGAAAGCGAAAGTGACAGAAGAGCTGAAAAAAGCTTTCCGTCCAGAGTTCTTGAACCGTATCGATGAAACGATCGTATTCCATCCGCTCGAGAAGAAACACATGAAAGATATCGTTACGTTGATGGCAGATCAGCTTAAGAAACGTCTTGCACAGCAAGATATTGAATTCACGCTGACAGATGCTGTTATTGAGAAAATCGCTAATGATGGATTCGACGCGGAATATGGAGCTCGACCATTGCGTCGTGCGATCCAGAAGAATATCGAAGATCTATTATCAGAGGAACTCCTTCGCGAGAACATCCGCAAAGGACAACAAGTGAATATTGATGTAGATAAAGAAGGTAAATATGTCGTTACAGGCAAATAATGAATAGGGAGGTGTTTTCGCCTCCCTTTTTGCTTTGATTTGTGGAATTTTTTCTATAATAATAATTTTGTTTGATATATTTCTGTAACTTTTATGCCGTAATTATCGTATAAAATGATGAAGAAGGATTTGATAGGTTTGGCAAAAAGAAAGACAAAGTATGTATGTCAGGAATGTGGATATGAATCCGCAAAATGGATGGGCAAATGCCCGAGCTGTAACAACTGGAATACCTTTACGGAAGAAGTCGTTTCTCCAGCTAACAGCGGAGCCTTCCGTCACTCGAATACAACAACTACAGCTGCTAAGCCACAGTCGATTACAGCCATTCATTCCGAAAAGGAACCGAGAGTAACAACGGATCTTCCGGAATTCAACAGGGTGCTCGGCGGTGGAATCGTAGCAGGATCACTTGTGCTTATCGGGGGCGACCCTGGTATTGGTAAATCCACCCTGCTTTTGCAAGTCAGCGCACAGCTGGCTGATAAGGAACTGCCGGTGCTGTATATCTCCGGTGAGGAATCTGCCCGTCAGACAAAACTCCGAGCAGATCGTCTCGGTGTAAAAGCAGACCAGCTCTATGTATTATCAGAGACAAATCTGCAGGATATCACAAGGCATATTGAAGAACTAAAGCCGGCGTTTGTTGTAGTCGATTCCATCCAGACCGTGTATCGGGAAGAAGTTACCAGTGCACCGGGAAGTGTCACACAGGTACGTGAATGTACAAGTGAGCTGATGCGAGTGGCTAAGACGAATGGTATTCCGATATTCCTCGTTGGTCATGTAACGAAAGAAGGAGCCATCGCTGGTCCTAGAATGCTTGAGCATATGGTGGATGCAGTTCTTTATTTCGAAGGGGAGCGTCATCATACGTTCCGAATCTTGCGCAGTGTAAAGAACCGGTTTGGAAGTACGAATGAAATGGGTATTTTCGAGATGAAGGAAGAAGGATTAAGGGAAGTGACGAACCCGTCTGAAATCTTCCTGGAGGAAAGATCCCAGGGTGCAGCTGGGTCGACAGTTGTTGCATCGATGGAAGGGACACGCCCTGTCCTTGTCGAAATCCAGGCACTTATCTCTCCGACCAGTTTCGGGAACCCGCGCCGTATGGCTACCGGTACCGATCATAACCGTGTGCCGCTTTTAATGGCGGTACTGGAGAAACGGGTCGGACTTATGCTGCAGAATCAGGATGCTTATGTGAAGATTGCCGGCGGTATGCGACTGGATGAGCCTGCTATCGATTTGGCAGTAGCTGCCAGTATCGCGTCCAGCTTTAAGGACAAGCCAACCAAGCCAGATGATGTCTTGATAGGGGAAGTAGGTCTGACAGGTGAAGTGAGACGCGTATCCCGGATTGAACAGCGTGTCCAGGAAGCGGCCAAGCTTGGCTTCAAGCGGGCCATCGTACCGAAGAAGAATTTGGATGGCTGGACGATTCCTGCAAGTATTAAAGTAGTCGGAGTCAATTCCGTCAGTGAAGCACTCCATATTGTATTAGGAGAGGATTAACCTCTCCTTAGTTGGTAATATTTTTTGACATGTTCTCTGAAACTATGCTACTATGTAATGTTTCCCAAATTGACTGGGCATCTAAAACATGCTACGGTTAAACTGCAATTATTTATTTTTACGTCTAATATATTTTATTTCAGGTAATACTTTCTGTTAGGAGGTGACAGTAATGTTAAAGCGAATCGTGCAATTATTTATTATCGTTGCAGGCGGTATGGTAGGGTTTCTCTACATTCCTAAATTAATGGATCTAGCGAACTTTACCAACATTGGTTGGCTTAATTCCCCGATCGTTGGATTGATTGGCGGAGCTATTCTATTATTCTTATTACTGTTTTGGGTGGTCGATTATATTGTCGGCTTCATCCACTGGGTGGAGGACTCACTAGTCAAGACACCTGCTGCTGATTTGTTCTTTGGCAGCATCGGGCTTATTATCGGGTTGGTCGTAGCTTACTTGATTACGATTCCGATCCGCGGTATCGGTTTTGTGCTTGTTTCGGAGGTTTTGCCGCTGTTCGTCACGATTTTCCTTGGCTACATCGGATTCCAGGTTGGATTCAAGCGCCGGGATGAATTCCTGAATATGATGACTTTGGCAAGAAAAGATAAGAAGAAAGCTGTGGATGAACAAGAAGCTGGAGAAGAAAACGTCCAGGCTGTTCAGCCTAAGTCAAAATTGCTCGATACGAGTGTTATCATCGATGGACGTATCGCAGACATTTGCGAAACGAACTTCTTGGAGGGTACGATTGTCATCCCGCAATTCGTATTGAATGAATTGCAGCATATCGCTGATTCATCTGATGCGTTGAAGCGGAACCGCGGACGTCGCGGTCTTGATGTCTTGAATCGCATCCAAAAAGAAATGCCAAGTGTGAAAGTGGAATTCTACGAGGGTGACTTCGAGGATATTCCAGAAGTTGATTCCAAGCTGGTCAAGTTGGCCAAAGTTATCGATGGTATTGTCGTTACGAATGATTTCAATTTGAACAAAGTATGTGAGTTCCAGAACGTGCCGGTCTTGAATATCAATGACTTGGCGAATGCAGTGAAGCCGGTTGTCATTCCAGGTGAGGAATTGACAGTTCAGGTGATCAAAGACGGGAAAGAACATAATCAAGGCGTGGCTTACTTGGATGATGGTACGATGATCGTTGTTGAGGAAGGCAAAAATTATATCGGTAAGACAATCGAAGTGCTCATCACGAGTGTATTGCAGACTTCCGCAGGCCGAATGATCTTTGCAAAGCCGAAATTACTTGAAAAAGCATTGTAAAAAAGTATAACATGATAGAAGTAGACAAAAGTGATAACATGGGATGTTATCGCTTTTGTTTGGATTCGACTTAAAATAAGGCGGTAAAAATAGATGCATTATCAAGCTATCGTGTTAGCTGCCGGGCAAGGTAAACGGATGCAGGCAGGCCATAACAAGCAATTCCTTACAATCGGGCAAAAGCCGCTCATTGTTCATACGCTGAATGTTTTCGATCAGGATCCATGGTGCAGATCGATCACACTTGTTGTCAGCTATTCAGATCGTGAATTGATGCAGCAGCTATTGGCAGCGCAGAAATGGACAAAGCCGATCAACCTGACAGAAGGCGGAAGCGAGCGGCAGGAGAGTGTCCTGATGGGTCTGGAAGCATTGCCTGATAAGTCCGGTATCATTTTCATACACGATGGTGCGCGGCCATTTGTAACAATCGAGAGACTCCATGCATTGGCTGAGGCATGCCTTGAGCATCGCGGAGCAATACTGGCGGTGCCGGTCACAGATACAATCAAACTTCGCCGCGGCAATCGTTTGGAAACGATGGATCGAGGGCTGCTGTGGGCTGCTCAGACACCACAGGCTTTTGATTACCAGCTTATCTATGACGCACATGTGTCGGCGAAGGTTGATGGGGTGCTGGGAACAGATGACGCTTCATTAGTGGAGAGGCTCGATCAGGATGTGTTCATCGTAGAAGGCAGCTATGATAATATGAAGCTTACGACACCAGAGGACTTATACAAAGCGGAAGCATTTTTAAATGGTAAATAAAGCGAGGTCACATTATGTTTCGAATTGGACAAGGATTTGATGTACATGCTTTTGCAGAGGATAGACCGTGTATCATCGGCGGGATCACAATTCCTTACGAACTTGGATTGCTAGGTCATTCAGATGCAGATGTACTACTACATACGATTGCGGATGCATGTCTTGGTGCCTTGGCGCTTGGCGACATCGGCAAGCATTTCCCGGATACTGATCCTGCTTTCAAGGATGCGGACTCGGAAGTATTGCTGCGCCATGTATGGCAGCTTGTAAAAGAAAAAGGCTATAAACTAGGGAACTTGGATTGCACAGTTATTGCACAAGCACCGAAAATGGCACCTTATATCGATCAAATCCGTGAAAATATAGCAGGTATGCTCGACGCAGAACCGGATCAGATCAATGTGAAAGCAACAACGACAGAACAGCTGGGCTTCACTGGCCGTAAGGAAGGAATCGCTGCGCAAGCAGTCGTCCTTTTGCAGCAAGCCTAACATAATCGAAAGGGAGTTATTCATATGTCAAAACCTGTACGTGTGCGCTATGCACCAAGTCCGACTGGACATTTGCATATTGGAAACGCACGAACTGCACTATTCAACTACTTATATGCCCGTCATCATGATGGCAAATTCATCGTCCGCACAGAAGATACAGATCAGAAGCGAAATGTAGAAGGCGGCGAGGAAAGCCAGTTCAGCTATTTGAAATGGCTTGGTATCAAATGGGACGAAGGTGCCGATATCGGCGGCGAATACGGACCATATCGTCAATTGGAGCGTCTGGACATCTATAAAAAATATGTAGATGAATTGCTGGATCGCGGTCTTGCTTACAAATGCTACGTGACGGAAGAGGAATTGGAAAAAGAGCGTGAGGAACAAAAGGCGAATGGACAAGTTCCTAAGTATTCTGGTGTGCACCGTGATCTGACGCCAGAGCAGCAAGAGAAGTTCGAAGCGGAAGGCAGACAGCCAAGTATCCGTTTCCGAGTTCCGGAAAATAAAACATACAAATTTAATGATATTGTTCGTGATGAAATCAGCTTCGAGTCCAGTGACTTCGGTGACTGGGTCATCGTGAAGAAGAACGGTATCCCAACATATAATTTTGCTGTGGCAATCGATGACCATCTAATGGAGATCTCCCATATCCTTCGCGGTGAGGAGCATATCTCCAATACGCCGAAGCAGCTTATGATTTACGAAGCATTTGGCTGGGAAGCGCCGGAATTTGGACATATGACATTGATTCTTAACGAAAACCGCAAGAAGCTGTCCAAACGTGATGAGCATATCCTGCAGTTCATCGAGCAATATAAAAACCTAGGTTATCTGCCGGAAGCGATGTTCAACTTCATCAGCTTGCTTGGCTGGTCACCAGTCGGAGAAGAAGAGATCTTCTCCAAAGATGAAATCATCAAGATTTTCGATCCGAATCGTCTATCCACTTCTGCTGCAATCTTCGATCCGCAGAAGCTTAAATGGATGAACAACCAATACATCAAATCAGAAGATGCGGGACGTATCGAGAAATTGACATTGCCGCATTTGATTCAGGCTGGCAAACTGCCTGAAAACATGGAAGATTCCCGTCGTGACTGGGCAGCAGAGCTTATCGCTCTTTACAAGGATCAGTTGAACTATGGTGCGGAGATTGTCGAGTTGACAGAGTTATTCTTCCAGGAAGAAATCGCTTATGATGAAGAAGCAATGGCTGTACTTCAGGATGAGCAAGTACCAGAAGTATTGAAAGCATTCTCTGAACAGCTTTCAGCGCTTGAAGCATTCGAACCGGATACAATCAAAGGTGCGATCAAATCGACGCAAAAACAGACTGGTCAAAAAGGCAAAAAGCTCTTCATGCCGATTCGTGTTGCTACAACAGGCGTAACACACGGTCCAGAGCTGCCTAACTCTATTCACTTGCTTGGCGAAACAGTTGTCCAAAACCGTCTTCGTTCAGCAATCGACCAGCTGACAAAGTAAAATATTCACTTTTTTGCTGAAATATAATATAGTAGTACTACACATTCGAACGTTGAAGAGGAGAAGTACGCATCTGTCTTTCCATCCAGAGAGAGCCGTATACGCTGCGAGCGGCTTTGGAGAGCTTTTGCGGAAATGCGCCTCGGAGTCTTTTGCCGAAATGATAGTAGGTAAAAGCGGTTCTCGCCGTTATCTGAGTGAAGCTGGGGAATGCCATAGGTTTTCCCAAATAGAGTGGAACCGCGCAAAAAGCGTCTCTGTCATTGTACAGGGGCGCTTTTTTTCGTGAAACGGTAGAGCGGAAAGGAAGGGGAAAATGGGATTTTTCAAGATGCTGAAAGAGGATGTTATGGTAGTCTTCGACCAGGATCCAGCTGCTCGTTCATATCTGGAAGTTATCTTAACGTATTCCGGCTTGCATGCCATTTGGTCACATCGAATTGCGCACCAATTCTACAAGCATAAATTCTATTTCCTTGCCCGCGTTGTTTCACAAGTGAGCCGTTTCTTCACCGGTATTGAAATACATCCCGGAGCCACAATCGGCAGAAGATTCTTCATTGATCACGGCATGGGAGTCGTCATAGGTGAAACATGCGAGATCGGTGATAATGTAACGATCTTCCAAGGCGTGACTTTAGGTGGTACAGGGAAGGAAAAGGGCAAACGGCATCCGACCGTCAAAGACAATGCGCTTATCGCAACAGGAGCTAAAGTATTGGGTTCGATTACGATTGGTGCCAACTCGAAGATAGGAGCAGGATCTGTAGTCCTGCATGATGTACCGGATTGTTCGACAGTAGTCGGCATCCCTGGGCGTGTCGTCATCAAAGACGGGGAACGAATCAGAAGAGATCTGGATCATCAGGATTTGCCGGACCCAGTTGCGGAGAAACTAAGGAAAATGGATCTGGAAATCAAAGAACTACAGCGGGAATTAGCCGCAGCAAAAGGAGAGAAGCAGCATGTCGGTAAAAATTTATAATACATTGAGCCGTAAGAAGGAACCTTTCGTTCCGCTGGAAGAAGGAAAGGTAAGCATGTACGTCTGCGGTCCAACTGTTTACAACTATATTCATATCGGTAATGCAAGACCGCCGATTGTATTCGACACAGTCCGCCGCTATCTTGAATATCGCGGTTATGATGTCACATATGTCATGAACTTCACAGATGTTGATGACAAAATCATCAATGCAGCGAAAGAAATGGGCGAAGATGTTTATGCGGTTGCGGAGAAATTCATCCAAGCTTATCAGGAAGATACATCAGCACTTGGAGTGAAAGAAGGTGCGCTCCATCCGCGTGTGACAGAAAGTATGGAAGAAATCATCGATTTTGTGCAAGGCTTGATCAATAAAGGGTATGCGTATGTATCAGAGGGTGATGTCTACTTCCGTACACGTTCCTTTGATGGCTACGGTAAATTGTCGCATCAGTCTATTGATGAATTGCGCTCAGGTGCCCGCATTCGTGTCGGCGAGCAGAAGGATGATCCACTTGACTTTGCCCTATGGAAAAATGCAAAGCCAGGAGAGATTTCATGGAAAACACCATGGGGTGAAGGACGCCCGGGTTGGCACATCGAATGCTCGGCGATGGTGAAAAAACATCTTGGTGACACAATTGATATCCATGCAGGCGGAACCGACCTTACGTTCCCGCACCATGAAAATGAGATCGCGCAATCAGAAGCACTTAATGGAAAGTCATTTGCGAACTATTGGATGCATAACGGACACATCAATATTGATAACGAGAAAATGTCCAAGTCACTGGGCAACTTCATCCTTGCGCATGATTTGATCAAAAAACACGATCCGCAAGTATTGCGATTCTTCATGCTTAGCGTACATTACCGCAACCCTATCAATTTCACGGATGAATTATTGGAAAGTGCAAAGACTGGCTTGGCGCGAATTAAAAATGCTTATGATAATCTGCAGCACAGAAAAGCTGCCAGCACAAATCAGGATAATAATGCGATTGGTGCAATGGAAACGATCCAGGAGCTTCGAACTCGTTTCGAAGAAGAAATGGATGATGATTTCAATACAGCCAACGCTATTTCCGTCTTATTTGATTTAGCTAAAGAAGCGAATGTTTACTTGCAGCAGGAGCAAACATCCGAGCAAGTAATCGAAGCCTTTATCAAAGCATTCGAAGAGCTCGGCAGTGTGCTTGGCATCAAATTTGCTGCAGAAACAGAATTGCTGGATGATGAAATTGAAGGCTTGCTCACGCAGCGAGTGGAAGCCCGTAAGAATCGTGACTTCCAGGAAGCAGACCGAATTCGCGATTTGCTTAAGGAGAAAAATATCATCCTTGAGGATACATCGCAGGGTACGCGCTGGAAAAGAGGATAATACATGGACGTGAAACAAATGAAAAGTTTGGCGCTCGCTTATATGGGAGACGCTGTTTATGAGATTTATGTACGTCGGCATCTCCTCCACAAAGGAGAGGTAAAACCGAATCAGCTGCACCATGCAGCGGTCAACTTCGTTTCTGCAAAGTCACAAGCGAAGGTGATCCGGGATTGGCTTGAGCAGGACATGCTGTCGGAGGAAGAACAGGCGGTCTTTCGAAGAGGGCGTAATGCCAAGTCTGGTACGGTTCCTAAAAACACGGATGTACAGACTTACAGATATAGTACAGGCTTTGAAGCGCTGATTGGGTATCACTATCTGCTGGAAGATACAGATCGTCTTGAAACCCTTATACAAGCAGCTATCAAACATGTAGAAGAAAGGAGTCAGCAGCATGGCAGATGAATGGATAATCGGGAAAAACCCTGTAACGGAAGCATTGCGGTCTGGACGCTCCATTAACAAAATCATGGTGTCGGAGCATTTGCAGCCAAAAACATGGCAATCGATACAGGAACTCGCAAAAGCAAGCGGTACAATCGTTCAAAAAGTACCGAAAAGAAAATTAGATCAATTGATCGAGGGGGCACATCAAGGGATTGTTGCTTCTGTCGCAGCATATGAATACAGTTCAGTGGATGACCTGTTCCGAGTAGCGGAGGAACGGGGAGAGCAGCCATTCTTCATCATCCTTGATGAAATGGAGGATCCGCATAATCTTGGTTCCATCCTTCGAACAGCAGATGCAGTAGGAGCACATGGCGTCATTATTCCGAAGCGTCGTTCAGTCAGCCTGACTGCTACCGTAGCCAAGACCTCTGCGGGAGCTATCGAGTATATTCCTGTCGCACGTGTGACAAACCTGGCACAGACGATTGATCACTTGAAGGAACGGAATGTGTGGGTTGCTGGTACGGCAGCAGAAGGCGCGATTGATTACCGCCGTCTGGATGCAGTCGGAGCGATTGCGCTTGTAATCGGAAATGAAGGAAAAGGTATCAGCAGGCTTGTCCGGGAGAAATGTGATTGGACAGTTTCGCTTCCTATGCAGGGGAAAGTTACTTCCCTTAACGCAAGTGTAGCGGCAAGTCTTCTTATGTATGAAGTAAACCGCCAGCGTCATCCTCTAGGGGAATAAAGATGGTCATATTAGTGGTCGATGGCTATAACGTCATCGGGGCATGGGAAGAACTGCATGCACTCCGCGATACAGATTTTGAACAGTCCCGCCAGCTGCTGATAGAGAAGCTGGCCGAGTATCAGGCTTACACAGGTCATCGGGTAATTGTCGTATTCGATGCCTATCATGTGAGGGGATTGGAGAAAAAATACGAAAATTATAAAGTAGAAGTTCTCTATACAAAAGAAAAAGAGACAGCCGATGACCGTATCGAAAAACTGATAAAAACGTTGAAAAATGTCAAGACGCAAGTTTACGTCGCAACTTCTGATTATGCAGAACAGAGTACTATATTTGGGCAAGGGGCACTTCGTAAATCATCCAGGGAACTATATCTGGAGATAAAGCAAATCGAACGTGAAATCGACCAGGAAATCAGAGAGTACAATACTCGACAATTTCCACCAAAAATCCCCTTAAAACCCGAAGTGAGGGAAACACTCGAAGCATGGCGCAGAAGGAAGAAATAGCCAAAGTAGTATATTGACGGTTATTTAGACCGCCTGTATAATGACCCTATAAATTCGCGGTATACATGGTCAGGGGGAATCCTTAAGTGGCAATTGTCAAGCAGCGGACGGTAGACCAGGATTACGCAGTGATGGAAGATAGTGTTCTTGTAGATTTAGTCAAAGCAGGTCATGTTGATGCCCTAGATTTTCTGATTAACAAGTATCGAAATTTTGTCAGAGCGAAAGCTCGTACGTATTTTCTGATTGGAGCCGACCGGGAAGACATTGTCCAGGAAGGGATGATTGGCCTTTATAAGGCCATCCGTGATTTTAATGGGGAGAAGCTCGCTTCATTCAAGGCGTTCGCCGAACTCTGTGTAACCAGGCAGATCATCACAGCAATCAAAACAGCGACAAGACAAAAGCATATTCCGCTTAATTCTTATGTATCGCTGGACAAGCCAATCTATGATGAGGAATCCGACAGGACTCTCCTTGATATTATAGTCAGCTCCAAAGCGGGGGATCCGCAAGACGTCTTGATCAATCAAGAACGGTTCCTCGATATGGAGGAGAAGATGGCGCAGCTGCTCAGTGAATTGGAGAGACAGGTATTGGCTCTCTATCTGGACGGCAGATCCTATCAAGAAATTTCCGAGGAACTGAAGCGGCATGTCAAATCAATCGATAATGCCCTGCAGCGGGTAAAACGAAAGCTGGAGCGGTATCTTGAAATCAGCGAAGTGACATTATAAGCTTCGTTGACAAGCCATTTCATGCGTGCTACAGTAAAATTGTGTCAAAATACCCGAGAGGGTGGAGATTTTTGCGTAAAACAGTTACATTAGCGTGCTCGGAATGTTTGAGCCGCAATTATTCCACCGCAAAGAGTGGAAATCAATCACAGCGCTTAGAGACTAGGAAATTCTGCAAACGATGCGACAAGCATACAGTCCATCGGGAGACAAAATAGACAACAATGCCTGTCGGCGAGAGTTTGGGGGTAGTACCATGAATCCTGTTACGTTTTTGAAGAATGTTTCTAAAGAGATGAAGAAGGTCAGCTGGCCAACCGGTAAAGAGTTATATCGCTATACGATCGTCACAGTTTTAACAGTCGTGTTCGCTGCTATATTCTTCGGTTTAGTTGATTTAGGGATCTCTGAGATTTTAAATTTATTCTTTTGAATAATGCCCGCTGATATATGCTATAATGGTATTAAATATTGCTCGTAGAAAAAAACCCGTTCCGTACGGGTTTTTTAAATTGGTCTTTTTGCCCAGCATCGGCAATAACTAAACCAAAGGGAGGGAAGGACAAGCGTTTGTCCTGACAGCATGGAAAAAAGATGGTATGTCGTACACACCTATTCTGGATATGAAAACAAAGTAAAGGCCAACCTGGAGAAAAGACTCGATTCCATGGGAATGGAAGATAAAATCTTCCGCGTCGTCGTTCCTGAGGATGAAGAGACAGAGATCAAGAACGGTAAACGTAAAACAGCTATGAAGAAAGTCTTCCCTGGTTACGTATTGACAGAAATGATCATGACGGATGATTCCTGGTATGTCGTTCGAAATACGCCGGGAGTAACTGGTTTCGTCGGATCTACTGGTTCAGGTTCCAAGCCGACACCGCTTTTGGAGGAAGAAGTAGAAACAATCCTCAAACGGATGGGTATGGAAGAGACATTGACGGAATTCGATTTCGAAGAAAAAGAAAGTGTCCGTGTTACGGATGGTCCGTTCAACGACTTTACTGGAACGATCGAAAATATCGACATGGATAAACAAAAAGTAAAAGTCCATGTAAATATGTTCGGACGGGAAACGCCAGTGGAGCTTGATTTCTCCCAGATCGAGAAATTATAATCCAGCATTCGGAATTTATTTGGAAGCCCCTTGCATTGTTTATAGATAAATGCTAGAATCTTAATGTTAATGACTATAGTCTATAATATATAGCTATACAGACATGTTGAGTGGGAGGGTGAGAAACCCTATTACCACATCACGGACTTAAGGAGGTGTGTCTCGTGGCTAAAAAAGTAATCAAAGTTGTAAAATTGCAGATCCCTGCAGCTAAAGCGAATCCAGCTCCACCAGTTGGACCGGCACTAGGTCAAGCAGGTGTGAACATCATGGGATTCTGTAAGGAATTTAACGCCCGCACGCAAGAGCAAGCTGGCTTGATCATTCCAGTTGAAATCACGGTATTCGAAGACCGTTCATTTACATTCATCACTAAAACTCCGCCTGCTGCAGTCTTGCTTAAGAAAGCAGCTGGTATCGAATCAGGTTCAGGCGAACCGAACCGTAACAAAGTCGCTACAGTTAAACGCGATAAAGTAAGAGAGATTGCGGAATCTAAAATGCCTGACTTGAATGCTGCAAACGTTGAATCAGCAATGCGTATGGTTGAAGGTACTGCTCGCAGTATGGGAATTGTCATCGAAGACTAATTCTGATTCAATCATAGAAACTGACGAGGTTGCGTGAATGGAGTATACCATTTCGCAGCCTTTTTAAAAGCCGGCATTTCCGGCAATAGCGGACACTCGTCCGCTCCGCTTTAACAAGTGGGAGGTCCTACCGTTAAAACCACAATCCGAGGAGGAAAAGGAAATGGCTGTAAAAAGCAAAAAGAAACAAGAAGCACTTAAGCTTGTTGACCGTACAGCATTGTACGAAGTAAAAGAAGCTGTTGAGCTTGTCAAAAAGACAGCTACTGCTAAATTTGACGAAACAATCGAAGCTGCTTTCCGTTTGGGAGTAGACCCTAAGAAAGCTGACCAGCAAATCCGTGGCGCAATGGTATTGCCGCACGGTACTGGTAAATCTCAACGCGTATTGGTATTCGCTAAAGGCGATAAAGCAAAAGAAGCAGAAGCTGCTGGCGCTGACTTCGTAGGCGAACAAGATCTAATCGCGAAAATCAACGGAGGCTGGTTCGAGTTCGACGTTATCGTTGCAACTCCGGACATGATGGCTGAAGTTGGTAAATTGGGCCGTGTACTAGGACCAAAAGGTCTAATGCCTAACCCTAAAACTGGAACTGTTACATTCGACGTAGAAAAAGCTATCCAGGAAATCAAAGCTGGTAAAGTTGAATACCGCGTTGACAAACAGTCCAACATCCATGTACCAATCGGTAAAGCTTCCTTCTCTGAAGAGAAATTGGAAGAAAACCTTGTTGCATTGATCGAACAACTTATTAAAGTGAAACCACAAGCTTCCAAAGGCCTTTACATGAAGAACGTAGCAATCGCTTCTACTATGGGTCCTGGAATCAAAGTTGACGTAGCACCATTCCGTTAATTGTCTGTTGACATCTAATTGGAAACACTATATAATCAACTGTGGTTAAAACCTAATAAACGTTATACCTAAGACAGCAGGTGCCCTAGGGCTTAATCTCCTGCCGAGGTGTGTGAGATATAAAGGCAGTCTGTTCCGACTGTTCCTTGTGATCATGCCTCCATGTCGAATGGAGGCATTTTTCATGTTAACTCCAGGTATAATTGTGAACAAGCTAACAGGAGGTGGAACATATGTCCAAGATCATCGAACAAAAGCAACAGGTTGTAACTGAAATCGCTGAGAAGTTCCAAGCGAGCCAATCTACAATCGTAGTAGACTACCGTGGTCTTACTGTTTCTGAGGTGACTGAACTTCGCAAACAGCTTCGTGAAGCTGGTGTGGATTTCAAAGTCTACAAAAACACATTGACTCGCCGTGCTACGGAAGTTGCTGGTTTGACAGAACTAGACGAGAACTTGACAGGCCCAACTGCTATTGCCTTCAGTAATGAAGATGTAATTGCTCCTGCTAAGATCTTGAACGACTTCGCGAAAAAGAACGAAGCACTAGAAATCAAAGCTGGTGTCATCCAAGGCAACGTGGCTTCTGTAGAACAAGTTAAAGAACTTGCAGATCTACCGAACTACGAAGGTTTGCTTTCTATGTTGCTTAGCGTGCTACAAGCACCAGTTCGCAACTTCGCTTACGCTGCGAAAGCAATCGCAGAACAAAAAGAAGAGCAAGGCGCTTAAGGCGGCCTGAGGCTTCCATACAAAATAAAACATTCCCCAAGGAGGAAATATCATGTCTAAAGAGACAATCATTGAAGAGATTAAAGGTATGTCCGTTCTAGAATTGAACGATCTTGTTAAAGCTATCGAAGAAGAATTCGGCGTTACTGCTGCAGCTCCTGTAGCTGTAGCTGGTGGCGGAGCTGCTGAAGCTGCTGAAGAGCAAACTGAATTTGACGTTGTTCTTACAAGCGCTGGCGCTTCTAAAATCAAAGTTGTTAAAGCTGTACGCGAAGCAACTGGCCTAGGTCTTAAAGACGCTAAAGATCTTGTAGATAACGCTCCTGGAAACATCAAAGAAGGCGTTTCTAAAGCTGATGCTGAAGAACTTAAAGCTAAACTTGAAGAAGCTGGAGCTTCTGTAGAAGTTAAGTAATAACAAGAAAGCTCGCCCTCGGGCGAGCTTTCCTTTTATCTATTTCTCCATGGCAATCGTGAATGGATCCTGAATAAAGAAGGTGACCAATTATGTCGGATCATTATTATACCAATCAGCCTCAATCTAAAAGTGCTCCTGCTACATGGCGATTCACTTTAAAAGGCAATGAACTTGTATTCACTTCGGATAGCGGAGTATTTTCCAAAAAAGAAGTGGATTTCGGTTCCAGGGTTTTGATTGATGTCTTCAAGGAGCCTGAAATAGAAGGGGATATACTGGATCTGGGCTGTGGATATGGACCGATCGGCATTTCATTTGCGAAGGCATTCGCAAATCGCACGGTTGTGATGAGTGACGTGAATGAACGCGCGGTATCACTTGCGAAACAGAATGCTGAGGCGAATGGAGCGGTAAATACACATTTTTATGTGAGTGATCGCTTAACCGCTTTTTCGGACCGGAAGTTCGCGGCAATTGCTACCAACCCTCCAATCCGGGCAGGCAAGAAGGTTGTACATCAGATATTTGAAGAAAGCTACCAGGCACTGCTTCCTCAGGGAGAGCTCTGGGTTGTCATTCAAAAGAAACAAGGTGCCCCATCTGCTCAGGAAAAATTGAATCAGCTGTTCGGTTCATGTGAAATCGTTAAGAAGGAAAAGGGCTATTATATTCTATTAGCCAAAAAAGATTGACTCGCATAAAAGCTTGTGGTAGTATTGTAAAATGCCAATAGATAACGATACTCGGAGAGGATTATAATTTTCTTAGGGAATCGTGTTTAAACTGTCGGCTGATTGGCAAGACTGCTATCATTATTATGTTTTTGCCTTCGTCGATTTTATCTTAATATGTATGATCAGGGTTATGTCGCCATTCGGAGGAGCTAGCAAGCTGAATTTTTAACGGTTTTTATGTAAAAACCTTTTTCGCTTTTAGCTTGATGGCGGTGCAGGAAGGACAGTAGGAGTGTTTCGCTGTTGGAACTATACCACTTTCTGATTTTTGTTAAACAGGAAGGGAAGCCCGTTTCATTACAACATTCACATCACATTCGTATTTATGCGAATGCTTTTCTATGTAAACAGAAGATGTGAACAATGCAAATATTGTGGCGATTCATTTATGTTAGCTACAATATATAATTTATTGCTTGGAAAGTCAATCGGCATTCCGGCAATTCAGACAGACCTTTATCCGAAAAGTGTCGGTCAAGTGAAAGACGAAACTGCAGGAGATTCCTGCCGCAGGATGTTGATTTACTGCAGTCTAAGGATTGCAGCTTGAATACATTACTAATGTTTGATTTGAGGGGTGAAGCTGTTGACAGGTCAAGTAGTTCAGTATGGACGACACCGCCAGCGCAGAAGCTATGCACGTATTAGTGAAGTGCTAGAGTTACCGAATCTTATCGAGATTCAAACCGCTTCTTATGAATGGTTCTTAGAAGAAGGATTACGAGAGATGTTCCAGGATATTTCCCCGATCGAGGATTTCGCGGGTAATTTATCGCTGGAATTTGTCGACTATAGCCTTGGCGAACCGAAATATCCAGTAGATGAAGCGAAAGAAAGAGACGTTACCTATAACGCTCCGCTTCGTGTGAAAGTCCGCTTGCTTAATAACGAGACAGGCGAAGTGAAAGAACAGGAAGTATTCATGGGTGACTTCCCATTGATGACAGATACAGGAACGTTCATCATCAACGGTGCTGAACGCGTTATCGTATCACAGCTTGTTCGCTCCCCTAGTGTTTATTTCAGTGAGAAATTCGACAAGAACGGAAAACGCGGCCATACGGCAACTGTTATTCCGAACCGTGGTGCATGGCTTGAGTTCGAGACGGATGCAAAGGATGTAGTCCATGTCCGTATCGACCGTACCCGTAAGCTTCCTATCACTGTCTTGCTTCGTGCGCTTGGATTCGGAAGTGATCAGGAAATCATCGATTTGATCGGTGAGAACGAGTACTTGCGAAACACATTGGAGAAAGATAACACGGAAACTACTGAAAAAGCTTTGCTTGAAATCTACGAGCGTCTTCGTCCAGGAGAGCCGCCTACTGTAGAAAACGCGAAAAGCTTGCTTGTTTCCCGTTTCTTCGATCCAAAACGCTACGACCTAGCACATGTAGGCCGCTACAAAATGAACAAAAAGCTTCATATTAAAAACCGTCTGTTCAACCAAACATTGGCGCAGCCGATCGTAGATGAAGAGACTGGTGAAGTGCTTGCACAAAAAGGCGACAAACTAGATCGTCGTCTGCTTGATAAGATTCTTCCATACCTTGATGGTTCTAACGGCAAGTTCGGTGAGAACATCTTAGAGCCGCATGATGGTGTGGTAGAAGATCAGATCGTCGTGCAGACAATCAAAATTGTGGATCCAACTGATCCAGAAGGCGAACGTACACTAAGTGTCACTGGTAATGCTACAGTTGATGACAGTGTGAAGAATCTGGACCCTGCCGATATCGTGGCAGCGATCAGCTACTTCTTTAACCTATTGTATGAAGTTGGCGACACAGATGACATCGATCACCTTGGTAACAGAAGATTGCGTTCAGTAGGTGAATTGCTGCAAAACCAATTCCGTATCGGTCTATCCCGTATGGAGCGTGTGGTACGTGAGCGTATGTCCATTCAGGATACGTCAGCTATCACGCCGCAGCAGCTGATCAATATCCGCCCAGTGATTGCATCTATCAAAGAGTTCTTCGGAAGCTCCCAGCTTTCCCAGTTCATGGACCAGACAAACCCACTGGGTGAATTGACGCACAAACGTCGTCTTTCCGCTTTGGGACCTGGTGGTTTGACTCGGGAACGTGCTGGCTTTGAAGTGCGTGACGTACACTATTCCCACTACGGAAGAATGTGTCCGATCGAAACGCCAGAGGGTCCGAACATTGGTTTGATCAACTCCCTTTCCACTTATGCGAAAGTGAACAAATTCGGTTTCATCGAGACACCTTACCGTCGTGTTGATCCGGAGACAAACCTTGTAACAGAACATATTGATTACCTTACTGCCGATGAGCAGGATAACTACGTTATCGCACAGGCAAACTCTCCACTGACAGAAGATGGCGGCTTCGCAAACGAAGAAGTCGTTGCTCGTTTCCGTGAGGAGAATACAATCGTAGCTCGTGAACGTATCGATTACATGGACGTATCACCGAAACAGGTTGTATCTGCTGCGACAGCATGTATCCCGTTCTTGGAAAACGATGACTCCAACCGTGCACTGATGGGTGCGAACATGCAGCGACAAGCAGTACCATTGATGCAGCCAGAAGCACCAATCGTAGGTACTGGTATGGAATATGTATCCGGTAAAGACTCCGGTGCAGCTGTTATCTGTCGTGCTGAAGGTATTGTAGAGCGCGTTGAAGCGAAAGAAATCATTGTACGCCGTGTAACAGAAGTCGGCGGCAGCGAAGTAAAAGGCGATACAGATCGTTATCGTCTGCAGAAATTCAATCGTTCCAACCAAGGAACTTGCTATAACCAACGTCCGATCGTCAGCGTAGGCGACCGTGTGACAAAAGGTGAAATCCTTGCTGATGGACCTTCCATGCAAGATGGAGAGCTTGCTCTTGGCCGTAACGTACTTGTTGCCTTCATGACATGGGAAGGTTACAACTACGAGGATGCTATCATCATGAGCGAACGCCTTGTGAAAGATGATGTGTACACATCCATCCATATCGAGGAATATGAGTCTGAGGCACGTGATACGAAGCTGGGACCAGAAGAAATCACGCGCGATATCCCGAACGTAGGGGAAGATGCACTGAAGAACCTTGACGAGCGCGGAATCATCCGTGTTGGTGCTGAAGTTTCCGATGGTGATTTGCTTGTTGGTAAAGTAACGCCTAAAGGTGTAACTGAGCTATCTGCAGAAGAACGTCTATTGCATGCGATCTTCGGTGAGAAGGCTCGTGAAGTCCGTGATACTTCTCTTCGTGTACCTCACGGTGCCGGCGGTATCGTATTGGATGTTAAGATCTTCAATCGTGAAGATGGCGATGAATTACCACCAGGTGTAAACCAGCTTGTACGTGCTTATATCGTTCAGAAGCGTAAGATTTCTGAAGGGGATAAGATGGCTGGACGTCACGGTAACAAAGGGGTTATCTCCAAGATCCTTCCAGAAGAGGATATGCCATTCATGCCGGATGGCACACCAGTCGATATCATGCTTAACCCACTAGGGGTACCATCTCGTATGAATATCGGACAGGTGTTTGAGCTTCACTTAGGTATGGCAGCTCGTGCACTGGGCATCCACGTTGCAACACCAGTATTTGATGGTGCGCGTGAGGAAGATGTTTGGGAAACGCTTGAAGAAGCTGGTATGCCGCGTGACGCGAAAACAGTCCTTTATGACGGAAGAACTGGTGAACCATTCGATAACCGTGTTTCCGTTGGTGTATCGTACATGATCAAGCTTGCGCACATGGTTGATGACAAGCTGCATGCACGTTCTACAGGTCCATACTCACTAGTAACGCAGCAGCCGCTCGGTGGTAAAGCACAGTTCGGTGGACAGCGTTTCGGTGAGATGGAGGTTTGGGCACTTGAAGCATATGGTGCGGCTTATACCTTGCAAGAGATTCTTACTGTCAAGTCCGATGACGTAGTCGGCCGTGTGAAGACGTATGAGTCCATCGTTAAAGGTGATAATGTACCAGAACCAGGTGTACCAGAATCATTCAAAGTATTGATTAAAGAGCTTCAGAGTCTTGGTATGGATGTTAAAATCCTCAATGCTGATGAAGAAGAAGTAGAGATGCGAGAACTTGAAGATGAAGACGAGACGCAAGTACCTGACCGCATCAATCTTGATGTACAGGAAGGGTAAGGCGGCGACACATCGACTGCATAGCAGTAACGGGATACTAAAAGGGAGGTAGGCCCCTTGATAGATGTAAATAATTTTGAGTTTATGAAAATAGGTTTGGCTTCACCTGATAAGATTCGTTCATGGTCTTACGGAGAAGTGAAAAAGCCGGAAACGATCAACTACCGTACGTTAAAGCCTGAAAAAGATGGTTTGTTCTGTGAACGCATCTTCGGTCCCCAAAAGGACTGGGAATGTCATTGCGGTAAATACAAACGCGTCCGTTATAAAGGCGTAGTATGTGATCGCTGCGGCGTAGAAGTTACCAAAGCAAAAGTACGCCGTGAGCGTATGGGACACATCGAGCTAGCAGCTCCTGTGTCTCACATTTGGTACTTCAAAGGTATTCCGAGCCGTATGGGTCTTGTGCTGGATATGTCTCCTCGTGCGTTGGAAGAAGTTATTTACTTCGCAGCGTACATCGTGACAGATGCCGGTGATACAGCACTTGAGAAGAAGCAGCTTCTTTCTGAGAAAGAATACCGCCTCTATCGTGAGAAATACGGTAACACGTTCCAAGCTCAAATGGGCGCGGAAGCAATCCGTAAGCTTCTTCAAGACATCGACTTGGAGAAAGAAGTGGAAGCACTTCGTGAAGAATTGAAAACAGCACAAGGTCAGCGCAGAACGCGTGCGATCAAGCGCTTGGAAGTAATGGAAGCATTCCGTCACTCTGGAAACGAACCTTCTTGGATGGTATTGGATGTACTTCCGATCATTCCTCCAGAGCTTCGTCCAATGGTACAGCTTGACGGCGGACGTTTCGCTACATCTGACTTGAACGATCTTTATCGTCGAGTTATCAACCGTAACAACCGTCTGAAACGCTTGCTCGACCTTGGTGCACCTAGCATCATCGTACAAAACGAAAAACGTATGCTTCAGGAAGCTGTTGATGCGTTGATCGATAACGGCCGTCGCGGTCGTCCTGTTACAGGTCCTGGTAACCGTCCATTGAAATCTCTTTCTCATATGCTGAAAGGTAAACAAGGACGTTTCCGCCAGAACTTGCTTGGTAAACGTGTAGACTATTCCGGACGTTCCGTAATCGTCGTAGGTCCGCATCTGAAGATGTATCAGTGTGGTCTTCCGAAAGAAATGGCGCTTGAACTATTCAAACCATTCATCATGAAAGAATTGGTGGAAAAAGGCCTTGCGCATAACATCAAATCTGCAAAACGGAAAATCGAACGTCTGCATCCGGAAATCTGGGATGTACTCGAAGAAGTAATCCGTGAGCATCCAGTATTGCTTAACCGTGCACCTACGCTTCACCGCCTAGGTATCCAGGCATTCGAACCGACATTGGTAGAAGGTCGCGCAATCCGTCTTCACCCGCTAGTATGTACAGCTTATAATGCTGACTTCGATGGTGACCAGATGGCTGTCCACGTTCCTCTATCAGCTGAAGCACAGGCTGAGGCTCGTATCCTTATGCTTGCTGCACAGAACATCTTGAACCCGAAAGACGGTAAGCCAGTCGTAACACCATCTCAGGATATGGTACTAGGTAACTACTATCTAACTCTTGAGCGTGAAGATGCTATCGGCGAAGGTAAAGTCTTCAAAGATGTTAACGAAGCAATGCTTGCTTATCAGAACGGTTATGTACACCTGCACACTCGTGTAGCAGTAGATGCTGGTTCATTGAACAACGAAACGTTCACTGAAGAGCAAAACAACCAAATCCTGCTTACAACAGTAGGTAAACTTATCTTCAATACAATCTTGCCGAGCTCGTTCCCGTACATGAACGAACCAACTCGTGAGAATTTGGAAGAAAAAACACCTGCTCACTACTTCGTTGAGAAGGGTGCGAATATCAAAGAGGAGATCGCGAAACGCGACATCATCTCCCCATTCAAGAAAGGCTTCCTTGGCGATATCATCGCGGAAGTGTTCAAACGTTTCAAAATCAGTGAAACGTCCAAAATGCTTGACCGCATGAAGGACCTTGGATTCAGTTATTCCACTAAAGCAGGTATTACGGTTGGTATCTCTGATATCGTCGTATTGAAAGAGAAAACGGAAATCCTTGATGAAGCACAATCCCGCGTGGATAAAGTGCTGAAACAGTTCCGTCGTGGTTTGATAACAGAAGAAGAGCGATATGATCGTGTAATCTCTATCTGGTCCAAAGCGAAGGATGATATCCAGGAACGTCTGATGAAATCCTTGAGCAACCGCAACCCTATCTTCATGATGAGTGATTCCGGTGCCCGTGGTAACGCATCTAACTTCACGCAGCTTGCTGGTATGCGTGGTTTGATGGCCAACCCGGCAGGACGAATCATTGAGTTGCCGATCAAGTCCAGTTTCCGTGAGGGTCTGACAGTACTCGAGTACTTCATCTCTACACACGGTGCGCGTAAAGGTCTTGCCGATACTGCACTGAAAACTGCCGATTCCGGTTACTTGACTCGTCGTCTTGTTGACGTAGCACAGGATGTTATCATCCGTGAAGAAGATTGTGGTACTGACCGCAGCTTGAGAGTCCGTGCTTTGACTGAAGGAACTGAAATGATCGAGCCTTTGTATGACCGTCTTGTAGGGCGTACAGCGTTCGAGAATGTCAAACATCCTGAAACAGGCAATGTGATTGTCGCTAAGAACGAATTGATCGACGAAGATACAGCAAGACAAATTGTGGATGCAGGTATTGAAGAAGTAGCGATCCGTACTGTCTTCACATGTAACACGAAACATGGTGCATGTAAGAAATGTTACGGCCGCAACCTTGCAACTGGCAGCGACGTTGAAGTCGGCGAAGCAGTCGGTATCATCGCTGCACAATCCATCGGTGAGCCAGGAACACAGCTTACAATGCGTACGTTCCACACAGGTGGGGTAGCCGGTGACGATATCACACAAGGTTTGCCGCGTATCCAGGAATTGTTCGAGGCGCGTAACCCTAAAGGTCAAGCTGTCATCTCCGAGATCAAAGGTACAGTTATTGAGATCAATGATGTAAAAGAGAAGCAAGAGGTTACAATCCAAGGTACTGTTGAAACGAAAACTTACACAGCTCCTTATGGTGCACGCCTGCGTGTGGCTGAAGGTGACGCAATCGAAGCTGGTCAGGAACTCACTGAGGGTTCTGTAGATCCGAAAGAACTTCTTCGAGTGCGCGGTGTAGCTGGCGTTCAGCAATATCTATTAAAAGAAGTACAAAAAGTATACCGTATGCAAGGGGTAGAAATCGGCGATAAACACGTTGAAGTAATGGTTCGCCAAATGCTTCGCAAAGTACGTGTCATCGACTCTGGTCAAACAGATGTATTGCCAGGCTCACTTCTTGAGATCCATCAATTCCGGGAAGCAAACCGTGAAGTCCTTAGAGAAGGCTTCCAGCCAGCAAGCGGTAAACCAGTATTGCTTGGTATCACGAAAGCTTCTCTAGAAACGGATTCCTTCTTGTCTGCCGCTTCCTTCCAGGAAACAACTCGTGTTCTTACGGATGCAGCTATCAAAGGTAAGCGCGATGAACTTCTCGGCTTGAAAGAGAATGTTATCATCGGTAAGCTTGTTCCAGCTGGAACTGGTATGCCGCAGTACCGCAAGATCAAAGCAAAACTTGAGACTCCAGAAGAAGTAACAGAAGGTCAGGAAATCGAATCTGTAACACCATAACGGTGGCCCTAATACACAAGGAAACAAAATAATTTTCGGAAGCACTGTAAATCTCTCGTTAAGGTGATTGACATCAGCTTACTAGAGTGATACTATAATCAAGGTGCTTCCGATTCTCCTTGTTTACTTTGGAGGATATGCATATGTCTTATGAAAAAGTAGCGCAAGCTAATACGGGAATCGTTATCGGAACCAAACAAACACTTAAGGCCATGAAGCAAGGCCGAGTGAACTCAGTTGTCATTGCAAATGACGCTGCCGAGCAAATTACCAGCCAGGTAAGAAAGCTGGCAGAAGAATTAGGCATACCAGTGATCCAAGTCGATTCTATGAAGCGATTAGGTGAAGCTTGTGGCATAGATGTAGGGACAGCTACTGTGGCAATCAAAAGATAGTTTTGGCGAAGCTGATGCTAGCTCAGCTCGTGAAAGCTTTGTTTTTTGCCTAAAAATGAACCACCTGGATGTGTGGTATTACAAAAAGCTTTGAAAGGAGGAAAAAACATGCCTACTATTAACCAATTAGTACGCAAAGGTCGCGTAAGCAAAACAAAGAAATCTGACTCTCCAGCATTGAACAGAGGGTACAACAGTTTCAAGAAGTCTTTGACTAACCAGTCTTCTCCACAAAAACGTGGTGTATGTACTCGTGTTGGTACAATGACTCCAAAGAAACCAAACTCCGCGTTGCGTAAATATGCACGTGTACGTTTGACAAACGGAATCGAGGTTACTGCCTACATTCCTGGTATCGGACACAACTTGCAAGAGCACAGTGTTGTTTTGATCCGCGGCGGACGTGTAAAAGACTTACCGGGTGTACGTTACCATATCGTACGTGGTGCGCTTGATACTTCAGGTGTTGACGGCCGCGCACAAGGTCGTTCCAAATATGGTACAAAACGCCCTAAAAAATAAAACTAAAATAATATAACCATCATCGGAAAGGAGGAGAACATATGCCAAGAAAAGGTCCTGTAGCGAAACGTGACGTATTACCAGATCCGTTGTATAACTCTAAATTGGTAACTCGTTTGATCAACCAGATCATGGTTGACGGACAGCGCGGTAAAGCTCAAAAGATTCTTTATGCAGCATTTGAACTAGTTAAAGAACGTAGTGGAAACGATCCAATGGAGGTTTTCGAACAGTCCATGAAGAACGTTATGCCTGTACTTGAAGTACGTGCACGCCGTGTCGGCGGATCCAACTACCAAGTACCAGTTGAAGTACGCCCAGAGCGTCGTCAAGCACTAGGTCTTCGTTACATTGTTAACTATTCCCGTCTACGCGGCGAAAAAACAATGGAAGAGCGTCTTGCTAACGAAATTCTTGATGCGTCTAACAACACAGGTGCTTCTGTTAAGAAACGTGAAGATATGCATAAGATGGCGGAAGCAAACAAAGCGTTTGCTCACTACCGCTGGTAAGATATATCTTAAATTCACTCTAGGAAGGAGAAAGACCACATGGCTAGAGAGTTCTCCTTAGAAAATACGCGTAATATCGGTATCATGGCTCACATCGATGCCGGTAAAACAACTGCAACAGAGCGTATTCTATTCTATACAGGACGTATCCACAAAATCGGAGAAACTCATGAAGGTGCTTCTCAGATGGACTGGATGGAGCAGGAGCAGGAGCGTGGTATCACTATCACATCTGCTGCAACAACTGCTCAATGGAAAGGCCACCGTATCAACATCATCGATACTCCAGGACACGTAGACTTCACAGTTGAAGTAGAACGTTCCCTGCGCGTACTTGATGGAGCGGTAGCTGTGCTTGATGCACAGTCCGGAGTTGAGCCTCAAACAGAAACTGTTTGGCGTCAGGCTACTACTTACGGTGTACCACGTATCGTGTTCGTTAACAAAATGGATAAAACAGGTGCAGACTTCCTTTATTCCGTTAAAACGATGCACGAGCGTCTGGGCGCTAATGCGCACCCAGTACAACTTCCAATTGGTGCGGAAGATGATTTCGAAGGAATCATTGACCTAATCACAATGGAAGCTCATTTCTACCTTGACGATCTTGGACAAAACTCCGAGATTCGTGAAATCCCTGAAGACATGAAGGATCTTGTGGAAGAATACCGCACGAACCTGATTGAAGCTGTAGCTGAACAAGATGAAGATCTTATGGAACGCTACCTTGAAGGGGAAGAGATCTCTAACGAAGAGCTTAAACAAGCTGTCCGTAAAGCGACTCTAACTGTTGAATTCTACCCAGTATTCTGTGGTTCAGCATTCAAAAACAAAGGTGTTCAGCTTCTAATCGACGGTGTTGTTGATTACTTGCCTGCACCAACTGACGTACCAGCTATCGAAGGTATCGTTCCAGGTACTGAAGAGAAAATCGTACGTAAATCCAGCGACAGCGAGCCATTCAGTGCACTTGCTTTCAAAGTTGCAACTGACCCGTTCGTTGGTAAACTTACTTTCTTCCGTGTGTACTCCGGTACATTGGAAGCAGGTTCTTACGTGAAAAACTCCACGAAGGACAAGCGTGAGCGCGTAGGCCGTATCCTGCAAATGCACGCAAACACTCGTGAAGAGATTTCCAAAGTTTATGCTGGTGATATCGCAGGAGCAGTTGGTTTGAAAGATACTTCGACTGGAGATACTCTATGTGATGAGAAATCACTAGTTATCCTTGAGTCCATGGTATTCCCAGAGCCAGTTATCTCTGTTGCGATTGAGCCAAAAACAAAAGCGGACCAAGATAAAATGTCCGTTGCCCTTGGTAAACTAGCTGAGGAAGATCCTACATTCAGAACTGAAACAAACCCAGAAACTGGTCAGACTATCATCTCCGGTATGGGTGAGCTTCACTTGGATATCATCGTTGACCGTATGCGTCGCGAATTCAAAGTTGAAGCAAATGTAGGTGCTCCACAGGTAGCGTACCGCGAAACATTCCGTGCTGCTGCTGAAGTCGAAGGTAAATTCGTACGTCAGTCCGGTGGTCGCGGTCAGTTCGGACACGTTTGGATCAAATTTGAGCCAAACGAAGAAGGTGCTGGTTTCGAGTTTGAAAATAAAATCGTTGGTGGTGTAGTTCCACGTGAATACATCCCATCTGTTGAAGCTGGTATCAAAGAAGCAATGCAAAACGGTGTATTGGCTGGTTATCCACTAATCGACGTAAAAGCATCTCTATTTGATGGAAGCTACCACGATGTCGATTCCAACGAGATGGCATTTAAAGTTGCTGCTTCACTAGCGCTTAAAAACGCGAAGAACAAATGTAACCCAGTCATCTTGGAACCACTTGTAAAAGTGGAAGTTGTTATCCCAGAAGAATATATGGGAGACATCATGGGCGATATCACTTCCCGTCGCGGACGTGTTGAAGGTATGGATACACGCGGACCTGCTCAGGTAGTTAATGCATATGTGCCACTTGCTGAAATGTTCGGTTACGCAACAGCGTTGCGTTCCAACACACAAGGCCGTGGAACTTACACAATGACATTCGACCACTATGAAGAAGTGCCGAAAAGCGTTGGAGAAGAAATTATCAAGAAAAACGCTGGACAATAATTGATTTTTTGCCAGTAATCAAGTATAACTTGTATTGGAAGCGTGCGTGCACGCATGCTTCTGCAGTACAAGAAACATACTATCTAATACATGAGATATTTCCATATTTAAGGAGGAATTACTAATGGGTAAAGAAAAATTCGACCGCTCCAAATCCCACGTTAACGTTGGTACAATCGGACACGTTGACCATGGTAAAACAACACTAACTGCAGCTATCACAACTGTACTTCATAAGAAAACTGGTTCAGGTACAGCTATGGCTTACGACCAAATCGATGGTGCTCCAGAAGAAAGAGAACGTGGAATCACAATCTCTACTGCACACGTTGAGTATGAAACTGATTCTCGTCACTATGCACACGTTGACTGCCCAGGACACGCTGACTATGTTAAAAACATGATCACTGGTGCTGCGCAAATGGACGGAGCTATCCTAGTAGTATCTGCTGCTGATGGTCCAATGCCACAGACTCGTGAGCACATCCTTCTTTCTCGTAACGTAGGTGTTCCTGCGATCGTTGTATTCCTAAACAAATGTGACATGGTTGACGACGAAGAGCTTCTTGAACTTGTTGAAATGGAAGTTCGCGATCTACTAAGCGAATATGACTTCCCTGGTGATGATGTACCAGTTATCAAAGGTTCTGCTCTTAAAGCTCTAGAAGGCGACGCTGACTACGAAGCGAAAATCTTCGAACTTATGGACGCTGTTGATGAGTACATCCCAACTCCAGAGCGCGACAAAGAAAAACCATTCATGATGCCAGTTGAGGACGTATTCTCTATCACTGGTCGTGGTACTGTAGCAACAGGCCGTGTTGAGCGTGGTGAAGTAAGAGTCGGTGACGAAGTTGATATCATCGGTCTTAACGAAGCTCCTAAGAAAACAACTGTTACAGGTGTAGAAATGTTCCGTAAGCTTCTTGACTATGCTGAAGCTGGTGACAACATCGGTGCTCTACTTCGTGGTGTATCCCGTGATGACATCAACCGTGGACAAGTACTTGCTAAACCAGGTACAATCACTCCACACACAAAGTTCAAAGCTGAAGTTTATGTTCTTTCTAAAGAAGAAGGTGGACGTCACACTCCATTCTTCACTAACTACCGCCCACAGTTCTACTTCCGTACAACTGACGTAACTGGCGTAGTTCACCTACCAGAAGGTACTGAAATGGTAATGCCTGGCGATAACACTGAGATGTCCGTTGAGCTTATCTCTCCAATCGCTATCGAAGATGGTACTCGCTTCTCTATCCGTGAGGGTGGACGTACTGTTGGATCAGGCGTTGTATCTGTTATCGAAGCGTAAGCCGATATAACAATATAGAAGAAACAGACAGCAGACGTGCTGTCTGTTTTTTTTGTTTGCTTACAGTAAAAGATTGGCAGCGCCAGTTAATTGTAAAAAATACTGAAATGACTTGAAAACACTGTGTAGCCTATGTATAATACATAAAGTGTCATCTTATGAAGGATTGCAGACTTTTAAGCTGTAAAACTAGATAAGACTTGCATTGACCGCGTTTTTTCTATATAATTATAATGTTGGTCATTTAAAGGCGATGATGCGGGAGGTTGTTGGCACACCAGGCCCCTTTGCCATGGCAGGGTGGTCAAGTTAATTTCCGCTGAGAATGTCCTAAATAATAAGGGCGATAAAGGAGGGAAAATAATGGCAAAAGAGAAAATCAGAATCCGTTTGAAAGCATACGATCACAGAATCCTTGATCAGTCTGCAGAAAAAATCGTAGATACAGCGAAACGCTCTGGTGCTAACGTATCAGGTCCGATTCCGCTTCCTACAGAGAAATCTGTATACACAATTCTACGTGCGGTGCACAAATATAAAGACTCTCGTGAGCAGTTCGAAATGCGCACTCACAAACGTCTTATCGATATCGTTAGTCCTACACCGCAAACAGTTGATTCATTGATGAGACTTGACTTACCGTCCGGTGTGGACATCGAAATTAAACTATAATTTTACACAAAATAGGAGGTGTAACGGATGACGAAAGGAATCTTGGGACGCAAGATCGGCATGACACAGCTTTTCACTGAATCTGGTGAACTTCAAGCTGTTACAGTTATCCAAGCTGAACCAAACGTAATTCTTCAAAAGAAAACTGTTGAATCTGACGGTTACAACGCATTGCAACTAGGATTTGCTGATCAGAAAGCAAACAACGCTAACAAACCTGCAAAAGGCCATGCTGAGAAAGCAAACACAACACCTAAGCGCTACATTCGTGAAATCCGTGACGCTGCTCTTGACGAACACGAAGTTGGACAAGAGGTTAGCGTAGAGATTTTCGCAGCTGGAGACGTAGTAGATGTAACAGGTACTTCCAAAGGTAAAGGATTCCAAGGTGCAATCAAGCGCCACAACCAATCCCGCGGACCTATGTCACACGGTTCCCGTTACCACAGAAGACCAGGTTCCATGGGTGTAATTGACCCAATGCGCGTTTTCAAAGGTAAAGCACTACCAGGACAAATGGGCGGAGAGCAAATCACTGTTCAAAACCTTGAGATCGTTAAAGTTGACGCTGAGCGCAACCTTATCCTTGTTAAAGGTAACGTACCTGGTGCGAAAAAATCTTACGTGAAAGTATCAAGTGCCGTAAAAGGTAACTAATTCACAATACGAAGGGAGGATATATCATGCCTAAAGTAGCACTATTCAACCAGAGCGGGTCTCAAGTCGGTGAAATCGAATTGAACGATTCCGTTTTCGGTATCGAGCCACACACACATGTATTACACGAAGCAGTACTAATGCAGCGTGCTTCTATGCGTCAAGGTACGCACAAAGTAAAAGGACGTTCTGAAGTACGAGGCGGCGGAAGAAAACCATGGCGTCAAAAAGGTACTGGCCGCGCACGTCAAGGATCCATCCGTTCACCACAATGGGTTGGCGGTGGAACAGTTTTCGGACCGACTCCACGCAGCTACAGCTACAAACTACCTAAAAAAGTTCGTCGTCTAGCGCTTAAATCAGCACTATCTTCTAAAGTACAAGAAGACAACATCGTAGTTCTTGAGAGCCTTGCATTCGATGCTCCAAAAACAAAAGATGTCGTTGCTATGCTTAGCGCACTAAACGTAGATAAAAAGGTATTGATCGTTACTGCAGATAAAGACGAAACTGTTGTACGTTCTGCAAACAACCTTAAAAACGTTAAAGTGTTGACTCAAAGCGAAGTTAACGTTCTTGACTTGCTTACGCATGATAAGCTGATCTTAACGAAAGAGGCAGCTGAAAAAGCAGGGGAGGTGCTTGCATAATGAGAGAACCACGTGATATTATTAAGCGCCCTGTAATTACGGAACATTCTTCTGACCTTATGGTTGATAAGAAGTACACGTTTGAAGTTGACAAACGTGCTAACAAGATCGAAATCAAACAAGCGGTTGAAGTAATCTTTGGTGTAAAAGTGGAACAAGTGAACACTCAAAACCTTAAAGGTAAATTCAAACGTCAAGGTCGTTACGGCGGATACCGCCCAGATCGTAAAAAAGCAGTAGTAACACTATCAGAAGACAGTAAAGAAATCGACTTCTTCGAAGGTGTTTAAGAAATAATAGAGAAGGAGGGAAACAACGATGGCGATTAAAAAGTATAAACCGACCTCTAACGGACGTCGTAATATGTCCGTATCGGATTTTGCTGAAATTACAACTGACAAGCCTGAGAAATCATTGCTTGCACCGCTTCACAAACGTGGCGGACGTAACAACCAAGGTAAATTGACTGTACGTCACCAAGGTGGTGGACACAAACGTCAATACCGTATTATCGACTTCAAACGCGACAAAGATGGAATACCAGGACGCGTTGCTACAATCGAGTACGATCCAAACCGTACTGCAAACATCGCTCTAATTCACTATGTAGATGGTGAAAAACGCTACATCCTTGCTCCAAAAGGCTTGGAAGTAGGAACGGAGATCTTATCTGGTGAAGGTGCTGACTTCAAAGTGGGTAACGCTATGGAGCTTGCTACAATCCCAGTTGGTACGATCATCCACAACATCGAATTGAAACCAGGCCGCGGTGCTCAGCTAGCTCGTTCTGCTGGTGCACAAGCTCAAATCCTTGGCCGTGAAGGTAAATATGTTCTTGTAAGACTAACTTCTGGTGAAGTACGTCTAGTACTAGGTACTTGCCGTGCTACAATCGGTCAGGTTGGTAACTTGGAACACGAACTAATCACTGTTGGTAAAGCAGGACGCTCTCGCTGGTTAGGCAAACGCCCTACAGTCCGCGGATCTGTAATGAACCCTAATGATCACCCACACGGTGGTGGTGAAGGACGCGCTCCAATCGGACGTAAATCACCAATGTCTCCATGGGGTAAACCGACACTTGGTTACAAAACACGTAAACGTAATAAGCAGTCCGATAAATTTATCGTACGTAAGCGTAAAAAATAATGTGGTAGCAAGGCGGGCGTTCTCACCCGTCTCCATATCGCAAAGGGAGGTTTATGTATGGGTCGCAGCTTGAAAAAAGGACCTTTCGCAGATGACCATTTGCTAAAGAAAGTCGACAAATTGAACGAAGACGACAAGAAACAAGTAATCAGAACTTGGTCCCGTCGTTCTACTATTTTCCCAACATTCGTTGGACACACAATCGCTGTGTACGATGGCCGTAAACACGTACCTGTTTATGTTACTGAAGATATGGTAGGTCATAAACTTGGTGAATTCGCGCCAACTCGCACGTACAGAGGACACGCAGCGGACGACAAGAAAACAAAACGCTAAGAGGGGAGGCAATCCTAAATGCAATCAAAAGCTATGGCAAAATCAGTTCGCATTGCTCCTCGTAAGGTCCGCTTAGTCGTTGATTTAATTCGAGGAAAAAATGTTGGAGAAGCTATTGCTATCTTGCGTCACACTCAGCGTGGTGCATCATTGGCAGTAGAGAAAGTACTTCGTTCTGCAGTTGCTAACGCAGAACACAACTATGAAATGGATACGGATAACCTTGTTATCTCTGAAGCATTCGTTAACGAAGGTGCTACATTGAAACGTTTCCGTCCACGCGCTCAAGGCCGCGCAAGCCAAATCAACAAACGTACTAGCCACATCACAGTGGTTGTTACAGAAAAGAAGGAGGGTTAAGCAGTGGGTCAAAAAGTACATCCGATAGGTCTTCGCGTCGGCGTCATCCGTGACTGGGAATCCAAGTGGTACGGTGGCAAAGATTACGCTGATTTACTACATGAAGATATCAGAATTCGTGATTATCTAGAACAACGTTTAAAAGATGCTGCACTTTCCAAAGTGGAGATCGAACGTGCTGCTAACCGTGTAAATATTTCTATTCATACTGGTAAACCTGGTATGGTAATCGGTAAAGGCGGTTCGGAAGTAGAAGCACTTCGTAAAGCATTGAACAGCCTGACTGGCAAACGTGTTCACATCAACATCGTCGAAGTGAAACGTGTAGATCTTGATGCTAAATTGGTAGCAGACAACATCGCTCGTCAACTTGAAAACCGTATCTCATTCCGTCGTGCTCAGAAACAAACATTGCAGCGTGCAATGCGTGCTGGTGCTAAAGGTATCCGTACACAAGTTTCCGGTCGTCTAGGCGGAGCAGATATCGCTCGTGCAGAATCTTACAGCGAAGGAACAGTTCCACTTCATACTCTACGTGCTGACATCGACTACGGCACAGCTGAAGCTGATACAACTTATGGTAAGCTTGGCGTTAAAGTATGGATCTATCGTGGCGAAGTCCTTCCAACTAAAAACAACCGATAAGGAAGGGGGAAAAGCATTATGTTAATGCCTAAACGCGTAAAATATCGTAGACAACACCGTGGTAAATTGAATGGCCGTGCTAAAGGCGGTACAGAAGTCGCATTTGGTGAATGGGGTCTACAAGCTCTTGATCCAGCTTGGATCACTAGCCGTCAAATCGAATCTGCCCGTATCGCTATGACTCGTTACATGAAACGTGGCGGTAAAGTATGGATCAAAATCTTCCCAGATAAGCCATACACTAAAAAACCTCTAGAAGTCCGAATGGGTTCCGGTAAAGGTTCTCCTGAAGGCTGGGTAGCTGTAACGAAACCTGGTAAGATCATGTTCGAAATCGCTGGAGTATCTGAAGAGGTGGCTCGCGAAGCATTGCGTCTTGCTTCTCACAAACTACCAGTAAGAACTAAGATCGTAAAACGTGAAGAAATTGGTGGTGAAATCAATGAAGGCTAATGAAATCAAAGAACTGACCACTGCCGAAATTGAACAAAAAGTTAAGTCTCTTAAAGAAGAACTTTTCAACCTGCGCTTCCAATTAGCTACTGGACAACTTGAGAATACTGCTCGTATTCGCACTGTCCGCAAGACAATTGCTCGCATGAAGACAGTTGTTCGTGAAAGAGAATTAAGCGTAAATAACTAAATTCCGAGAGGAGGTTCGCGACATGAGTGAACGTAACAATCGTAAAGTCTACGTTGGACGTGTTGTATCCGATAAAATGGATAAAACAATCACTGTTCTTGTTGAAACCTACAAAACTCATAAGCTGTACGGCAAACGCGTTAAGTACTCTAAAAAGTTCAAAGCGCATGATGAAAACGGTGCAGCAAAAACTGGTGACTTGGTTCGTATCATGGAAACTCGTCCATTATCTGCAACGAAACGTTTCCGTTTGGTTGAAGTAGTAGAAGAAGCAGTAATTATCTAATTAAAGATCGCTCGGAAGGATTCCGAAGGGAGGTAACACTCGTATGATTCAACAAGAGACTCGTTTGAAAGTCGCTGATAACTCTGGTGCTCGTGAAGTCCTAACAATTAAAGTGCTAGGCGGATCTGGTCGTAAAACAGCTAACATTGGTGACGTAATCGTTTGTACGGTGAAACAAGCAACACCTGGTGGCGTTGTCAAAAAAGGTGAAGTTGTTAAAGCAGTAATCGTACGTACGAAAAGCGGTGTTCGTCGTAAAGATGGTTCTTACATCAAATTCGACGAGAATGCAGCTGTTATCATAAGAGATGACAAGAGCCCAAGAGGAACTCGTATCTTTGGACCAGTTGCACGTGAATTGCGTGACGCTAAGTTCATGAAGATCGTTTCCCTTGCTCCTGAAGTATTGTAAAACACTTAATGCCTTGTTAAGGAGGTGCAGTACACATGCATGTTAAAAAAGGTGACAAAGTTAAAGTAATCACTGGTAAAGATCGTGGTAAAGAAGGTACCATCCTTGAAGCTTATCCGAAGAAAGACCGTGTTCTTGTCGAAGGCGTAAACATCGTCAAAAAACACGCGAAACCTTCTCAGGATAACCCGCAGGGCGGAATCCTTGAAATCGAAGCAGCGATTCACGTTTCTAACGTAATGCTGATCGATCCTAAAACTGGAGAGCCAACTCGCGTAGGCTACGAAGTGAAAGACGGCAAAAAAGTCCGTATCGCTAAGAAATCCGGTCAAGCTATCGATAAATAATTTCTTCTGAAAGGAGGGCTACTCGATGAATGAATTGAAACAAAGATATCAAGGCGAGATTTCTCCATCTCTAATGGAAAAATTCAGCTACAAATCTGTAATGCAAGTACCAAAGATTGAAAAAATCGTTATTAACATGGGTGTCGGTGACGCAGTTCAAAACTCTAAAGCACTTGATTCTGCAGTAGAGGAATTGGCATTGCTTGCTGGTCAACAGCCAATCATCACGAAAGCTAAGAAATCTATCGCAGGTTTCCGTCTTCGTGAAGGTATGCCAATCGGAGCGAAAGTTACATTGCGCGGTGAGCGTATGTACGAATTCCTTCAAAAACTAGTCGCAGTTTCCCTTCCACGTGTACGTGACTTCCGTGGTATCTCAAACAAAGCGTTTGATGGTCGTGGTAACTATACACTAGGTGTTAAAGAACAGCTAATCTTCCCAGAAATTAATTACGATAAAGTAAGCAAAGTACGTGGAATGGACATCGTTATCGTAACTACAGCCAACACTGACGAAGAAGCTCGTGAGCTACTTACTCAGCTAGGCATGCCTTTCCAAAAATAAAGGTAAAAAGGAGGGAATATTGTGGCTAAAAAATCTATGATCGTGAAACAACAGCGCCCACAGAAATTTAAAGTACAAGAGTACACACGCTGCGAACGTTGCGGACGTCCACACTCTGTACTACGTAAATTCAAGCTATGCCGTATTTGTTTCCGCGAACTAGCCTATAAAGGTCAAATTCCTGGCGTTAAAAAAGCAAGCTGGTAATCCCCTAAATCAGGGAAGGAGGTAATGATTAATGGTTATGACAGATCCTATCGCAGATATGCTAACTCGTATTCGTAATGCAAATACTGTTCGTCATGAAAAACTGGAGCTTCCTGCTTCTAAGTTGAAAAAGGATGTTGCTGATATCCTTAAACGTGAAGGCTTTATTCGCGATTACGAATTCGTAGAAGATGACAAACAAGGTGTTCTACGCATCTTTTTGAAATATGGTAAAAACGACGAGCGTGTTATCACTGGTATCAAACGTATCAGTAAACCTGGTCTTCGTGTTTACGCGAAATCTACTGAAATTCCACGTGTCCTTAACGGACTTGGTATCGCAGTTGTTTCAACATCTAAAGGCGTATTGTCTGATAAAGAAGCACGTGAGCAAGCTGTCGGCGGCGAAGTGCTAGCATACGTTTGGTAATTCCCAACAATTAGTAAGGAGGTGCACATATGTCCCGCGTAGGTAAAAAGATTCTTGAAATCCCTGCAGGCGTTGAATTCAAAAATGAAAACAACACTGTGACTGTAAAAGGTCCTAAAGGTGAATTGACTCGTACATTCCACCAAGATATGGTGATCAAAGTTGAAGAGAACGTTCTTACTGTTGAACGCCCAACTGACAGCAAGGAACACCGTGCTCTTCACGGAACTACTCGTTCCATCCTTGGAAACATGGTACAAGGCGTACACGCTGGTTATGAGAAAGCTCTTGAAATCATTGGTGTAGGTTATCGTGCTACTAAACAAGGCAACAAAGTCGTGATCAACGCTGGTTATTCTCATCCAGTTGAAGTTGAAAACCGTGATGGTATTGAAATCGAAGTTCCTTCCAACACTCGTGTAGTTGTTAAAGGTATCGATAAGGAAGCTGTTGGCGCAGTAGCTGCTAACATCCGTGCAATCCGTCCTCCAGAGCCTTACAAAGGTAAAGGAATCCGTTACGAAGGCGAATTCGTACGTCGTAAAGAAGGTAAAACAGCGAAATAAGGTTTTCGTTAAACCAGAAAGGAGTGACCTGAATGATTACAAAAGTTGCAAAAAACGAATCGCGTAAGAGAAGACATAATCGTGTTCGTAAAAGCATTTCAGGAACATCTGAGCGCCCACGTTTGAACGTTTTCCGTTCTAACAAGCACATTTACGCACAGTTGATCGATGATACAACTGGTAAAACACTTGCAAGTGCTTCTACTAAGGATGCTAGCCTTAGCCTAGAATCTACAAGCAATGTTGAAGCAGCTCAAAAGGTCGGAGAAGCAGTTGCTAACCGTGCGAAAGAAGCTGGCGTAACAACTATCGTATTTGACCGTGGAGGCTACCTTTACCACGGACGTGTTAAAGCATTGGCTGAAGCAGCTCGTGAAGCTGGTCTTAAATTCTAATCTAAAAAGGAGGGACACAACTTGCGTACAACAATTGACCCGAACAAACTTGATCTTGAAGAACGCGTAGTAACGGTTAACCGTGTTGCTAAAGTAGTAAAAGGTGGTCGTCGTTTCCGTTTCGCTGCTCTTGTAGTAGTAGGCGACAAAAACGGCCATGTAGGTTTCGGTACTGGTAAAGCACAAGAAGTACCAGAAGCGATCCGTAAAGCTATCGAAGACGCGAAGAAAAATCTAATTACTATACCTATCGTTGGTACAACTATTCCACATGAAATCATCGGTGAATTCGGCGCCGGCAACATCTTGATGAAGCCAGCTGCAGAAGGTACTGGAGTTATCGCCGGTGGACCTGTACGTGCGGTACTTGAGCTTGGTGGTATCGGAGATATCCTTTCTAAATCACTTGGTTCTAACACTCCAATCAACATGGTTCGTGCTACACTTAACGGACTTGGCAGATTGAAACGTGCAGAAGAAGTTGCGAAACTTCGTGGAAAGTCTGTAGAAGAACTGTTAGGATAAGGAGGGAAAGCACATGGCTAACAAATTAGAAATCACCCTCACGCGCAGTACGATCGGAAGACTAGAAAAACAGCGCAAAACTGTTCAAGCTCTAGGTCTTAGAAAGATCCGTCAGTCAGTTGTTTTGGAAGACAATCCAACTGTTCGCGGTATGATTAACAGAGTTTCTCATCTAGTATCAGTTAAAGAAGTATAATGATTTAAATGTAAAAGAGGAGGTGCCATTATGAAACTTCATGAATTGAAGTCAGCAGAAGGAACACGTAAAACTCGCAATCGTGTAGGTCGTGGTATGTCTTCAGGTAACGGTAAAACATCCGGCCGTGGACATAAAGGACAAAACGCACGTTCTGGCGGCGGTGTACGTCTAGGTTTCGAAGGTGGCCAAATGCCACTATTCCAACGTCTTCCTAAACGTGGATTCACAAACATCCACCGTACTGAGTACTCAATTGTTAACCTTGAAACCCTTAACCGCTTTGAAGAGGGTACAGAGGTAACTCCAGAGCTTCTACTTGAAAGCGGAGTTGTCAGCAAATTGAGAGCCGGTATCAAAGTTCTAGGAAACGGAAACATCGAAAAGAAACTTACTGTTAAAGCTCACAAGTTCTCTGCTTCTGCTAAAGAAGCTATCGAGGCAGCGGGCGGTCAAACAGAGGTGATCTAATGTTTCGTACAATCTCCAATTTTATGCGTGTAAAAGATATACGAAATAAAATCATCTTTACATTGCTAATGTTGATCATCTTCAGAATCGGTACGTTCATTCCCGTTCCATTTACCGATCGTTCCGCGATCGATTTCATGAACCAGCAGAACGTATTCGGTTTCCTGAACACATTTGGCGGCGGTGCATTGCAGAACTTCTCCATCCTTGCGATGGGTATCATGCCGTACATCACTGCCTCGATCATCATGCAGCTTCTGCAAATGGATGTCGTACCGACATTCAGTGAGTGGAAAAAGCAAGGCGAGATGGGACGTCGTAAGTTGGCACAAGTGACTCGTTATGCCACTATCGTGCTAGCGTTAATACAGGCGGTTGGTATGTCCATCGGATTCAACCAGTTATCCGGCGGCATGCTCATTTCCGATCCAAGTTTTTATAAGTTCGCTGTCATTACAATCGTATTGACTGCAGGAACAGCATTCTTGATGTGGTTAGGAGAACAGATCACAGCACATGGTGTAGGTAATGGTATTTCCATTATTATCTTCGCCGGTATCGCTGCTGCAATTCCGAATGGCTTAAACCAGCTTTGGGAACAGTACTTCAGCAATCCTGGTGATGATTTATTCCTTAATGTCGTGATCGTTGCAATTATCGCTATCGTGATCATTGCCGTAATTGTTGGTGTGATTTACATCACACAAGCACTTCGTAAAATTCCAATCCAGTATTCAAAGCGTACTACTAGTCGATCCCAAGTAGGCGGCCAGTCCACCCACTTGCCGATTAAAGTAAACGCTGCTGGAGTAATCCCTGTAATTTTCGCAGTTTCCTTTATCTATGCTCCGCGTACAATCGCGAGTTTCTTTGAAGGAAATGTAGCAACTACGATCGAGAACGTATTCGATTATACGCAACCAATTGGGATGGTAATCTATGTAGTCCTGATTCTTGCATTTAGTTATTTCTATACATTTGTTCAGGTTAACCCGGAACAAATGGCAGAGAACTTAAACAAGCAAGGTGGCTACATCCCGGGTATTCGCCCAGGGAAAAGCACGGAAACGTACCTCACCAGTGTGATGTATCGTTTAACCTTCGTTGGGTCTCTCTTCTTGGCTGCTGTAGCTGTATTGCCTATAATCTTAGGTTCTATTGCCAACTTGCCGACTTCTGTCCAAATCGGAGGAACGAGCCTGCTGATCGTGGTAGGGGTAGCGTTACAGACGATGAAACAGCTAGAAAGCCAGTTAGTGAAGCGTCATTACCGAGGCTTCATGAAATAGAGAACAGTCTACAAACAGACGAGAGCGAGGGGAATTTCGTTGAACTTAATTCTTATGGGTCTGCCGGGTGCCGGTAAAGGTACGCAGGCAGAGAAGATTGTAGATAAATACAGCATCCCTCATATCTCAACAGGAGATATGTTCCGAGCTGCAATAAAAGAAGGAACGGAGCTTGGCCGTGAAGCGAAAGCTTACATGGACCAGGGGAAACTAGTTCCGGATGAAGTAACAATTGGTATAGTCCGTGACCGATTAGGCAAGGATGACACCAACAACGGATTTTTACTTGACGGTTTTCCTCGTACGCTTGCTCAGGCAGAGGCGCTTGACGCATTGCTGGACGATTTGAATGCTAATGTAGATTACGTCTTACATGTAGAGGTTCCGCAGGAGAATTTGGTGGAGCGTTTATCTGGCAGATGGGTTTGTCCGACATGCGGCACTACGTACCATACAGTCTATAACCCTCCTAAAGAAGAAGGGCTATGCGACAAGGATGGTACTGCGCTGATCCAGCGAGACGACGATAAGCCGGAAACGGTGAAAAAACGTTTGGAAGTCAATATCGAGCAGCAAAAACCGATATTGGACTTCTACAACGAAAAGGGCTATCTTGTAACAGTGAACGGTGACCAAGCAATCGATCAGGTCTTCCACGACATCGATCAGCGCTTGAAAAATCTTCGCTGATACAGGTGTGCAAACTATACTCTCTTAGTACGGATGGAATCGCTCTTTAGGCTCGTGATAGCGTAAGGATGCATTCTATCCCTTGATAGAGTATAATAGACCTCGTGGTAGAGTTGAAACGATTTGCGACTGCGATTCGTTCAAGCTTCCATCATCGGAACCGTGCCTTACTGATATCCTGACGCTAATTGACAAGGCTGAATATGAACAATCATGAAACAAATTGTGACTCAATTTGTGGACTTAATATAGATTCCCTAACATGCAGCTTTTCTAACCTGGACTTTCAGGCAGAAAAGTGGTAGAATATGCTCCTTGTTTGCAGCATATAATGCTAACTTACGCACAGCTTCGAATAAGCTATGATGAAGGTGATCATGTTTGAGCGAAACGGATGCAAGTCCACTGATCGGTCAGGTTGTTCGTATCGTACATGGGCGAGAAGCAGGGCAGCTTGCGATTGTCATTCGAATAGTTGACAGTCGTTTTGTGTTGCTTGCTGACGGAGAGAAACGAAAGTTTGATTCACCGAAGCGCAAAGCTTTGCGTCATGTGGATCCACTCCAGTATATATCACCGGAAGTCCGCCGCAGCCTTCTAGAAGCTGGTCGCGTAACCAATGGTAAACTGCGATTTGCGATATCTACTTATGTCAATCATACCGTGAAGAGATTTGAAGAAGGGAGATAGACCGATGGCGAAAGATGATGCAATTGAAGTAGAAGGAACTGTCACCGATACATTGCCCAATGCGCAATTTAAGGTGGAGTTAGAGAATGGCCACACCGTTTTAGCACATGTTTCCGGTAAAATTCGTATGCACTTCATTCGAATTCTTCCTGGAGATAAAGTAACGGTAGAGCTTTCCCCTTACGACTTAACTAAAGGACGTATTACGTACCGTTATAAATAATTTGACTAGCTCCGATACTAAAGGAGGAATAGATGATGAAGGTAAGACCATCTGTAAAGCCTATTTGCGAAAAATGTAAAGTCATTCGTCGTAAAGGCAAAGTAATGGTAATCTGTGAAAATCCTAAGCATAAGCAAAAACAAGGATAATACAAGGAGGTGCACGTAGCTAATGGCACGTATAGCAGGTATTGATATTCCACGTGACAAACGCGTTGTTATTTCCCTAACATACATTTATGGTATTGGAAAAACTACTGCGCAGAAGGTACTAAAAGAAGCTGGTGTTTCTGAAGATACACGTGTTCGTGATCTTACAGAAGACGAACTATCCAGAATCCGTCAGGCAATCGACAGCTACACTACTGAAGGGGATCTTCGCCGTGAAGTATCTCTTAACATCAAGCGTCTGATTGAAATCGGTTCTTATCGTGGTCTTCGCCACCGTCGCGGATTGCCGGTTCGTGGTCAGAAAACGAAGAACAACTCTCGTACTCGTAAAGGCCCACGCCGTACAATCGCTAACAAGAAAAAATAAGTAAGGAGGTAAACAAACATGGCTCGTAAACAACAAACTCGTAAACGTCGTGTGAAAAAGAATATCGAAACTGGTATTGCTCACATCCGTTCTACTTTCAACAACACTATCGTTACGATTACTGATGTTCAAGGTAACGTAATCAGCTGGAGCAGCTCAGGTTCCCTTGGTTTCAAAGGTTCCCGTAAATCTACTCCATTCGCTTCTCAGATGGCTGCTGAAGCTGCTGCTAAAGGTGCTGTAGAAAACGGCATGAAGACTTTGGAAGTAACAGTAAAAGGCCCAGGTGCTGGCCGTGAAGCTGCGATCCGTTCCCTTCAGACTGCAGGTCTTGAAGTAACTGCGATCCGTGACGTCACTCCAGTTCCACATAACGGCTGCCGTCCGCCTAAACGTCGTCGCGTATAAGTTTTTCCTGCTTGCTGTATAGAATTTGTATCCCTGTCTATAATGGGTTATGATAGCTTAAAAGCGATCAGGTCATACAGTAAGAAACGTATCGTCAAGATGCAGAAACGGGAACCGCAATATGGGGAATTTCGGTTAGGAGTAATTCTAACCGGGGTTTCGACGTTTTAAAGGAGGGCTTTATAATGATCGAAATTGAAAAACCAAAGATTGAAACGGTTGAGATCAGCGATGATGCTACATTTGGAAAGTTCGTTGTAGAACCGCTTGAGCGTGGATATGGTACTACACTAGGAAACTCCTTGCGTCGTATCCTATTATCCTCACTTCCTGGCGCTGCTGTAACTTCCATTCAAATTGATGGCGTGCTCCATGAATTCTCTACGATTGAAGGCGTAGTAGAAGACGTGACAACCATCATTTTGAACTTGAAAAAACTGGCTCTCAAAATCTACTCTGATGAAGAAAAAACATTAGAGATCGATGTACAAGGTGAAGGGAAAGTAACTGCTGCTGATATCACATTCGATAGCGATGTGGAAGTACTGAATCCGGATCTTCATATTGCGACATTGGGCAAGAATGCTCATTTGCACATGAAGCTTACGGCAGAACGCGGCCGCGGCTACCGTCCAGCTGATCAGAATAACCATGAAGATCAGCCGATTGGTGTCATTCCAATTGACTCCATCTTTACGCCAGTTTCAAAAGTGACGTATCAAGTGGAAAATACGCGTGTTGGCCAGTTGGCTAACTTCGACAAACTGACGTTGGATGTATTCACTGACGGCAGTATCCGACCTGAAGAGGCAGTTTCTCTTGGAGCTAAGATTTATACGGAGCATTTAAATATCTTCGTAGGTCTTACTGATGAAGCGCAAAATGCCGAAATCATGGTTGAAAAAGAAGAAGACCAAAAAGAGAAAGTTCTTGAGATGACAATCGAAGAATTGGACTTGTCTGTTCGTTCTTACAACTGTCTGAAACGTGCTGGTATCAACACAGTACAAGAACTTGCTAATAAATCTGAAGAAGACATGATGAAAGTGCGTAACCTAGGACGTAAATCATTAGAAGAAGTTAAAAAGAAACTAATCGATTTAGGACTTGGTCTTCGTAAAGAAGACTGATCCCGCCTAGCGGAGCATTTGACACCAGGAAAGGGAGGGATAACCTATGGCTAGAAAGTTAGGACGTACTACGGATGCTCGTATGGCGCTTTTGCGTAACCTTGCAACTGATCTTATCGTTCACGAAAGAATGGAAACAACGGAGGCGAAAGCTAAGGAGCTTCGTTCTGTAGTTGAAAAAATGATCACTCTTGGCAAACGTGGAGATCTTCACGCTCGTCGTCAAGCTGCTTCTTTCTTGTACGGTACAAAAGCGGACGAGAACCAAGATGCAGTACAAAAACTATTCAGCGATATCGCCGGACGTTATGAAGAACGTCAAGGAGGTTACACACGCGTGTTGAAACTTGGACAGCGTCGTGGTGACGGTGCCGCTATGGCAATCATTGAACTAGTATAAGGTAATAACAAGGGCAGGAAAATCTCTACCACGAGGTGTATTCCGGCCCTTTTTCTTTTGCACAGAAAGCAAGCGCCGCCATTAGCGCTTGCTTTTCTTTTTTGTCTGGATTATTTATACTAGCTATAGAAATGACAGGAACGGACAAACACGTTTAGTATTTCCCCGGAAATAGTCGGGTAATGACGAAGGAGCACGAAAAGCATGCATGCGATTGAATTCAAGAATGTCTCTTTCCGCTACGAAGAAGAGCAGCCCTATGTACTGCGTAATGTCAGTTTCCAAGTACAAGCTGGGGAGTGGCTGGCCATCATCGGTCATAATGGCTCAGGCAAGTCAACAATTGCCAAGCTGATGAACGGGCTGCTGTTTCCAACTGAGGGAGAAATCATTATTAACGGTATACCGTTGAACGAAGAGAATATATGGGAGATACGGCGCCAGGTAGGAATGGTTTTCCAAAACCCGGATAATCAATTCGTAGGTACGACTGTTCGTGATGATGTAGCTTTCGGCTTGGAGAACCGCGGAGTGCCTCGTTCTGAGATGATGGATCGGATCACTTCTTCATTGGAACAAGTACGTATGCAGGATTACTTGCTGCATGAACCATATCGTCTGTCAGGCGGACAGAAACAGCGTGTGGCTATAGCAGGAGTACTGGCTATATCTCCAAGCGTCATTATCCTGGATGAAGCAACGGCGATGCTGGACCCTTTAGGCAGGAAGGAAATCCTTGATACTGTTCATCGCGTTCAAGCTGAGCACCAGCTTGGTCTGATTACTATCACGCATGACTTGAATGAAGTGATGCAGGCACATCGTGTGTTGGTCATGAACGATGGAGAAATATGGACCACTACTGTACCAAGGGAATTAGTGAAAAAGCAGACTGAACTGCAGCAAATCGGTTTGGACGTGCCGTTTGTTACCCAGGTTGCCCATGCCTTGGAAAGACAAGGCGTTATTCTGGGTAAGCAGCCGATTGATCACGAGGAGTTGTTAGATGCATTATGGACATTACATTCAAACAAGTAGATTATACGTATCAGGCAAACTCCCCGTTTGAGCATAAAGCGCTAAAGGATTTGTCTTTCCATCTGCCAGGAGGAAGCTTTACAGCTATAGTTGGGCATACTGGGAGCGGTAAATCCACTCTTTTGCAGCATCTCAATGGATTAGTCAGACCAACAAGCGGAAGCGTACAGATTGGTGAGCATACGCTGGAGCCGAAAAGGAAGCCGAAGCAAGCGAAAGAGCTTCGAAAACAAGTGGGCATTGTGTTCCAGTATCCAGAGCATCAGTTGTTTGAAGAAACAGTAGAGAAGGATATCGCCTTCGGACCACGTAACTTCGGAGTAGCAGAGAAAGAGATTTCCAAGCGCGTAAGAGAAAGTGCAGAAGCGGTAGGATTGGATCTATCTTTGTTGAGCCGATCGCCATTTGAGTTAAGCGGCGGGCAAATGCGGCGTGTTGCAATTGCAGGTGTGCTTGCTGTGCGGCCTCGTGTGCTCGTTTTGGATGAACCGACAGCAGGACTGGACCCACGCGGTCAGCGGGAGATCATGGATATGTTTTACCGGCTGCATAATGAACAGCAGCTGACAACGATATTGGTAACACACAGCATGGAGGATGCGCTGACGTATGCCGATCATATGCTTGTACTCGACAAAGGGGAAAAGTATATGGAAGGGTCTCCTGTAGAAGTATTTCAGAACCGGCAAGCTCTCCAGCAGGTTCAGCTTGATGTGCCAGAGATATTCCAGTTTCTCCAGAAGGCATCCGAGCGCTTTGGCAAACCAATTGTATTTGAGGGAGAGAATGTTGACAGGCTCGCTGGGCAGCTAGCTGATTTGGCAGGTGATAAACATGAATAATCTGCTGATTGTCGGTCAGTATGTTCCGACCAATAGCATCGTTCACCGAATGGATCCAAGAATAAAGATGCTGATAATCTTCTTCTATGTGATTTTCATTTTCTTTGCCAATAATGTCATCAGCTATGCGCTGTTCACAGTATTCGCGGTCGGAGGAACACTTTTGACGAAGGTGCCATGGCGGTTTATTGCCAAGGGACTGACACCGGTATGGTTTTTGATTGTCTTTACGTTTATCCTGCACTTATTCGTCACGAAGGAAGGCACTGTATTGGTGAATGTATTCGGGTTGCCAATCTATAGCGGAGCGCTGGAACAAGGGGCTGTCATCTCGCTGCGTTTCTTTTTGCTTATCCTTTTGACATCATTGCTGACGTTGACGACAACACCGATAGAGATCACAGACGGAGTGGAGTCCTTGCTTGGTCCGCTGCGCCGATTCAAGTTCCCTGTGCACGAACTGGCACTGATGATGTCTATATCCCTGCGTTTTATCCCAACATTGCTCCAGGAAACCGAGAAGATTTCAAACGCCCAGGCTTCCAGAGGTGTGGATTTCCGCACAGGGCCATTCAGGGAGCGTGTACGGGCTGTAATTCCATTACTGGTGCCTTTGTTTGTCAGCGCCTTTAAGCGGGCAGAGGAGCTTGCTATGGCGATGGAAGCAAGAGGCTATCGCGGCGGAGAAGGACGTACGAAGCTCCGGGAGCTGCGTGTGATGAAGCGGGATGTTGCGGCACTCGTCATCTTTATTGTGGTGGTGGCTGCAGCCTTGATAACGAGAGATTATAGTTAGGAGTTACAAAGATGACGCAACGTATGAAGGCGACTGTCAGCTATGACGGCACGCATTTTTCCGGCTTCCAAGTGCAGGAGACAAACCGCACGGTCCAAGGGGAGCTGGAAAAGGCGCTTATGAAGATTCATAAGGGAAAACAAATCAGGATCCAAGCATCCGGCCGTACTGATGCAGGAGTGCATGCGAGAGGGCAGGTCATCCATTTCGATACCGAGCTTCGCATGGGTGACTATAACTGGCGCAAGGCACTCAATACCTTGCTGCCGGATGATGTAAGGATAACAGAAATAGCACAAGCAGAAGAAGGCTTCCATGCACGCTACAGTGTGAAGCGGAAGCAATATAAGTACTTTGTCCATAATGCACCGGAACAAGATGTGTTCAAGCGCCATTATGTCCATCATGTCCCTTATCAGCTCGAGCTGGACAGGATACAGCAAGCAATCGCAGCAATTGAGGGAACACATGACTTCAGTGCTTTTTGTTCTGCCCGGACAGGCGTCAAAGGAGATAAGATCCGTACCGTCTATGAAGCAGTTTGTGAAAAGCAGGATGATATGCTTGTGTTTACCTTCACGGGAAGCGGCTTTCTCTATAATATGGTGCGCATCCTCGCGGGTACATTGATCGATATTGGGAATGGACGCAAGGAGCCGGAAGACATGGCTGGAATACTAGAGTCGAAGGACCGTCAGCTGGCTAGTAAAACCGCTGCTGCGAGCGGACTTTGTCTCTGGAAAGTGGACTACTGAAAACTTTTTTGCAAAACAACGCATTCGGGTGTTACATGCCCTTGACATGAGGGTCTATGATGATATACTATGGTTTATGGCATTTTATTTCTATACCACGATTAGCCCCGGAAGACTAATTGTGTAGAATAATAAATGAACGATTCAATCGAAAAAATGGAGGAAATGACATGCGTACAACATTCATGGCGAACGAAAGCAATATCGAACGCAAATGGCTTGTTGTGGATGCAGAAGGCCAAACTCTTGGTCGTCTTGCAAGTGAAGTTGCTGCTATCCTACGCGGTAAGCACAAACCAACTTACACTCCACATGCCGACACTGGTGATAACGTAATCATCATCAACGCTGAGAAAATCGAACTTACTGGTAACAAACTTGCTGACAAGATCTATTACCGTCACTCTAACCACCCAGGTGGTTTGAAACAGCGTACAGCTGACGAAATGCGTACAAAATACCCTGAGCAAATGCTTGAGCTTGCTATCAAAGGCATGCTTCCTAAGGGACCACTTGCACGTAAAATGATCAAAAAGCTTCACGTATACCGTGGCGCTGAGCACAAACACCAAGCACAACAACCAGAAGCTTATACACTTCGCGGTTAATTAAAAAGGAGGTAAACGATAGTGGCACAAGTACAATACTACGGCACCGGTCGCCGTAAAAGCTCTACTGCCCGCGTACGTCTAGTACCAGGCACAGGTCAAGTAACAGTAAACAACCGTAGTGCGGAAGATTACTTCCCATACGAAACACTTCGTACAATCATCAACCAACCTCTAGTTGCAACAGAAACTGCTGGCAACTACGATGTTCTTGTAACTGTACAGGGTGGTGGATTCACAGGACAAGCAGGTGCTATCCGTCACGGTATCTCTCGTGCGCTTCTTGAAGCAGATCCTGAGTACCGCGGAACACTTAAAAAAGCTGGCTTCCTAACTCGTGACGCACGTATGAAAGAACGTAAAAAATACGGTCTTAAAGGTGCACGTCGCGCTCCACAGTTCTCAAAACGTTAATTTTTGGGTACTCAAAAGACTCTCAACCTATTGGTTGGGGGTCTTTTTTTGTGTTCAAATATAGCGTGTTAGAACGTGTTGTAAGAAAAATACTGAAATATTGAACCTGCTGTTCTATTTGTCCGTAGTACTCGTATCATATTACGAATATCACGAAGCAGAGGTGGATAATGAAAACAATTGTTTACACCAAGTACGGATCCGCGGATGTTCTACAACTAAAGGAAACAGCAAAACCTGTTCCGAAAGATAATGAGATATTAGTTAAAGTGAAAGCGGCAACTGTCACAGCTGCAGATATCCGAGCCCGAAGTTTTACCGTTCCGCCAGTCTTTTGGCTGCCAGCCCGTATCACGCTAGGTTTTAGACACCCTAAAAAAGAGGTGTTGGGAGTTGAGTTAGCTGGAGAGATTGTGTCAGTAGGAAAGGATGTGAAACGTTTTAAGAAAGGGGACCAAGTATTTGCAGCCTCTCTGGAGGAATTCGGTGCCTATGCCGAATATAAATGTTTGTCAGAAACAGGCCCTGTATCCATTAAACCCTCAAATATCTCGTATGAAGAAGCGGCTGCCATTCCAATAGGAGCACGAACAGCATTGTACTTTTTACGAAAAGCTGCTATTCAGAGCGGCCAGAAAATTCTGGTGTATGGGGCCTCGGGGAGTGTGGGCAGTTATGCAGTCCAAATTGCCAAGTATTTCGGAGCAAACGTGACAGCAGTTTGCAGTACATCGAATTTGGAATGGATAAAATCATTAGGTGCTGACAAGGTGGTAGATTATACGTGCGAAGACTTTTCTAAGCGTGATGAGTCGTATGATGTTATCTTTGAAGCAGTTAACAAAAGCTCCTTTACAGACTGTTTGAAAGTGCTAAAAAAGGATGGCACATATATAAATATCACAGAACCGCTGCCGAGTTTTCGGATGTTATGGACTAAACTGACAACCGGCAAAAAAATGATATTAAGTCGAAATGCACCTGAAACACCAGAGGCACTAAACTTCCTCGGGGAACTGGTACAGAAAGGGAAGTTAAAAGTAGTAATTGATAGGTGTTATGATTTTGAAGAGATAGTGGAAGCACACCGTTATGTCGAAAAGGGGCATAAAAAAGGGAATGTCATCATTAATTTAGAATAGCATAATAAGCCCCAGTAAATATGATTTGATAGAACAATAATTAATCTCTTAAAGACTCTTACTTGATTGGAGTCTTTTTATTTGGACCGGGTGTATGGGTACATATGAAAGTTTATCTCTAGTCATAAAATTTTATCAATATAAAGACAATGTAAATTGTAACTTGTGTGTATCCCCATTCTTAACACTGGCTGCATGGTAATCTGCTCGAAGCTCTTTTAAATTAGCAGTATGAGACAATCTATTACATTTTTATTGGCATGTGCGTTGTTACTGGCTGGCGGCTCATCAGTCCAAACGGAAGCGTCTGACTATAGTCCACTGATCATTGCCCATCGCGGGGCATCCGCAGTTGAGCCTGAGCATACGTTCTCTTCTTATGATCAGGCACTTGAGGATAAAGCCGATTATATTGAAATCGATTTGCGCAAAACAGCAGATGGCGAATTGGTGGCGATGCATGATGATACAGTCGAAAGAACAACGGACGGAAAGGGATTGGCTGAGAGACTCACCATGAGAGAAGTTAAGGCACTTGATGCAGGAGACGGTCAGACAGTACCGACGCTGGAAGAGATTCTGGCACGCTATGGCAGCGAAGTACAGTATTATATTGAAACACGTGAGAATGATATGGGAGAGCTTGTGATGGAGGAGCAATTACTGCAATTACTCGAGCAGTATGCAATTCCGAAGGATCAAGTCATCTTGCAATCGTTCAGTAAAGACAGCATTCGTGCACTGCATGAACTCAATCCGGAGATGACATTGGTTCAATTGCTGAAGAAGAAAGATGTGGAGAAGCTGGATGGAAAAGATCTCCAGGAGATGAAAGAGATAGCCAATGGTGTTGGTATTTATGCGGGCATTCTAAAGAAAACAACTGTAGATATGATTCAGCATCATGAGCTAGAAGTCCATGCTTATTATCGAGGAGACGAAAGAGAGTGGACGGAGGAGATGCTGCAATATGAAGTAGACGGCATTTTCTCGGATGATCCTGCCTTTTTGACGAATAAACTGGAGATGGAGGAATAGATCGCGATCTAGTGATATATTCCTTTTTTTGTGTGCAAATGTTTAGCTTCATGCTGGGGTGATATAGAGATAAAAGAATTATTGCAGCAATGAAGGGAGTTTTGTTCTATGAAAACAGTTGCGACAGTAGGAGGCATATTCGGTATCATTGCCTCACTTCTAGCTATGTTCTTTACCTTAATTGAAAATACGTACACAGTCGGCAATTTTGGCATGCTTGGAATTGCAGCGGGTATCCTTGGAATCATTGCAGCAGTCTTGCTCAATCGAAAACCGGTACTTGCTGGAGTTTTGCTTATCGCGGCAGCTGCAGTCGGTATCTACGGCGTGCTATTATACTTCTTTGTTCCAGGTGCACTCATGCTTATCGCGGCATTTGTGAAAATGAGCCGCAAAAGGGAAAGTTACTGAAAAGAAGGCATACCAATTGAGGTATGCCTTCTTTTCATGATTCGTTATGTATTCGCTTGACGCTCAATTTCAACTTTCAATCTTTTTTCAGGAGCAAAATCTCTTTCCCAGTTTTCTGGTTTAAGTATTTTCCCATCACCTTCGCGATACTTAGCAACACCATTGTGCAACTTGCCCATATTAGCTTGATGTACTATATCAAACAGTGGTTCCGGTTCAACTCCAAGAATAGCAAAGGAACCATTGTTAAAATAGGCCTCATCAATCAGTGCATCTGCTTGTGCAACAAGAATATCATCTACTGGCTTTTGCTCTTCACACATTTTGGATTTGGCTTTCTCTAATTCTGTTAGGAATTGTTCATATAGCTTTTCAAACTCAGTGAGATTTCCACCCACAGTGGCATATAGAAATTCCATTAATTCCTCACCTGACCATACTGCACGATGTAATGCGATCTCTTTGCTCATAGGAGTTGGTTTGTCACTTTGTAAATGATCGAATGCGTCATGGAATTCTCTAACTTGGTTGTATTGTTTCGTCATCTCGTCATTCTCCTTTTAACTTTTTAAGATCTTCCTTTCGATCTTCTGTACCTAATGTGCTGGATCATTACCATTATCATCTAGCATCAGAGCGAAAGGCAACTCCGGTTAACGTATCTATCTGACATCAGTAATTTATATACTTGAAAATAACAAAAAGAGGGACTGTCATCCCTCTTCGTATATTAATATCCGTAACCATAGTAAGGATAGTTATAGTACGGATAGTATGGATAAGGATAGTATGGGTATGGGTAAGGCCGAGGGCGGTTATAATAAGGCGGATAAAGCAAGCTGCTGCCGATCAATCCGCCGACCACGCCTCCAAGGAATGGTGCGCCGTAGCCGTAACCAGGGCGACCGTAGCCGAATCCAGGACGACCGAATCCACCGAAGCCATATCCTGGGCGGCGTCGGTATTCATCCGTATAAACCGGATAAGAGTATTGAACTTGCTCATCAGCTTGATAAGGTACAAGAGTTTGATTTTCTTCTTGCATGTAAAACACCTTCCTTTCTGTGCCAGTGTATGACGGGCAAGAGCGGAAGGCGCGGGACAGCAGCCCAAATAAGTTGGCTTTTTTAATTGAATGTATCGCGAAGGATGGCTGCTATCGGGATAAGCAATGCCAGTATCGGAACGAAAGCCCATATCCAGCTGTGCCTGGGGTGTTTGTTTTCCTCTTTCATTTTCTCCACTTCCAGCTCGAGCACACGGATGCGCTGTTCCAAATCTTCTTTCATCGTTCATCCTCCTTAGGCTTGTCTTGGAGATTCTTATAAAAAAGAGCCTCTGTTTACATTGTAGTAAACGAAAGGCTGCTTCATGCTTAGGCAATAACAGCAGCTGTTACAGCGCCATATCCGTCTCCGCTGCCGGCATTCTGTACAGACCTCTTATAGGAGGTATAGGAAATGTATAGGGCAATTGTTGCTCCGATCAGGGATAGGATCAGGCCTATATAAGATATCACCGTGGCGATGAACTCATATCTTTCCTCTTCGACAATGATAGTATCGTTATTCACTGATCATCGCTCCTTCCTCCTCTTAGCGTATGCACCTCTGGGCGGATGGTGCCTTAGCTTTTGATCAATCGTTTGATTAGCTTTCCTTTTGTGAATTATCTGCGCTTTTGCTCAGGGAAAAACTATTAGCTACCGGCTATTCATATGGCAGCTTGAAAAAACGTTGCTGTAGACCCACCCAATGCTGGACTGATATGATGATGGAACTGGAATGAAAGGGCTGACGAGGCGTTGGAGAATGAAAAATACAAGGAACTGAAGATGGGAGAGCGCGGAGTCTATATCAGTATCGGTGCTTATCTTGTCTTGTCCTCTTTAAAACTGATTGTTGGATTTATAAGCGGATCGGCTGCTTTGCGAGCAGACGGTTTGAATAATGCTACAGATATCGTAGCTTCCGTTGCGGTTCTGATTGGGCTGAAGCTGGCGAGGAAGCCACCTGATGCCGATCATCCATACGGACATTGGAAGGCGGAGACGGTCGCAAGTCTCATCGCTTCCTTTATCATGATGACAGTCGGTCTGCAAGTATTGTATACAGCTGTACTGAATGTGTTTGATGGCTCTAACGAAGCGCCAGATATGATGGCAGCCTGGACAGGCGTATTCGGAGCAATCGTTATGTTTATTGTCTATCGCTATAATATGCGGCTAGGTTCAAAAATAAACAGTCAATCTGTACAAGCGGCAGCAAAAGATAATCTATCGGATGCACTTGTCAGTGTAGGAACAGTAGTCGGTATCGTCGGATCTCAGCTTGGTTTGCCTTGGCTGGATCCGCTGGCGGCAATCATTGTCGGCTTGATTATCTGTAAGACGGCATGGGAGATCTTTACTTCTTCTTCTCACCAGCTGACCGATGGATTCGATGAAACACTTATGGTCTCCTATACGGAGACGATTATGAATATCTCAGGTGTAAAGGGTATAAAGACGATGAAGGCGAGAAGCTACGGCAATAATGCCATCGTCGATACAGAGATTTTGGTCAATTCCACGCTGGACATCCGGCAAGCACATGATGTGGCAACAACAGTGGAAAAGACGCTGAAGCGGGAGCATGGCGTCTACTGGGTGAATGTCCATGTTGAACCACAATAAAAAGCCAGAAGCGTTATGCTTCTGGCTTTTTGCTTTAATCAATGATCAGCATATTGTTATCATCAAATTTCCAATGCTCGCTGAACGCTACTTCCCAATAATAGCCGTCAGGATCAGTGAAATAACCGCTGTAGCCACCCCAATCGACTCGCTGCGGCTGTTTCACGATCGTGGCACCGGCTCGTGCCGCTTTCTCGATTACATAATCGACTTCCTGTGCCGTCTTCGCATTATAAGCGAGTGTGAAGCCAGGAAAACCAGTGCCTGTTTCAGGGGGATTATCCGCATTGATATCTTTGCGTAATGCTTCTAGCGGATACAATTCCAGCTTCGTTCCTCTATTGTTGAAGAAGACGATATTTGGTGAGTTTTCCTTTAAGCTTGTCTCGAAATCCAGGCCATCGCGATAGAAAGCAAGTGATGCTTGCATCTCCTTAACACCTAAGCAAATCAAATTGATCTGGTTCATTCGGCAAACACTCCTATTGTTTTTTTAGCCGCCGGTTTTTGAGCCCTGCACTGATGTTAGAAATGATCATGATCACTGCTGCAGCACTAAGCAGGATCATAAGCAGCAACGTTCCTATATTGGTGAAATTGTTGTACACTCCTATGGATAAGCCGGTTAGCATAATGAATAAGTACATCCAGGTTTTTCTTGTCATAATCGTGCCCCTTTATGGAATAAGTAGGCCAGAAAGCATCTTCTGGGTGATATGGTTGAGTTCGGGCAGGTCATCTAGAGGAAAATACCGCAAATCCAGGCTTTCCCCATCAAGCATTGCAAATTCGCCTGTTATATCAAAGGCTTCGTATACGGAAATGACATTGTAAACTTCATCTCCATTTGGATACTTCGCGTAAAATTCCGGGCCAGAGCACATGCGCTGGAAACTGAAACGCTCTGCATGCAGTCCTGTTTCCTCCAAAAGCTCCCTTCTGGCGGTGTCTTCCAGTGATTCTCTAAGCTCCATAGCGCCGCCAGGAAGCCCCCAGTCCTTCGTATCCGCTCTAAGCTGTAAGAGCAGCTTGCCATCTTCATTCCGAACGATGACACCGGCACCAGCCATGACGAGCGGCCGGCTGCCTACTGTTTCACGTAAATCCATGATATAGTTGGCCAATGATATTACTTCCTTTCATCCTTCGGGTAGAAGGTGTCTTTGCTGCGAGGAAAAAGAGTGTTGGAGATACCATAGCTGATCAAGTAGCTGACGAGTAAGCAGATACCAATAATGATTAGATTGTCATGGAGCAAATAAAGCAGTGCACTTATTCCGCCCAGCACGACATAGATACCAACATTCAAATATAAGCGTTTCGTCTGATTATCGAAATTCATTTTGTACGTCCTTTTCTGTCATACTTTGTATTTCTAGCTTCATCCATATTTCTAGTTTCATTATACCAGTGCCAGCATAAATTCCAAAGAAGAGCGTATATCCGGAGTGGTTGTCCCATATAGTGTACAAATGCGCGGTATGGGAGGAAGCACGAATGACTAGAAGATGGATTGCAGGAGCCGTAGCAGCTGCGCTGTTTATCATGCTGCTCGCGTACTACGTACCGAAAATCGTCACGACAGAGGAATCTTCCCATTCCTGGTCCTTGCCATTAGCTGGCAAGACGATTGTCATCGACCCGGGGCACGGCGGTGTCGATGGCGGGGCGGAAGGTGCAGATGGTACGCAGGAAGCTGGAATTACTTTAGCAGTTTCAAAACAGTTGCGGGACTATTTGCAGCAGGCAGGTGCGCTCGTCTATCTGACACGGGAAGATGATGTGGATTTAGCTGATAAAGATACAAAGGGGCTCTCCCGCCGGAAATCAGAGGATATACGGAACCGGGTAGCTTTCATCGAAGAAAAGGAAGCGGACTTTTATATCAGTATTCATACCAATGCCTTGCTGTCTTCCAAATGGTCCGGAGCCCAGACATTCTTCAATGAAGATAATCCAGGCAGTAAAGCATTGGCAACATTCATCCAGGATGAAATCAAACGAAATCTTGAAAACACGACACGGGTGCCGCTGGCATTGAATACGATGTACCTGCTGAAGCACACGGAGCCGACGGGAGCACTTGTAGAAATCGGATTCATGTCTAATCCGCGGGAGCTGGAGCTCTTGAAAGATTCGCCTTATCAGGAACAGATGGCCTTCAGTATTTATGAAGGTATCCTTCGTTATACGACCGAAAAGATGCCGGAAGATGAATGACCGAGCGCCGCTTGCCTAGCTGTCTTAAGAATGTGTTATACTAGCGGTAAAAGCAATCTGGAAAACGTTTTCCGGAACAAGCTAGGTAGGGGGCGTTCACATGGTAACAGAAGAAAAAGTACGGGAGCTTCTGAATGATATCGAAGATCCTTTTCTACATACGACGCTAGGAGAGACTGGCGCAATCGCTGATATCCGGATCAAGGAAGAGAAACGGCATGTCAGCGTGAAGATTTTGGTTGGTAAAACAAATACAGCAGAACAGATGCAGCTGCAGCAAGAAATTGTCAATGTCCTGAAAAGTGCAGGAGCTGCAACAGTAGGATTGCGCTTTGATCAGCTGCCGCAGGACATTGTGGACCGCTACAGCCAAACACAATCCTCAGGCAAGCAGCAGAAATCTCTGCTGGACAAGGATACAAAGACAAAATTCATCAACATCGCCAGCGGTAAAGGCGGTGTCGGTAAATCTACGGTTACAGTCAATTTGGCAGTAGCACTTGCGCGTATAGGGTTCAAAGTCGGTATCATCGATGCGGATATATATGGTTTCAGTGTCCCGGAAATGATGGGTATCGAGAAACGGCCGGAAGTGGTGGATGACAAAATCAAACCAGTAGAACGTTTTGGCGTGAAGATCATCTCGATGGGCTTCTTTGTGGAAGATAACGGACCAGTCATCTGGCGCGGACCAATGCTTGGAAAAATGCTGACAAGCTTCTTCAAAGAAGTACAGTGGGGCGATGATCTCGATTACTTGCTTGTCGACCTTCCGCCGGGAACAGGAGATGTAGCTTTGGATATTCATACGATGCTGCCATCTTCCAAGGAAATCATCGTTACAACACCGCATCCTAACGCTGCTTTCGTAGCTGCGCGTGCTGGTCAAATGGCGATACGCACCGAGCATGAGATACTTGGTGTTGTAGAAAACATGGCGTACTATGAAGTACAGGCTACTGGTGAAAAAGAGTATGTCTTTGGCCAAGGCGGCGGGGACAAGCTTGCAGATGCACTTGATACAGAAGTGATCGGCCGCTTGCCGCTGGCACAGCCATACAAGGAAGAGGGAGTCTTTGCACCAGCTGTATATCAAGAAAATCATCCGCTCGGAGATGCGTATGATGACTTGGCAAGAGCGATTTTAGAGAAATATATGCAATAAAATAAAGCTGAGAGCATTTTTGCTCTCAGCTTTATTTTATTTATCGAAGCTGCTCGATCCTGTGATATTCGCTCCTTTGATAAAGTACTTCTGGAAGACGAAGAACAGGATGATCACAGGCAGCAATACAAGCAAGGAACCTGCCATCAGGTAATTCCATTGCGTGCTCGCTTGCTCCTTGAAAACTTGCAGTCCAATTTGCAGTGTATAGAGACTTTCATCGTTCACATACAGCAACGGACCGAGGAAGTCATTCCACGCGCCGTTGAACGAGAATATCGCCACTGTTGCCAATGCCGGCTTGACAAGAGGCAGGGCAATCTTCCGCCAGATATAGAAATGATTTGCACCTTCCATTTTTGCGGCTTCAATCATTTCGTTCGGTATTGTCCGGAAGAACTGCCGGAGCAGGAAGATATTGAACGCACTGCCGAACAGGGCAGGCACCACAAGCGGATAATACGTATTCAGCCATTCCAGCTTAGCAAAGAGAACATATTGCGGAATGAGCGTTACAAAGCCAGGAATCATCATCGTTGATAGGACGACCGTGAATAGGATATTCTTCCCTGGGAATGGAATCTTGGCAAATCCGTATGCTATAAAAGCATTTACAAATACGTTGGCTACCACACAAATGAGTGTGATGGTAATTGTATTCACAGCATATGTCGTAAACGGAGCTGACTGCCACGTATGTACATAATTCTCCCAATGCCATTCCTGCGGTAATAGGGTAGGCGGAAATTGCATGATTTCCTCCATCGGTTTCAAAGAGGTGCTGATCATCCACCAGATTGGCGATAGCAGGAAGAGACTTCCGACAATGAGCAGGACCCAATTCAACGACCGCAGCAGATTATTGCTTATAACAGGCTTCCTTCGTTCTCGTTTCTTGGCAAGCTGCTTCCGTTCTGCAATATCCATCACTTATCATCCCCCTCGTAATGCACCCATTTTGGTGCAAGCTTCAGATTGATGATCGTGATTATCAGTACAACAACGAATAAGATCCACGACATTGCCATGGCATAGCCCATATCAAACGATTGGAATGCCTTGATCCACATATAAAGATTATAGAACAGCATGGAACTTGCCGGACCTCCAGAACCGTTCTGACTCATGACATATGCTTCTTGGAAGATTTGGAAGCTTCCGATCGTGCTTGTTATGATATCGAAGAATATGACCGGGGTAATCAATGGCAACGTGATATGAAGGAACTTCTTCCATGGTCCAGCCCCGTCGATATCAGCTGCCTCATACAAATTTTTGCTGATACCTTGCATGCTTGCAAGATAAAGCAGCATACTGCCGCCGACACTCCACAGTTTCATGAAGATAAGAGACGGTTTTGTCCAGTCTGGATCAAACAGCCAGTTCGGTCCATTGATACCAAACCAAGATAGAACGGTGTTAACAAGGCCAGTTCCTGGGTCCAGGAGCTGCATCCAAAGCAGGTAGACACCGACACCGGATAAAACAGCCGGAAGGTAGAAGATTGTCCGGAAGATCCGCATGCCTGGCAGGCTTTGATTCATCAGCATCGAGATGAAGATAGCCCCTATGGTTGTAAGTGGAACTGAGAAAATAACAAAGTATAACGTGTTGTAAAGGGATGTCCAAAATAGGTCATCCCCTGTAAATAGCTGATCATAATTCTGCAAACCCACAAAGTCCATGCGGGATGTGATGTTGTAATCGGTGAAGCTTGCGTACAAAGAGAACGCCAGCGGACCTAGTGTGAACGCGAGGAAACCGATGATCCAAGGGGCAATGAAAACATACCCTTGGAGACTTTCGCGTCTTCCCATCGTCCACCATTTTTTCTTTTTCATCGTATCCCCCCAAAAAGACTCCCTATTTAGCTGTTTTTTCTACTAGTTCTTCCACGTCCTGCTGTGCTTGATCCAATGCTTCCTGTGCTGGTTTATTTTCAATCAGGATAGCATCGAGCTGCGGATTGATGAGATTCACGTAATCCGGAGCATAAGCAGGCATTGGGGTAAGCAATGTATCGTTCAGATTCTGTGCTGCCATTTCATAGACCATCTGGTCTTTTTCTGATAATTCATCGGATGTTGCTGCACTTTCAGATGCTTCCATGTTGGCTACATTGTCGAAGTTCTTCACGGCCCAATATTCCTGTGCTTCCTTATCTGTAAGATACTTGATGAATTCCCATGCTTCATCCGGGTGAGAAGAGCCCTTTGGAATCTCTGCTACAAATCCGCCGCCCCAGCTTGTGTGACCGCTGCCAGATGTTTTCTCCGGTAATGGAGCTACACCAAAGTCAAGGTCTGGTGCATAGTCGCGAATTTGTGTGTAGAAGGTTGCTGCATTCGCCATCATACCGAGCGAACCGTCAAAGAAAGGATTGCTCTGCTGACTGTCGATTTGAGATTGGTAACGGTTGATGGTATCTTCGCCGTATTTATCTTTCCAGCTCTTGATCCATTCCATCGTATCAACGTTTGTCTCACTGTTGATGACCGGTTCATCATTCTCGTTGAAATAATTCGTTCCGGATCCGTTCAATAACCACACATCAGATCCAACGCCATATAGCGGGTAGAAGCCGATTCGTTCATACGTATCTCCTGATTTCTTGTCGAGCTTCTCAGCGTATTCTTCAAGCTCTTCCCACGTTTCAGGGGGCTTGTTCGGATCTAGCCCAGCTTCTTTGAAGGCATCTTTGTTATAGAACAACAGCCGTGTGTCTGTATTGAATGGAATACCGTAGGAATCACCTTCATATAAAGTAGCGTCCCAAAGATTCTCATAAAAACGTCCGGAAATATCGTCTTCTTCCAAGTATGGCGCCAGGTTCTCAGCTTGTCCTTCCTGTCCGCGAAGGGCTGTGGCGTTAATATCATTGATGACAACATCCGGTGGATTGTTTGCTGCGATTGCAGCCAATTCCTTCGTCCAGATATCGCCGAAAGGTATGTATGTATGTTCCACTACGATTTCGTCTTGCGAGTTATTAAAGTCTTCAATGATTTTGTCTATTACTGGTCGGCGAATCTCAGAGCCCCAGAATGTCCAAAAATCGATTTTCACTTTACCATCTTCCGTTTCTCCTTCTGATGCCGCAGTTCCCTCTGATCCGCCGGTAAAACCAGCACAACCCGTCAGGAAGAGCAGCAATGCCAGTGCCAACAGACTAAAACGTTTCAGCATATGTAGTTCCCTCCAATTAGTTTCATGAAAACGCTTTTCTTTACCCATCGTAAAATAGTTGGAAACGCTTTTAGGAGAAGATGATAAAAAAGACCCAGACAGAGGAGGGTCTGCCAAGGTCTTAGGATTTACTTTTCTTTTTGTTTGGATTGCGCTTCTTCCAATGCTTTTTGAACAGTCTGCATCAGCTTTTGCTCAAACATTGGCGTTTCCGATGATTCCTGGATCGTTTTCTCAAGCTCCTTGCGGAAATCCTGACTTTTCATGACGTTGAGCATCTGCTCTTGTACTTTTGGATCCTGTAAGAGCTGCAGCATCTGCTTTTGGAAATCTGAATCATTCATCAGGTCTTTTACGAGCTTTTTCTGCTCAGGACCGATGTTCTTCGCGAAGGCTGCGACGAATTCCGGATCCTCAAAACGCTCTTTCCAGAATTTCTGTCCTTCTTCTGAAGTCCATGATTTATTGATGGCATCTTCAACTTTGCTGGCATCCAATGAGACAAGATCCTGCATAGTCTCATCAGACATCACTTCCGATATTGCTTTTTTGCCTTCGTCTGTTTTCAATATATCGGCAACCATTTGCTTGGTCGTATCATAATCCGGCTGACTGCTTTCTGCAGCTTGCCCGCCCGTGCATGAAGTAAGCACGACAAGGGATAATAACAAGATTGGCACTAACCGTACAAACATAAAATTGTGCTCCTTCCACTGTAGTAAGTACGCTTACTTTGCGCAGAAAGAGCATTGTTTATGCACTAATTCACTTCTTTCAGTTCAGGGGTGCCGCCAGCAATCAGTTCGCTCACTGTCACATAATGATATCCCTTATTCTTCAGTGCTGGCAGGATGGTCTCCAAAGCTTTTTCGGTTTGTTTAACGGAATCGGAAGCGTGCAGCTGGATGATGTCACCATTGCTTGCTTCTTCCATGACCTCATCTACGATTAGCTGCGTTCCTGGATTGCGCCAGTCCTGCGGATTGACACTGTATTGAATGACTTTCAACCCAAGTGTTTCGGACAATTGGATGATTTCAGTGTTGAAATCCCCAGTGGGTGCCCGGAGCAGTTCGATATCCTCATGCCCGAGTTTACGGAATATCTCTTTTGCATAGGAAAGGTCTTTTCTTATCTGAGCAGGCTCCTGATCGATATAGCTTTTGTATCGATAGCCCATCATGCCCAATTCATGCTTATCCTCAACAATCCGATCGATGATTTGCGGATGACGCTCAGCCCACTCACCACTGACGAAGAAGGTGGCTTTTACATTTTGTTCCTTCAATTCATCCAGTATAGGGATAGCTTGCGTATCTCCCCAGCTTATATTGAAGGTGAGTGCAATATTAGGCGCTTCCTTGCTTCCTTGTGTCAAAGCTGCTGGTTTTTCCTTCGAGGAAAAGACGGAAAGCGTACTGCTCGTCTCCATCCAGATGATCAATGCCGTGAACATTGCTGCTGCTACGACAAATGCCCACCTTTTCCACTTGTTGAAACGGAATACATAAAAGTGCTGCATGCCTATCATTCCCTTCGGTGTCTCCGTAATGTAGTTCCATTCTATGCATGCCTGTCCGGGAAAATGATGCTTGTCTGCTGTCTGTTAATAGAAATGACAACATTTTTACAAAAAAGCTGATTCCATTTTGCTTCTTTTGGGGAAACCAATAGGAGAGAATCTGGAAAGGGGCGTATGGAGTGAAGGCTTATCGCATGGATGCAGAAGAGGTTTTACAGGAACTGGGGACCTCGCGGGAAGGTATATCGCAGGAAGAAGCGCAGCGGAGACTGGAAGCAGATGGATACAATGAATTGAAAAGCAAAGAGAAGGATCCGGTATGGAAGCTGTTCCTTGCCACTTTCAAGGACGCCATGGTTATTGTCCTCCTCGTTGCAGCTGCTGTTCAGCTGGCATTGGGCGAAGTAGTGGAATCCATCATCATTTTTTTGGTCATCCTGCTCAATAGTGTCATTAGTGTTGTACAAACAAAGAAAGCGGAGAGTTCATTAGAAGCTTTACAGGAGATGTCAGCTCCATCAGCAAAAGTGGTGCGGGACGGAGAAAGTAAGACTGTACCAGCAAAGGAACTGACAAAAGGAGATATCGTACAGCTCGATGCAGGGGATTATGTGCCGGCTGACGGGAGACTTATCAGCAGCGAGTCACTGAAGATCAACGAAGGGATGCTGACCGGGGAGTCAGAAGCGGCAAATAAAAAAACGGAGGTAATTGAAGAAGAAGCTTCTATTGGTGACCGTACGAATATGGTACATAGCGGCTCGCTGGTAGTGAACGGACGGGGGAGCTTCATCGTAACAGCCATTGCCCAGGATACTGAGATTGGGCAGATTGCCAATATGATCGAGACAGCAGAATCCAAGCAGACACCTTTGCAGAAAAAGCTGGATGCGTTCAGTAAAAGGCTGGGAATTGCTGTCTTGGTGCTGTGTATTTTAATCTTTGCAGCTCAAGCCGCTCGTCTTTGGTTTGGAGATGGCCAGGCGGATATGGCCCAAGGCTTCCTTAATGCCTTCACTTTTTCAGTCGCAGTAGCGGTAGCCGCAATTCCGGAAGCACTATCTTCTATTGTTACAATCGTCATGGCAGTAGGTACTACAAAGATGGCCAAACAGCAGGCAATCATTCGCAGACTGCCTGCGGTAGAAACACTTGGCTCCACTCGCGTAATTTGTACGGATAAGACGGGAACTCTTACGCAGAACAAGATGACCGTGACGGAGACCTTCATTCCTGGGAAAAGCGAAGGAATATCAGAAGATGAAGCAGCAAGGGGCAAATCGGAGCAGTTGCTTTTAAATATCGCTGTGCTGTGTAATGATTCGAGTGTCAGTGAAGATGGAGCAGAAATCGGAGATCCGACAGAGACAGCGCTGATTCACTTCGGAAAGAAGATGGGACTGGATCCGGCTCGGCTGCGAAAAGAGAAGGAGCGGGAAATGGAGCTGCCTTTCGACTCGGATCGGAAAATGATGTCCACTGTTTATCGCATCGATGGAGATAGACTGATGCTGACAAAGGGCGGACCGGATGTCATGTTCGAAAGATGCACGCATATCCTGATCGATGGAGAAGAACAAACTCTGGATGAGACTCGTCTTCAAGAAGTTATGGACCAGAATGAGAAATTCTCCGATAATGCCCTTCGTGTACTGGCATATGGTTATAAAAAGATATCCGAGGATAAGCGTTCGCTAGATGAGCAGGATGAAAAAGATCTTGTGCTAGTCGGTCTCACTGCTATGATTGATCCACCGCGCGAAGCCGTTCCAGCATCTATCGCGGAAGCAAGAAGTGCCGGTATTCGCAGTATCATGATTACCGGAGACCATAAAACCACAGCTCAGGCAATCGGGAAAGAAATTGGATTGATGGAAGAAGGAGACCTCGCCCTGACGGGTAAGGAACTGGATAAACTAACTGATGAAGAATTAGGTGAGAAGCTTGGCCGCATTTCTGTCTATGCCCGTGTATCACCGGAAAATAAAATCAGGATTGTCCGGGCATGGCAGAATAAAGGAGCCATTACCGCAATGACTGGAGATGGTGTGAATGACGCACCTGCACTGAAGCAAGCGGATATAGGGATTGCAATGGGAAGCGGAACGGACGTAGCCAAGGATTCATCTGCCATGGTACTCGCAGATGATAATTTTGTCTCCATCGTCAACGCTGTCGGAGTAGGACGCACGGTGTTTGATAATATCAAAAAGGCGATAGGATATTTGTTTGCCGGCAACCTTGGGGCGATTATCGCTATCCTCTTCGCGGTCTTTCTCAATATGCCGAATCCATTCACCGCACTGCAGCTTCTGTTCATCAATTTAATCAATGACTCCTTGCCGGCGCTGGCTCTTGGCATGGAGAAGGAAGAACCGGATGTGATGAAACGAAAACCCCGCGATATAAACGAGGGAATATTCTCTGGCGGCACGCTTCAAAGTGTAATTGTCCGCGGGGTGCTTATAGGAGCGGCGGTCGTTATCTCTTTCTATATTGGATTGCGGCATTCTACTGAAATGGGGATAGCAATGGCCTTTACGACACTTATCTTGGCCAGGACACTCCAAACGTTTTCTGCAAGATCCAATACCCAGACCATTTTCAAAGTGGGCTTCCTGACTAACAAGTATGTACTCGGTGCAGTGGCAATTTGCTTTCTGCTTTACGGGGTCACAGTATTGCCGGGAGTGCGCAGTATCTTTTCCATTCCGGATGCGTTTGGCTGGAGGAACTGGTCCATTGCAACAGGACTTGCTCTTGCAGCAGTCGTCTTGATGGAAATCATCAAAGCTATACGTAATAGAAGATAATAACTCGAAAAGCTCCGTTTTAAACGGGGCTTTTCTTTATGATAAATGGGACGGGGACTGTGTGAATGCGGCATGGAACTTGGCGCCTGAGAGTCCCGTAGAAGGGTCTCACAGCGGCTTTCGAATTTTAATAGAAAAAAGGTGTTGACGTATACTGGAATTGGTCGTATACTGTTAAACGGCGCTAAGATAAGACGAAAAAACACGCCAAACAGATTATCAAGTTTTTTAAAAAAGGTTGTTGACAGAAACGACCGAGACATGATAAGATGTTCTAGTCGCTGAAACAAGCGGCAACAACTTGATTCTTGAAAACTGAACAAAACAACCAATTACGAACTAAACGACATGATCGT
>NZ_JAWVPF010000009.1:0-250529 GCF_046592595.1 Terribacillus saccharophilus | reverse complement strand
AGAGTCTATTGACATGCTAATTAGAACCCACGGTTTCCCACGAGTTAAATTGTATTTTTAAATCTTTTCATAAGCAATTAACTCTTCTACTTTATATTTTCACCTTTGAACAATTCTAGCAGAGCAAGATGCTGGGAGATACTTGTAGTGGATAGGCAATTGGTCAGGAATGGTTTGCCGACATTGTCTAAGCAGGCAAATACGCCTTTTGAATAAGTTCGCACCACGTGGCGGGATCAGCATACGTCAACTACGGCCGTCCAGGCGCGAAGTATGAGCAAATGGCAGATCATCGCATGATGAACCATGATATGTATCCGGAGAAAGTGGATAATAGATAAAAAAATCCCCAGAATTCGAGTGAATTCTGGGTTTTTTATGTAAATTTTAAGATCAGTAGTTGTCGAATAAGTACTTTGATTGTCGAATGGGTAGAAAAAAATAGATTTCTATGTAAAATATGGAGTGAAAATACATATTTGAGGGAGATTTATATGTCTAAATTTATCACAGGCTTTTTCGTTCTTATGCTGCTAGTTGTCGGATTTGGTGGGAATGTGAGTGCCGCTGATAAGAATTGCGGAGATTTTAATGGTGATGCAGATGCTATTGCAAAGTTTTGGGTAGATAATGGCTATAGTGCTGATAATGATCCTCACGATTTAGATCGTGACAATGATGGATTACCATGTGAGGCTGACCAAGCTGCTATCGACAAATATAAAGCTCAAAAAGAAGAGCAAGAAGCTAACGCGGTGGAAGATAACAACGACACAGTCGCTTCAACAAATGATAATTCCGAACAATCTACACAGAATAAAGAAGAGTCTTCTACTTCTGAAAGTGATAGTTCTACCAATTCTAGTGCTGAATCAGTTTCTGCTGCTAAAGAGGATAAAGAAGAAGTTTCCGCTCCGCAAGGTGAGGAGCTTCCAAAAACAGCAACAAATAATGGTGCACTTATGATGATTAGTTTCGGACTGGTAGCTGCTGGTATTTTAACGCTCGTTCTTAAAAAGAAACAAAGAGTATAAAGTATTTGGAGACTTGAGACTGGACGATGTCTGGTCTTTTTCCTTTAGGGAGTGAAAGATATGAAAAAGCTGATTGGTTTAACATTCCTTTTTGCAGGAATTATCTTAGGTATCTTTACGCTTATGCAATGGAATGAAAGCTCGTCTTCTGCTAAGGAGTTTGATGCAGTAGATAAAAAGAAAGCCGAAGCTATCATTAAGGAAACTCGAGTCCAAGAAGATATAAATAAACAGCAGTCGGAGGAATCTGCTGCTGCACCTGCTGAGGAAGAGGATTACCCGACTGGCGAGAAAGTTGCCATGCTCTCCATTCCAAAGATAGAAAAAAAGTTCTCGGTATTCTGGGGGACGGATGAAGACACGCTAACTAAAGGTGTGGGCATGATGGAAAGTGATAGTACCACAACGCCAGCAGGAAAAAGGCACACTGTACTGAGCGGACACCGAGATACTGTTTTTGTGGAACTCGGGGAATTAGTGGAGGGGGATCATCTGCTTGTGACCATGGATGATACAGATTACACATATGAAATAACGGATATTTGGATTACGGATGACGGTGACAGATCTGTTATTGTACCGAAGGAAACTGCTACATTAACATTAACAACTTGTTATCCGTTTGACTTTATCGGTCATGCAGATCAGCGGTATATTATTCAAGGTGAATTAATTGGACAAACGAAAGCCTGACAGTTAAAGGACTGTCAGGCTTTCGCTTTACTCTTCTTCCGCTACTTTCACTAACTGCTTCCCTAGATTCTCCCCCTTGAACAATCCAAGAAAAGCATCTGGTACATTCTCAAAACCGTCCACTACGTTTTCTTCAAACGTAAGTTTATCCTGGCTGAACCATTCAGACAGCTGTTTCTTTCCTTCAGCGAAGCGGTCGCTGTAGTCACCTACGATGAAGCCTTGCATTTTGGCTTTGGATTTGACGAGATAGCCGTGGACGCGAGGTCCTTGATCTTCTTTTTTATTATAAGAAGAGATGCTGCCGCAGAGCGGAATGCGTGCGTGCGCATTGAGCAGCGGGTAAACTGCATCAGATACGGGTCCGCCGACGTTGTCGAAATAAACATCCACACCATCCGGACATGCTTTCTCCAATGCTTCTGCTACATTGTCTTCCTTATAGTTGATTACTTCATCCGCACCGAGTGTGTTTTTCACATAATCGAGCTTCTTCGGGGAGCCTGCGATGCCGACAACGCGCGCACCGAGGATTTTGGCGATTTGGACAACGGTTGAACCGACTGCACCAGCTGCGCCTGAAACAACAACTGTTTCACCGGCCTTTGGTTCACCGATATCAGTCAAACCGAAGTATGCTGTAAGACCAGGCATTCCCATCACGCCTAATGCAGTGGAAATCGGTCCTAGCTCCGGATCTACTTTTTGCAGATTATCTGGATTTGCTGCATTGTAACGAGCCCATGGCAGGTTTCCAAGTACATAGTCGCCTTTTTGGAATTTATCTGATTTGGATTCGGTCACTTGACCGACAATGCCGCCTGAGATGGGAGCGTCGAGTTCATATGGCGGTACATAGGATTTTGTATCGTTCATTCGACCACGCATATATGGGTCGACACTGATATAGATACTCTTGATGAGCACCTGTCCTTCTTCGGGCTCTGGTATTTCTGTTTCAACAAAGCGGAAGTTCTCTTCTGTTGGTGTGCCTTCCGGACGTTTAGCTAATTGGATTTCTTCATTTTTTGCCATGTGCCATCATCTCCTTTTTGATAATAGGGCAATTGTAAGATGGGTAAGTGACTCATACAACTCTTTTGCTTATTGTGTTTTATTGATACTGCAGCGGGAATAGTATGTACATAAAAAAACGCAAAGGAGTTTTTAGCATGCCATGGACGATGGACGATTATCCTGCTTCGCTTAAAAATCTGGACAAGCCAGTAAAAAAGAAAGCCATAGAAATTGCCAATGCGATGGTGGATGAAGGCTACGATGAAGGCAGGGCTATTCCCATTGCGACGAATCAGGCGAAAGAGTGGAAGTCGAATGCTTCCGAAAAGGAAGTGAAGGACTTTCTAAAGAACGATGATTCGACGAAGCGTGATTCGAATGCCTCCCACAGTAATTCAGATCTGATAGATAATGCGGAGGAAGTGGTTCCGCATGATGAGGGCTGGGCAGTGCAGGCAAAAGGGTCAAAACGGCCTTCACAGGTGTTCGATAACAAGCAGGATGCAATCAAACGAGCGAAAGAGATTGCGGATAATAAAGGGACCGAGACGATCATCCATAAAAAAGACGGTTCTGTTCAGAAGCGTTCCTAAAAGAAGAGCTGTATCACTTGTGATACAGCTCTTTTTGTATACCTGCTATCCGAGGGAGCGTAGGATAAGACTTTATTTATTTTCAGAAAAGCTTATAATGGGGAAAGCAAGACCATATTGAAGAAAAGGTGGATCATTCCATGAGAGGGTTAACCAAATGCATAGCGGCTTGTTTCGCGGTTGCTTTGATGTTCAGCTTTGCCTTTTCCGATGTTGTATCCGCAAGTACAGGAAAGAACACGGATAGTATCAATGAAAAATTCGGCTTGCCGATTGTTGTAGTTGGAGATTCATTATCAGAAGCACAAAAAGAACAAGTAAGGGAAGACCTTGGGGTTACAAATACGGATAATATAAAAGAAATTCCGGTTACAGCAGATGATATCGTGAAATACATAAATGGAGATGCCAATTCCAGAATGTATTCTTCTGCGATGATCACAAGGGAAGATGAGGGTCATGGACTGGATGTCCAAATCGTTACACCAGATAATATTACACAGGTAACAGTGGATATGTATAAAAATGCTTTGCTGACAGCTGGTATTGAGGATGCAACAGTGGATGTAGCTTCCCCGGTCAAGGTTAGCGGCCACTCCGCTTTGACAGGTATTTACAAAGCGTATGATACAGCGGACGGCAACCTGGATCCGGAACGGACCGAAGTTGCCAATGACGAGCTTGATCTGGCTACGGATCTTGCGCAGAAGGAAGGCATGAATAACGAAAAGGTTACCCAGCTTCTGACAGACATAAAACAAGAAATTGCTGAGCAAAATCCTGCAACAAGGGAAGATGTCGAGCAGATTGTAACCGATCAGCTGAGCAAGCTGGAAATCAGTCTGAGTGATGAAGACCGTCAGCTGCTTATCGATCTTTTCGATAAGATGCGCCAGTTGGATATCAATTTTGATGGTGTGAAATCACAGCTTGATGACATTGCTACCACAATCCAGGACAAGATAGATGAAGTGGCTGGGAACGAAGGTTTCTGGCAAAGTGTGAAGGATTTCTTCAAGTCTATAGGTGACTTCTTCAAAAATCTGTTCTAGACTTCGTAATAAAATCTATTTAAATTAGGAGAGATACGATGCGTAACATCATTCAAACTGACAAAGCACCACAAGCAATCGGACCTTATTCCCAAGCGGTGGAAACTGCAGGAACTGTCTATATTTCCGGTCAGATTCCATTGGATCCGGCAACAGGGGAAATGGCAGGTACAATCGAAGAACAGACAGACCAGGTAATGAAGAATTTGTCTGCTATTTTGGAGGAAGCTGGATTGTCATTTGACCAAGTTGTCAAGACGACAATCTTCCTGACTTCCTTGGATGACTTTGCGGCTGTGAATGAAGTATACGGGCGTCATTTGTCCGAACCATATCCGGCACGTGCAACAGTAGAGATTTCCAAACTGCCTAAAGGTGCGAATGTTGAAATCGAAGCCATTGCCGTCCGAAGCTTTAATATGTAAGAAAAAAAGATTGCCGATATGTTCGGCAATCTTTTTTAAATGGAAGAGGTCCGAGTCCGTGTTTTTGCGCGGGCATTCCGGATGTGAGCTGTCAGCAAGGTGATACCGCAGATGATGAGCAGTGCACTTGTCATATAAAATACGGCTGAAAAGCCAAAGTATCCAGCCATCATACCGCCAAGTATCGGACCGATGAAGTTTCCGAGGAAGCGGAGGCTGTTATTATAACCGAGTACTTCTCCTTGCATCGTAAGCGGAGCAGCTTGACGGATATAGGCAACTCGTAAAGGGATGATACCGCCTATCGCCATGCCGAGAAGAAGACGGATGACAGCGAGTTCCCATACAGAGCCGACCAGTGCACCGGGTATATAAACGATACCAGCTGCAAAAATAAGACCAATCAGAATCTTGATATACCCGATACGGTCGCCGAGCTTGCCCCAAGTCCTTGTCATAAGCAAGTTCCCAAGACCCGCGGCAGAAAATGCGATACCAGAGTAAAAAGCTATATTCTCAGGTCCGTGCAGTTCTTGGACATATAAAGATAAAATAGGCTGGACACTGAAATTAGCTATCTGTATCAAGGAGCTTAAGATGAGTACTACCAGCAAGATCGGATCTCGCAGGATATGCGCCAGCACTTCCTTTGAGCTATAGTGAGACTTTTCGCCTTTTTGAACCTTGACCGGATACTCCTTTGTACCGAAAGTAACCAAGAGGGCAGAGGTGAAGACACTTAGCGATACGAGCAGGAATGTACCGTGGAAGCCGATACTGTCTGCGAGTATACCGCCAATCATCGGGCCGAAAAGCATACCTGTGATGCTCCCGGTCTGCAGGGTGCCAAGCACCCGCCCGGCAATGTGGCTGGGTGTCTGAGTCGAGATGAAGGCTTGTGAAATACCGATGAATCCTGTGAAAATTCCCATGAAAACACGAAGCATGAATAGCTGCCAAACATTTTCGGTGAATCCGAGCAGGAGAATGGAAACCCCCATGCCGAAGGAAGATATGATCAGAATCAATTTCCGTCCATACCGATCGCCGATTTTACCCCAAAATGGCGAACAGATGAATGCGGTAACAAAAGTCACCCCGAAAATGATACCCGACCAGCTCTGAACCTCCCGTTCAGATAATGTACCGAATGATGAAATATATAAGGACAGAAATGGCATGATCATACTAAGACTCGCCGAGATGAAGAAGTTGGCGAACCACATGATAAACAGATTACGCTTTGCGAGCTGTTCGTCTGTCATGAATGAAAAACACTTCTTTCGCATTAATATTTCGATTCCCTAACTAATTATACACACGAATAGAAAGGATATGCAAAGGGATAGCTTGGAAATGACAGGATAGAGAAAAATTGCAGGGGAACAATGAACATGGTAAAATAGAGGATGTTCTGCTAATATAACATAATTTAGCAAACCATTTAAAATTATACATCATTTATATATAAATGTCAATTGTTTTGGAGGGACGCCGCTATGACAGAAGATGAAAAGGATTTGAAGGACGAACAAGCCCGTGTGGTCCGTGTCCAGGAGACGATTGAAAAGAAACGGGAAAAAACGGCAGGCATGATTCAAGGTCTGCGGGAGAAAGTAATCGATCTGCGGAAGAACTTCTGGGAGGATGTAACCGTAAACCTGGATGAGCCGGATGATGTGAACGAAACACAAGCCAGCTTGAAACAGCAAGCGGAGCTATTAGGGGAGCGGGAGCGGACGCATCAGCAAATCCACAATGAAGTGAAGACGCTGGATCGGCTGCAGCGCAATCCTTATTTTGGCCGTATCGACTTCAGGGAAGAGGGTGCTGATCGCGACGAAGAAATCTATGTTGGCTTAGCGAGTCTGATGGATGAGAAAGAAGAGGATTTCCTTATATATGATTGGCGTGCCCCGATCTCCAGTATGTATTACGACTTCTCGCCTGGCGGTGCTTCGTATGAAACAATCGAAGGCAAGATAGAAGGGGATATGACGCTTAAACGACAGTTCATCATCCGGAATGGCAAGCTTGTTGCCTTGTTTGACACTGGAGTGACGATTGGTGACAGCCTGCTGCAGTATGTTCTGGGCGGTAACGCAAGTACAGAGATGAAAAGTATCGTTGCCACGATTCAGAAGGAGCAGAATCAAATCATCCGTAATGAGTCTGCGGCTAACCTGATTGTACAAGGTGCGGCAGGCAGCGGGAAAACATCTGCTGCGCTGCAGCGTGTTGCGTACCTGCTCTATCATTATCGTGATCGCATTACAGCTGAGAATATCGTGCTGCTCTCACCGAACCCGCTGTTCAACAGCTATGTATCCAATGTCTTGCCAGAGCTTGGGGAAGATAATATGAAGCAAGCCACTTTCTATGCGCATATGGATGCACAGCTGGAAGGCAGGGAGACGATCGAGACCCCATTTGAACAAATGGAATATATGCTGCTTGCTTCCCGGGAGGAAAAAGAGCAGCGGCTGGCTGGAATACAGTATAAAGCAAGTCTTGATTTCAAAAAGTATATCGATGACAAGCTGGAAGAATTCAAGAGTGCCGGGCTTATCTTCAAGGATGTCAGCTTCCGCAAGCAGCGCATCGTGAGCAAGCAGGAAATTCAATCCTATTTCTATAGTCTATCCAACACCCTGCCGATTTCAAATCGAGCAGAACTGACGGCAGCTTGGATCGTAGAAAAGCTGCAGCTTTGGGGCGAATGGGAAACAAGGAAGGACTGGGTCCGGGAAGAAGTCGAGCTGATGGAGAAGGAAGACTATGTCGAGGCCTTTTCCGAGCTTCAGAAGAAAGACCGTACAGAAACAGATGACTTTGAGGAAAATAAACAAGAAGAAGAAATCCTGCGTAAATGGGTTGTCGAGCGAAAGCTTCGCCCATTGATCAAGAAAGTGCGCAAGCATGCCTTCATCAATGTGAAAAAGTCCTACTTGCGTATGCTGACAGCAGAAATACGCCCGGAAATGCCTGCATCCTGGACGGAACTGTATGAAACAACCAAGCAAAGTCTTATTCGCAAGTATATGAGCTGGGAAGATGTGACACCGTTTGTTTACTTCCGTGATAAGGTGCTTGGTGATCGTTCGGATAAAACGATTCGGTATGTGCTTATTGATGAAGCGCAGGATTATTCTGCCTTCCAATTCGCTTACCTGCAGCAGGCATTCCCTAATGCCCGTATGACCTTGCTTGGCGATATCAACCAGGCTATTCAGGCACACGCCCTGACAGGGGAGAATGTGCTCTCTGGCAATACTGCCGACAGCCATCGAATCGAGCTATGGCGCAGCTATCGTTCGACGAGACAGATTGTTGATTTCACGAAAGAGCTTCTGGATCATGCGAAGAAAATCCAGCCATTCAATCGGGATGGAGATCTTCCGACACTGACGGAAGCAGCAGATGATACAGAGAGGCGCAAGCTGATTTTGGATAAAATCCGTTCTTTGAAGGAAGCTGGCTATGAGACGATCGCTGTTATAGCGAAGACGAGCAAAGAAAGCAAACAAGCGCATAACTGGATCAAGGAAGAAATGGATGCGGATTTGATTACGGAAACAACCTCCCAGTATAAAAAAGGGTTATCGGTTATCCCGGCATACCTGGCTAAAGGTATCGAATTCGATGCTGTTATTTTATACGATGTCTCGGATGAGGCGTATGGCCATGAATCGGAGCGTACCTTACTTTATACAGCATGTACACGGGCGATGCATGAATTGCATATGTACAGTGTTGGTAACTTGAGTCCGTTTATCGAAGCGGCAGATGCTGCTACGTATACAAGTAATTAAAAAAACAGGAATCCACGAGGGATTCCTGTTTTTTATTACCATAGACCAATCAGTTTCCACCATAATCCGCCGATACCGATCCAGACAACAAGGTGGATGATGGAGATGAGGAAGCCGAGTCCCCACCATTTTTGCTGTGTGACGAAGCCTGCACCAAAGAATACTGGAGCAGGACCGCTACCGTAGTGTGTCAGACAGCCGAACAAGTTACTGAAGAAAGCTAACAATAGGGCTGACAATAATGGCGGTGCTCCTGCAGCCACAACCACCGATAGGAAGGCCGCATACATAGCGCTGACGTGTGCTGTGTTACTCGCAAAGAAATAATGGGAGTAGAAGTACACAATAGCCAATATGAGCAAAGCGACAGGCCAGGAAAGTGTACTTACGACATTCCCCATGATGTCACTGAACCAAGGCACAAGGCCAAGTTCGTTCAAATAATTCGCCATCATGACAAGTACAGCGAACCATACAAGTGTATCCCAAGCACCTTGTTCCTGCTTGATATCGGACCAAGTCAATACTTCTGTCAGCAATAGGACGACTAGTCCGATGAATGCTGCTGTCGTAGAGCCGATTCCGAAGTTTTCGCCAAAAATCCATAATACAAGGAGAAGCAGGAATACACCGATCATATACCATTCAGAACGCTTCAGTTTACCCATGCTTTCCAGTTTTTCTGTTGCCATTTCGGTCGCCTTCGGTGTCTCCTTGATTTCAGGAGGGTAAAGCTTGAAGATGACGAATGGAATAACGATCAAGCTGATGATACCAGGTACGATGGAAGCAAGAATCCAGCTGCCCCATGAGATCGATTGACCAGTAACACTCTCTGCTGCGCTTGCTGCCAATGGGTTTGCTGCCATTGCTGTCAGGAACATCGCGGAGGTGATTCCGTTACCCTGGTACGATGCAAAAGTCAGGAAGGAACCAATTTTACGTTCCGTACCGTCACCGCTTCTAGAACCATAAGAATTTGATAGTGACTGGATGATTGGAAAAATAATACCACCGGCACGAGCTGTATTGGATGGCATAGCCGGAGACAGGATCAAGTCGCTGCCAATCAATGAGTAAGATAAGCCCAATGTTTTCTTACCGAATAGACGAACGAACAAATAGGCGATTCTGGATCCGAGACCAGTTTTGATAAAACCTCTGGAAATAAAGAATGCAATGACGATGAGCCAGATTGTACTATTCTGGAATCCGCTCAGCGCTTCTTCTAATCCAAGTGTTTTTGTCAAAACGATGGCAGTCAATGACAGGATCGCTACACTGCCCATAGGCATCGGTTTGATGATCAGACCAATGATCGTAGCAACAAAGATGGCGAATAGATGCCAGGCTTCTGCTTTAACACCATCAGGTGAAGGGATGAACCAAAGGATTACCCCAATCAGAACTGTGATTAGGAGCGGAATCCATTTGACCTCCCGTTTAGGTTTGTTAGATGAATCAGCCATGATGAAGACTCCTTTTGAAAGTAATTAAATTAATAAAACCATAATTATATTAGCATAAAAATATTGATATGAAAGTATTCCGATTGGTCATAGCATGCTTTTGTCTGATTTAAAAAATTTAATAAACCATGGAGATTATAATGATTATAATTTGGTGGAAATAAGCAAAAAAATACTTCACACAAATTAAGTATCTCAGAGCTAGATACCCTGTACCCATTGTTAATATGCCAATATTAATTAAAAAAAATAAATGAGAATAAAAAAAGAATCCGAAAAAATTCGGATTCTTTGTCTAATGTGTGTCAATCCCTTGCTAAAAGTGCATAAACGGCAGCAACATCCTGTTTGCCATAGCCATTCTTTTTTGCTAACGCATACAGCTCTTTGACGCTGTTTGTCATCGGCAGAGGAGCACCCGCTTCATAAGCTGTTTCAGAAATCTGCTGCAAATCTTTGTATGCATGCTCCAGAGGGAATTGCGGGTCAAAGTTCTGCTGAAGAATCGTATCCCGTTTACCTGCTTGGATATCACTCGTCACTGGAAGAGCAAGCAATACATCCATCAGATGCTCCCGGTCAAGACCGACTGCTTCCCCGAAGCTGATTGCTTCCGATAAGCCAGTAAGTGATTGAACAAGCAGCATATTCACTGCCAGCTTAGTGGAAGAGCCATTCCCATTGGCGCCCATATGCTGGATGCTTTGTCCCATTTTCTCAAGCAAAGGCGTAATTTCTTTCACATTTTGTTCCTCTCCGCCGACTAGGAAGTGCAATTTACCTTGCTGGGCTGGTGCCTTTGAACCTGAGACAGGTGCGTCAACAAAACGGATATGATGCGCACGAGCAGCTTCAGCCATTTCTTTTGTGAACGCAGGCTTAACAGTACTGACATCCACCCATAGACTATTTTCTTTCATGCCGCTGAAAAGCCCATCTTCTCCATAAGCAACTGCCCGTACAGCAGCTGGGTCTGTCAGCATCGTAAATACGATATCAGCTTGTTCCCCGACTTCCCGAGGCGATGCTGCCCAGACAGCCCCTTTATCCAATAGTGTTTGTGCTTTCTCTTTTGTGCGGTTATAGACTACTAATTGTTCGCCTTTTTCGAGCAGATTTGCTGCCATGTTTTGTCCCATGATTCCTAATCCGATAAATCCGATCATATGAGCACCATCCTTTTTATTCAGTCATGTCTAGCATACAGAAAAACAGATTGTTTTTAAAAGTCTTTCGCACAGGATATGATACAAAGAAGGAGTGAAGAGAATGAAGCTTAGTATATTGGACCAATCCCGCATCAAAGAAGACGGAAATGCGACAGAGGCATTGAATGAAACAGTACGGCTGGCAGAGCTTGCTGACCAGCTTGGCTATACGCGTTTTTGGGTATCCGAGCATCACTCTGGCAGCCTTGCCCACAGCAGTCCCGAGCTTATGATGGGTCATCTTGCAGCTAAAACATCCCGCATCCGTATCGGATCAGGCGGTGTTATGCTGCCTCATTATAGTGCGTATAAAGTAGCTGAAAATGCAAGATTGCTCGAAGCGCTTCATCCTGGAAGGATCGATCTTGGCATCGGACGGGCTCCTGGAGGGATGCCTGCGGCAAAAAGGGCACTGCAGGAGCATAAGGCTGTGCCGGAGGATTGGTATGATCAGCAAATACGTGATTTGCTTCATTATTTGGACATAAGAAGAGAAGAGAAGCATCGGTTTGGAGATTTGGCAGCAATGCCGAATATCAACACTGCTCCGTCTGTCTGGCTGCTGGGCGGCAGTGCGGGAAGTGCGGGTCTTGCTGCATATCATGGAATCGGTTTCGCTTATGCCCAATTCATTCGCGGTGATAAAGACGCAGAAGTTCTGGATGTGTATAAGAAAGCCTTCCGGGGAGGGAAGCAGCAGCCGCAAACGATGGTCAGTCTGTTTTTATTCTGTGCCGAGACAACAGAGGCCGCAGAAGCATTGGCCAAAAGCCATGAGGTTGCATCGCTGCTTCAGCAACAGGGCAGACCAGTCAAAGGAACGCTGCGTCCGGATAAGGCAGCAGCATATAAAATGTCTCCTTATGAGAAGGAACTTCTTGAGGATAACCGTCCGACCATGGTGATCGGGACACCGACTGAGGTGCTGCAGCAGCTCAGAGAGCTGGAAGGTTACTACGGCGGAAATGTTGAGTTCATGCTCACCAGCCCTGTTTATGAAGAAAAAGCAAGGCAAGATGGGTTCCGCCTTTTGATGGAGACATATCGGCAGTGGGAATAACAGTTATTCTGTTTGAATCAGACACTGCTAATCTGGTATAGTAGGATGTACAATTCATATGAAATCTTATAACGAGTGGCGGAGGGAAAGGCCCGATGAAGCCCGGCAACCCACTGCAGGAGGGCAGTCCTGCAGGAAGGTGCTACGACCTGCAGCAAAAGCTGCGTGATAAGATGACGACGGCTGCAATACAGAGCTTCTTCTCGTCGAAGAAGCTTTTTTAGTAGAATCGATGTGTCGTTCGGTAGGATTTCCTATGTGCAAAAGGAGTAATAACAATGAAATATGCATACTGGCAGCCAGTTTCAAGCAGCTGGCTGCGTCATGTAGAGGATGGAGGACCGCTGAGTCTGTCAGATGTGCAGCATACAGCGCATATGGCGGAGAACTTGGGGTTTAATGCCGTCTTTCTTCCAGACACTTACCTCTATCAAGGAATAAACGCCGATCAGAAGCTGGATTTCTGGGAAGCTGCTAGTGCTATTGCGGAGGCAACCGATAAATTGCACATCATGGCAGCAGTCCGTCCAAGCATCGATCAGCCTGTGGAAGCAGCGAGACAGGCCGTAATGATTGATCAGATTAGTAATAGCCGTTTTTCACTGGCTGTCGTTTCTTTTCTGCGTGAAGAAGAACAGAAACGACAAGATGGCGATATAGCTGGTTCAGAGGAATTTTATCTGCAGACAGAGGAATTCTTTGAAGTGCTTCGCGGAGTGTGGACAGCGAGCAGTTACACTTATGATGGTTTGTATTATCAAGTAAAGCATGTCGACTATTTGCCGGCAGGCAAGAGCAAAGAGATTTCCCCATTATATGCGGGCGGAGAAAGCGACTATTTGCGCCAGACAATTGCTGAGACATGTGATGCGTATGTCATGAAGGGCGGCACCGTGCAGGAAGTGGCTAGTATGATCGCTGATATGCAGATTCGACGTGAAGCAGCTGGGAAGTCCCCATTCACCGAATTCGGTATGACAGCTTATGTTATTTGTCGAGAAACAGAGGAAGAAGCTTACCAGGAATGGGAAAGAATTACCGGTGCGGATTACGAGTCATATATAACAGAGGAAGAACTGGCACAGAAAAGCAAGATTAGTGACGACGCTGTTTCAGCAAGGGGACTGCGGCCGCATTTAGTTGGAACACCATTACAAATCGCGCAACGGATACTCGCTTACGAGCACGCTGGTGTCAGTCTTCTGCTGCTGCAGTTCTCGCCGCATAGGCAGGAGATGGAGCGTTTCGCGAACGAAATCATACCACTGGTCGAGGAAATGCGCGATAACTCGATTTGATTGGAAATATACGGTAGACAAGCTTGGCGATATCGCTTACATTAGAAAAAAAGGAATAACTATGGGGGCAAAACATGGAGCTATTGACGATTTTCGATGAGCAGCATCGGGAGCTTGGGGTGAAAGAAAGACAGGAAGTCCATCGTGACGGGGACTGGCATGAAACTTTCCACTGCTGGTTCGTGGAACATGATGGTACAGAACTATACATTTATCTACAGCAGCGTTCTTTCAATAAAAGTGAATTTCCCGGGAAATACGACATTACCGCAGCTGGTCATCTGGAAAGCGGCGAAACGCCTGTGGTCGGAGGCCTGCGTGAAGTACAGGAAGAATTGGGTGTTACGCTTCAAGAGAGCGATCTTTTTTATAAAGGCATCATTCAAGAAGAACTATTCGCTAAGAACTTGGTCGATCGGGAGTTCTGTCACCAATTCTTCTACTATTTGGAGGAACTGCCGGACATCCTCTTAAACGAAGAAGTAGTACAAATCGTGAGGATGCGGGTGAATGATCTAGAGAAGCTCGTTGAGGGAAGAGCGGCAAGCGTTGAAGCAGAAATTGTGGCAGGTGCACCACGTCAGCGAATCGAGGTAGAGCATGATGCACTTTGTCCCCATCAGCTTGGCTATTACCGGGAAGTAATCATGATATGCCGTACATAGTAAAAGGAGCAGCGTTGCGCTGCTCCTTTTCTGTAGCCTTAAAAAGCCCAGTTTCCATTTTCGAAGATAGCTTCGGTCGTACCATCAGGTGTTTCGCCTGTGATGGATAATTCACCGGAACCGACCATGAAATCGACATGCGTCAAACTGTAGTTGAATCCGATCGCCTTCAGCTCTTCTTTTGATTTACTGCGGGCATCCTTTACGCACATGCCAATTGCTTGACCGAGCGCCAAATGGCAGGAAGCATTTTCATCAAAAAGCGTGTTATTGAACACGATTCCAGACTGGGAAATAGGCGATTGATGCGGTACTAGCGCAACCTCTCCAAGGAATTGTGCCCCTTCATCTGTTTTCAGCAGGTTCTTCAATGTTTCATAGCCTTTTTCGGCTTTAAAATCTACCACTTTTCCATTCTCGAAAGTAAGGGAGAAGTTCTCCAGCAATGTACCTGCATAATTCAATGGCTTCGTGCTGCTCACAGTTCCGTTTACTCCGTCTTTAACTGGAATAGTAAATACTTCTTCTGTAGGAAGATTCGGGATGTATGTAGAACCATCTTCTTTCATGAATTCTGCGCAAGTCCAGAAGGAATCAGGATGCAGTTCAATCGTTAGATCAGTCCCTGGACCCGTATAATGGAGCTTACGATAATCGCGTGCATTTAAATGGTCAGCATTCTTCTTCATGGCTGCAACATGCTGTTCCCACAGCTCGACTGTATTCTCCTGATCGGAGCGAGTTGTATAGAAGATGGCATCCCATAGCTTATCGATAGCTTCCTGTCCTTGTGATTCGGGAAAGACAGATTCTGCCCATTCGACAGTAGGTACCGAAGCAATCAGCCAGTTTATACGACCATTCGTCTTGTGAGCTTGATAGCCTTGTCTGGCAGCACCCGCTGCTTTTGTATAGCGTGCAACCCTTGCTGGATCAATTCCGTCAAATAGAGAAGGGTTCGGTGTCTTGAGTTCAAGAAATGCAGTATCTGCAGCTGCCAATTCTTCATAGACACGACCGCGGAAGGGTGTGAAGTAATCCAAATCCTCTTCTTTGGCGTGCTTTACTTTCGCTTTTGTGATGTTATCGTCCTGATAATCGACAATAACGTCCCTTAATCCAGCTTCGTATGCTTTCTGGGCTACCACCTTTGTAAAAGGCGCAGCAGCTAGATCAGCTACAATCATCAAGTCCTGTCCTTGCTTAACTTTCAAACCGATATGCAGCAGCAACTCGGCATATTTCTCTAATTTCTGTTCAAATTGCATGTCAAAATCCCCCTTAATCATACTATCTTCATCATTTTACCAGAAAATTATGACTAGAGTCTGTACTCGAGTGAGAATTTTGCGATAGGCTCAAAATGGGATGAGTGCTTAATATGGCGCGGAAAGATCCAACGTCTGGATAGCTGTCTCCGAGCACTGGTCAAATCGGTGCTGGCACCGCTCCAGAAAGCCTGCCAAACGAACTTGGTGCAATAATTCCAAGCAGGGTCTGCCAAAGCGCGGCTGAAACGGTAACCTTTCATCAAGCTGATGGAACGTTCTGCCCAATCTGCTGCACCAAACGGATCTATTTTTGGGCGGAGCAGTGTAATCGTACCGCCATGACGGTGACGCGATAGATACGCTGTCAAGGATTCGGTGATACCGCCAGATGGATGCGCATGAAAAATCCTTCCGTGATTACCGACAATGCCAGCGTGGCTGAAGAAGAAGGTGGAAGGTCCGATCGAGCTGTACAATACATCTCCGGCCTGCAGCAGCGCTTGGATCGTGGAGGCTGTCTGGAAGAGCTTCTCAAATTCTGCTTTGGATTTCCTCATATAGGTCACTCCTTATTCAAATGTCACAAAATCGCAAACGAAAGCATGTTCCTTTATCTCTGCATGTATTATGATAGAGAAAGATTATAGATTTGTGGAGGTTTAAGCATGAACGCATTAGAGAAACAAGGGTACAGCATATATGATTTACAAAAGGATCTGGCATATGAGGGGATGGAGCAGGATTTAGCTGAAATCCAGGCTGTCTTCGATACGCTTCCGGCAGACAGCTATGCACTGGATCTGAACCGCTATCGCCGCTATTCACGGGCAATCATCTTCGATAAAGATGGCCGTTTGGAATGGCTGCCTGGTATTGAACGGGAAAACGGCAGTATGGCACAGTATTTCCAAGGACGCTTCAATCCGGAGTACGTTGATTCCTATCGTGAATTCCCGTCTCTTCCGGATCATATCCTGGAAAATAAATTATTGCAGAAAATTATCATGCATGACTATCACGAAACTTTCTGGCGTAAAGAAGATCTGATCCTGCCAGTTCACGCGGGCATTCATTTTGTGAAGCTGGAAGTGACAGAAGAGGGACAAGAGGGCGTGTCTTCCCCGAACTTGATCCATCAGGATGGAGAGCCTTTCACATTTGCTCATCTTATTAAGCGTGACAATGTTGTCGGCGGCCTTAATATCATTGCAACACCAGCTTGTGCAGGAAAGCTTCCGAAAGATGCGGACTCCAGTCAGTTCCATGAAAGCTTTGAAATCCATAAGCCATTGGAATCCTACGGTGTGCATGATGAGGCGGTCAGCCATTATGTCAGCCCAATCCAAAAAGGCGAAGCAGATCGCCCAGGTGTACGAGCTGTCCTGTTGATTGATTTTCAGCCAACTGTACTAGCTTAATTCCAAGAGGAGGGTCAGGATGACAGTTACTATACGTGATGCAGGAAAAGCTGACTGCTGGAGAATCGGAGAGATCAGTATGCTGGGCTGGCAATCTGCTTATCAGGATATATTGCCAGCTGACTACTTAGCTGCTATTCGTGTCGAAGACAGGGCAGCTCGATTTGAAAGGGTGCTGGAATCCGGATCCTTATTGCATGTTGCAGAAGCCGGCGGAAAGATTGTCGGTTTCATAAGCGGAGGCAAATGCCGGGATAGTGTACATCCTGATTACGATGGAGAGGTATACGCAATTTATTTGGATCCCGATCATATGAAGCGCGGGATTGGGAAGCTGCTTATGCGATCTCTGGAAAAACAGCTTGTGGCCGGAGGGATGTCAGGCGTGATAGCGTGGATGCTAGTCGGGAATGACGCCAAGCATTTTTATGAAAGCCTAGGCGGAGTGGTAATCGCCGAAGACAAACTTGAGATTGATGGGGGCCCTTACCCTGAAATTGCATATGGATGGAAAATAGCGGACAGATGATGCCCGCTATTTTTTTATGGATAAGGTTTTCCGTGTTTGTAAGTATAGTTCCCTATCAAAGGTGAACTTGAAGTAGCAGGTATCGTCTATTACTTTATTCTATCAATAATGGCAGGAAGCATTTGCATTTTTATTCGAACTAAGTTACATTTTGTAAGTAACTAATATATTGTACGTTTAGGGGGCGAAGCAGATGATGGAGCTTCACGGTATTCACCACGTTTCAGCCATAACAGCAAACGCAGCGGATAACTATGATTTTTATACAAAGATAATGGGGATGCGCCTTGTCAAAAAGACAGTCAATCAAGACGATACATCGATGTATCATCTTTTCTATGCTGACAAACTTGGCAGTCCTGGAACAGATCTGACCTTCTTCGAAATTCATAGAGCAGGCCGGACGTATACGGGGAATAACAGTATTTCCCTTACCTCCTTGCGTGTCGCATCAGATGAAGCAATTCGTTATTGGGCTGATCGTTTAGAAGGATATGATATTCAGTCACAAGAAGTTGAACTGCAAGGACGAAGAGTTATCTGCTTCGAGGATCCTGAAAAGCAGCGGCTCATGCTCGTGTCGGATGAGCAAAATGAAGGCGTGCCAGCCGGAATTCCCTGGGAAGGCTCCGATGTTCCAGCAGAGTTTGCCATCATTGGGCTTGGACCTGTAAAGCTGACAGTTCCTGAGCTTGAACCCACAGAGCGCGTCTTGCTTGAACTGATGGGGTTCCGCAAGAAAACAGAGGCCAAGCTTGCTGATGGTACGAATTTGTATATCTATGAAGTTGGCCAAGGCGGTACAGGAGCCGAGGTGATGATAGAAGTCATACCAGAATTGCAGCGGGAGCGACCCGGCCGCGGCAGTGTACATCACGTAGCTTTCCGGGTTAAGGACAGGGAGGAACTGGAGCGGGCAAAGAAAATCCTTTATGCAGCTCACTTGCCAAATTCCGGACTGGTAGATCGCTATTACTTCCAGTCACTTTATTTCCGGGAGCCCAACGGTATCTTGTTTGAGCTTGCGACAGACGGTCCTGGATTCGCTACGGATGAAGATCCAGAAGCTTTAGGTGAGACACTTGCACTTCCACCGTTTCTCGAAGGGGAGCGGGAGAGTATCGAGGCCAGGCTGACACCGCTTGATACGAAAAAGAAATAACAGCTGGAAACCGCCTGACAGGGCGGTTTTTTCATATGGCGGGGTTGACGCAAGCAGCGGAAGTATGATTCTATAAATAGAAATAAATGCGTATAAGAAAGAGAGTTTCCCGAGCTAGCGTTCCATAGTGCCGGGAATTTTTTACACGTTTATGGGCATAACGTATAAGGATAATAGGAGTTGAACACAGTGGGAAAAAGAACGAAATTATATGAAGCAGCAAAGCGATTAGGTGAGGTTGCATTAGGAAAGCGTCCCGCTGATTTGATTATCCGAGATGGTGTGCTAGTCAACGTATTCACAGGAGAACTGCTGGAGCATACAGATGTTGTCGTATCAGGCGATCGGATAGCACTGGTCGGAAAAGCATTGAAAGAGCATGAAGGACCTGACACAAAAGTGATAGAAGCAAATGGACAATACCTAGTACCAGGGCTGATCGACGGTCATATGCATGTGGAAAGTACGATGCTTTCCGTGACGGAATTTTCCAAGGCAGCACTTGCAAAAGGCACAACTACTGTATTCATGGACCCTCATGAAATTGCGAACGTGTTCGGTATAGAAGGTGTTCGTTACATGCACGAGGAAGGGCAGCAGCTGCCATTGAAAGTGTATACGACGTTCCCGTCATGTGTACCGGCAACAGATGATTTGGAAGATGCGGGAGCAAGCCTCACTGTAGCAGATATACAGGAAGGACTTACGTGGGAGAATGTCCAAGGATTGGGAGAAGTAATGAACTTCCCTGGTGTCATTTATGGAGATAGCAAAATGCATGGGGAAATAGCTGAGACTATAAAAGCTGGCAAGACTGTTACCGGCCATTTCCCTTCAGAGGACCCATATGCGCTGCAGGCATATATCGCTGCAGGCGTTACATCGGACCATGAAACAATTGCAAAAGAAGATGCACTGGCTAAATTGCGTGCAGGTTTGCATGTACAGATTCGCGAAGGATCAGCATGGCGTGACGTGAAGGAAGTTATCAAAGTGATAACGGAGTATAAGGTCGACACGCACAATATTTCGCTGGTGACAGATGACGTTTATCCGGAAACATTAATCACAAAAGGACATATGAACCACGTTGTCCGCCGAGCGATCGAGGAAGGGCTTGATCCTGTGATAGCAATCCAGCTTGCTACGATCAACTCGGCTCGATATTTCCATATGGAGAATGATATTGGCAGCATCAGTGCTGGTAAATTTGCGGATTTACTTCTTATAGAAGATTTGCAGCAGATGGAAGCAGCTACTGTTATCGCGGATGGAAGCATCCAATTTGAAAATGGTGAGCTGCAGCAAACATTCCCTACATACACGTATCCGGATGCTGTGCGAAGCTCCGTCCATCTTGCGCGTGAAATGAAAGCCGACGATTTTCTGCACCATACAGATCGCCCAGACGGTGACGTAAAAGTAAATGTAGTCAAAGCAATTGAAGGAAGTGCACGGACAGAGAAGATGACAGCCATCTTACAGGTGCAGGATGGGGCTGTACAGATCGATAAGGAACAGGACATCATCCATTTAACATGTATCGAGCGGCATAAAGGAACCGGCCAAATATCCAATGTATTTGTCCATGGCTTCCAGTTCCAGTATGGAGCAGTCGCTTCGACGGTGGCACATGATAGTCATAATCTGCTTGTCATGGGCGTAAATCGAGAAGATATGGCCATCGCTGCAAACCGACTGGCAGAAATCGGCGGCGGGCTTGTTGCTGTACGGGATGGCGAAGTTTTAGCAGAATTACCGATGCCGATTGCCGGACTGATGTCCGATCAGCCATTGGAAACAGTCGTTGAACAAGTAAGTAGTCTCGTGAAAGCCTGGGAAAACCTCGGGTGCAGCATAACGGATCCGATTATGACATTCTCCTTGATTGCTTTGGCGGTTATTCCAGAAATTCGCGTAACAAACCGAGGTCTTGCAGATGTCACCACATTCGAGCTGATTAATGTGGTTATATCGGATTAAAAAGAGGGAAACCAGCAGAAATGCTGGTTTTTCTTATGGCGTGAATATTCCGATTTATCCTGGATTCATTGACAAAAAGTTAGATTATCTGTTATTGTACTTTAATACTTTACCATAATAAAGCGATGGAGGAATTAGAAGTGAATGCAGTTGTTATAGCAGTTATTGCAGTGCTGGTTCTCAGTTTGCTGCGAATTAACGTTGTTTTTTCATTGATATTAGGCTCCCTGATCGGCGGATTAGTCGGAGGGCTTGGAATAGATGGAACGCTCACAGCGTTTACAGATGGTGTAGGAGGAGGCGCGAATGTTGCCTTGAGCTATGCGATGCTCGGCGGATTTGCCGTTGCGATTGCTAGTACAGGACTTCCGGAAGCCATGGTGCGGGGAATCATCTCCATCAGCGGGAGCAAAGATACCGCATACGCTAAAAAGCGTACACGTGCACTCATTCTTATCTTGATTCTGATCATGGCCTGCTTCTCGCAGAATTTGATTCCAGTGCATATCGCATTTATACCATTATTGATTCCGCCGCTTTTGAAAATCTTCAATGAATTGCAAATCGACCGCCGCTTAACGGCTACCATTCTGACATTTGGTCTGGTTACACCATATATGCTGATACCGGCGGGTTATGGTCAAATATTCCATGATATCGTAGCAACGAATATGACATCGAGCGGCTTGGAAGTAAGCTCCGATCAAGTGACAAAGGCTATGATAATTCCTGCACTTGGCATGGTAGTAGGCCTGATCATTGCGCTATTCTCTTATCGGAAGCCAAGGACATACCAAGAGATCGATTTGCCTGTGGCGGATGAAGTGAAAGAAAAAAATGTGCAGTTGAAAACAAGTGCATTGATTTTCTCTATCGCAGCTATTGTTGCAGCATTAGCTGTTCAAATTTGGACTGATTCCATGGTATTCGGCGCATTAGCCGGTATAATCGTGCTTTATATTACAAGAACGGTGAAATGGAAAGAAGCAGATACGATTTTAACTAATGGGATGCGGCTGATGGCATTCATCGGTTTTGTTATGATCGCAGCTTCCGGCTTTTCCAGTGTTATCGGAGCTACGGGTGATGTGGAATCCTTGGTTAAAGATGCAGCAGCTGCCATCAACGGCAGTCAGGCGCTTGGTGCCTTGCTGATGCTTGTCGTAGGTTTACTTGTCACGATGGGAATAGGTTCTTCCTTCTCAACGGTACCGGTAATTGCAACTATTTTTGTACCGTTGGCAGTTGAGTTAGGTTTCAGTCCAATGGCTATCATTGCATTGGTTGGTACAGCAGGTGCACTTGGTGATGCAGGATCGCCTGCTTCTGATAGTACACTTGGACCGACATCCGGATTAAATGCTGATGGTCAGCATGATCACATGTGGGATACCGTTGTTCCGACGTTCCTGCACTACAATCTCCCTGTTATCGCACTCGGCTGGATTGCCGCTATGGTCCTCTGACGGTTGAACGCGGGACAAGCTAGCGTTATGATACGTGTAGAGGATAAAAAGGGGCGATGAAAGTGGAAGGCAAATCAGTACGTGAATTAGTAACAGCTATTAAAAGCAAGGAAATTTCTCCTGTTGAGGTTGCTGCCTATTATTTGGCTCAAACAGAGCGTAAAAACGGTGAGATCAATGCATTCGTTACCATGAATGATAAGCTGCTTGCCGAAGCGAAAGAGGCAGAAGCGGCAGTCATGCGCGGGGAGGAGACAGGCCTGCTGCATGGTATTCCAGTAGGGATCAAAGATCTCACACCGGTAAAAGGGATGCGTACCACTTTTGGCTCACCAGCGTATAAGGATCACATTGCTGACAGGGACGCTACAATCGTTAAGCGTCTCCGTCAAGCAGGTGCTCTGATCATGGGTAAGACGAACACACCTGAATTTGGTCATAAAGGCACGACAGATAATATGGTATTTGGTGCGACTGTGAATCCCTGGGATCATTCCAAAACAGCTGGGGGATCCAGTGGCGGGGCTGCCGCTGCCGTTGCTGCAGGAATGGTGCCGCTGGCAGAAGGAAGCGATGGGGGAGGCTCCATCCGTATTCCGGCAAGCTTATGCGGCGTATTCGGTTTTAAGCCGACATACGGTCGTATTCCGATGGATAACAATCTGGGGAATGTATTCGGATCAAGTTCTCCGTTCGTCAATCATGGACCGCTCTCGAATCATCCTGATGACAGTGCGCTTTTCCTTGAGGCAGTCCAGGGCCCTTCCACGACAGATCCATTCAGTCTGCCGCTTTTAGACAGTCATATCGGCTCATCCTATTTAGAGGAACAAGCCCAAGGTTTGCGTATTGCCTATACTCCGGATTTTGGCATGTATGCTGTTGACCCGGAAGTAAGAAGCGTTGTGGAAGCAACATTCGATAATTGGCAGGCGCTCGGAATGTCCATTGAGACAGTAGATCTTAATTTTGATATGGATAGACATGAATTCAATGGATTCTTTACGAGCATGTGGTATGCGTCTTCAGCAGCAGGAAGCGCAAAATTGCTTGAAAACAATCCGGAATGGGTTTCTGATTCCTACCGCGATATGATCGAAAAAGGCAAGCCATTGATGGCTTCCGATTATCGTGCGTATGAAAGAAATCGTTCGACAGTCTGGAATAGACTGCAGACGGTACTCCAGGATTATGATTTAGTGCTGTCACCGACACTAGCGGTTCCTGCATTCGACTATCATTTGTTAGGTCCGTCTGTCATTGATGGACAGCAAGTAAAGGAGGATGCAGACTGGATGATGACACATGCGTACAATGTTACTGGTCTTCCGGCCGCTTCCGTGCCGGCAGGACTTTCACAAGGGCGCTTGCCGATCGGCATGCAGCTGGCTGCTAACCGATTCCAGGATGCACGTGTGCTTCGTGCAGCCAAAGCCTATATGGATGCCTATCCACTACGCTAAAAAGCAGCTTCGGCTGCTTTTTTTATTTTTGCTCCAAAAATCCCGGTTGCTTTACAGAAAATTAACCAGAATCAAAACTATCCTCCTATATCAGGAAAACCGCATTCCCGCTAGTATGGTAAATGACGGAGTTCGCCAGTATTTGCCGAACTTACTAATATTTTGGGGGAATCATGTAGATGGGCAAGAGGATCGTATCTGTTTTTGCAATAGTCACTCTTATTTGTTCCGGGATTTTGCCGAGCTTCCCAGCCGGTACACAGGCTGCAGAACGTGTTATGGCACCGATTCTATCGGAATACGTAGAAGGAAGTTCTTACAATAAGGCGATTGAACTTTATAATCCGACAAACGAGCCAATTGATCTTAGTCAATTTGAGCTTTCAGGATATTTTAACGGAAATACGGAAGCAACTGCTTCCCTGACTTTGTCGGGAACATTGGAATCTGGTGATACATATGTGATTGCCAACCCGCGTGCCAGCGAAGCATTGCTTGCAGCAGCGGATCTGACGAATGGAAGTGTCATTAATTTCAATGGAAATGATGCAGTAGCTCTCCAGCAGGATGGTATCGTTTTGGACGTGGTTGGCGAGATCGGGAATGATCAGGACACAGCCAAGGATATCGGGCTCATCCGAACTGCTGATGTAACTGAAGGCAGCACAGTCTTCGTTTCACAGCAGTGGGAAGTGACGGGCAAAGATACATTCGATACACTCGGCTCTCACGGACAAGGGCAGCCAGGTGAAGTTCCTGAAGAAGAGCCGGAAGCAGGCACAGTTCAGCCGATCGCCGATGTGAAGGCTAAGACTGGTGAAACGGTAACAGTAAAAGGCATTGCTACAGCAGATAATGCAAGTATCGGCGGAGGGAAATTATCAACATTCCTGCAGGACGATACAGCGGGTATCAATATCTATCATAGTGATGCAGCTGCTTTCCCTGACATCAAGGAAGGCGACCTTATCCGCGTTACAGGAGAGATTACAAGCTATAAAGGATTGACGGAAATAGAACCAGCAGCAGATGGTATCACTATCGTTTCTGCTGATAATGAATTACCTTCGGCTGAAGATATGACAATCAGTCAGCTTCAGGATGAAGCAACAGCCGAACCAGCTGAAGGAGAGCTGGTCCAGGTGAACGGCTATATCAAAGATATTCCGGATAGCCCGGCTGGCGGCGGCTATAATGTCCAGTTCATCAATGAGGACTATGAATCTGTTACATTGCGTATCATGGAATCTGCTTTGGATATCTCGACGATTGAAGAAGGAAAGTGGTACACCGTTACCGGTATCCTGAGCCAATACGACAGCTATCAAGTCCTGCCTCGTAAGCAAGAGGATATGCAAGTAGCAGCAGAACAACCAGAAGCGCCTCAAACAGAAGGCACGTACAAAGCAGTTGTGGAATCTGTAACTGACGGAGATACAATTCGCCTCCAAGATCCTGTTTTGGGATCGGATCGTGTACGCTTTGTAAATGCGGATACACCGGAGACATTCCACTCAGTCAAGAATGATTTGGATCAGAACCAGCTGGATCACGGAAAAGCTGCATCTGATTACTTGAAATCCAAGCTCTCTGCAGGTGAAGAAATCACACTTATAGTAGGAGAAGAGCCAACAGATAATTATGGGCGTTTACTGGCACAAGTGATCACAGATGAAGGCGAAAATATGAACCTCGAATTGGTGAAAGAAGGGCTGGCAGTCACCTATTTCATCTCTCCAATCGGGGAACCGGAGGAGTATGAGACGTATCAGCAATCTGTAAGAGAAGCGAAAGAGCAGGAAAAAGGTATCTGGAACCCTGAATCGCCTCTGGAGGAACTGCCATTTGAATTCAGGGCCCGCTATGATGGCGGCGGTTTGGATAAATATGTTGGAAACTCGGATACAAAGGAATATGTAGTTCCAGCAGAATGGGAATCCATTCCGGTGGATAAGCGTATTTTCTTCTGGACAGAAGAAGATGCGATTGCAGAAGGTTATACTGCAGCTGAGGGCACAGAGCCTCCAGCAAATGAAGATAACCTAGCTGTACAGCTGCTTGGGATGAATGACCTTCATGGTAAGATTGATCAGCAATATGAACTTGATACAAACGAAGATGGTACAATGGATGGTACATTTGGCCGTATGGATTATACTGCTGCAGCTATCAAACAGCGGGAAGCGGAAAATCCAAATAGTCTGCTGGTGCATGCAGGAGACATGATCGGCGGCAGCTCACCTGTATCAGCTTTGCTTCAGGATGAGCCGACAATCGAGATCATGGAAGCGATGGGTTTTGATGTGGGTACAATCGGCAACCATGAACTGGATGAAGGTACAGAAGAGTTGCTGCGTATTGTGGAAGGCGGGGAGCATCCGAATGGAACTCCTGGCTATGATGGAACAAACTTTGCCACACTTTGCGCCAACTGTGTATACAAAGACAGCGGCGAAACGATTCTTCCTCCTTACAGCATTCAGGAAGTAGACGGGGGAAAAATCGGATTCATCGGAGTAAATACGACAGCATCACTTGGTATGGTTATGCCAGAAGGAATTCAGGACATTACCATTACGGATGAAGTGGAAGCAGTCAACAAAGCAACAGCAGAACTGAAGGAACAAGGCGTGAAGGCTATTGTTGTTCTTTCCCATATGCCAGCTGAGCAGAGTGGAGACAGCGCTACAGGAGATGCAGCTGACATGGCGAACGCGGTAGACGACGAGGTCGATATTATCTTCGCAGCCCATAACCATGCTGTTGTTAATGCGACAGTAGATAATAAGCTTATCGTTCAAGCATCTGAATATGGCAAAGCCTTCTCTGATGTGGATGTGGAGATTGATCGCGAAACTGGTGATATTGTATCCAAGAAAGCCGAAATTGTCTGGGCAGATCAAGCCGCCTATTCACCGGATCCTGCAGTCGGAGCTATATTGGCAAAATATGCAGATGAAGTGGCACCAATCATGAACGAAGTTGTAGGTGTCGCAGCTAATACAATGACCGGCGGTTATGCTGTAAAAGGAGAAATAGGCGATAATGCACTTGGCAACCTGCTTGCTGATGGCATGAATCATGCAATGGATAGTGACTTTGCTATGATGAATGGCGGAGGAATCAGGGATGACTTACTGGAAGGTGATATCACTTGGGGTGAGCTTTTCAATATCCAGCCTTTCAATAATACACTTATGACATTCGAAATCGATGGAGCTGATTTGGAACCTATATTGAATGCCCAGATCACTTCTTATGGTCCGGATTACAGCATAAGCGGCTTTACGTATACATGGAATGGAGAAACAAATCAGGTTGTGGACATTAAGCTTCCTGATGGGTCACCTATTATCGAAGATAAAGTCTACACGCTGACAGTGAATAACTTCATGGGTACATCACTGGGAGATAAATATCGTCCGATCAGCGAACTAGGCCGTAATCCGGTAATGGGACCAGAGGATTTGGAGGCAACTGTGGAATATGTGCGCAGCTTTGAAATGGAACCTATCAGCTATGAAGCAGAGGGGCGCATTTCCGAAGTGAGCGGCGATACACCAACTGAGCCTCCTGCAGATCCAGAGGAGCCGCCGGTAGACCCGGAACAGCCTCCTGCTGAACCGGAACAGCCAGATGAAGATGACAAACCGTATCATCCGATTGTGGACATTGTCAAAGACATTATCGGAACTGTGTGGAATTGGGTGAAGAACCTGTTTTGGCGCTGGTAATGCAAAAAGACCTTCAAGCAATGAGTGCTTGAAGGTCTTTTTTTAGCTTTCAGGAGCTATTTTTTCTTTGTTGTACCAGATGAACTTTCCAGTGTAACCGTAGATGACAGCTAGTCCGATTGCCACAAAGCTCAGCCACATGAAAGGCAGATAGGAGAACGTAGAAACGCCAAGAATACCAGCCATGTATATGCCATTGTCTGACCAAGGTACCATACCGGATGTCAATGTACCGCCGACTTCTGTGTTACGGGACAGAACACGACGATCAAGCTGCTGTTTGTCGTACGTTTTTTCCATCATTTTTGGTGTTAGGATCAAGGCAACATACATGGCACAGCCTAGTACATTACCAAGGAATGCGACTATAAGTGTAGCGACTGTCGTATTGCCTGCTGATACAAGTTTCTTTTCGAAAGTGGAAACGATAACCTGCAGGACGCCAAGCTTCTCCAGTAATCCACCGAAACCAAGACCGAAGATGATGACCATCAGTGTGTCGAGCATACCCATGACGCCGCCTCGGTTGAGGATGCCATCAATGAAGTTCACACCTGTGTCTATTGAGAAGCCATTATAAGCAGTGCCAAGAGCTTCTGTGAAATTCAATCCCTGGAATAATGTTGCCCAAATCGCGCCCAGCAGGGCACCAGTAGCGATTACTGGCAAGGATGGTTTCTTCATGGCCAGTAAAACAAGCACAGCTATCGCTGGGATCAGCATAAGGATGCTGATATCAAAGTTATCTAACAAAGCAGCCTTGAGTGAATCAACCCTTGCTTGGTCAATATCATCACCAGCATAGAGGAATCCAGCCCCTGTAAAAAGAATAGCCGTGATGACGAACGCTGGCAGTGACAGGAACAGCATAGCTCGAACATGTTCCAATACATCTACCTTGGAGAGAGAGGCAGCAAGCACCGTACTATCAGACAAAGGGGAGAGCTTATCCCCGAAATAAGATCCGGACAGTACTGCTCCGGCTACAAGCGGCAGCGGCATTCCAAGTCCTTCGCCAATAGCCATCATGGCGATACCTGCTGTACCAGCTGTTCCCCAAGATGTTCCCGTGGCAACAGACATGATCGAACAGATGATCAAGGTTGCAAGCAAGAAAATGCTCGGATGAATGAATTCAAGGCCATAGTAAATCAAGGTCGGTACGACCCCGCCTGCAATCCATGAACCGATCAGTGCACCTACTGCAACTAGGATCAAGATTGCCTCCAAGCCATTCGATATGCCGCCCATGATGGATTTTTGTAAATCCTGATACTGGTGTCCCAGCCGAATACCTAAAATGATAACGACAAACCAGGAGATGAAAAGAGCCAATTGGATTGGCAGGTCAAGATAGACTGTAAAAGATAATACTAGCGCTAGAAAAATCCCTAGTATGATGATAATCTCGGTAATTGATGGTAATCTTGCTTCTTTCAAAACCAGTCCTCCTAAAAATAATAGTGAACCCGCTTACAAATAGAAACGGATAAACATGCGCTCTGTGACCTATTTTTTTAAAGAAATAGGCCGCATGCACATTTTTCTATTATCTATCAAAAAGCTCCTCACCTGCAATACCCGGTTTGGTCATTTCGAAAGGATTTAGAATAATATCAAGCTCTTCTTCGGTTAAGACATCATATTGGAGGCAAAGTTCACGGATAGATTTACCAGTAAGGATCGCTTCACGTGCAATCCGTGCAGCAACTTCATAGCCTAAATGCGGGTTGACTGCTGTTAGCAAACCAACACTTTTATCTACATATTCCTTCAATAAAGCTTCATTTGCTTCAATGCCAATCAGACAGTTGTCTGTGAAGGAACGGAAGCCGTTATTCATGATGCTGATGGACTGCAATAGGTTGAACACAAGTACAGGTTCCATCACATTCAATTCGAGCTGTCCCGCTTCGGATGCCAAGCAAATCGTGTTATCATTGCCGATTACTTGGAATGCAATCTGGTTGATCATCTCAGCCATGACAGGATTCACTTTTCCTGGCATGATGGATGAACCTGGCTGGCGTGCTGGCAAGTTGATTTCATTCAGTCCCGCTCTTGGGCCAGAAGCCATCAAGCGAAGATCATTCGCAATTTTGGACATGTTCATCATACAAACCTTCAGAGCTGCGGATACCTCGGTATAGGCATCTGTATTCTGTGTTGCATCCACAAGATTTTCAGCAGTGACGAGCGGCAGACCGCTGTTGGCAGCCAAATGTTCAACTACATGTTCGATATATTTCGGATTTGCGTTCAATCCTGTACCAACGGCTGTTGCACCCATATTGACCTCATACAGATGCTGGCGTGACTGCTTGATCCGTTTGATATCCCTTTCCAGCACACGGCTGTAAGCTTCGAACTCCTGTCCTAAGCGAATTGGCACTGCATCCTGTAAATGCGTACGGCCCATTTTGATGACAGAATCGAACTGACTGGCTTTCTTCTTGAATTCCCCTTGCATATATTCCATCGTATCGAGCAATCTTTCGAGCATGTTCAACGTGGATATGTGGATTGCTGTCGGAAACACATCGTTAGTTGACTGAGACATATTCACGTGCGTATTAGGGCTTAAATGCTGATAATCGCCTTTTTCATGACCAAGGATCTCCAGGGCGCGGTTCGTAATGACTTCATTCGCATTCATATTGATAGAGGTGCCAGCACCGCCTTGAATTGGATCCACAATGAATTGATCATGCCATTGACCGTTTATCAGTTCATCTGATGCTTGAACAATAGCATTGCCAAGCCCTTCATATAAACGTTTTACGTCCATATTTGCAAGAGCAGCTGATTTTTTTACGATACCAAGTGCTTTGATCATTTCTTCATGGATTCGGTAACCCGTTATCGGAAAATTCTCTGACGCACGAAGCGTCTGAATTCCGTAATACGCATCTTTTGCAATTTGTTTTTCTCCGAGAAAGTCTTTCTCAATCCGATAGTTCTCTTGTAAGTCTGCCATGACCTGAACCTTCCTTTTCACTTATTTAAGAGGGCCATATAGTAATATCTTCAGCGATCGGCGTTTCCATCATACGTTTGACTTCTTTGGGATCAGTGGATTGGCCTAGTGCCCACATGAGTTTAGGTACGATTGCCTCGGTGTTCATATTGCTGGAGCGAGTAACCAGCTCCTGGTTGATACGCCTGCCGACTTCGTAAATACTCATGTCTTCGCCTTCTTCCAGGCATTGCGTCGTGATGACGACGATAATGCCTCTTTCCACCAATTCGTTTATCTTTTGCAGAAGGTCGCGTCCTTCGAATGGAATGCCGCCGCTGCCATAGCTCTCGATTACAATTCCTTTATACATGCTTCCTATAGCATCTAACATCTCGGGCTTCAGGCCCGGATACAGCCTTAATAAGAGTACATCAGTACAGAGGGAAGTATCAACGGTAAACGGGAGTTTTTCGCTTTGAATTTTTTTATTATATTCGACCTCATCTTCATGGATGAAGGCGATGTAGGGGTAATTGATGCTTTCAAATGCATCATAGCTCTTCGTCCGCAGCTTGATCGCCCGTGTTCCTTGAATGACGCGTCCATCAAATACAACATAGACACCGCCGACTTCCTCACAAGCAAAGCGGATTGCATCCTTGATATTCTTCTTGGCGTCTGTTTTTTGGAACGTTATCGGAATTTGCGACCCGGTGATCACAATCGGTTTGTCCGCGTTTTGCAGCATATAAGACAGAGCTGCTGCTGTATAAGCCATCGTGTCGGTTCCGTGTGTGATGACAAAGCCATCGTAAGCATCATAATGTTCTTTGACTGCCTCTGCCATTGTCACCCAATCTTCCGGCTGCATATTCGTACTGTCCAGATTCATAAGCGAGATCGTTTCCATTGTATAATCATTATCCATATTGGAAACATAGCTTAACAATTCATTCGCATCTACAGCCGGTGATAGGCCGTTTGCTCCTTCGACTGATGCAATGGTGCCGCCGGTGGTAAGTAGTAGTAGCTTCTTCATTCCCTGCACCTCTTCTATCTATCTCTAATATAATTCGCTAATTGCGTACTTTACACCTAATTATAGAGAAGCAACTAGGGTTAATCAAGAATATATTATTCGTATCGCGTACGAAACGATGCTATAATAATAGGAAGGAAAAAGAGCGGGGGAAGTAGGATGAATCTGGATCGGTTATCAGAATTAAGAAAAAAGAAAAATTGGTCTTTGCAAGATACCGCAGACCGTCTCGGTATAGCAAAAAGCACATATGCAGGCTATGAATCCGGATATCGGCGTCCGTCATTCGAAGCATTGATAATGCTGGCAGATCTATTTGACACTAGCTGTGACGATTTATTGGGACGTCATTTTGATAAGAAAATGGAACTGACGAATCGGGGGAATGCAGAACTGTCAGTCGATCAGAGGAAGCTGTCTGAAAAGGAGATAAGCGGGGCAGTTGCGTTTATCAGGGCAACAAGACAAATGGAAAATGAGCAAATAAAATAAAACGCGTTGCATATAGCTGCAACGCGTTTTATTCATGCTAAAGTCTTCTCCATCATAGGTTCTGGTTCAACAGGCGCTGTACTTCCGAGAATATTATAAGGCAAGCAGAGAGGCACTCCTGTACGCGGGTCGATAATCACATCTGCCTCAATATTGAACACCTCACGCAAGTTCTCTGCGGTAACCGTGTCAGCAGGCGAACCTTCGCAAATTACCCGTCCTTTTTTTATAGCAATCATATGATCTGCATAGCGTGTAGCATGATTAAGATCGTGTACAACCATGACGATTGTGCGGTTCTCTTCACGATTCAGTTTATGCAATAGCATAAGCACTTCCAGCTGATGCGCCATATCCAGGAATGTTGTCGGCTCATCAAGGAAGAGCGTCTCTGTTTCCTGTGCCAGTGCCATCGCAATCCATGCGCGCTGACGCTGTCCGCCAGAAAGCTGATCGACTGCACGCTGTGCAAAATCCTCCATCGCAGTCACTTCAATTGCCCAATTGATTACTTCCTTATCATAAGGAGTCAGGGTGCCGAACCCTTTTTGATGAGGGTAGCGCCCGTATGCAACAAGCTCAGCTACTGTCAAACCTTCTGGTGCAACTGGATTCTGTGGGAGGATGGCAAGCTGCTTCGCGACCGTTTTCGTTGACTGTTTATGAATGCTTTTCCCGTCCAATAGTACCGTGCCGTTCTTCGGCTTCATGACACGCGCCATAGTTTTAAGTATAGTAGACTTACCAGAACCATTCGCTCCGACAAGAGCTGTAATCTTTCCTTTAGGAATTTCTATAGTCAAATCTTTTACGATTGATTTATCTCCATAGGCTACTTCAAGTAATTCCGTCTGTAAACGTCCCATTACTGGTACCCCTTTCCTCTTCTCAATGGTGTGAGAATGAGATTCGTTATCATTTATATTGTCACAAAATAGGTGTCTGTTCAAGCGTTATCCAAAAAGTTTCATAAAAAAGTAAGATTTTTTCCAAATTACTCGCGCATTGACAGTGTATGGAATATTCAGATATGATATTGATAATGATTTTCAATTAAAGAAAAGCACGGAGATGGGAAGAGGAGTGAGACAGATGCAATTGGAGCAGCTGATTAAGGACAGAAGATCCATAACGAATTATGATACGAGTAAAAAGATCTCTTACGAGGAAATACAGAAATTACTTGATATAGCAGTTTGGGTGCCAAATCATAAGATGACACAGCCTTGGCGTTTCATCCTGATTGATGGCGAGACGAAACAAAAGCTTGGGGACATCAACGCAAAGCAAGGTGCGAAGGGTGCCGCAACTGCTGAAGAGAAAGAGAAAAAAGCAGAGGCGCTAAGAAGGAAGATCACCGATGTTCCGCTTTGGATTGCGGTCGTACTAGAGGAAAATATACAAATGAAATTCCGGGAAGAAGATTATGCTTCTGCCAGTATGCTGATCCAGAATTTCAGTCTGCTTGCTTGGGAAAAAGGTATCGGAACGATATGGAAGACTAATGCATTGCTTGAGAATGCAGATGCGAGGGAATTACTGCAAATCAGACCAGGGGAGCGTAATATTGGGCTCCTGCAAGTCGGATTTATCGGGAAAGAACCGAAAGTGAAGCCAAGAGTGCCTGCAAGCGAACGTACAACTGTATTGAACTAAAAAACAGCGATTCTGTCTAAAGCAGAATCGCTGTTTTCTTTATACGATCTTTTTACGTAAATAGCCGGAGATTAAGTCAATAACGGATACCAATATAATGATACCAAGCAAAATGACGCCAACTCGCGGCCAGTTACGGGAAGTCAAAGCGAAGATAAGCGGTGCTCCGATACCACCTGCGCCGATAATACCGAGGATGGAAGCTCCACGGACATTCAGTTCGAAACGATAGAGTGTATAGGAGATGAAACCAGGCAGTACTTGCGGCAATACAGAATAGACAAGTACTTGGATACGATTAGCACCTGTTGCGATCAAGGCTTCACGTGGTCCATGATCGATCGCTTCTACTTCCTCAGCAAATAGTTTACCGAGCATCCCGATGGAGTGCAGACCCAAGGCAAGTACCCCGGCAAATGATCCAGGACCGACTGCTTTAATGAAGATAATCGCCAGGACAACCTCTGGGAATACCCGGATGAAGCTAAGTACGAATCGGCCCAGGCCAGTAACGAAGAAGCCGGATTTATCACGGCGGCTCGCGGCCCAGAAACCGAATGGTATCGTAAGAATAGCAGAAATGAACGTACCAAGGATGGAGATGGCAAGTGTATCGATCAATCCGAAGATAAGGCCTTCCTCTTCATTGACGAATGCCCAGTCCGGATGGATGATACCATCGAAAATCGCCTTGGAAATCTGACCGGCAGTTTCCTTGATTTCAAATTCTTCTATCCCAGAAAAAGCCCAAACATAGATGGCAGCCAGGATAACTAGGATCAACACACGGTTGAAGACCTTTTTACCGCGGCCTTTCGGTTTATCGACAGTATGTGTAGGTAATTGGCTCATAGTAATTTCTCCCGTAGTTTGTTACTCACATAATCGATGATCAACACAACGACAAGTGTCGCAATGATCAGGGTATTGACACGTGGATAATTCAAGAAACCAAGGTTGCTGTCGTAGTAAAGACCGATACCACCAGCTCCTACAAGGCCAAGGATGGCAGCGGCACGGATATTTACCTCGAATGTATACAGCACATACGATACGAAATAGGCAGCAGCTTGCGGGATGATAGCGAAAGTGATCCACTGTACTTTATTCGCACCAACCGCTGTCATGGCTTCCATAGGTCCCTTGTCGATTCCTTCGACAGATTCATATGTCAATTTTGCGATAATCCCCACGGAGAAGATTGTCAGAGCGAAGATACCAGGAATCATGCCTAAACCAAAAATTGCTACGAAGATTGCAGCGAGCAATAGTTCTGGGACTGTTCTGATCAAGTTCAGTACAAATCGCGCCGGATAAGAGATCCAAGGTATCCGGTTTACGTTATTGGCACAGAGCAATATTACTGGTACGGAGATGATAGCTCCGAATGTTGTCCCGATGACAGCCATACGGATCGTCTCGAGCATCGGTTCGATGATGTTTTCAAAATAAGCCCAGTCTGGCGGGAACATATCGACGATAAGGCTGGCCATTTGATCACGGTTCGTAATCAAATCCATGAAGCTGGAGCCAGTCTGAATATAACTTAAGGCAAGCAGGGCAAGTACGATTGCCGCTGTCAGATAATGCTTAATTCTGGTAGGCGGTTTCGGAATCGTCTTCTTCGGAGGCTGACTCATTCGGTACCCGCTCCAATTGGCCCTCGCTGCTGTTCTTTTTCCAGCTGCTGTCCGTAAATTTCCTGGAATTTCTCATCAGTCGCTTCTTCTACTGGTCCGTCGAACACGACTTCGCCTGCATTCAAACCGATAATGCGTGTTGCATATTGACGCGCAATATCAATGAAGTGAAGGTTGACAACAGTCGTGATGCCAAGCTCTTGGTTGATCTTTTTCAAATCATCCATTACTTGTTTTGTTGTCAGCGGATCAAGGGAAGCCACTGGTTCATCAGCAAGGATTATTTTAGCTTCCTGTGCCAAAGCTCTGGCAATCGACACACGCTGCTGCTGTCCGCCAGAAAGCTGATCCGAGCGAGTGTACGCTTTATCGATGATATTTACACGATCCAGAGCATTAAGGGCTAAGTTGACATCTTCTTTTGGGAATAAGCCGAAAACAGTTCTTAGAGTAGAATGGTAAGCGACACGGCCGGAAAGTACGTTCCGCAGAACAGTGGAACGTTTAACGAGATTGAAGTTTTGGAAAATCATACCGATATCACGGCGTATATGACGCAAATTCTTTCCTTTTGCAGCTGTAATGGATTCATTATCAATCATGATTTCGCCTTCGGAAATTTCATGCAATCTATTAATCGAGCGTAGCAATGTAGACTTACCGGCACCGGAAAGACCAACAATGACAATAAACTCGCCTTTTTCGATAGTCAAGTTGATGTTTTTCAAACCTTTGACGCCATTCGGATATGTTTTCGAAACGTTGCGAAATTCTATCACTTTCTATACCAACCTTTTTATGTAGTTTAATAGTAAAGCAGAAAAAATACGGTTAAGAAAAGATATACATACAGACAAAAGCCCAGCCAGTCTAAGGAAATCTCAGGCTGGCTGGATTGAAAGCTTGATTATTCAATTATTCTTGTGCGAATTTTTCGGAATACTCGCGAACAACTTCGAATTTACTGTCATCAGATTTTACGTAACCTTCATGTGTGTAAACATCGCGGATGATTTCCAAACCTTCCGGATCTTTACCGATGTTGATGAAGGCGTCAGTGATTTTTTCTTTCCACTCGTCATTGATTTCAGGAGTGACTGCGATTGTATCATTCGGGATCTTTTCAGTAGTAGCAATTACTTTTGTATCCTCGAATACAGTTGGGTAGTCAGCTTTAACGACGTTACGTGCATCCTGGAATGTTACAGCAGCATCTGTGTCGCCATTCAATACGCTGATGATACCAGCATCATGACCTTTTACAGTCGTTGGAGTCAAGTCGGACTGAATGTCCAAACCAGCAGCATCAAGTGCGCCGGCAGGCCATACATAACCTGCAGAGGATGTTACATCCTGAACGGCAATCGTCTTGTCTTTCAAATCTTCAAGAGAATCAATACCAGAATCGCTCTTCACGACGAATTGTGCTAAGTAGAAATCTACTAATTCATCAGTTGGCGAACCGTCTTCTGGATTGACACCGTAACGCTGGGACTGAAGGATAACATCTGCAGCACCTTTGTCATGTGCCAATACATATGCTGTAGGCGGTAGGAAACCGACATCTACTTGGCCGGAAGCCATTGCCTCAATGATAGTGTTGTAGTTAGTAGATACACTTACTTCAACAGGAATGTCCAGTTCTTCTTCGAGAAGATCTGCAAGCGGCTCTGCTTTTGCCTCAAGTGTTTCTGCATTCTGAGAAGGAACGAACTGCACACGCAATTCTTTCAAATCTCCGTTGCTGCCGCCTTCTGCGCTGGAATCGTCTGATCCGCACGCACTTAGCAACCCTGCTGCAAGAAATAGAGTCGCGCCAACACCTGCAATTTTCTTAAACATGATATACCCCCAAAAATTGTTTAATTTGCACTGCATGAACAACTATATCACGACTTGTTCCAGTTTATGTTAACTTACTGTAATAAGAATGTAAAGATAGTTTTGGCATGTTATGATAGATAATAGCAAAAACTGTTTTAATTCTGAAAAAGAGGTCGGAGGAATCAAAAGTATGTCTGAAAAAGTGACAAATATCACCATGCTAGTCACTAGTGATGTGCATGGAAATATCTTTCCTACTACATACCGGGATCATGAACCAGCTCCCCAGGGACTGGCACGGGTCGCTACCTTGATTAAGAGAATAAGAGAAGAAAAGAAGCATGTTCTGCTTCTTGATAATGGGGATATGATACAAGGGACACCGCTGACATATCATCATGCTAAATACCAAGCAGATAAAGATAATCCTTTGATTCGCTGCATGAATGAGCTCAAGTATGATGCGGCAGTAATAGGCAATCATGAATTCAACTATGGCATGCCGTATCTGCAGTCAGCAATTCAGCTTGCGGAATTTCCTTATCTTTGCGGCAATATCCTTGATGAAACGAAAAAGGAACCTGTATTTGGCAGACCATATGAAATCAAGCAGATTGATGGCGTGAAACTGGCGGTCATTGGTGTCACTACTCATTTCATTCCAAACTGGGAGGATCCAAATCACATTGATGGGCTTGCTTTTGAGCATGTCCTGGAATCGACGAGACGATGGGTGAAGGAAGTGCGGGAGAAAGAACAGCCGGATGTCCTGATTGTTGCTTATCACGGCGGTTTTGAACGGGACCTTGATACAGGAGAGCCGACAGAATCACTCACTGGTGAAAATGTTGGCTACGAAATTTGCCATTCAATAGAAGGAATTGATATTTTGGTCACCGGGCATCAGCATCGTTCACTTGCAGAAAAGGTGAATGATGTGACCGTTGTGCAGCCAGGTTCCAATGGTGCATTCCTTGGAGAAGTCTCGATTGCTGTAGAACACGTACATAATAGTAGAAAACGTGTCACCACAGAGGCAAAGCTGCATACGATTACGAATGATATCGAGCCTGATGAAACAATTTTGAGACTAGTTTCTTCCTATGAAGAGGAAACACAGAAATGGCTCGACCAGCCGATAGGAAAAATAGATGGAGATATGATCATCCATGATGCATTTGAAACGAGGGTGAAGGAGACTCCATTTATTGAATTCATCAATAAAGTACAGATGGATGCAGCAAATGTGAATATTTCAAGTACAGCATTGTTTCATAATGCGTCGCCTGGTTTTCCGCAGGATATTACGATGCGGGATATCGTCTCCAATTATATCTATCCAAATACGCTGAAAGTGATCGAGATTTCCGGTGCAGATATGAAGCAGGCACTCGAGCTTTCTGCCACTTACTTCAGTTTAAATGAAGAAGGTGAGCTTGAAGTGAGCCGCTCCTTCCTGGAACCGAAGCCCCAGCATTATAATTATGACATGTGGGAAGGCGTCGACTACATATTGGATATCAGTCGTGAAGCAGGAGACCGTGTACAGGGATTGGCCATCACAGGCAGCCCAGTAATTGCAGATAAGATGTATGAGGTAGTAATGAATAATTATCGGGCAGCTGGCGGAGGAGATTACGTAATGTTCAAAGGAAAGAATGTTGTCAGGGAAATCACAACAGACATGACAGAACTAATTGCAGATTACATCAGCCAACGTAAAGTTATTGAAGCAACTTGCAATCATAATTGGGCAGTAAAGAAGTGAAAAACAGGAGCAGCAGCTCCTGTTTTTTTGTGTAATTGGAATATAAAAGGGAATTTGGGGGTTGCTTTTGTAACATTTGTCCTAATATAGCCGGAAAAACGACAAAAAATGAATAGAAAAAAGCGACTGCAAACAAAGTCAACAAGAAATTTAACTTTATAAACTTACATTTACTGGAATAAAACAAGGCCTTTTATTACAAAAAATCCCCTTTAAGCTTGGTTATCAGTCGTTTTGTTACAAAAAGATTACAATGTAACAATAGTGTTGCTGTAGGCTTGGGCTGTAATATAACCTTAAACTTCCTGTAACCCACTGGGCTAAGCCCATGTGATACCATAAGTCCTGTTAGAAATTTAAGGAGGTAAACGACGTATGAAAAAAACAGTCGTATCTTTAGCTACAGGACTAGTAATTGCGGGGGCATTCAGTACAACAGCATCAGCTGCTGAATATAATGTTCAAACAGGGGACTCTCTTTGGAAAATCGCAGACAAATACGAAGTGAGTGTAGATCAGCTTAAAGAGCTTAACCAACTTGATTCTGACCTAATCTTTCCTAATCAAAAATTAACTATAGATAAAGAAACAAAACAAACAGCAGACTCATACACAGTACAAAAAGGCGATTCTCTTTCTAAGATCGCAGGGAAGTTCAATATATCGGTAGGCGAGTTGAAATCTTGGAACAGCCTTAATTCCGATTTGATTGTAATAGGTCAGCAACTGGCTGTAACTGGCGGAGCTGTAACGGAATCAGCACCAGTGAAGCAGGAAGCGGCTCAAACAGAAGCTCCTAAACAAGAAGAAAAACAAGAAGCACCTAAGCAAGAAGAAAAGCAGGAAGCACCTGCACAAACAGAACAAAAAGCAGAACCTGCTAAACAAGAAGCAGCTCCTGCAAAAGAAGAAAAAGCAGCTACAACTACTAGCCAAGAAGCAACAAAAGAATTGACAGTATCCGCAACTGCATATACTGGTCAATGTGAAGGATGCTCTGGTGTAACAGCTACTGGTATCGATTTGAATGCTAATCCGAATGCGAAAGTTATTGCGGTAGACCCAAGTGTAATCCCATTAGGATCAAAAGTATGGGTTGAAGGCTATGGTGAAGCAATTGCAGGCGATACTGGCGGTGCAATCAAAGGTAATAAGATCGATGTACACGTACCGGATCAAGGAACTGCATTGAACTGGGGACGTAAAACTGTAACAGTAAAAGTACTAGACTAATACAAATAGCGTAACAGGTGGAGCAAATGGCGGTTTGCTCTGCCTGTTTTTATTTATATTATAGTTTACCCGCGTGTGTGCAGTATAAACGCCTTATTATTTTAAATTTACAGACGATTTGTTTGTCTCGTTCTTACTTTGTATATCTCCTTCACCCCGAGAAAGTCCGATGATGCTGAAACTGATGATCAGCAGGACAAAAATGCCGATCAGCCATTTTTGCATATAATTTCCCCCTTTTTATGTGTATACTAGTATCTTACAAACTTTTGATGCGTACTTCTATGGAAACTTCACATAATAATTATGGAAAAAGTATGAAAGAGGGAACAACATGAATGTGTTCAATGATTTGAACTTACAAAATAACCGATTGGAAATATTACATAAATTAGGTTTGACAGAGCCTACGCCTGTTCAAAAGCAAGCAATTCCAGAGATTTTGGCTGGAAAAGATGTGATTGCCAAAGCGCAAACAGGTACGGGTAAGACGCTTGCTTTCCTTCTGCCGATATTGGAGATGCTGGAAGCTGATAGTGCTGGTATTCAGGCACTCATTCTGAGCCCGACACGAGAGCTGGCCATCCAAATTTATGATGAACTGGCGAAGTTGATCCATCCTGAAGAAGAAATCGGTATCTTGGCTGTCTATGGCGGTCAGGATATTGTCAAGCAGCTTAAAAAACTTGAAGGAAGAGTGGATATCGTTGTTGCCACACCGGGTCGTCTTCTGGATCATATGCGCCGAGGTACCGTGGATCTTGCTCATGTACGGACGTTCGTCCTGGATGAGGCAGATCAGATGCTGCATATGGGATTCTGGCATGATGTGAAAGACGTGGCGAATGCTTTGCCTAAGGCGAAACAGACACTTTTATTCTCTGCCACAATGCCGAAGGAAATCCGCCAGTTGGCATCTTCCCAGATGCAAAAGCCGAAGGAAATCACTATCCAAACATCGAATGTGACCCTGAAGGAAATCAAGCAGATTGTCCTGGAAATGTCAGATCGTGAGAAGCGGAATGCATTGAAGGTGCTATTGCAGATGTATCGTCCATTTGCTGCGATTATCTTCTGCAGGACAAGAAGACGTGCTTCTGAGCTGCATGGATATTTGCGCGCACAGGGATTTGAATCGGATGAACTGCATGGTGACTTGTCACAGGCAAAACGGGAACGCGCGATGAAGAATTTCCGTGAGTATAAGACACAGTTCCTTGTTGCAACAGATGTAGCAGCTCGGGGATTGGATGTTGAAGGTGTGACACATGTATTCAATTACGATCTGCCGGAAGATACCGAAAGCTATATCCACCGAATCGGCCGTACAGGCAGAGCAGGCAGCACAGGCCTGACAGTAGCCTTTGTGACTCCTCGTGACAGACATCAAATCAAACAGATCGAAAAAGAAACAAAACAACGTCTGCCCCGGAAAGAACTCGTTTTCAGAGAAAATGGCAAGCCTGATTTAGTGGATACAGAATAAATATCCTTGACAAACGGAATCAGGGGTACTACAATGAATCCAACATAACTGATACGTGAGCGAAGACGAAGAGTAGTAGCTTGTGTAGTCACTTCAGAGAGCCGGTGTTTGGTGAGAATCGGTGTGGCGCATATGTGAATGGACTTCCGAGCACCATAGCTGAAATTACCAGTAGGCTGTGGCGGCAACTCCCCCGATAACAGGAGCAAAGTGAGCTAGTTCGCTAGCTAACAAAGGTGGTACCACGGGTAATCTCGTCCTTTATTGGAGAGATTGCCCTTTTTTTATACACATAAATCGTTGATGAAGAGGAGTACATGCTGCTTGATTTGCACAGAGAGCCTGGTGCGGTGAGATCCAGGCCAAATCGGCAGCATGGAATGGACTTCAGAGAGATTCCTTGAAACATAGTAGGGGAATCCGGCTTCCCCCGTTACCGGGATAGGATATCAAGGCTTGGGCTTTCGTATCCGAAGAGAGGAAAGCAAAGAGCTTTCAATAGAGGTGGCACCGCGGTGTAAAACCGTCCCCTATGCACATGAACGATTCATGTGCATAGGGGACGGTTTTTTTATTACAAAGAAAAGGGAGCGAGAAAGATGGCGGTTACGGATAGCATAAGATTTCAAAAGAAACAATTGAACGGAGATACACTCACACCTGTCGTAATTTATAAACGGCTGGCAGGTGAAAAGAAATTCTTGCTGGAAAGCTCGGTACATCATACTGGAAAGGGACGCTATTCCATCATTGGAGCCAACCCTTATAAAGAGCTGATTGGCAAGGGAAAGGAAACAATGCTGAAGTTCTCTGATCAGGAAGAGAAGCTAGCGGAAAAGCCATTAGGAGTTCTGAAGAAACAGATTAGCGGAATAGAGCTGCCGCTTGAGTTTCCGTTCTATGGCGGAGCAGTCGGATATATGGCGTATGATTCGATCCGCCAGTATGAAGCGATCGGAGAAGTACCAGAAGATCCAATCGGTATGCCGGAAGTTCATTTTATGTTTTATGAGGATATTATCGTATACGACCATAAGCATCAGCAGGTCACATTACTGGCAATTGATGGTGCTGGGATCAGGACAGAAGAAATGCTCCAAGCTCGTTTGGACGAAATGGAGCAGGAAATAACATCTTTCAAGGACATACCTGATGCTGTATTGGAGCCAGTGCATTTCCAGCCTGAGACGGATCAAGCAACATTCATGCAGATGGTGGAGGATGCCAAGGCGTACATTAGAGCAGGTGATGTATTCCAGATTGTGCTTTCACAGCGATTGACGGCAGACTTCAGTGGAGATGCTTTCAGCTTTTATCGAAAGCTGCGGGCGAGTAATCCTTCGCCGTACATGTTCTTCCTGGATTTTGAGGATTATACCGTACTGGGAGCTTCACCTGAAAGCTTGATCAAGGCAAGCGGAAATAAAGTGACGGCCAACCCGATTGCTGGATCAAGGCCGCGGGGTAAAACACCAGCGCACGATGAACAGCTGACGACAGAACTGCTGGCTGACGAAAAGGAATTGGCGGAGCATCGGATGCTAGTCGACTTAAGCCGCAATGACCTGGGGCGTGTGTGCGAGGTTGGTACTGTCGAGCTGACGAAATATATGACAGTGGAAAAATACCAGCACATTATGCATATCGTCTCTGAAGTACAAGGAGAATTGGCAGATAATATGACTGGACTGGATGCATTGATTGCAGCTCTTCCAGCCGGAACAGTTTCCGGTGCTCCAAAAATCCGGGCAATGGAACTGATCAATCAATTTGAAAAGAAAAAACGAGGGCTCTATTCTGGGGCAGTTGGCTATATAAATATGAACGGTGATCTCGATTTGGCGCTCGCCATCCGGACAATGATCATAAAAGGCAAGAAAGCTTTTGTACAGGCGGGAGCCGGACTGGTGTATGACTCGGACCCCGAGACAGAATATCACGAGACGCTGCATAAAGCGAAATCCTTAACGGAGGTTGGTTTACATGATACTGCTGATCGATAATTATGATTCATTTACGTATAATCTGTTCCAATATACAGCGGAGCTTGGCGAAGAAGTCCAGGTTGTCCGCAATGACACCATCTCCATCCAGGACATGGAAGCGATGAAACCAGATGCAATCATCGTTTCCCCAGGTCCTGGCAGACCGGAAGATGCAGGTATATGCGTTGAGGCAATCCGTCACTTTGCTGGCAAGATACCGATACTCGGCATTTGTCTGGGCCACCAGGCAATCGGCACAGCCTTCGGAGCAGACATTATCAGAGCGGGACAAATCAAGCACGGGAAAACATCGACACTTCGTTATGAAGGAGAACCAGCAATCGAAGGGATCATAAAGGATCTGCCAATCATGAGATATCATTCTCTTGTCATTGATAAACGCAATGTTCCGAATGAATTGGAAGTTACCGCCTATTCAGTGGATGACGAGGAAATTATGGCTGTCCAGCATATCCATTATCCGATCTACGGATTGCAGTTCCATCCGGAATCAATCGGGACTGAAGCTGGTAAGGAAATCGTGAAGCATTATATTCAAATCATGAAAGAAGGGGAAAGTCATGAAACCGTTATTGGCTAAACTTACGAATACGCAAGAACTGACGTATGCAGAGGCGCTGCAGGCATCACGGGAACTACTGGATGGCAGCATGCCAGATGCAGTAGCAGGTGCATTTCTTTCCATGCTGCAAACTCGCGGGGAAACAGCGGATGAAGTAGCAGGTATGGTGGCGGCGATTCGGGAAAAAGCCCAGACCATTCCCCTTCAGGCGGCAAACGTGATGGATAACTGCGGCACTGGAGGAGATGGGTCGCAAAGCTTCAACATCAGTACGACAGCGGCCTTTGTCATTGCGGGAGCAGGTATTACGATTGCCAAGCATGGTAATCGAAGCGTATCCAGCAGAACGGGCAGTGCGGATGTCCTGGAGAAACTAGGGATTCCGTTGTACTTGCCTGCAGCGGAGATGACGTATCTGCTTGAGGAGAATGGCATTGCCTTTCTATTCGCATCACATGTTCACCCAGGTCTGAAGCAGGTGATGCAGCTGCGTAAAGTACTGCGCATCCCAACAATTTTTAATTTGATTGGACCTTTGACAAACCCAGTCCAGCTTGATTCTCAGCTTTTAGGTATTTATCGGCGCGACATGCTCGAGATGATGGCTGCGGCACTCCATAAACTTGGGCGCAAGCGGGCGATTGTCATTAATGGGGCCGGTTATATGGATGAAGCCTCACTTGCAGGAGAGAATCATCTTGTCCTTCTTGAGAATGGCAAGCAGACATCCTTCACGCTTCATCCAGAAGAGGTCGGCCTGCCGGTGTATCCACTGGAAGCAATCAAGGGCGGTGATGCAGCCGAGAATGCAGAGATTCTGCTGCGTGTGTTGAATGGGGAGAAAGGGGTCCATCGAGATACGGTCGTGCTGAATGCAGGACTTGGTATATTTGCAAATGGAAAAGCTGCATCTATTCAGGAAGGAATCGAGCTTGCGAGGGGAAGCATTGACAGCGGAGCAGCAAAACAAAAGTTGCAATATTTAATCGATTATAAACAAAAGGAAGTGACATCATGACATTCTTAGCAAGGATATTGGAAGAAAAACAGACGGAAATCGCCGCATTGAAACAAACATATCATCGAACCATTGCCCAGCGTAAGCCGATATCTTTATACGAACGATTCCAGCAACAGAACCAGCTGCAAGTTATTGCAGAGATTAAACGCGCTTCCCCGTCCAAAGGAATGATCAATCCCGATGTAGTTCCTCCAGAACAAGCTAAAATGTATGAATCAGCGGGAGCTGCAGCAATTTCAGTCTTGACTGACACACCTTTCTTTAAAGGTACGATGGATGATTTGGCAGCTGTACGGGAAGCAGTGGAGCTTCCTGTGCTGAACAAAGACTTCATTTTGGATGAAATCCAGATTGATAGAGCAGCAGATTACGGAGCGGATGTCATTCTCCTAATCGTTGCAGCATTGGAAAAAGATCGATTGCACGCTCTCTATCAATATGCTTCATCCAAAGGGATGGATGTACTGGTAGAGGTGCACAATGAAGAAGAATTAGAGCAAGCACAGGAACTTGGCGCGAATATCATCGGCATCAATAATCGAAACCTAAAAACCTTCGAGGTGGATTTGGGTGTAACAGAAAGATTGATAGAAAAGATCGACACCTCCGCAACGCTTGTCATTAGCGAAAGCGGCATAACGGTACCAGCGGACGCGATAAGAGTAGCAAAAGCAGGGGCAAAAGGAATCCTTGTCGGGGAAACGCTTATGCGAGCTGGAGATGCAGCTGGTGTATTGGAAACACTCCAAGTCCCTGCAGGAGCGGAGCAGTCATGATCGTCAAGATTTGCGGGATCCAGTCGGTGGAGGCTGGGCAGACGGCAGCGGAAGCAGGAGCAGACATGATCGGATTCGTATTTGCGGATAGCAGACGGAGGGTATCACCGGAGCAGGCTGCCATCATAGGCAAGGAACTTCCGGCTCACGTCAAAAAAGTAGGTGTATTTGTCAACGAACCGATTGATAGTTTACTGGCAATTGCCAAGACGGCAGGACTGGATTACATTCAGCTGCATGGCGATGAAACACCAGACTACATCAAAGCAATCAGCAAGCCTGTCATCAAAGCTTTTTCGGTAGCTTCAGAGAACGACCTGGACCAGCTGGCCGATTACGCATGTGATTACTATCTGCTGGATAGTCCGGCAGAAGCGTATAGAGGAGGCAACGGCACAGCATTCGACTGGTCGCTGGCAAACTCAGAATCAATACCAAGGCAAAAGCTCTTCCTTGCAGGCGGATTGCATGCTGGAAATGTACAGCATGCAATCCAAGAAGTATGTCCCATCGGGGTCGATGTCAGCAGCGGCGTAGAGACAGACAGACAAAAGGATCCGATCAAAATAAAACAATTCATAACAGCGTCAAAGAAAGGACAGTGAAAAACATGACAGCATATCCGACAGAAACCGGGCATTATGGAAGCTTTGGCGGCCGTTTTGTACCAGAAACACTAATGCCAGCCATCTTGGAACTGGAAAAAGCCTTCAAAGAAGCAAAAGAGGATCCTGCCTTCCAGGAAGAGATGCGCTATTACTTGAAACAGTATATCGGACGTGAAACCCCGCTTTATTATGCAGAACGTCTATCTGCCACTCTTGGCGGGCCCAGAATCTATTTGAAACGTGAAGATCTTAACCATACAGGTGCGCATAAAATCAACAACACAATCGGGCAGGCATTGCTGACTCAGCGGATGGGCAAAAAAAAGGTTGTAGCCGAAACAGGTGCAGGACAGCATGGAGTGGCCACGGCGACAGTGAGTGCATTGCTCGGATTGGAATGCATCATCTTTATGGGCAAAGAAGACGTCAGACGGCAGGCTTTGAATGTTTATCGTATGGAGCTGTTAGGTGCGCAGGTCGTATCAGTCGATCAAGGCAACGGCACCTTGAAGGATGCAGTAAACGAAGCGATGCGCTATTGGACAGCAAATGTCGAAGATACCCATTATATCTTCGGTACAGCTGCCGGTCCGCATCCATTCCCGCAGATAGTCCGTGACTTCCAGCGGGTCATTGGCGATGAAACCCGCAGGCAGATCATCGAGGCAGAAGGCAAGCTGCCGGAAGCGATTGTTGCTTGCGTTGGCGGCGGAAGTAACGCAATCGGCATGTTCTACCCGTTCGTGGAGGATCGTGATGTAAAAATGTACGGTGTGGAAGCGGGAGGTATGGGCATTCCTACCGGTAAACATGCGGCTTCTCTCACGGAAGGAAAAGCTGGAATTCTGCATGGTTCATTGTCTTACCTGCTGCAGAATGAGGATGGTCAGGTACAGGAAGCACATTCGATCTCAGCTGGATTGGATTATCCTGGCGTCGGTCCAGAGCACAGCTATTTAAAAGATGCAGGACGAGTAACATATGATGCCGTTACCGACGAAGAAGCGCTGGAGGCTGTACGTCTCCTATCCAGGACAGAAGGAATCATACCTGCTCTGGAAAGCGCACATGCAGTGGCATACTGCAAAAAGCTGGCACCAGTAATGGGCAATGAAGATGTACTGGTCGTCTGCTTGTCCGGCCGCGGTGATAAAGACGTAAACACAATCCGGGAAGCGCATGAAACAGGAGGGGATTCTTATGAGTAAAGCGAAACTGGATAATGCATTTCAACTAGTTTCCGAAGCTGGTGAGAAAGCATTTGTACCATATATCATGGCTGGTGACGGCGGCTTGGACAGTTTGAATGAACGCATTCAATTTCTGGCCGACAGCGGCGCTACAGCAATCGAACTGGGACTGCCTTTTTCAGACCCAGTAGCGGACGGGCCGACTATCCAGGCAGCTGGAATTCGCGCATTGGAAGCTGGCACGACAGTCCAAGCAGTACTGGATGAGGTTGCTAAGGATAAGGACATACGCAGCGTTCCGCTCGTCATCATGACGTATTTGAATCCAGTGTTCGCTTATGGGGTGGAAGACTTCGCTTCAGCCTGTGCATCTGCAGGAATCTCCGGTCTCATTCTGCCTGATCTGCCACTTGAAGAGGAAGGACTAGTTGTTGACGCTCTTCAGAAGCACGACATTGCGTTGATCCGCTTGGTTGCATTGACAAGTACGTCTGAAAGGATCCGGGCACTCGCTGAGCGCGCGGAAGGCTTCCTGTATGCCGTAACAGTAGCAGGTACGACAGGGGAGAGAGCGACCTTTGTCGATCAACTCGGCACACATCTGCAGGAGCTGAAGGAAATAAGCAAAGCCCCTGTGCTGGCCGGATTTGGTGTTTCAACACCGGAACATGTGAAAGAACTGAGCCAGTATTGTGATGGAGTGGTGGTAGGAAGCAAGATTGTTGATGCTTTGCATCAAGGAGACAGACAGCAAGTAAGAGATTTGATTGCTTCGAGAAAAGAAGCATAGAAAATGAAGAGACACTGCTTAAACTAGCAGTGTCTCTTCTTATAGTTCAATTATTTACTCTGGCCTTCTGTAGAAACTTGCCATGTTACACCAAACTTATCTTTTACCTGCCCATACAATGTACTCCAAAAAGTCTGCTGCAGCTCCATGATTATTTCTCCGCCCGACGATAGCTTTTCAAATACATCCTTTGTTTCCTCGGGAGAGCTTGTGATAACAGCGATTCCTACCTGGTCGCCTAGCTCGAGGGGCTGACCTGGGAATGTATCAGACAGCATCAGATCGTTATTTCCGACTTTCAAATGTGCATGTAAAACTCGATCCTTCGCTTCAGCTGGTACGGGATGGTTAGGGTCTTCCGGCATATCTCCGAAAGTTTGGATGCTTAGTACTTGAGCTCCCAGAGCTTCTTCATATAATTTCACTGCCTCTTGTCCATTGCCATTCGTTACGATATAAGAATTGATTCCTTGTACCATTTTCAACATCCTCTCTGTTGTTTACTTTTGCCCTTGTATGAATTCGTTGTAAGTTACAGGATTCCTTTACGAAGTATCCAAAAAAAGAACTATCCTAATAGCCTGAATACCAGACTGTCAGGATAGTTCCATTCATTTTCCGAAATTAGTAAACATACCACCGACGTAATCGGTCACATTTTCCATCTTCACATTCTCGATTTCTTCTCGGTAATCCTCCGGGTTATCTTCGGGGTCATAGCCGATTTTCGCCGCATCCCGGTTATCAAAATAGTCATTATGAAGGGAAGACACACCATAAAAGACACTCGTACCGATTTGATCTGCCTCTAGACAGCGGACAATCAGCTGATTCATATCCCGGATACTGATCCATGTGTTCAGGTTGCGGTGTTCAGCAGGCTTCTCCAAATAGCTGCCAATGCGCAGGCTGGCTGTTTCAATGCCATGTTTCATGTGATACATATTTGCCAGGTTTTCACCGAATGCTTTGCTGGAACCATAGTAAGTATCAGGCAAATGAGGTGCATCAGGTCCGATTGATTGATTAATCGGCTGGAAGCCGACGGCGTGGTTGCTGCTGGCGAAGACGATGCGTTTGATACCATGTTTTCTAGCTGCCTCATATACATGGTATGTTCCATTGAAGTTGTTCCGGTTAATCTTCTCATATGTGCTTTCCGTTGCGATGCCGCCAAGATGGACAATTGCATCCGCACCTTCTGCCAGTTGTTCCACTTCTTCTGCCACAGCAAGATCAGCCTGTTTGAACGCACCGAATTGCATTAGCTCTTCGTCTTGTTTAATGTCCGTCATCACGAGATCATATTTCTCGTGAATAGCTTTGGCTAAATTTTTGCCGATGTGTCCGGCAGCTCCTGTCACAAGTACTTTCATCTGTCATCTGCTCCTTTGTTGTTCAAAATCCAACAGCCAATTCTTACGCCACGGCTCCCAGCGGTATCCTGTTACAATCCCATTCCTGCCGACCACCCGATGACAGGGGACGACAATGGCGAATGTGTTTCGCCCAACCGCACTGGCTGCTGCCCGGACAGCTCGTCCGTTTCCGGCATCTTCAGCAATCGTGCTGTAAAAAGCCGAGCTGCCATAAGGTATCTGGCTGACCTGTTCCCACACACGCTGCTGAAAGGCTGTACCATTCATCCCCAGTGGCAGCTGAAAATCGGTAAGCTCGCCTGCAAAATATGCTTGGAGCTGAGTCTGAGCCAGTGATGTAAGCAAGTTCTCATTGATAGGGAGTGGTTCGCCGAATGTAATGCTTGTTATAAGCTGGTCTGTTGCTGTGATTTGTACATTCCCTAAAGGCGTCTTGATATTGCTTGTATAAGACATTCTAGCCTCCTAAAGAACAAGCTCCAAAGCAGAAAGCCTTGGAGCTTGATAGATTAGCTGTACATTGCTGCGATTTCTTTTTGCAGCTTTTTGTCAGATACATATTCATCGTACGTCATTTCTTTATCCACGATACCAGCCGGAGTGATCTCGATCAGGCGGTTCGCAATACTGTTTACGAACTGTTGGTCATGGGAAGTGAACAGAAGCACACCTTTGAATTTGATCAATCCTTCGTTCAAGGATTGGATGGACTCAAGATCCAAGTGGTTCGTAGGTTCATCCATCACCAAGACATTCGATTTGCTCAGCATCATCTTCGATAGCATACAGCGTACTTTTTCTCCTCCGGATAGGACGCTCGCTTCTTTCAGTGCATCTTCACCACTGAATAGCATACGGCCAAGGAAGCCGCGCAAGAACGTCTCTGTCTGATCCTCAGGGGAGTATTGGCGAAGCCATTCCACCAAAGTCAGATTAACACCATCAAAGTATTTGGAGTTGTCTTTCGGGAAGTACGACTGGGAAGTTGTGATACCCCATTTGTACTCACCAGCATCAGGCTCCATTTCACCCATGATGATTTTCAGAAGAGTAGTTTTCGCGATTTCATCGCGGCCGACTAGGGCAAGTTTATCTTCACGGCCGATTGTGAAGCTGACGTTATCCAGTACTTTAACGCCATCGATAGTTTTTGTGATGCCTTTCACTGTAAGCACATCATTACCAATTTCACGCTCTTGCTGGAATCCTACATACGGATAGCGGCGGGAAGAAGGCTTGATGTCTTCCAATGTAATATTATCAAGCATCTTCTTACGGGAAGTCGCTTGCTTCGATTTGGAAGCATTCGCACTGAATCGCGCGACGAAGGCTTGTAATTCCTTGATTTTTTCTTCTTTTTTCTTGTTCTCATCCTGTGCCATTTGTGTAGCTAACTGGCTGGATTCATACCAGAAGTCATAGTTACCCACATAAAGCTGGATTTTACCAAAGTCAACATCCGCGATATGTGTACAAATCTTATTTAAGAAGTGACGGTCGTGGGATACGACGATGACTGTGTTATCGAAATTGATCAAGAATTCTTCCAGCCACTGGATCGCCTGCAAATCAAGTCCGTTGGTAGGCTCATCCAGAAGCAAAACATCCGGGTTGCCGAACAAAGCTTGTGCAAGTAGCACTTTCACTTTCTCGGAACCAGTCAATTCAGCCATTTTCTTATCATGCAAGTTTTCAGAAATACCTAAGCCTTTTAATAGAACAGCTGCATCGGATTCTGCTTCCCAACCGTTCAGCTCCGCAAATTCACCTTCAAGCTCAGCGGCACGCATACCGTCTTCTTCAGAGAAGTCAGCTTTTGCATAAAGGGCATCTTTTTCTTCGATGATCTTGAACAGACGCTCATGACCCATCATAACTGTTTGAAGAACTTCGTGTTCTTCATAACCAAAGTGGTTCTGTTTCAGGAAGGCAAGACGCTCTCCATCACCAATTGCCACGTTACCAACCTGCGGCTCGACGTCGCCGGAAAGTACTTTCAAGAAAGTGGATTTTCCGGCACCGTTTGCACCAATAACCCCATAGCAGTTTCCAGGGGTGAACTTTATATTAACTTCTTCAAATAGCTTTTTGTCGCCATATTGTAGACCTACATTATTTACCGTTATCATGTATACCTTTTCCTCCATGATCAAAAATGTCACGCATGCCTTAAGCTTACGGGATTTCTAAGTGTAAGTCAATGTTCAAAAAATTGTAAAAAGCATGCAGAGTGCGAAATGGAAGATAGCAAAGGTGTATTCGTCAATATGTACCATGCACCTCACTCGCTCCCGAAAAAAGCCGCCATGTGCTACACTATAGGAAGTGATTCGAGAAAGGATGTTATCATGGGTAAAACGGTTGTACTGGCAGAGAAGCCTTCTGTCGGCCGCGATATAGCGCGTGTTCTTGGATGTACAAAGAAGACGAACAGCTATATGGAAGGAAAAGACTATATTGTAACGTGGGCGCTTGGGCATTTAGTGACGTTGGCGGACCCTGAGACATATGACGATAAATATAAAACTTGGAAGATAGAAGATCTGCCGATGCTGCCGGACAAGCTGAAGCTTGTCGTGATCAAGCAGACTGGCAGACAGTTCAGTACGGTGAAAACTCAATTGAACAGAAGTGATGTGAGTGAAATTGTCATTGCGACGGATGCAGGTCGTGAAGGGGAGCTTGTAGCGCGCTGGATTTTAGAGAAAGCGCGTGTGAACAAGCCAGTGAAGCGCTTGTGGATTTCCTCGGTAACGGACAAAGCGATCAAGGATGGATTCAAAAATCTGAAAAGCGGCAAGCAGTTTGAGAATCTGTATAAAGCAGCGGTAGCCCGTTCCGAGGCAGACTGGTATGTCGGCCTGAACGCTACGCGTGCTTTGACAACGAAGTTCAATGCACAGCTTTCCAGTGGACGCGTGCAGACGCCGACACTTGCGATGATCCATCAGCGAGAAGAAGAGATCAAGAACTTCAAGCCAGAGACATTCTATGGTATTGAAGCGAAAACGCAGAAAGGTTTGCGTCTTGTTTGGAAGGATCAGAAGCACAACAGTACACGTACGTTCTCCAAAGAGAAGGCAGAGCAGGTGCTTCAGAAGCTCAATCAGGTGAAAGGTATAGTTAAGGAAGTAGAGAAAAAGCTGAAGAAGAGCTATGCTCCACAGCTCTATGATCTGACAGAGCTTCAGCGCGATGCAAACCGTCTGTTCGGCTTTGGCGGTAAGGAGACGCTCAATATCATGCAGCAGCTGTATGAACGCCACAAACTGCTCACATATCCGCGTACGGACTCGCGTTATCTCTCTTCTGATATCGTCCCTACGCTTAAGGACAGAGTAAAAGCTGCAGGCGTCGACAGTTACGGGCGTCTTGCTACGAAAATCACGAATGCACCAATCAAAGCGACGAAGGCATTCGTTGATGACTCGAAAGTATCCGATCACCACGCGATCATACCGACCGATCAGAATGCGTATGGCGCTGACCTTTCCGATAAGGAACGGAAGATCTATGACTTGGTGATCAAGCGTTTCTTTGCTGTCTTGTTCCCGCCGTTTGAATATGAACAAACAACATTGACTGTGGAAGCTGCTGGCGAGACTTTTACTGCCAAAGGTAAAATTGTACAAAAGCAAGGCTGGAAGGAAGTCTACGCAAACCGCTTTGATGATGAAGAAGTCGATGACGATCAAACGTTGCCGAATGTAGAAAAAGGCGAAGAGTGGATGCTTGCATATCGGATGACGACTGGCGAGACAAAACCGCCGGAACGTTTCACAGAAGGAACCTTGCTTCATGCAATGGAAAATCCGGTTCGATTCATGGCTGGTGAGGACAAAGATCTTATCAAGACGATTGGCCAGACTGGCGGACTTGGCACTGTTGCGACTCGTGCCGATATCATCGATAAACTGTTCAATACATTTTATATCGAAAAACAAGGCAAGTATCTGAAAATGACTTCCAAAGGCCGCCAGCTGCTTGAGCTTGTACCAGAAGATCTGAAATCACCTGCACTGACAGCGGAATGGGAAATGAAGCTAAGTGCCATAGCTGAAGGCAAGCTGAACCAGCAGCAATACATTTCCGAAATGAAAGAGTATGCGAAAGCAGTCGTGACGGAAATCAAGAACAGCGAGCACAAATATAAACACGATAATATAACTGGTACGCAATGTCCGGATTGCGGCAAGCTGATGCTTGAAGTGAACGGCAAACGCGGTCGTATGCTCGTTTGTCAGGACCGGGAATGCGGCCATAAGAAAAATATCGCCAAAACGACAAATGCCCGCTGTCCGAACTGCCATAAGCGGTTGGAGCTGCGTGGTGAAGGAGAAGGCCAGATCTTCTTCTGCAAATGCGGACATCGTGAGAAGCTTAGTACTTTCAACGATCGTCGGAAGAAAGAAAAAACCAATAAAGCAAGTAAGCGTGATGTACAGAAGTATTTGAAGAAGAACCAGCAAGATGAAGGTTTTGCAAATACTGCTTTAGCGGATGCATTAGCTAAATTCAAAAAACAGTAAACGAAGAAAGCCCTGCCGATTATGGCAGGGCTTCTTTTAATGCAGCCGAGGAGCAGAACCATCTGAAAAGGTGATTTTGCTTACCGCATCCTCCCAGACAATCTTTCCGCCATAGAAAAGGAAGACAAAACCAAATACCGTATCCAAATATGATTGGAATCTGACAACAATTTTACGGATGCGTTTCATTCCGACTAGCAGTAATGTCCCAACGTACCAGGCGCTGTTGCCGAGCAGGAAGCAAATGATAAGCAGAAACGGATTATGGAGCTGATCGGTGCTCGCGAATTGAGGGAAGATGCTCAGGAAAAACAAGCTTACTTTTGGATTGAGGAAGTTGCTTAAGAAACCCATATGGAAAGCCTGCGCTTTTGTGATGGTGATTACTGCATGCTCCTGCGAGCTTTTTTGTCCGCGAATAAGGTGTAGGATCTTTTTGATTCCAAGATAAATCAAATAACATGCACCGAGCAGCCTGATTGCAGTAAACAGCACGACAGATTGCTGCAAAATCATTGAGAGACCGAGTAAGGCAAAGCTGATGTGGATGAGCAGGCTGCAGCGGTTGCCAAGCAGCGTAACGAAACCGAATCTTTTGCCTTGCGACAAGGTGTTCCGTGTTATAAGCAGAAAGTCTGGACCAGGTGTTGCAGCCAACGCGAATCCGAGCAGGATGATATCAAGCATTGGAAATCCTCCTTTTTAAAAGAGTCTAACATTGTTGCAGTGGAAAAATAATGCATATAAAAATTCTTTATGGATGCAGGAACAAAAGCCAGTGAAATGGAAAGAAACAAAAAAGGGAGGGATAAAGATGCCGCCAAAACATATTGTTTCCGCAGCAGTCATTGTGCGGAATGAACAAGGGAATATCTTATTGATCAAAGGGCCAAGACGGGGCTGGGAAATGCCTGGCGGTCAAGTGGAAGAAGGAGAATCACTTACACAAGCAGCGATTCGGGAAGTGAAGGAAGAGAGTGGTATTGATATTGAGGTGAATAAGTTTTGTGGTATCTATCAAAATACGGAAAGGAGTATTTGCAATACACTTTTCCTTGGTAAACCGGTTGGTGGTGTTTGTACGCCTTCGGAGGAAAGTCTGGAAGTTGGTTATTTTCCGTTTGAACAAGTCAAGAAGATGGTAACCTGGGGAAATTATTTGGATCGAATTGAAAGCTGTCTTAATGAAGATGAGCATCCATTTTATGTAGCTTTTTAATAATACATAGGAAGTACCTTGTTTAGGGAAAATAAGCAAGGTGCTTTTCGTTTTCACGTTGTAATCCAAGGGAATTAGACAAGCAAAACAGGGAAGGGTGACGTTGTATGTCCATGCCGAAGGAAGAAGGATTAGATCATAGTCTTGCATTTTTGAAGGAAGGTTATGAATTCATCCTGCATCGGAGAAAAAGCTTTCAATCAAATGTGTTCGAGACTACCTTGCTCGGAAAAAAGGCTATTTGCCTTGGCGGGAAAGAAGGAGCAGAACTATTTTATGATCCGGATAAGTTCATCCGTGCTGGAGCTGCGCCGAATCGGCTTGTCAAAACACTGTTCGGTCCTGGTGGCGTTCAAACGCTGGATGGTGAACAGCACCGCAACCGCAAGGCTATGTTCATGTCCATTATGACAAAGGCACAGCTGCAGCGACTGGATACATTGTTGGAAAGGGAATGGGGGAAGGCAACTGAGCAGTGGGAAAAAACGGATCACATAAACTTATATGAAGAATCACAGAAAATCCTCATGAAGACTGCGTGCGATTGGGCAGGGGTACCGCTGGATGATGATGAAAAAAGGACAGAACAAATGCGTTATCTTTTTGAATCGCCAGCAGCCGTTGGACCAACCCACTGGAAAGGACGATCTTCTCGCTCTGATGCTGAGGATTGGATTGCCGGACTTGTCGAGCAGGTAAGGAACGGGAATCTGCATGCGACTAAGGAAGGTGCACTGCATGTTTTTTCCGTGCATCGGGATAATGACGGGAAGCTGCTGCCAGAGAAAGTTGTTGCAACAGAAGTACTGAATATCCTGCGGCCGATCGTCGCCATCAGTATTTACATCGTATTTGCAGCACTTGCCCTGCATCAATTTCCACAGGAAAGTGAACGGCTGAAAAAAGGAAATGGAAGCATCCATCGATTTGTGCAGGAAGTCCGCCGCTTTTATCCATTTTTCCCAGCTACCATGGCAAAAGTAAAACGGGACTTCGAATGGAATGGCTATCAGTTTAAGGAAGGCACCATGACTTTGCTCGATCTGTATGGTAACAATCACGATCCGAATCTTTGGGAGCAGCCGGATTTATTCCGTCCAGACCGGTTCCTTGATTGGAAGGAAAGCCCGTTTGACTTTATTCCGCAAGGCGGCGGGGATTTCGACATGGGACATCGCTGTGCAGGAGAATGGGTCACCATACAAGTGATGGAAATCAGCGTCGATTTTCTCGTGAATCGTCTGAAATATAAGGTGCCAAAACAGGATTATAGCTATAGTCATTCCTCCATGCCAAGCATGCCTAAGAGTCAGATGATCCTGGCTGATGTTCAGAAGTTAAACAACTGATTCGTGTAAATATGCGATAATGAAGAGAGGGGGTTGTATATGGAAATCCTGCTTTTCCTTATCGCATTTACTTTACATAACTTGGAGGAAGCTTTCTTTTTGCCTGCTTGGTCCAGGACAAGCAAGTTTCAAAAGACAGTTGAGCCTAAGGTCTTCCGTTTTGCGGTAACTGTCATAACATTAGTTGCATATTCCATTGGTGCGTTGTATTTTCTGTGGCCATCCAATGTATATTTACAGTACCTTCAGGCTGGATTGATAGGTGCTATGCTTTTGAATGTACTCGTACCTCATGTTGCAGCAACGATTGCAGAGAAGAAATATGCACCTGGTGTTGTCACTGGTCTTATCTTGATTTTTCCTTTCGGAAGCTTAGCAATGTATCATATGTTTCAGATTTCCGAGATTAAAATCCTGGGAGTAGTTTTCTCTGCTATTGGTATCGGTATTTTACTATTAGGTATAATAGTTACATTATTTGCTATCGGAAAACGTTTCTATAAGGATAAACTCCGTCCACGTTAATCTACGGAGTTCTTTTGATGCCCTCTTAAGATATACTTCAGATAAGATTCTTTCATAAAAGTTAAAACAATAGTAAGAAGAATATAGTACAATTTGATAGTTATGTTTAAAATCAGAAACTTAAATCCATAAAGGAGATAGTAGTATGGAAACAGATTGGTACAAACTAGATAGTGCGGGAAAGCTTTATGCTTCTACTGTTTCATCCAGGGTATCCACTGTCTTTCGGCTTTCTGTTAGTATGTACAAATCTATTAATGCTGCATTTCTCCAAGAAGCATTAGAGGAAACACTGGAAGAAATATCTTCGTTTAAAGTTATCGTAAAAAGGGGTTTCTTTTGGTACTACTTCGAAAAAACAGCAACTATTCCTACTGTCTCAAAAGAGCACTTTTATCCGTGCTCCAATCTGTTTTTTACAGGTCGCAACACGTTTCCTTACAGAGTGCTTTACTATAACAAAAAGATTTCTTTGGAACTATCCCATATGTTGACCGACGGCACTGGTGGCATAGAATTTTTGAAGCTGCTTGTAAGGAACTACTTGAAAAAAGAAGGCGTCCACGCGACATGTATAAGAAAAAAGCTCAATGGATTTAATTTTGATAACGCCTTTTTCCAACATTATGAGAAGCTGGTCCCAAACTGGCAGGACACCTTGGATAAAGCCTATAAGCTTCCATTACGATTGGACAAAAGAGGCGTATATCACGTTACGACTGGTAAATTAAATATTCAGGTATTAAAGAATATATCAAAGCAATACCAAACAAGTATCACAACTTATTTGCTGGCGTTATATGCTGAAATATTAATTGATATTCAAGCTCAAAACTCTAAAACGAGAAGACCTATTACAATAAATGTTCCTGTCAACTTGCGTAATTTCTTTGAAACGAATACGCTGAAAAACTTCTTTGTAAGTGTACCAGTGACGATAGATCCACGATTGGGCGCATATAGTTTCGAGGATATCCTTGAAACGATTAGTATAGAGCTGAAACGATATCTTAATGATAAACAATTAAAAACATTAATTGCTCGTGGTGTGAGAGGGGAACGGAACTTCCTGCTTCGGGCGCTGCCTTTGTTTGTAAAGGACTGGATTTCTCCAATGGTACACGCCAGATTTGGTGAAAACTTATATACTAGCTCGATTTCCAATTTAGGAGTAATCTCCCTTGATGAAGAATTAGAAAAGCATGTGGAGCGGTTTGAATTTTACCCTCCGCCAAGTATCGGCAACAAGATAAAAGCTGGGGTAATAAGCTACAAGGATGATATGTATATTACCTTTGGTAATTTGTCGAATGATCGGCTGGTAGAAAGAATGTTCTTTAGAAAATTAGTTAAAGAAGGCGTAAAAATTAAAATCGAAACCAACAGGAGTGCATATTAATGGCCTACTGTCCTAAGTGCGGGGTCAGTGTTGAAAAAGACCAAGTTCCTTGTCCGCTATGCTTTACATATATACCGAAAATATTGAGCGATGAAGAGCTGTTGGATGCGAATGGGTTTCCTACATATTATAGTTTATATGAGAACTTAGTGAATTTTTTCATACGCGTTGTATATCGCGTTCTCTGTGTTCTGATGATATTGGGATTCCTTATTCCTACACTTATAGATGTCATATTAAATAAAGCTTTGACCTGGTCTTTATACAGCAATTTATCCATCATTATTAGCTGGAGCTTCCTTTACGTTGCCTTTGATTATGTAAAAGGAACAAGAGATAAGATTATCGTCATATTGATAACAACATGCGCTGGGATAATAGGGTTTGATGTAATCAATGGATATGCTGGATGGTCTGTCGAAGCGGCCCTTCCACTCCTGGTTATTATCTTGTTGTTACTTGTTATCAATATAGCTATTTTTAAAAGGAATCGAAGCTGGTTCCGTCAAAGCGGTTATATTATTTTTTCGATTCTTATTCTCCTCATCGGTATTGAGATTATAGTAGGCAGCTATTCAAATACAGGGAATATTGTATTTCATTCTGTAGATGAGCTTCTGCCATCTACTCTATTAGGTTCCATCTTGCTCCTGATTTCCTATAGGATGCCTAAAAAGTGGGTAGAGAAGCTGAAACGGAAATTTCATATTTAATGTAGATTGCTCCAAAGTATAGAAGACTTTATAAGGACGTCCGTAAAATTATCTTGATAATTTACGGACGTTTTTTTTGTATGTTCTTTTATTGGATGCTTAAGTGCCGGAAGCGATGAATCCCTGCGGAAGGACACCCACTCCGGGCTTCCTTGCTTACCTCTCCGTTTCTAAACGGTTTCTTACGCCTTTCGTGTGTGATCTAGCTGCAAAGACCAGAAACTGCTGTATAAGTGATGAATCCCTGCATGGGGAAGGACACCCACTCCGGGCTTCCTCTCTTATCCCTCCGTTTCTAACCGGTCTTTTCCGCCTTTCGTATGTGATCTAGCTCCAGAAACCAGAAACTGCGCTGTAAGCAATGAATCCCTACTTGGGGAAAAGCGCCCCACTCCGGGCTTCCTTGCTTACCTCTCCGTTTCTAAACGGTTTCTTACGCCTTTCGTAAGACCAAAGTCTTACTCAAGTTATGGCTGGGGGTCGTTATGGGGGAGGGGGGATAGCGGTAGACTAGGAGTATGAAATGAAAGAAAGGAGAATGGCTTCATGAAGAAGGTGTTATTGATCATCGGTGCGGTTATAGCTGCAGCAGTGCTCTTAGCTAACCTAGGCTCGCTGCTTGTGCTGGCTATCAGTGTGGCAATTGGCTATTACGGGCTGAGGAGGTTCATTTTGACGGATAGTGTCGGTGCCAAGATTGGCTGGGGCATAGTGATTGGGATTGGTGTATGTATCTCACTTTCCAATCTGTCGGCGTTGATCGGATTGGTTGCTTTGGCAGCTTTGTATTACTTGTATCGGGCTTGGAAGAAGGATAAGGAAGCTGAGAAGTTCGATTATACGCTTTGATTAAAAAAGGAGGAGCATAGTGGACGATTACTTGGAGCAACGGATACGTGTGCTGGAATTGGAAGTGGAGGAACTCAAGGAGAAGGCAAAGCCGAATCGCCAGGATAATACATGGATTTGGGCATTTATCCCGATTTTGGCACTGCTCATCCCAGTATTGGCTCTTGTTGATGACATATTTTAAACAAAAAAGGAGAGGTACACATGGAAAACATTTTTACTCGTATAAAACAGGCGGTAGCAGCAGATTTTCATGAAATTTTGGATAAGAAGGAGGAAAAGAATCCGACGGTTCAGCTTAGCCAATATATTCGTCAATGCGAACAGCAAGCAAAAAAGATCCGTGAATTGATTGAAAAGCAATATCAGCTCAAGCATGATTTCACGAAGGAATATCATGCGGCGCAGGCAATGGCAGATAAACGGGAGAGACAGGCGAAGCTTGCTGCAGAGCAAGGAGAAGCAGAACTTGCCGAACAAGCGCAGGAAGAACGTGAGCAGTATCAGGAGCGCGCAGATAAGATTAAAACGATGATGGAAAAAGCGAGCACAGACCTGCAAGAGCTTGAAAAGAAATACGTGCAGATGAAACATAAGCTAAAAGACCTTTATGTAAAGAAAATGGAGTTTGCAGAGCGTGAGAATGTTGCTAAAGCACATCGAGGTATGAATGAAGTCCTGAAGCATAAGCCGGAATTCGAATTTGCATCCAATAAGTTCAATAATCTAGAAGGCTATATAGACCGTTTGGAGCGAAAAGTCGACGCGGATTATCGAAAAATGACGCTGGACGCCAAGCTTGCTGAGCTCGAGAAGAAATCTAGTTAAAATAGGCACAACATGGTAATCTAGGAAGGACACAGGCGGCTGTGTGCTTCCTTATTTACACTTGCCGCATGAAAGGAGTGCCTCGGAGTGAAGCCTAATGATATGATCCGCTGGCTGCTGATCACAGCAGCTGTCGTTTTCGTGGCTGAATTACTGCTGTCGGGGACAGGTGTGCTGATCGGAATTGGTATGGGTATTCTATTCATCTATCTTGGCAAGCGGCAGTTATCCGGTCGTAAAGGAACGATACTGTTTTGGGCAGGCATATTCATAGTTGCCATGAGTTTATTGCAATCATTCGCTTTTTATCTTGTGCTTACAGCGGGTATCATCTATTACTTTACGAAAGTCCATGATAATACGACGGATAAACCGCAAACCTATCAGCCTTCCTTTGATCAGGCCGCCTCAGAAGAGCAAGTATTCGAACAGAAGTCTCTGTTTCAAAACAGCTGGTTTGGCGCACAGTCGGCAGGAAGCGGCGTGTATGAGTGGCAGGATACGAATATCCAGTCCTTCATAGGTGATACAATCATCGATTTGAATTATACGGTATTGCCAAAAGAAGAGGCCGTCCTGATGGTGCGCAAAGTCCTCGGTAATGTAAGAATCATTGTGCCATATGATATTGAAGTGGATGTCCATCATTCAGTCGTTTACGGCTCAGTCACGATTTTCGATCACAGAGAACAGAATTGCTGGAATAAAGTGATTCATATGCGTACAAAAGGCTATCAGCAATCATCCCAGCGCATTAAGATTGTTACGAGCGTAGTAGCCGGTAAGCTGGAGGTGGTGCGCGTATGAGTAATATCGTGAAACGCCACGTTGGCTTTGGGATGCTGTACAGTCTGTTATTGCTGGCTGGATTAGCTGTACTGTATATTATTGATTTCCCGCTGGATGATTGGAAAGATATTTGGACGATGCATGAAAGCACAGTGCCATTTCTGATTGCGGCACCGCTCTTTGTCCTTTTTTCCGGGGCCATTCTCGGATTGTTCTCCGGGCTTTACTGGCGTAAACGCTGGCATCAGGCGGCAAGTGAAATGGAAAGCATAAGGGAAGGCCAGCAGCCATTGAAGAAACGCAGCTTCAGCTTGACGGAGCTGCAGCAAACATGGGCTGAACTAGAACGTCTCCAGACTTATATGAACGAACAGGCAAAGCTTGCACAAAAGCTGACGAATGAGCGGGTGATCGACCGCGAAGAAGAGGTGCAGCGCATTGTGTCGGAAGAGCGGAATCGTTTGGCAAGAGAGCTGCATGATTCAGTCAGCCAGGAGCTTTTTGCAGCATCTATGCTGATTTCTGCTTTGACTGAATCAGAGGAAGAAGAGACAGCGCTCTATAAAGCACTGAAGCAGCTGGAGGCTATGGTGCAGCAATCGCAGCTGGAGATGCGGGCACTGCTACTCCATCTAAGACCTGCTGCGCTGAAAGGGAAGACATTGCAGGAAGGCATGGAGATGCTCCTCGAAGATTTGCGGGCAAAGGTGCCCCTTACAATAAATTGGGAACTGGACACGTTCCCTGTGGAAAAGGGTATCGAGGATCAGTTGTTCCGGATCGTCCAGGAGTCCGTATCCAATACGCTGCGTCATGCAAAAGCGGAAAGCTTGTCCATCAAACTGCTGCAGCGTGACAGCTTTATTATCTTGCTTGTTGCAGACGATGGCATCGGTTTCGAAATGGGAACCGAACAGCCAGGAGCATACGGTTTACAAAATATGAAGGAGCGGGCAGCGGAAATAGGCGCCCATCTGCGGGTGGTAAGTGTGCCAAAGCAAGGTACACGTTTGGAAGTACGCGTTCCGATGCTTGACAGAGAGGAAGAAGAAGCTTGATCAAGGTACTTTTTGTAGACGATCATGAGATGGTCCGAATCGGTGTTTCCGCCTATCTATCAACCCAAGCCGATATCGAAGTTATTGGGGAGGCGGATAACGGGGAGGAAGCAGTGCAGCTTGCACTCGATTTGCGTCCGGATATTATCTTGATGGACCTTGTAATGGATAGAATGGACGGAATTGAGGCAACCAGGCAAATCGTTGGTTCCTGGCCAGAAGCAAAAGTGATCGTCGTCACAAGCTTCCTGGATGATGATAAAGTGTATCCGGCCTTAGAAGCAGGAGCTGCAAGCTATCTGCTGAAAACATCCAAAGCCTCTGAGATAGCGAAGGCGATCAGATCTACATATAATGGCACAGCCGTCTTCGAGCCGGAAGTGACGAATAAAGTAATGGCACGCATGCGCAAGCCCAAAGCCCCCGTTTTGCATGATGCGCTGACAGCAAGGGAGCAGGAAGTGCTGCTCTTGATCGCAAAGGGCAAATCGAATCAAGAGATTGCCTCGGAGCTGTTCATTGCTTTAAAGACAGTCAAAGTGCATGTCAGTAATATTCTGAGCAAGCTTGAAGTGCAGGACCGGACACAAGCAGCAATTTATGTGCATGAAAACGGGCTTCTTCAATAAAAAACAGGGCATTCCTTTAAGGGGATGCCCTGCTTTACTTACAAGCCGAATGTATCATTAGGGATATACAGCTTGAAGCTGAGGTTATCATTCGGTAAATCGAATTGCTCTACTTCCACATGGAAGTTATTCTCTAACTCCATTTGGGTAACAGCAACATAGATAGATTCTTCATCAGGATTGATGGTTACCCAATCCGGCATTTTGTAATATCTGTCTATATATTTGAGTACTTTATCATTTGGCAGGGAAAGACTGCCAAGTGATATGTCCCGCTGTACAAGCAGAAGATCTCCATTATCCTGCACCTGCGGCTCAAGTGTCATCTGCAGCGGAATCCGCACGCCGAATGCTGTAATACCTCCGGTCAGTTCCACCGCATCATCACCTAAAACAACAGAGTAATTATCCGAGTTATCATTCAGCTCTTTATCGATGTATGCATTTATCAGTTCATTGACATTTGCTTTTGTTGAGCTGATTGTGAACTCCGAGGAGTCAGAGCTGTCAAATTGTGCTTCCTTCGGCGGATCCGGTGCCGGACTGAATGCCGGCAGGAAAATGAGCAGCAATAAAAGCAGCAGAATGATACCATTTGCAATAGCTAGTATTTTGAAGTATTTCTTCCAGTCACGCTGCTTTGGTGGCTGGGATTCGTTCTTCCTGTTTTCCACTATACATCACCTGCCTATTCATCGTCTTCCTGGTCTTCCTGTATAACGGGCTTAATGCTTTCCAATACCCGTTCTGCAACTTTTCCATACCCGACTTCATTTGGATGGAAGTAGTCATCGGAAAGCAAACTTTCGGTCTGGCCGCGGAACAAATCGGCTGTTTCAATATAGTGCTGATCTGCTTCTTCTGCGACTTGCTTTCCTATGGCGTTATACTCATCCATGATAGTGCCAAGCTGATCCTTGAGTTCAGGGAAGTTATCCTCGAACGGGTTATAAAAGCCAATCAAATACACTTCAGCTTCTGGATTCAGCTTATCAATTTTATTGAATACTTCTTTCATTCGTTCCTCATAGGACGGCATGGCCGCACTATAGTCATCATAGTCCAAGTCAGTGAAGTGATCTTTCGTCACTTTCATGATATCGTTGGCACCAATAGTAATAAGGACAACATCAGCATTCTCGATGGAGGCTGAAATGACTGGATCATCCAATCTCTTCAGCAGCTGATCTGTTCGGTTTCCGCGTTTACCGAAATTATCAATTTTCACACGATCGTCGGTTTGCTCAAATGTTTGCTGAAGAATTCCGACGTAGCCGCCATTCTCCGTCTCATCGCCGACTCCCTGAGTCAAACTATCACCAACCGCTGAAATATGCAAATCTTCCTTGATGAAAAGACCAAGTGTATCCTTAAGCAAGCGCTGGAAAGCATTTTTTATATCTGAAGAGTTATCTGCTTCTTCTTCAGATGCGGCAGCTTCCTCATCAGGATTTTCGGAGGAATCAGTAGTTGGGACAACCTCTGAAGGGGCATTGGTGACTGTTGCTTTTTGATCGGATGCAGCAAAGACAATCACTGCGCCAATGACGACGGCGAGCAGGAACGATGCAATAATCAGGTAAATCTTTCTTTTTTGCAAGCATCATCACCCTCGTTTGGTAGAAATATAGTTACGTATTCCCGCTATTAAATTCCTTAGACAGCGGTTTACGGTAAAGTACAATTGTAAATTGGATGTAAAATTATATCTTACTAGATTTAAAGGGAGTTGGATAGTGGGAACAGCTGGCACGTGATGTTTTACGGGATGGACAGCTGGGAACAAAAGCTATAAAAGTATGAAGGAGGAACATAGTATGAAAGAATACAGTGTTGTCCCGAATAAAGACGCGTCTGGCTGGTACGTGAAGATTGAGAATACAGCACCAGTGGAACTGCATCACACACGCGATGATGCAGTTTTGGAAGCTGAAGGAATCGCTAAGGAAAATGCGCCTAGCAAAGTTGTCATCTATGATGCAAAACAAGAAATTGAGGAAGAACGCCAGTTTTAAAAAAATACCGGCAAGAATTGCCGGTATTGTATAACCCTTTGGGCAGTACCTGAATAAGCTGAACAGCAGGAGGTGCAGGTGTATGGATTTTTCCTTGCTGCTGTTGGCTTTTTCTGGAATTGCACTGCTTAGTATCGGAGTGCTGCGGCACTTCACGAAAAACCCGTTTGTCTTATTCATACCGGCTGCTGTAACGGCTTTGCTGCTGCTTGTCACCAGTATATTCTCCTTCTTGTTCCAGGAGGAGATCATCAAAGGGACATTATACATCTTTGCTACTATCTTATGTGGATTATTTGTGTTATTGCTTTTCTTGCCACCTTTTCGTAAATAAAGGTGGCTTATTTTGCAGCTTGGGCTTGTTTCAGCTGCTTTGTCGTCAGGCGCTTCAGCCGGATGCCAGAAATGGTATAGAGGACAAGTGCTCCCCAAATACATGAAAAAGCAATCAGATGTGCATGCGTGAATGCTTCACCGAATAAAGTGACACCTAAGAGGAGCATGAGTGTCGGTCCGATATATTGAAGCAATCCGATTTGTGTCAAAGAAAGTCTGCGGGCTCCATGGGCGAACAGCAAAAGCGGTGCGGCTGTGGCAGCTCCAGACAAGAATAGGATGATGGCAGTACCTGTAGAAATCGGATCGCTATGTGCGGCGGGAACAAAGAGCAGATACAAAATAGCCAGCGGTGTAACGAACATCGTCTCGATTGTCAGCCCGAACATCGGCGGGATTGTCACAACTTTTTTTAACAGGCCATATACAGCGAAACTGATTGCTAGCAAGAAGGATACCCAAGGAAACACACCATAACTGATGGTCAGATAAAGGACACCAAGAGCGGCAAGGATGAAGCTTACAATTTGCAAGCGGGTGCTCTTTTCCTTCAGGACGATCATAGCAAGCAAAATGCTGATCAGTGGATTGATATAATAACCTAAGCTGGACTGCAGGACATGTCCGGAATTAACTGCCCAGATAAAAACGAGCCAATTGAGGCTTACTGTCAACGAAGCTGCGAATAGTCCCCAGAATGCGCGTTTATCCAAGAATAAATCTTTTACTTGTTGGAAAAAGGGACGGATCTTCCCTAACAAAAGCACTACAAGGATCATCGTCACGAAGGACCACACGATTCTGTGAGCCAGCAGATGACCCGCATCTATTTCCCCTAATAAGTTCCAAAAAAGCGGCAGAACGCCCCACATCACGTATGCGATTGCTGCATACACGACACCGGACTTGGATGATTGCGATTGCATATTAATATGCGCCTCTCTTTCTATCTCTGTATGATTTAAGTGTAAGGTTGGCTTTGATGCTTTTCAATACTTTTGTTTCTGCTGGATTACAAGAAGTTGTAAATGCTTGATGTGATACTATATATTAGTATGGGTAAATGGAAATATGCCACATATGAAGGGAGACGCTCATGTGCATATATTTGCGTATTTATTAGGATTATTAACTATCATAAATATCCTCCTGGCACTAGCGATTGTTTTCCTTGAAAGGCGCGATGCCAGTGTTACATGGGCATGGCTGCTCGTACTCGTTTTTATCCCGGTTGCGGGCTTCGTGATTTATTTACTCTTCGGCCGCAAGCTCTCGGGCAAGATTTTCACCTGGGACACGAAATCCAGGCTTGGGGTTAAGAAACAAGTACAGGCTCAATTACGTGCCATTGAGGAAGATACATTCGTCTATAAACAGGAGGCAGTCAAGGAATACAAAGACCTTGCCTACATGCATCTGCGTAATGATGATGCCATTCTGACTCAGGGAAACGATGTGGAGCTTTTCACAGATGGTCAGAAGAAGTTCCATGCGCTGCTGCATGATCTATCGCAGGCAAAGGATCATATCCATCTTCTGTATTATATAGTGCGAAGCGACAAGCTTGGTGAACGGTTGGCGGATGTATTGATTAAAAAGGCTCAAGAAGGCGTGAAGGTGCGCTTTTTGTATGACGATATGGGTTCGCGAAGCATAAAGAAAAGTTATGTTCGCAGGCTTGTGAAAGCCGGTGTTGAAATCGAAGCTTTCTTCCCGTCCTTCATCCCGAAGATAAATCTGAAGCTAAATCACCGAAATCACCGGAAATTGGCGATCATCGATGGAAAAGTCGGCTATATTGGCGGCTTTAATATCGGAGATGAGTATTTGGGGTATGATAAGAAATTCGGGTATTGGCGTGATACGCATCTGCGGATCACCGGAGAAGCCGTAAGAGCAATGCAGACACGCTTCATCCTGGATTGGAACCAAGCTTCCCGGCATGATATCGAGTATGAAGATCGCTATTATCTGTCAGAACCAGTCGGTAATGTGGGAGTTCAAATCGTCTCCAGCGGACCTGATTCGGAATGGGAGCAGATCAAGCATGGCTATATCAAAATGATTCTCTCTGCCAAGAAGTATGTGTATATCCAGACACCATACTTCATTCCGGATGAGAGCCTGGCAGATGCACTGAAGGTGGCTGTGCTTTCAGGAGTTGACGTTCGGATCATGATTCCAAACAAACCGGATCATCCATTTGTGTATTGGGCAACTTATTCGAATGCAGGTGACTTAATAAAGGCCGGAGCCCAGGTTTATATTTATCAAAATGGCTTCCTGCATGCGAAGACGATTGTTGTCGACGATAAGATATCTTCTGTCGGGACAGCTAATATCGATGTCCGAAGCTTCCGCCTGAATTTCGAGGTTAATGCATTTTTATATGATCAAAATACGGCAGGGGTATTGAAAGAAAAATTTGAAGAGGATATCCTATTATCAACACAGCTTTCACATAAACTATATAAACAGAGGTCAAACTGGATCCGTTTCAAGGAATCCCTTTCGCGTTTGATCTCCCCGATCTTGTAGCCTAAAGTTTGGCGGAAAGAAGGAACCCATAGTGAAATCGAAACCATGTATCGCATCTTTGACAGTTAAAACGTCCCATGTACTTCCTCCTGATACGAACAACCACGGTACGCTGTTCGGAGGAACGCTTATGGCTCATATCGATGATGTAGCGGCAATCGCCGCTTACCGCCACGCTAGACAGCTTGTAGTGACAGCTTCGACTGACAGTGTAGATTTCCTTGCACCAGTTAAAGTAGGAGATACGATTTGTGTAGAAGCATTTGTTACGTGGACGAACAATACCTCCATGGAGGTATTTGTCAAAGCGGTGACAGAGGACTTGCGCACAGGAGACAGAAAGGTATCGGCAACTGCATTTTTAACGATGGTTGCGCTTGGTGACAATAAACAGCCGGTTGTAGTACCAGAAGTATTTCCAGAGAGCCCTGAAGAGAAATGGCTGCATGATGGTGCACCGCAGCGTGCTGCGTACCGTAAGGAACGGTTGAAACGCTCTAAAGAAATGGCTGTGGCATTCGGAACAGACTATCCGTGGTTCCGTAACGATGGTCGTAATTTTGAGGAATAATAAGTAAGACGAGCCTGCTTTTATGCCAGGCTCGTCTTTTTTATGTCAGGATATTTTTTTCTGCGTATTCACGCAGGTCAGCCGCTGTTTTTGTCAGCGTTTCAATTTCGGTCATAAACTCCGTAACAAGCTTGGCTTCCTCCTGGGAAGAGGTTGCAATTTCCTGAAAGTCATTTTGCATCCGATTGATGGATTCCTTTATTGCGCGAAGTGTTTCTTCAATACTGACGGTTGCGTTCTTGGATTCGATACTGAGCTTTCGGACTTCTGTAGCTACAACCCCGAATCCGGCTCCAGCACTGCCTACTCGCGCTGCTTCGATGGCTGCGTTGAGACCGAGTAGGTTCGTCTGTTCGCTGATACCTTTGATTGTTCCTGCGATATCAGTTATTTTGGCAGAATGAGCCACTGTATTGCGAGTATTCTCCGAGATCTGCTCTGTAGTTGCAGACAACTCCTCAGAATGCGCTGCAATATGCTGTATCTTTCCAAGTAAAGCATCGGTGGCGCTTTCCATACTACTGATAATGTCCTTGAACAAGTCTTGTTTTGCTGTCGTCACTGCACAATTCATTCCGCCAATCATCTTTCCGGCGTCATCCTTTATCGGAATTGAGATGCTATCAAAGGGTATACCGAATTGCTCTTTCGGAACCTTCACGATAGTGACACCATCCGGATTGACTTGCTTGAAATGCTTATAGTCCTCTGGCAGTGGATCTCCAGCCTTGTGGTGGAAGTTAAGATCTGCACTTGGAGAATAATACAAATACTGCTCTTCATCGAAAATGGTAATCATTGCTTCTTCTCTAAGGATTGCTTTCATATATGGCACTGCTGTTATAATCGCTTCAATTTTGTTTTCCATAGTTATCCCCCTTGCAGCTATACATGTACATTGGTATCTATCGGAGGAATACGTTAATAGTTTAGCGTTTTAATACAAAAAAAAGAGGAGCTGTTTCTTATAGCTCCTCTTCCTCGTATGATTGTATCCAATTATGAAAGAAATCGTTCAGGAGCTGATAATGATGCTCCAATTCCCGCTCATCTCCGTCATGTACCGTTAAATATTCTATCCTTCCGTAGAGACTGCGTATTTCCTGTTTCTGCTCTTGGGAAAGTGTTTGAATATCCAGTACAAGTGATGCATTCAAGTCATCCGGCTCCAGTTTTTTTAAATCCTTCCCATATTCTTTATGGGGATTTGCCATCAGCTCCTGTGCTCTTTCACTGAGGAAATAAGCCATGAAAATATCTGCATCCGATTCATACTCTTCATAAAAATAAATACCGATCAACTGGTCCAGATGACGGACATTTGTTTTATTTCGGACAAACTGTATCTGCTTACGGTTGAATACACTCACCAAGATTGGCGCTGCATCCAAAACAGGGTACCGGTACCAAGGGTTGCGGGAGCGGATAAGGTGGCGCTGATCAACGCGATGGAATTTGCCATCTGCTAGATATTGTACCAACGCCTGATCCTTTAGATGTTCCTCATCGGCATGCAGCAAAAGCATTTGTTCGTCCTTTTGCACGAGTTCCTTGTAGTTTACGTACGTAAAAAATGGATTCTTCAATTGAGCTGATTTAGAAATACAAGGTAAAAAATGCTGCTTGCCAATGTTCCACTGGCGCATCTTACTATTGTTGAAGCAGAAATACTGATTGGATCCAGTTTTAATGCCATGTTTAGCTGCTGCGAAGTGGTTGAGCGGCTGCACGTTCTTAAAGCGTTTCTGGTCTTCCTGGTAGAAATGCAATCTCCATTTACCAGCCGGGGTCAAATCCTGTCTATGACGCATGATTCCAAGAGGCTTTTTCCGATCAGTTAGCATATATGCTGCTGCCTGTTGAATCTCCTCATCGGATTGCGTACGGATAAACTCTATCGCATCGCTGCTGTTTGACTTGTCGAATAGCAGAATAGAGCTGGTTGTCGCTGCTCCTTTAAACCAGCCCATTTGAATATCGGTGTTAATGATCATTTCCAAGCTGTTATCGTGCAGAAGATATTCTTTTATTTTCGTTCCATATCTTGCATTCAGGAAATCTGAAGGCACAATAAATGCAGCACGTCCGTGATCTTCTAACTGATGCAGAGCTTTCAATATAAAAAGAGCGTACAAATTCGTATATGTAGAAAGCGAGACATCCATATTCTGCCGAAATAAGTTTAAATAGATTTCCTTCTCATCTTCGTTTCGAAAAGGGATATAGGGAGGGTTGCAAATAATGCCGTCATACGTTTTGTCCCAGCCATCCACAAGGAAATCATGCTCATACAGCTGTATAGATGCTCGAGATGTGAAAAAGTCCCTGTTAGCATCCAAAATCTTTAAGTCTTCATCGTATGCATCAATTTCATATGTATCAGGTATATCTCTGACTAGCTTCCCCAGACCGACTGCGGGATCAAGGAGCCGACGGCCTTGCAGATTATGCAGCACCCACTGTTTCATCATGTTTGCTATGGCATCGGGTGTGAAATACTGGCCATAATGCCGACGATGGAGCGCAGAACTTCTATTTAAATATGATTCTTCTAGTCCATTATCTTCCAACAGGGGACACCTCCTCTAAAAATAGGTAAAAACAACTAGATTCATTGTATTACAAATCCAACATAGTTTTCCAGTAAAAGGAGGGGGTATTGACGAAAAACCTTATATAAAGCAGAATTCCGCAAAAGTTAACTCTCCCTCTTCGCAAGCATGCAGGCTGGTTGATAGAGAGAGTGGAAAAGGAGTATAATACAACTAGTGATAAAAAATGACAGCATGTGTGCAAAAGGGGTAACAGACATGAAAAAAGCATTAACAATTGCAGGCTCAGATTCCTCTGGCGGAGCGGGTATCCAAGCGGATCTGAAGACAATGCAGGAATTTGGCGTGTACGGAATGTCTGCTGTGACGACAATCGTTGCAATGGATCCTTATAATAACTGGCATCATAATGTTTTTCCGGTTGATGTGGATACAGTGAAGGAACAGTTGAACACGATCGTAGTGGGAGCTGGTGTTGACGCGGTGAAAACAGGAATGCTGGGATCTCCGGAAATCATCGAATTGGCTGCAAATATGATCAAAGAAAACAACATTCCAAATGTAGTCATTGACCCAGTTATGGTGTGTAAAGGCGCGGATGAAGAGCTGCAGCCGGAAAACACAGTGAGTCTTCGGGAAAAACTTGTCCCGCTTGCGACTGTCATCACACCGAACTTGTTCGAAGCTGCTAAGCTTGCACAGATGCCATTGATTCATTCTGTGGAAGAAATGAAAGAAGCAGCTCAGAAAATTCATGCGCTGGGTGCAAAGTATGTTCTTGTAAAAGGCGGCAGCAAGCTTGAGACAGATAAAGCAATTGACGTGCTTTATGATGGAGAAAGCTTTGAAATTCTTGAGAATGAGAATGTTGATACAACTTATACACACGGTGCTGGCTGCACAAGTTCTGCGGCTATCTGTGCACTGTTGGCGAACGGCAGCAGTGTCAAGGAAGCAATCTATGAAGCGAAGACGTTCATTACAGAAGCGATTCGCGGAGGTTTCCAGCTTAATCAATACGTAGGCCCTGTCAATCATGGTGCCAGAAAGTCCATGCCACAGCAATAAGCAGGGATGGATGAGAAAAAGCCGCCTGTATGGGCGGCTTTTTCCTTGTTCGGGAAGGAGAAGCGTATGCGTATTTTCAGTGTAGAGAATCTTACAAAAACATATGGAGATAAACAGTTATTCCAGGAGATTGGATTTCATATCGAAAGCCGTGAAAGAATCGGTCTGGTAGGTGTCAATGGAACTGGAAAATCCACATTGCTGAAGGTCCTGGCTGGTATTGAAAGTTCGGACAGTGGAAACATCGATCACAGCAAGACATTTCAGCTGGCTTATTTGGCTCAGGAGCCGGAACTGACTCCGGGTAAAACAGTTCTGGAGGAAGTTTTCAGCGGAACTAGTCCAATCCTGCAGACGATTCGTGCATACGAAGAAACACTATCCAGCTTGGAGCAAGAGCCGGATAATACCAAGACACAAAATAGGCTCTTCACCCTTCAAGCTAAAATGGATGCGGAAGATGCATGGGATGCCAGTACGCAGGCAAAAACAATCCTGACGAAGCTTGGAGTCAATTATTATACAGCATCTGTCGATACATTATCCGGTGGTCAGCGAAAGCGGGTAGCTCTGGCGAAGGCACTTATTCAACCTGCCGATTTGCTGCTTTTGGATGAACCGACAAACCATCTGGATAACGAGACAATCGAATGGCTTGAAGGCTATTTGCCTAGTTATCCCGGAGCGATCATGCTGGTAACGCATGATCGATATTTCCTGAACCGGATAACGAGTCATATCTTTGAATTGGAGATGGGCAGCCTTTATCGTTATGAAGGAAACTATGAAACATATTTGACGAAAAAAGCAGAGCGGAAAGCTCAGACACTATTGGATCAGGAAAAACATCAAAATACACTGCGCCGGGAGCTTGCATGGCTTCGACGCGGGGCAAAAGCTCGGACTACCAAACAAAAAGCACGGATCCAACGGGTAGAACAGATGAAAGAAACCAAGTTTCAGACGCAGGAGAATGAACTGGACCTTCAAGTTGGAGCAGCCCGTTTAGGAAAGAAAGTGCTGGAGGCAAAAGATATAACCGTACAATTCGGGGATAAGCCGCTATTCAGTCATTTCGACTTCCTGTTCAAACCAGGTGATCGTATCGGAATCATCGGTCCGAATGGAAGCGGGAAGACATCACTATTAAACACACTTGCCGGCAGAATCCAACCGACAGCAGGAGAAGTGGAAACTGGAGAGACTGTTAAGCTGGGGTATTATACACAGCTGCAGCAGGATATGGACCAGCAGCTGCGCATCATTGATTATATCAAGGAAGTAGCAGAGGTCATCCATACCGCGGATGGAAACATCATCACTGCAGAACAGATGCTGGAGCAATTCCTGTTTCCGCGGAATCATCAATATACGTATATCCACCGTTTGTCAGGCGGTGAGAGAAAACGATTGTACTTGCTGCGTGTATTGATGCAGGAACCGAATGTCCTGTTTCTTGATGAACCGACAAATGACTTGGACACAGAAACATTAGGAATTCTGGAAGATTATCTGGATAGTTATCCTGGTGTCGTCATCACGGTTTCCCATGATCGGTATTTCCTCGACCGTGTCGTGGACCAGCTAATCCTTTTTGAAGGAGCAGGAGCCGTGTCGACATTCTACGGCAACTATAGCGAGTACCGCGAAAAGGTTCAGGAACAGCCTAAATTGCAGCAACAGGCAAAACAAGAGCCGGTTCAAGCACAGAAAGAAAAGAAAAAGCAGAAGCTTTCCTATAAAGAACAGCAGGAATGGAACTCTATAGAAGATGAAATCGCTGATCTGGAGGAGCGAATAGAAGCATGTGCCGAAGGAATCACGGAAGCAGGCAGTGACAGCGAACGTGTCCAGGAGCTATTTACCGAGCAGCAGAACCTGGAACAGCAGCTGGAACAGAAGATGGAGCGATGGGAAACACTATCCTTGCTCGTCGAAGAAATCGAAAGCCAGAAACAATAGAAAAGCGCAGTTTCTGGTCACCGCAGCTAGACAATAGAAAAGCGGAAAAAGCCGATTAGGAACGAAGAAGGAAGTGAGAAAGCCCGAAGAAAGGTGTTTCTTCCTTTCGTAGGGATTTATCGCTTCCGGCGCAGTTCCTGGCTTTTGAAGCTAGACAATAGAAAAGCGGAAAAAGCCGATTTCTCGCTTCCGGCGCAGTTCCTGGCTTTTGGCGGAAAAGACCGTATCAGATTTCTGCAGCTAGCCATATCAGGCATATTCCGTGCCAATTTGCCCATACTTTATTAGAATGGAAGAATAGTCTGAATTCAATGACGGGAAGGATTGATTCCAATGCCAGATAAGGAATTATTAGAAAAATATGCAGAGGTCGCTTTACGTACAGGCGTGAATATTCAAAAAGACCAGCCGCTTCTCATTATGGCACCGATCGATGGAGCTGAATTTGTCCGTATGATTGCGAAGCGTGCTTATGAGTTGGGTGCTAGTGAGGTACATATCAATTGGTCAGACGATACCCTCATGCTTTTGAAATATACGCATCAATCCGAGGAAGTTCTGACAGACATCCCTGATTGGCTGGTAGAGCAGCGCGCTTATTATATGAAAAAGGGTGCAGCCCTCTTGCAGATCCGTTCCACGGATCCTGACCTTCTAAAAGATGTGGATGGAAACAAAGTGGCACAAGCAACGAAAGCCACTGCACAAGCTTTGCAGCATCTCCGTCATTATACAATGAATGATATCGTTCCATGGACGATTATAACTATTCCGACAGATGCCTGGGCACAGAAGATCTTCCCAGGGAAATCAGCTGAGGAAGCAACTAAGCTTCTTTGGGATTCCATCTTCAAGATTGTCCGAGTTGATCAGGACGATCCGATTCAAGCGTGGAAAGAACATAATGCTACGCTGCATAATGCCCGCGACGTACTGAATGGCAAACGATACAAAAAGCTTCATTTCAAATCCGAAGGAACAGATTTGACGATTGGCTTACCAGATGGCCATATATGGAAAGGTGGATCTTCCACAACAGAAGGCGGCACCGAATTCAATCCAAATATGCCGACCGAGGAAGTATTCACGATGCCGCATAAATACGATGTGGATGGAACTGTTACAAGTAAAAAACCATTGATTTATGACGGTAATATGATCGATAACTTCACGCTTACCTTCAAGGAAGGAAAAGTTGTTGATTACAAAGCAGAAGTAGGTCAGGAAACATTGAAGCACTTGCTGGAAACAGATGAGGGAGCTTTGCGTCTTGGAGAAGTTGCATTGGTACCGCATGAATCTCCAATTTCCCAATCAGGTCTCATTTTCTACAATACGCTCTATGATGAAAATGCATCCTGTCACGTTGCTTTAGGGAAAGCTTATCCGACTACATTGGAAGGTGGAGCTTCCATGAATGAGGAAGAGCTTGATAAGCATGGCGTCAACGATAGTTTGACACATACTGATTTCATGATCGGATCAGCAGATCTATCCATTGATGGTATTTTTGCAGATGGATCATCCGAACCCGTTTTCCGTGACGGCAGCTGGGCAATCAAGTTCGATTAAAATAAAAACCCGCATTACTGGACCTTTGCAGTAATGCGGGTTTTTTTATTGTTCTAAAATACCATGATGCACGAGTACAGCACGGATAGCATGATAGTCGCAAGCTACATCCATTTGTTCCTTGATTTCGCGAAGCTTCGGAAGTTCATCATGCTGCTTCAGCACATCCAGAACAGCTGTCTCCTGCTCCGGTGTGAAAAATTGCTGGAGATCGAGCGGTTCTCCATCTGCATAAGCTTTGAAGAGATGATTGCTGACAGTCATTGGAGTCAAGCTTCTATCCTTCGCTATTTCTTCCATGGAACTGCCTTTCTCAAAGGCTTCAAAGCTGATTAGATGACTTGGAGTATCTTGCTTTTCCTGAAGCAGGGGCTTTGGTTCACGGTTAGGAGTTGCTGCTGTCTGCTCATGCTGCTTGAGTACTTCAAGGAACTGCTCACCATACTGTTCCATTCTTCTTTCCCCGATACCTTTGATTCCGAGCATCTCACTTTGAGTATGTGGTACGTATCTGCATAGTTCCTTCAATGTTGCATCTGAAAAGATGACGTACGGAGGAAGTCCTTCTGCCTGGGCAATTTCCTTGCGCAATTCCCGCAATTCTTGGAATAATACTTCGTCGTAATCTGCTTCGACTGTCTCTGTCGCTTTGGCAATCTGCATCATCACCTTTCTTTCCCCTTTGAGAATTTGGACAGCTTCATCTGTAAGTGTCAAAACAGGGTATTTATCATCGGTTGGTGCGAGAATCATTTCAGCCGATAAATAATGGATGAACTGTGTGATATCTTTTTCCGTGCGGTTTTTCATGATGCCGTATGTGGAAAGACTTTCGAGTCCGAATTGTTTGATGCGTTTGTCCTTTGATCCTTTTAATACCTTTGCAACCAAAACGGCACCGAAGCGCTCATCCATCCGTTTCACACAGGAAAGGACCATTTGTGCCTCACGCGTCATATCTGTTTTTTCGAATTCATTCAGACAGTTGCTGCACCTGCCGCAATCCTCGGGTATATGGGGATCTTGGAAGTAGTGAAGCATATACGTCTGCAAGCAGCTCTGCGTATGGCAGTAATTCATCATCTGCTGCAGCTTCTGATATTCCGCTTGTGTATCGGATGATGAATTTTCAATCAGGAACTTCAGTAAATGTACATCCTGTCCCGAGAAGAGCAGAACACAGTCACTCGGTTCTCCGTCACGTCCGGCACGGCCAGCTTCCTGATAATAGGCTTCCATATTCATAGGCAAGGCATAGTGCAGTACATAACGCACGTTACTTTTATCGATTCCCATTCCAAAAGCATTCGTTGCGATCATGACACTAACTTCATCTTGGATGAAGGAAGATTGTGCCGCCTGCCGGTCTGTCTCGCTCATACCAGCATGGTATTTGGCTGTTTTGACTCCTTGTCGGTCCAGGAACAAGGAAAGCTGATCGACTAGCTTCCTAGTCGGTGCATAGATGATACCAGTATCTTGCTTGCGTTTTTGGATGAAATCCAGGATGTATCTTTCTTTATCTGCTCCTTTAACTACTTGAAAGCGGAGATTATCACGAGCGAAGCCTGTGCGGGTTGTATACTCCTCTTGGATATCCAGCAGTCTTTGGATATCATCTGCTACCTGTGGCGTGGCTGTAGCGGTCAAAGCCATGACAGGCGGAGTCTCTGTCAGTTTATCCAGGATACTGATAGCGGATCGGTAGCTTGGGCGAAAATCGTGCCCCCATTGGGAAATACAGTGCGCTTCATCAAAAGCAATTAAGCTTATGGAGAGATGACGGATCATTTGCAGGAAACGAGTATTTTCCAAACGTTCAGGTGCAACGTAAAGGAAGGTGAAGGCCCCTTGCGCAGCTTGCTGCATCGTCCATTCCATTTCGGCTGCTTCCAGTGTGCTGTTTATATAAGCGGCAGGTATATCCATTGCCGTCAATGCATCAACCTGATCCTTCATCAAGGAGATAAGGGGAGAGATGATCAGTGCAGTTCCTTGGCGCATTAAAGCGGGCACTTGGTAGCAAATCGATTTTCCTCCGCCGGTCGGCATGATTGCTAATGTGTTTTCATTTCTCATCACATGCTCGATTACTTCGGCTTGTCCTCTCCGGAAGGTGTCATAGCCATAATAATCCTTCAATATTTGCTGGGCTGTAGCTTCCACGTTCAAAATCCTTTCCTTATTTCTCATTGTATACAGCATAACATGATTAGGTGCTGCAGCGCTTTTTAGTCGGAAAAATAAGAAACTGCCTGTATTGGAACAGGCAGTTTCTTATTTTAAATAGTTGCCTCGCTGTGCGGGCGCTTTAATTCAATTTTTATCTTTTCCAGTCGGTTATCACGAACAGATTCTACAGTGAAGAGCATGTTTTCATATTCCACTACTGTATCGGCATCTTCATCTGGAATCGAGCCAATCCTGCTTAAAATGAAGCCGGCAATCGTATCGAAGTTCGGTACATCGATATCGGTATCAAAGAAATCATTGAATTCATCGATTTGCAGGGAACCGCTCGCCATATACGTATTATCGTCGATACGGGTCAACTCTCCTTCGATTTCATCATATTCATCGTCTATATCTCCGACTATCTCTTCAATCATGTCTTCCATCGTGACGATACCAGAGAATCCGCCATACTCATCAATCAGGATTGCAAGGTGATTATGTGTCTGCTGCAATTCTTTCAAAAGATCATCAATGTATTTTGTCTCAGGTACAAAATGCGCTTCACGCAGAATTGCTTCCAATCGGACTCCGTCGAATCCATACTCCCGTACTGCTTTGAAATAATCTTTCATGTTCAGGATTCCGACGATTGTATCGCTGTCTGTCTGGTAGACTGGGATTCTGGAGTACTTTTGTTCCAGCAGGATATCTGCGAGCTCTTCTGCCGGGGTATCAATGCTCAATGTGAATGTATCTGTCCGCGGTGTCATGATTTCACGTGCTATCTTATCATCAAGGTCGAAAACCCCTTTGATCATGCCAAATTCATCCGCGTTCAGGATACCTTCCTCCTGTCCAGTCTGAGCGAGAAGCTTGATCTCTTCCCTGGAGACCTTCTCTGCTTCCGCATCATTTCCTACACGAGTGACTTTCACAAGCACATTCGTGGAGAAGGAAAGGAATTTAACGAATGGCATTGCGATTTTACTGATAAATAGAATCGGTGTGACAGAGAATCTGGCAATCTTCTCCGCGTTTTGAAGGGCAACCCTTTTTGGGAACAATTCACCGAATACAAGCGTTACATAAGACAGCAAGACCGTAATGACCACTACGCTGATTTGCTGTGCATAAGGAATATCTCCCAGTACACCAGCGAATCGATTTGCAAGTCCGGTAGCAGCTGAGGCACTCGAGAAGAAGCCTGCCAGCGTAATACCTACTTGGATGGTAGCGATGAACTTACTAGGATCAGCAATAAGCTTCTGCAGCATGGCCGCTTTCTTATCACCCTCATCTGCTTGCTGTGAAATGCGGTTCTTATTCAGTGAGACCAATGCAATTTCTGCTGCAGCAAAAAAAGCATTCAGTACTGTTAAAATACCAATCAATACGAGTTGGAGTAAAACTGGACTCCCAGGATCATCCGGACTATTCATGTATAAAATCTCTCCCTTAAAAAAATAAACGCAAAAATGCGTTTTCATTATATCCATTATACGCTTTTTCTATGTGTAATCCAAATACTCTGCATGTATTAGTATATCCGGGGAATGAGGAATTATTCCAGTGCCCGGAGCTGCTGGCGAAGCGATTTGATCTCGTTTTCCATCTCTTCCAACTGTCTTTCCATATGGGCTGCGCCAGCACCGCTTGATGCCAATTTATCAGCGTCTGCCTGCACACTTGCATACGTCATTTTCAATTCAGCCAGTTTGGTTTCCAGCTCTTGTCTATTCATATCATCACCTCTACACTAAGAATAGGAAAGATGAAGTCAAAACGTCAAGCGGGGAGGGGAAAGGATGCGTTTTATCCAGGATCATAATGTGCATCAGCTGCTGGCAAAAGCTGAATCCTTTTTATTGGAGCGCGAAGCAGAAAATAATTTACTGTTGGGCCTGCTAGGCAGAATGGCAGAGGGAGAAGATATGGGATCAATTTTCGGGCGTGGAGAGGATCAAGACGGAATCCGCACCGTTTTTTTGGTTACAAAAGGGAATCGGATCATTCTGTCTGATGGCACCGATTGGACGGATGAAGAAGCCGTCCAACTGGCCGAACTTGTTCAATCATTTATACCTGATTTACCCGGAGTGATCGGACCCGTAAAACAAGCCAATCAATTTGCGCAAGCTTGGCAACAGAAGAGCGGAAAACTGATAAAAGTACATATGAATCAGTTCATCTATCAGCTCGATAAGGTAGAGGATGCGGGTGCTGCAAGAGGCGTGATCCGTGCTGCTGCTAACGATGATTTTAGTCTATTGCGTGATTGGCTTATACGATTCGGAAAAGTTACTGGCGAAAATATGACAGAGGAACGGGCAGCTGCAGTAATCGGGAGACTGATTGAACAGAAGCGGATGTACGTCTGGTCGGTCGACGATATTATTGTAAGTATGGCAGGCTGCTCAAGGGAAAGCCGCAATGGTATTGTTATTAATGCAGTATTCACTCCAGAGGAACAGCAGCGAAAGGGATATGCCCAGGCACTCGTAGCTGCACTTTCATCGAAATTGCTGGATGAAGGAAAACAATTCTGCTGCTTGTTCACCAATGCGAATGATCCTGGACCGAACAAGCTATATCAAAAAATTGGCTATCAAAGAATCGCGGATAGCTGTGCAATCGACTTTCAATAAAAGAGGACCGTCACAATTAGTGACGGTCCTCTTCGTTTTAGATCTTGCCTTGGAAGGCAGCAAGTTCGTTATAGAATTTATCGAATGTCGGAATATCCATTTGCTGACCTGCATCGGATAATGCAACAGCAGGATTCGGATGAACCTCAGCCATGACGCCATCTGCACCGACAGCCAATGCAGCTTTTGCACATGGAAGCATAATGTCTTTTCGGCCAGTAGAATGTGTGACATCAACCATGACAGGAAGATGAGTTTCCTGCTTCAGAATCGGCACAGCCGAAATATCCAATGTGTTTCGTGTCGCTGTTTCATACGTACGGATACCACGTTCGCAAAGGATGATTTGTCCGTTGCCTTCGGAGTGGATGTATTCAGCAGCAGAAATGAATTCTGAAATAGTACCAGAAAGAGCACGCTTAAGCAGGATTGGTTTGTTGGTGCGTCCTGCCTCTTTCAGCAATTCAAAGTTTTGGGCGTTACGTGCGCCGATTTGGATCACATCGACAAAATCAAGCGCTTTTTCGATATCATGCGGAGTCACGATTTCACTGATGACAGCCAAATCATACTCATCCGCTGCACGCTTCAGGATTTCCAAACCTTCCACACCTAAACCTTGGAAGTCATATGGTGAAGAACGAGGCTTGAAGGCACCGCCGCGAAGTAATTTAAGTCCTTTGTCTTTTAAGGATTCCGCTACCGCAGCCACTTGCTCGTAGCTTTCCACAGAACATGGTCCAAAGACGAAGCTTGCTTTGCCAGTACCGACTTTTTCACCTTTCAAATCGATAACTGTATCTTCGTTTTTATAAGCACGGGATACAAGCATTGGACGCTTGCTCGCAGCTTCTTCTTCTTTCGTCTTTGCTTGCATAACAGCCTTGAAGATAGCATCCATTGTGGAATCTCCAAGCACACCAGCTTCATTCTGTGCTTTTAGTTCTGCCAGAAGAAGTTTCTCAGACTGGCTGCGTTCACTTTCAGGAAGATCCTTCAGCTGCTGCTTAAGGCTTGCCTGTTCGTTCAACAATTTCAACAGCTCGAAATGTGTTTGTTCGTACTGTTTTTTCAGCTCCAAAACATTTGTAGTCTGCATAAGTAGATCCTCCTTGTAAGTATGGAATACCCTAAAATAGTCTTCAATAGCCCATTCAGCCGGCATCAGTTATCTTGCAAGCCTGAATTCCCGGATCCCGGGGAAATCCCTTGCAAACCGCTTCCGTTCTGAAACGGGTTATGGAAGAAACACAACATCAACATCGTTATCCGAAATAAATACAATGTTGAAAATATTATCCCTATACTACATGCTTTTATAAATAAATACAAATGAAAGCTCCAAAGTATGCAGAAAAAAGGACGATAGTACCTGTTTACCCTCGTTTGCCGATTTGTCTCATTTTTGTTGTATTCTTTATAATTTCTTTACATTAAATACATGCTGCTGATCTTTTCGACGCTTGATAACAAAATCGGTCAGCGTGAACAAAAATACGAGTAAAAAAAGGAAACTCGACATTTGGAACAGGGTGGATGTCGAAACAAATTGATGGAGAATGCCAAGGATCACAGCGCTCAAGCCGATGCCAAAATCAATAGATGAATAATACATGCCATTGGCAATACCGCTTCTCTCAACATCTGTCTTGGAAATTGTCCAAGCTTGCAAAGCAGGGATCATAGATCCATATCCGAGTCCGAATAAGGCGCCGGAGACGATGAAATACCAGTTAGCTGATGCGATGCTGAGTATCCACATGGCAAGGAAAGCAATAACGGAACAACCCATGATCAGCACCCACGGTCCCTTCGCGTCGAACAAGCGACCTGTGAAGGGTCTGGAAATCGTTGCGCATAGAGCATTGGCCAAATAGAAGAGGAATGTTCCAGTAAGATGCTGTTCCTGTCCAAAAAGCACAAGATAAGTGACAATGGAACCGTACCCGAATGATGTAAGGAATGTAATGAATACAGGATAGGCACTCTTCTTTTCGATCAATGACTTGAAAAAAGAGAATTTGGGCGGCTGCGCCTGATTTCGTGACAATGCTTCAGGTTCAGCATAGCGTGTGAGTGCCAGGAATAGAAAAGCAACCATGCCAAGCACGATAGATACAAGGATGAGCGTTCGAAAATTATATGTTTGATAGAGGAAAATACCGACACTTGGTGCTATGATCATACCGATTGTAATAGAAAGGCCAAAGTAACCCATGCCTTCTCCGACACGCCTTCTGGGAACAAGATCAACCGCGGCAGTGCCGTTTGTAGTGGTGCTCCATCCCCAAGCCGCTCCGTGCAGAAAACGGAAAATCAACAGAAGTGTGACGATCTGGGTGAAGGGATAAAGAATTGCACAGACGAGCAAAAGGAAAGAGCCGATCAGTATCGGCGTTTTCCTTTTCTTCGTCAGCAGGATATGGCCAATGAATGGCCGGATCAGAATCGCAGCAATCGAAAATGCTGTCGTTACTAATCCAACCTGCAAGCTGCTGCCGCCAATGGAAGCGATATACGGCGGCAGATTCGGCAGCAGCATTTGGAAGCTCATAAACGTGAACAAATTGCCCAGTAATAAGAAAATGAAGGCTTTGGTCCATAAGGGAGGCTGACTGTCTACCATAATTTGTGACCTCCTATTCTGCCTGAATTCCAGCAGCGGATTTTTTCTTCTTCCTATAATCGACCCATTCATGGTAGAAGTGGGAGATGATAGTCTTGCACACAGCATAGAACGGGATCACGAACAGAAGACCAAGGAAACCAGCGATGTTTCCGGCTGCCAGTATTAGCGTAATAACCGTCAGAGGATGGATGCTCAGAGCTTTACCCATGACATTCGGAGAAATCAGGTTCCCTTCAATCTGCTGGGCAATAAGCATGACGACCGCAGCTAAGATTGCTAGTTTCGGTTCTTGGAAAAGAGCAACCAGAATTGCAGGCACAGCAGCTAGGTATGGCCCAAGAAACGGAATGACGTTGAAGACCAGCCCGATAATTGCGAGAGTGAAGGCGTACTTAAGCCCAATGATCGCGTATCCGATAAATAGCATCGTACCGACACACATTGCGACGATGAACTGACCTTGGATGAAGGAAGCTAACGTATGGTTTAAGTCCTCCATCAGCTTCTTCACGCTCTCTCCTTTTTTCTTATCGAAAAATTTTGTTATAAATGGAATTAATTTTTCTCCGTCTTTAAGCATAAAGAATAAGAAAAAGGGTATCAAAACCAATGTGAACAGGAAGTTGACCAGGCTGGAAATGAATCCAATCAGATAACCTGGAATATCCTGAAGGCTGGACTGCAAGTTTGTTGCGTAATTTTGTATGGAATCCTCTACTTGATCAGGCAATGCAGAGTGATTTTCCTCCCAATAGTCCACAATGGACGTGAGCTGATTAGTGATGCCCGGGATGTTATTCACCAATGCCTGATATTGGTTTTGCACGATTGGTGCAGCGAACTTGTAGACGAGATATACCAGCCCGATCAAGAGCAGGAATATCGTCAGGATGGCTACCCATTTTGGGAAGCGGATCTTCTCCAGGAGCCGTACAAGCGGTTTGGTGATGTAAAATAGAAGGCCAGCTGCAATCATCGGGAATGCAATCGCTCCTATGTATGTAGCCAAAGGCTGGAAGATGAAATCGACTTTCGCAATCAACAGTATAAGAGTGAAAGTCAGAACAGCGGCCACAAGGCCTTGGAACCATTTTTTCTGAGTCAACTTAGATCAGTATCCTTTCCAGTTATTGATATAGCTAGCATAGCATAGCCAGGCTATGGCGTAACCCTTTCCCTAAGTATTTGTTAAATTTCCAGCGGGTTGGGATTCTGCGCCATTTCGACTTATAATGTGGTAGGATATCACTATACTTATTTTTCAGGAGGAAAGCACATGGTATGGCAAGATACATATAAGAAATGGACTGCTTTTAAAGCACTTGATCCGAAATATAAAGAGGAGCTGACAAAGCTTGCTGATGATGAAGCTGCTTTGGAAGATGCTTTCTATAAAGAATTAACATTTGGGACAGGCGGTATGCGTGGTGTTCTTGGTGCAGGTACGAACCGCATGAACATCTATACTGTCCGCAAAGCAGTAGAAGGTTTGGCTGTATATATGGAAAAGAACATTTCCGATTATAAAGAACGCGGCGTAGCAGTTGCGTATGATTCTCGTTACATGTCACCGGAGTTCGCTGATGAAACGGCACGTGTTCTTGGAGCACATGGCATTCGTGCACATGTATTCGAGTCCTTGCGCCCGACACCGTTACTATCATTTGCGGTACGTCACCTGAGCGCTGCTGCTGGCATCATGATTACAGCAAGCCATAACCCACCTGAATATAATGGCTTCAAAGTGTATAACGAAGACGGAGGACAAATTCCTCCTGAGCAGGCAGAAGCTATCATCGCTGAAATTGCAAAAGTGGAAAACGAACTGGCGGTAGAAGTGGAAGAATTGGAAACTATCCGTACTAACGGTTTGCTAAATGTTATAGGAGAAGATGTGGACAGTGCCTACCTGAAGCAACTGAAAACAATCTCGAATATGTCTGATTCCGCAAAAGAGCAATTGGACAAGCTTCAAATCGTATTCACGCCGCTTCATGGAACATCGCATGATCTTGTTTTGCGCGGTTTGGATCAGCTTGGCTTCCAAAATGTGCATGTGGTCAAAGAACAAGCACAGCCGGATCCGGAGTTTTCTACAGTTGAATCTCCGAACCCAGAGGAGCACCAAGCTTTTACACTTGCAATGGAGCAAGGACAGGGTATTGGAGCGGACGTACTGATTGGAACTGATCCAGATGCAGACCGCCTGGGAGTGGCAGTACAGGACGGAAAAGGTGCATATCAAGTGCTGACAGGGAACCAGCTCGGAACGCTGATGCTGGATTACGTGCTGGCGAATGCATCAGAAGATGATCTGCGTAACGGAAAACTGATCAAAACAATCGTAACGACTGAAATGGGGCGTGCGGTAGCAGCTTCTTATGGTGTCGATACAATTGATACGCTTACTGGTTTCAAATATATCGGTGAGAAAATCAAGCAATTCGAAACTACAGACGAGAATTTCTTGTTTGGTTATGAGGAGAGCTATGGTTATTTAATCGGTGACTTCGTTCGTGACAAAGATGCAGTGCAGGCTGCTATGATCGCTTGCGAAATGGCTGCTCACTGGCGCGCTCAAGGCAAGACGCTGCTAGAAGCATTGCATGTATTATACGAGAAGCATGGCTTCTTCCTTGAGGATCTTCATTCCATTACGCTAAAAGGAAAAGATGGCGCTGAGAAGATTGCTGCTATGATGGATGCTGTCCGTGCAGACACACCTCAAGAGCTCGGCGGTCTGAAGGTCCTTACAGTGGAGGATTACTCCACACAAACTCGCCGTATTCTTGCGTCTGAGACGGAAGAGAAGCTGACGCTTCCGCAGGAAAATGTCATTAAACTCTTCCTTGAGAAAGATAGCTGGGTATGCCTGCGTCCATCAGGAACAGAGCCGAAAATCAAGAGCTATTATGGTGTTAACAGTGCAAGCCGCGAAAGCAGTCTGGAGCTATTAGAGAAGCTGAAAGCAGATCTTGGCAAGTACCTGCAATAAATTGTTGACATCCGCCTGATATTCCACTAGACTGAATGTGTGATAAGCGCAATATGCTTTTAAAGGGGAGTAGCTGTACAGTAAAGTCGTCATTCCGAGAGAAATCTCCGGCTTTATTGGCAACTCAGACGTTGTTAGCGAGACCTTTACCATCTTGGTAAAGGTCTCGCTTTTTTTTAATAAAAAGTGTTACGCCTTCACTAAGATGGGGTATGATTGCTAAGAAAATCGCATACTACACTTAAAGGAGCGTAACTACATGGATGCACAATTACTTCTCGAGTATGGCTGGGTTCTGATTGTCCTTGTTGGACTTGAAGGACTACTTGCAGCGGATAACGCATTAGTACTCGCAATCATGGTAAGGCATTTGCCTGAAGATCAACGTAAAAAAGCACTTTTCTATGGATTAATGGGCGCATTTGTATTTAGATTCTTATCCCTATTCGTCATTTCTTTCCTTGTCGATGTATGGCAAGTACAGGCGATTGGTGCTGCGTATCTATTGTTCATATCCATAAAGAACCTGTACGACAAATTCAGTGCCAAGAACAATGATGTTGCTAACAAGAAGCCGAAAAAAGAAAGTGGCTTCTGGATGACTGTTTTGAAAGTCGAGCTTGCTGACATTGCTTTTGCAGTTGATTCCATTCTTGCTGCAGTAGCACTCGCTGTTGCACTTCCTCCGACTGGCTGGGGCCAAGTAGGAAGCATGGATAGCGGACAGTTTTATGTAGTCTTTGCAGGCGGTATCATTGGTTTGATCATTATGCGTTTTGCAGCTAACATTTTCGTGGACCTTCTCCACTCTAGACCAGCTTTGGAGATTGCAGCCTTTATTATCGTAGGTTGGGTAGGGGTTAAGCTCACAGTAAGTACACTTGCTCATGATGCGGTGGGCGTGTTGCCTCATGACTTTGCTCATTCCACTACTTGGAAACTAATCTTCTATGGTGTATTGGTTGCAATTGCAGTAGTCGGCTGGATTGTGTCCGGTAAAAACAAAGGCGATCATAAAAAAGAGGATTCCGCTGGCGGAACTGAATAAATTTAAAAACCTTCTATCTTTTGGTAGAAGGTTTTTTTGATCAGACATTTTGTTTTTCCTGCTTAGAAGCGTTAAAATAGAAGATAGCACAACGATAGCAGAAGGGGACGAGTACCATGTCAGAACATCATTTTCACTTAGCGGCAGCCTGGCCGGGAGGCAGAAACAGCTCCGGTACAATTGAAGCAGGAAACCTTAAAACGGAAATCAGCATTCCGCCAGAAATGGGTGGTCCTGGTATTGGTACGAATCCGGATGAGATGCTGCTCGGTGCAGCTGCTACTTGCTATATCATCACGCTAGCGGCAATGATTGAACGCGCGCATTTGCCGTTATCATCCATGAAATTGGAATCAGAAGGTATTGTCGATGAAACAAATGGCGTGATTACGTACAAGCGAATCATCCATCGGCCAACAGTGTATTTGAAACAAGAAGCAACTGAGAAACAATTCCAGATGCTGGAGAAGCTTGCGGTCAAGGCGGAAGAAAGCTGTATGATTACTAGAGCAATCAAAGGGAATGTGGAAGTCAGCTTAGAAGCTGACTTGAATATCGAGAAAAACTCTTAATAAATAAAGGACGGAAAGCATATGAATAGCGAACGTGCGATGCATATCCTGAAAGAAAATGGCTTTAAACAGACGAAGCAGCGCGAAAAACTGCTGGATATTTTCCAGAAACGATCCCAATATTCCGCGGTAACTGATCTTTGGAAGGAATTTCGTGAGGATTTTCCGAGTGCAAGCTATGATACTGTGTACCGTAATCTATATACGATGGCTGAACTTGGTATCCTGGAAATGACAACAATTGACGGAGATAAACATTTCCGTTTCCATTGCAATATAGAAGGCCATCATCACCATTTCATCTGTAAGCAATGCGGCATCACAAAAGCTATTGATGTATGCCCGATCTCAGATGTGAAAACGGCGCTACCGGGTGGCTATACAATAGAAAACCATAATTTTGAAGTGTATGGCATATGTCCTGCCTGTCAATAATTGATTGATAGGCAGTATTTTTTTGTGTTAGAAACGTAATTATTACTGTTTACAAATAGTAATGGTTACGATATAATCTCGATTAGAACTTATATGTAACGGGAGGAATTATCTTGAAGAAATCATTATTCTTAATCAGTACAGCTTTGCTTTTGGTTCTGCTTGCAGCTTGTGGAAATGACGAGAGTCAAAACAGCACAAAAGATGGAAAGCTTAAGGTTTATACAACGATTTATCCAATTCAGTATTTTGCTGAACGAATCGGCGGTGAGCAAGTGGAAGTGGAATCCGTACTTCCGCCTGGAAGTGATGCACATAACTTTGAGCCAACATCGAATCAGATGGTAGATATCGCGAAATCAGACGCATTCCTCTATTCGAGCGATGAGCTGGAAACATACGCTAAAACAATTGCCGATGCGGTAGGGGATGAAGATGTTAAGATAGCCCAATTAGCAGATGGCATCAACCTGCTTCCTTTTGACGAAGAGCATGATCATAGTCACGAAGCTACGGAAGAAGAGCATGATCACAGTCATGAGGCTACGGAAGAGGAACATGATCATGAAGAAGAGGCAACAGAAGAAGAGCACGACCACGGAAGCATTGATCCGCATTACTGGCTTGATCCGGAACGTGCAAAGCAGATGGCAGAGAATATGAAAAACACACTTGTTGAGCTTGACCCAGATAATGAAACCACATATGAAGACAATTATACAGCGGTAGCGGAGGAATTGGACGAGCTTGATCAGAAATTCCAACAAGCTGTAGAAGGCAAGGACAACAAGAAAATCATCGTTTCCCATGCAGCGTATGGATACTGGGAGGATCGTTATGGTATCGAGCAGATTGCTATAACTGGTCTGTCACCGACAAATGAACCTTCACAGCAGGAACTGGAGGAAATCATCCATACTGCAGAAGACAACAAGCTGAACTATGTATTGTTCGAACAAAATATCTCACCGAAAGTAGCTACGATTGTTCAAGATGAAATCGGAGCTGACGTACTAAGAATTCATAATTTAGAGACAGTCACCGAGGATGAAATCGATGCAGGCGAAGATTACTTCAGTCTGATGGATAAAAATATCGAAACGCTGGAGCAAGCTTTGACAAATAAATAAGGCTTCAGCTAAAGAAAAACCGAACTAGAGGTGGATCTTCCAAGCTCTTGATTCGGTTTTTTTATTGGAACCCGTTTTTATGAAGTAGCAATGTGGTACCTCGTTTACTTATGTTTCGTGAATATTCTAATTTTACGCTATAATAGGTAAGGTACATTTGTTTTAATGGAGGGGTATTCAATGAAAAAATTCGAAGAACAGCTGCGGCAGTTTGCCAAACTGGCTATCCAGACCGGCGTTAATCTTCAAAAAGGACAAGGACTTTTGCTTGTCGCACCAATAGAATCTGTACGTTTCACTCGAATGGTTGCGGAAGAGGCATACAAAGCAGGTGCGAAAGATGTACATACAGAATGGCTGGATGACGAGCTGGTTGTCCAGCGTTATACACATGCTCCAATCGAAGCTCTGGAGAATGTGCCTGCATGGAAATTCCATGCTCGTAACGAAATGGTCAAAGATAATTACGCAGTTTTAAATATCCTTGGCGAGAATCCAGACCTTTTGGAGAAAGTGGATGGCTCTAAAGTTGCTGCTTATATGAAATCTGCCGGAAAAGGTTTGACACCATATCGTGATTATATGATGAAAGACAAGATGCAATGGTCGATTGTTGCTTATCCAACCGTCGCATGGTCCAAGAAGGTATTCCCGGAAAAATCAGTTGAAGAAGCACAAGAAGCAATGATGGAAGAAATCCTGCGCATCAGCCGTGTAGCGGGGAATGAAGATCCTAATGCTGCATGGAAGGCGCATAATGAACAGCTGCACCTAGCTGCCGATTATATGAATAAGCAGCAATTCACCAAATTGATTTATAAAGCAAAGGGAACAGATTTGTCAATCGAGCTTCCGAAAGGGCATATTTGGAGTGGTGGATCAGGTCCGACAGAAGCAGGTGTGGACTTCAATGCTAATATCCCGACTGAAGAGGTATTCACAATGCCGCACAAGAATGGTGTGAACGGTACAGTCTCCAGTACACTGCCTTATAACTTCAATGGCCAGCTGATCGAAAATTTCCAGCTGACTTTCAAGGATGGCGAAGTGGTTGACTATAAGGCAGAAAAAGGCCAAGAAGCGCTGAAAAACCTCCTGGAAGCCGATGCTGGTGCTAAACGACTTGGCGAGGTAGCACTTGTTCCGCATAAGTCTCCAGTTTCACAATCCGGATTGATTTTTTATAATACATTGTTCGATGAAAATGCTTCCTGCCACCTTGCATTAGGAAAAGCATATCCGACTTGTATTGCAGGCGGCAATGATATGACAGCCGCAGAACTAGAAGCGGCAGGCGTGAATGACAGCATCATGCATGAAGATTTCATGATAGGATCTGCTGATCTGGACATCGATGGTGTGAAAGAAGACGGTTCAACTGTCGCAGTCTTCCGTCAAGGAGCATGGGCGTTCCAATTTAAGTAATCATACCAACTGGATAATGGAATCCAGCCTTTGGCTGTTCCTGGCTTCCTCATAGGAAGCGAAGGGGCAGCCTTTTTGGCGTACTCGCTCCGGCACAGTGAAAATGGTGAAGTCCTCAAGTGCGAGCCCCTGTTTTACTTCCTCCCAGAACAATGGCGCACTGATAGTACCACTGCTGCGTTTTCGTGCTGTGTAAGGAACTGGCAGTGTTTTTCCCATTCCGAACTGGACATAATCAATATACAAACGCTCATGGCGATTTTTCTTCATTCTTTCGATTGTAAATAGATCAGGATGCTGCTGGACGAGCAATCTTGCCAAAGCTTCCGTGAAAATACCTGCTTGCTCGTAGGTTAGCTGATTGTCCGGTAATGGAATGTACAGCTGCAAACCTTTACTGCCGGAAGTCTTGATAAATGCAGAGAGCTGCATTTGGTCCAGCCAGTCTTTAAGTAAACTGGCGGCCTTGATAGCCAGAGGAAGTGCATCATCCGTTGGCGGATCAAGATCAATCGCAATCTCCCGGGGAAACGCACTTCCGATTTGGTGGAATGGAGCATGAAATTCAATACTTCCATGATTAGCGAACCAAATCAACGTCTGTAAGTCCGGACACTGCAGTGTTTTTGTATCAGGTATAAAATCAGGTGCATAATCAGGTCTGTGCTTCTGATAGAAAAATTCTGCTTCAATTCCATCAGGGCAGCGGATGATTGTCATCTCCCGATTTCTCATATGTGGCAGCATGAATGGTGCGACCGTCCGAATATAAAGCAGATAACGCAGCTTATCAATTTGTGCTTCTTCCCAATACAGCTTGTCCAGCTTGCTCAGTTCGACTGTCTGCGGGAACTGGGCAAGATCGATTGCTGCCTGCTGCTTTGTGCAGTCAGCAGCTGTCATTGTTGGGGATAGACCGTGGAACCTCGGTTCACGTAGTTCCTCATCCGCTTGCCCAAGACAATTTATTTTGGCACAAACTGCTGGAGGAAGAAGCAGAAGGTTATTTTCCGTTTTTCCATTTTCCTTGAAAAAAGCAGTGAGTGTGCTTCGTTCTGACTCTTCCATCCCGTGCCTGCATTTTCCGATCGGCACGAATTGACCTGTTTCATCTGCCAGCTGCGCATGAAAATAATCATTTTCCTTATCATAAGCAGTCAAAACGGCGGTGATTTTACGCCAATTTTTGATTTTGTACCAGTCATGATGCTGCTTGCCGGTCTTATATGTACTTGCTGATCGTTTGGCTATGATGCCTTCTCCTTGATGCAAGATGACAGAATCCATCAGAGCGGCTGCATCCAAGTAATAATCCACGTATCGTATAGCTCCGGATTGATCATGGAATAAACCGATCAGCTCCTGCAATGCTTGCTTACGGGAGGATAGCCGACGTCTTTCCTGTCCTTTCCCGCCATCGACAAGCAAATCGAAAGCCATCAATACAGCAGGACGCTGAGCAGCGATCTGCTTGATCCGATCTGCTGATTTCAATCTTCCTCGTGTTTGAAGTAAGCTAAAATCACCGCTTTGTGCATTTTTCGGAACAATCAGCTCGCCATCAATCGAGAAAGGTATATGCTTATCCACTAGAAGTTTCTGCTGTTCAGCATACGCAATGATTTCCGGGAATTGCGGGGATAAATCAATTCCATTCTTGCTTTTCAGCGTCACAAGGTCATTTGTAACCGTCAAAACAGCTCTGAACCCGTCATATTTCACTTCATATATCCACTCTTCCCCGGTAGGGCAGTCATCCCGATAGATTGGCTTCATAACCTGCATGTTATCTCGCTCCTTTCTTTCTAGTTTGAAGCATTGTACCGGAATTAAACATGGAACAGACGTACAAACTAGGCTAAAAAGGAGTGAACAGTTCATGCATACGATGTGGAAGGGGACTATCAGCTTCGGGCTTGTTAATATTCCCGTAAAGATGCATGCTGCTACGGAAAACAAAGATGTGAAGCTGCGGCAGCTGCATAAAGAGTGCAACACACCAGTTAAGTATGAGAAAGTTTGTCCGCATTGTGAAAAGGAATTACAAACAGAGGATATCGTCAAAGCCTATGAATACACGAAGAACAAATTTGTTGTGCTGGATGAGGACGAGTTACAGGCTCTGCAGAAAGAGCAGGAAGACAAAGCAGTGGAAATCGTCGACTTTGTCAGCTTAGAGGAAATTGATCCCATCTATTTTGAACGCTGCTACTACTTGTCTCCAAATGAAGGCGGAACAAAGGCATATAGCTTATTGCGAAAAGCACTTGAGGATACAGGGAAAATCGGGGTTGCCTCCATGGTCATCCGTTCAAAGCAGCAGCTGGCTGTCATACGTGTATATAAGAATGTACTCGTTGTGGAGACAATTCATTATCCGGATGAGGTTCGTAACGTCGCTGATGTGCCGAATATACCTGCGGAAGATGCAATTGTCGATAAAGAATTGAAAACAGCCAAACTGCTTATCGAACAGCTTACAGCTACTTTTGATCCGGAAAAATACAATGATGATTACCGGGAAGCCTTGCTTGATTTGATCCAGGCGAAACGTGATCATGAACAAGTCCAGATTCCGACTGCTAAGAAACAGCCGAGCAATGTTACGAACTTGATGGACGCATTGCAGGCGTCACTGGATAAAGCGAAAAAGGATAAGCCGGCAGCAAAGAAGACCACCAGGAAAAAAACACCTGCCCGGCCTAAAAAGAAACCAGAAGCTGGATAATTCTGCACGTTCTTTTACACTTGGATGTCGTATATGACAGCACCTTGACAGCTTGCTAACAAGTCAATGAAGAAAGGGCTTATGCTATAGCGTTTCTGCTCCGTGCTCCTTACTATGGAAGAATACATCCTGAAGAAGGAAGCGATAGTATGGAACGCGATGCGTATTTTGATAATGCAAGACTGCTTATGATTGCTTTTGTCGTATTCGGACATCTCATCCAGCCGTATCAGGACATGTTATTCCTGCAAATAAGCTATACATGGATATATACCTTTCATATGCCTGTATTCATTTTCCTGGCTGGTTTCTTTGCCAGGGGAGCTGGAAGTAAGGCTGCTGTTGAAAAACTGGCGAAAAAGCTGCTTTTACCATTTCTGTTTTTCCAAGTCATCTATACGATTTATTATTATATGATCGGAAAAGAAGGCTGGATGGAATCCATTCTTGTGCCGCAATGGGCACTATGGTTTTTGCTAAGTTTGTTCTGCTGGCATATACTGCTTATTCCATTCAAAAGGATTCGTCCTGGTATTGGTATTCCGCTAGCTGTTCTCATTGGTTTATTTGTGGGGTACTTTAATGAAATAGGAGGAGCATTGAGCCTTTCCAGGACGTTTGTTTTCTTTCCGTTTTTCTTAATCGGTTATTGGATGACAAGAAAGCAGCTTGCCCTTCTCCGGCAAATGCCGATAAGAATAGGAGGGGGCCTCATGCTGATTGCAGCAGGTATTTTATTCTATCTTTATCCTGACATTCCAACTGAGTGGCTGCTCGGTTCGAAATCGTATGCGGTTTTGGGTGCAGGGGAAGCAGGCGGGCTGATTCGGCTGTTTGTTTATATATTCTCAGGACTGATGATGATCAGTATTCTGGCACTTGTTCCAAACAAAGAGATGACATTTACAAAGTATGGACAGCGGACATTGTATGTTTATCTCCTGCACGGATTTTTCATCCAGTGGATCAGGGTGGATGACTTATTCAAGGTAAGCAATGGTCTCGATGTATTGGGCCTCCTCATTGTCACGATTAGCATTGTACTGGTCCTTTCCCAGCGCTGGATGCTTCGGATATGGAAACCATTGATCGAGCTGAAAAGTCCATAAAAAAACCGCACAGGTAATCCTGTGCGGTTTTTTTAAACTGCGCGTGAATCGCGGAATTGCTTCGGAGTCATCGATGTATAGAACTTAAATTGGGCGGTGAAATAGCTTTGGTTGCAGAAGTTGAACTTCTTAGCCAGATCAGCAATCGATTGGTTTGTATGAAGCAAGAAGTATTTGGCTTCCTCAATCTTCTTTTGATTGATGAATTGGACTGTGGAAACACCGACTTCTTTTTTGAACAAATGGGAAAGGTAGCTTGGATTCACATTACAGTGGGAGCTGATTGCCTGTAAGCTCAAATCCTCCAAGATATGTGATTGTATATAACTGATAGCTTCATTGATGATGTTGGAGTATTGGGTGGCTCTGCTTTTATTCAAGCCCTCGATGAAACGGACAAGCATATCATATTCCAACTCTGAAAGTTCCTGCTCTGTCTGGCAGTTCTCGATTTCAAGCATATACGTCATATTGAGGCTTGATGCTACTTCTTGAGAAGCGCCGCCTCTCAATATAGCACGTGTGTACAGCGTGCAGATACTGATCAATTGGTTTTTTGCTGACCGCAATGGTTGGAAGGCATACTTCGGGCGTTCAGAAGTGGATAGGCTTTCAATTATAGATAATGCCCCATTCAAATCACCATCGGATACAGCATCCATCAGCTGGTTTTCAAGCAGGTAAGAAGGGTACAAAAATTGTTTATTAGACTTGTTATTATCGACGGAACGTTTTTCAGGCAGAACAGCATTTTTAGATATGCTAGACATACTATACCTCCGTTAAGGGTTATTGATTTTACCATCAGTCTTATATATCAATATTGTAAGCGTTTTCCGAGGAAAAATAAACTGTTTTATTAAAAAATATTTATAAAACTGTTATTTTTACGTTTTTCGACATAGCCGCAGGTTGATAGACAAGCAAGAGAGGTACTAGCTATAATAGAAAATAGCAAGAAAGAAGGCAATTGTCTGAAAATGAGGTGTATGCATGCGTGTCAAATCCACCCGTCGTATTATGGCTATCGTTTGGATGGTCATCCGATTTATGCTGCAGATCTACTGGTTTTACCTGCTGCATAGCCGCGTGTGGGATGAACAGGATAAACAGGAATGGGAAGCATTACTGACAAAGCAGGCACGGGAATATCGGAAAACCGCAGAGAAGAAGGGCGGATTGCTGATCAAGTTAGGTCAGTTTCTCAGTTCGCGTGCTGATCTGCTGCCAAAGGTGTTCATCCGGGAGATGGAGGGCCTCGTCGACAGAGTAAAACCGACATCCTTTGCACATTCGGAAGCAATACTAAAGGAAGAGCTTGGCAGCCGTTATGGTACAGAGATAGTGAATTTGAATCCAAAAGCTGTTGCTTCTGCTTCAATCGGTGAAGTGTACGAAGCATACCTGCAAAACGGACGGAAGATTGCGGTTAAGGTCCAGCGGCATAATGTCAGGCGTATATTCCATATGGATTTCAAAGCACTGCGAATCATCTTCTTCCTGCTCCGCAAATTTACGAGTATCGGAAAGAAATCGGATATGAAGGCTCTGTACGCGGAAGTAGTGACCATCATAAGCCGGGAATTGGATTTTCGGAAAGAATTGGAGCATGCGGATTATTTCAAGAAACGGTACAAAGGAAACCCGGACATCAGGGTGCCGGATTATTATCCAGAGCTCTGCACGGGCAGAGTACTTGTTATGGACTGGGTGGAAGGCAGGAAAGTGACGGATACAGATTATCTGGATGCCCAAAAGATCCCGCGTGAGCAAGTAGCCAAAGCACTTTTTCAATTTTTTTCTGATCAGTTTCTGAACAGCGGTATGTTCCATGCAGATCCCCACGCAGGAAATATCATGGTTCAGCCTGATGGAAAAATCGTATTGCTGGATTTTGGTATGGTCGGTGAAATCAGGGCAACGGACACGGAATACTTACGGGAGGCTATCCAGGGAATTGTACTGGATGATTACGAAGCTGTCATTCAAGCCCTCTATAATATGGAGTTTTTGCTTCCATCTGCAGATTCGGAGAAGGTGAAACGGATTCTTCGGAAAACAGTGGATTTGTACAAGGGAGGAGAACTCGATGTAGGAGACACGGAATCCTTCTTACAGCTGATGGAGGAGCTGCAGGTAATTGTAAAAGAACAGCCGATCCAGCTTCCTGCAGATTTCGCTTTCCTTGGAAGGGCAGTCTTCTTGGCAATTGGCCTTGTAGCTGTCATTTATCCGCAAGCAGATTTAGTAGAATGGGGAAAACCGGTTATTCTGCGCTGGATGAGAGGTTCTAAAAAGCATAGTTCCATCTATACTGGTATCATCACCAATTCACTTCGTCCATTCCTGTCCATGCCCAGAGCACTGGTCGATTGGCTCACTGACGGGGAGAAACAGCGCGGATGGGAAAGGGATAAGCAAAAAAACCAGCTGCTGCACCAATTCTACTTCTTTTACACGGTTCTGTTACTCGCCCTGACAGCTGGTTCGGCGTACACTGGCATCTTGGGTATCGCCCAGCATACGTTTTGGCTCGTCCTTGTCGGGTTTATCCTGACGTTTATCTTCTTTGGACTATGGTTGATCCTCTTTATCAAGCATGTTCTGCTGCTTAGATCCATAAATAAAACCAGGAGGTTATGATAATGGCTGATTTGTTACGCAAAGGATTTCTTTTAGGTGTAGGTGCTGCTTTGGCTGGGAAGGAAAAGCTGGATGCCAAACTGAAAGAGTTGGTGGCAAAGGGAGAGATTACGCCGCAGCAAGCAAAGGATTTGATCCAGCGTTTTGTAGATAAAGGAGAAGCTAAATCCAATGAATGGAACGAAAAGAATCAAGAGAACATGCAGAAAAAAGTAAATGACCTGGGACTTGCTACGAAAGCAGATGTCGATGCTCTTAAGCAGCGGATCAGTCATTTGGAGCTGCGTTTGCAAAATAGTGAAGATTAATAGATTTAGCAGAAACTATTAATTTGTCGTGAATATTTTGAAAATTTGTTGTCATGCATCCAATTCTCGATTAGAATGATGGTAGAGGTATAACCAGAGGAGGTAATTAGCAATGATCAGCTTTTTATCTTTTGTCGACCAAGTGGAACAGGATTTGAAACGTCCCTCCACAGCCACAGAATATGATTTCTTAAAATGGATGCATGAACAATATGTCACCGAACAATCAGATATACTGAAGCAAGCGCAATAATAGAAGACCCGCCATGTGGCGGGTCTTTTATTTACTTTTCAGTCTACACCGGCACAAAGTGAATTGGAAGAATGACCAGCTTGCATATAAGCCATAAATGAAAACTGAAAATCATTGAATATCATGAGTTCTTCGATATATCTTCCGTAATCAGCTTCCAATTTTTGAATTGTTGTGAACAGTATAAGTATTTTAAATATAAAGGAACATGCGTTCTTGTTTTGGGGTTAAATTTTTTCGTTCATATCTGTTATAATGCAGGTAGCAGTAAAACGATGGAGGGGTTAGACTTGTTAAGTGAAGAAGCAGTGCTTAAGCATATGAAAGAGGAGCTGGAACGTGCGTTAGACCTTGATGACGTTCAAAAACAGCGGGAGCATGTTCGGGCGGTCCGTTCAATGTGTGACCTGTTTTTGCAAAGCGAGCGTTCAGAGCGTCCAGTCAAAACGCAGGTGTCTAAACCGTCAGAAGCAGCAGAAAGCCCATCAGCAGCAGAATGGGCAGCAATGACAGGGGAATGGCCAGCTCAGCAGCCATCGAAAAAAGCATTCGAAGACGATGATGAAGAGTCGAACGGCAAATCATTGTTCGATTTTTGATATAAAGGAGCAGAAAAATGAAAGTATTACTCATAATCGCAGCCATAAGTGGTTTCCTTACGGTAGCACTTGGGGCATTCGGAGCACATGGACTGGAAGGGAGATTGTCTGAGAAGGCAATTGCCACGTGGGAGAAAGCGGTACAATATCAAATGTTCCATACGATAGCCATTATCGGAGTAGCGTTATTGCTGCAGAAGATACAAGCAGGCAGTTTGACGACTGCTGGCGGTTTCTTTATCGCGGGCATCCTGCTATTTTCAGGAACGCTTTACATATACGCTGTCAGCGGAATAACGATCTTTGCTATCATTACACCTGTAGGCGGTGTGGCATTCTTGATCGGCTGGGTGCTGCTCGGTTATTCTGCAATTAAATATCTATAAAGAAAACCTCTGCCGAAGCAGAGGTTTTTCTATCGTGCAGGATAAGTTGCCAGACCGCCTGGATTTCCGTACGGGTAGTTATAATTGAGCGGTTCATCGAATGTTACATAATCGAGATATACCATGAGTAACAAGTAGCGGCGGTTGTTCTCAGGATCACGAAGAATGATGTGATCACGTCCAGCAGCCTCAATAACGCCTTTGAAGATCTTTGCGTTCCAGCGGTCATTGTTTTCGAAGGTCATATAAACAGTAGCTAGTTTTCCTCGATTCAGACGCAGAATGTTCTCGATGTAAGACTGTTCGGTCGGAAGTCCTGGACCTGCACCAGTACCGATCGGACCGCCGCCTTGGACTTGTGATGGAACTTGCTGTTGCTGTTGTTGCTGCGGGAAAAACGGCTGGTTTTGCTGACGAGTTGGATAGCTGTAATTCGGTACTTGCGGGTAAGTATAGGCCTGGCTCGGGCTCTGTTCCTGATACTGCGGGGTGCTCGGAGTTTGGTTCTCTTGACTCGGGTTCTTACTCATTTTCATTCCCCTTTCCTATATCCTTTAAGAAGACACTCGGTCAGGCTGCAGCTGTGCTTGCGGATTGCGCAGCTAGCAAGGGCTGTTTAATATGCGCTGCATTCACAACCGTAATCGCCTTACCTCCTGTCAAAGGAACTCATGCCTGTTCTTTGACATGATATGAAGCCTTAAAGGGGAGTAGAACTAGGGAATAAAAAAAGCTGGACCAAGTTTGGTCCAGCTTTCATTAGATATGGAAGTAGGCGGATGCAGCTTCTTTATCAAGGATATTACCGAAATAGAAGTCGCCGAATTCGCCATAGCGTGCGCTCACTTCATCAAATCTCATTTCATACACTAGCTTCTTGATTGGCAGCGGATCGTGTGCGAATAATGTAACGCCCCATTCCCAATCATCGAAACCAAATGAACCAGTGATGATTTGTTTGATTTGACCAGCGTATTTACGGCCGGTTTTGCTGTGCTCATACATTAGCTTTGAGCGAGCATCTTTTTCAAGTGAATACCAGTTGTCATCATTCATCCGGCGTTTATCCATCGGGTAGAAGCACATATAGTCCCAGCGAGGAAGAATCGGTTTCAAGCGTGCTTGTACTTCTGGTCTTTGTTCGATATCAACACCAGGTTTGCTCATATATTTAGAAAGTTCGACGACAGATAGGTAAGAGAAGCTTTTCGTCATGAAAGATGCGATTTGCATTTTATCGAAAGCTGTTTCGATCTCCTGCAATTCATCCATTGTCGGGCGCATAATCATAAACATCAAGTCAGCTTTATGACCAATGATCTTATAAACAAGCTGACTGCCGTTTTTCGCTTCTTCCACTTGTTCCATATTTGAAAGCCAGTTCTGGTATTCCTCCACTGCTGCTTGACGCACATCCTCGGAAGCCAGTTTCCAGCTTGTCCAATCCATTACACGGAAATCATGCAGGCAATACCAGCCGTCCATGGTTTCTACTGCTTCTGCCATGCCTAAACACTCCTTTTTCGTTCACATTCTTTGTATAGTGTAACACAAACGACAGCACACCATGCTTGTCGTTGCTTGCTAGTTCCCACGTCTATTATATCAACTGTTCCGTATGCCCGGTGTGTATACTTTGACAGAAATGGGAACATCTAAAGGAGCGGTTATTTTAATTAAAAAAATCAGCATCCGCTGATATGACTTTAAAAGTAAAACAAAAAGATTTACTATAGAAATGCAGACATATTCTAGGAGGGTTTTAGGATGAGTGATTTATTTCAAACATTGCGGGAAAAAGTAACAGGTCAAAATAAAAAGATCGTCTTGCCGGAAGGCTTGGATGAACGTATTTTGGAAGCAGCAGGAAAGCTTGCAGAAGAGGGGATTATTGCACCGATCTTGGTCGGCAATAAAGAGCAAGTGGAACAGAAGGCAAAAGAACTATCTATCGATTTGCACGGTGCTGCAGTACTTGATCCAGAAACTTATGAGAAATTCGATGAGCTGGTTGCAGCGTTCGTGGAACGCCGCAAAGGAAAAGCGACAGAAGAAGATGCAAAGAAATTACTAAAAGATGAAAATTACTTCGGTACAATGCTTGTTTACACAGGCGAAGCAGACGGACTTGTGAGCGGTGCTGCACACTCTACTGCTGATACAGTTCGCCCAGCACTTCAAATCATTAAAACGAAACCAGGATACAAGAAAACTTCCGGTGCATTCGTAATGGTAAGGGAAGATGAGCGCTATGTGTTTGGTGACTGTGCGATCAATATTGCGCCTGATAGTCAGGATCTTGCAGAGATTGCTGTAGCAAGTGCTGAAACAGCAGCTATGTTCGGTATTGACCCGAAAGTTGCATTGCTCAGCTTCTCTACTAAAGGATCTGCTAAATCTCCGGAAACGGAAAAAGTATCAGATGCTTTGGCAATCGCGAAAGAGAAAAACCCTGACCTTGTCGTGGATGGCGAATTCCAATTCGATGCTGCTTTCGTACCGTCCGTTGCTGCGAAAAAAGCGCCGGATGCTGTGTTGAAAGGTGATGCGAATGTGTTCGTATTCCCTAGTCTTGAAGCAGGTAACATTGGGTATAAAATTGCGCAGCGTCTAGGTAACTTCGATGCTGTAGGTCCAATCCTGCAAGGTCTGAACGCACCAGTGAACGATTTATCACGCGGCTGTAATGCAGATGATGTGTACAAGCTTACACTAATCACTGCTGCTCAATCCGTAGAATAAGAATATATGGAAGGCGCCTTTCTTAAAGAGAGGCGTCTTTTGTATGTTGTTTGTTTTGTTTTTCCAGCTCAAATATAGTAAAATAGCCTTGTCTCAGATGCAAAAGGAGTGAGTATTGTTGGGCAAGGATATCCGCTATTCATCCGAAGTAACAGATCAGTTTGTGAAGCATGCCATCGATTACGTAGGAGCAGGAGTGGTTATCACAGACCCCTCACTACCTGATAATCCGATTATTTATACAAACAAAGGTTTCGAAGAGCTTACTGGTTATCCCGGTGAAGAAATCATTGGCCACAATTGCCGATTTCTTCAAGGGAAAGATACGAGAAGAGAAGACGTTGATGCTGTTCGGAATGCAATAAGAAACGAAAAACCTGTCGTAGTTGAATTAAAAAACTACCGCAAAAACGGTGAAATGTTCTGGAACGAGCTGGAGATCTACCCGATCTATTTGGAAAGTGAGCAGAAGACATTCTTTGTTGGTGTCCAGAAGGACGTGACACAGCGGAAACAGAATGAGGAGCTGGTTTCCCATTACTTGGAGGAAGTATCCCGCTTATCCACGCCTATTGTCCCAATCACGGATACGACATCGATTCTTCCATTGATTGGGGATGTCGATGATCGCAGACTGAATCAAATTTTGGAACGGGTCGGAGAACATGTTCAGCAGTCAGGCGAGCGAAACTTCCTTCTTGATCTGCAGGGGATCAGCCGTTTCCATAGCGGGGTTCATCACGGTGTGCTGCGCTTGCATCAGCTGCTGGATATGATGGGTACCCGTCTTATTGTCACTGGCTTCCATCCGAAAATGGCTATGGAGAGTGTGCGTCAAGCAGATTTCAGTGAACAAAACATCACGTTTTACTCGTCAGTGAAACAGGCATTAACTTTCTTGGAAAAAGAAGAAAACCGCTGAGCCGAATGATCGGTCAGCGGTTTTTTATTGGAAATTTTCATTTCTGGTACGCATCAGCTTCATCCGTTGCTCTTGCAGCTGGAGTTCTTTTTCCGTCATCTCAGCGGAAGGACTGATTTGTGTGATAGAGGCAAGTCCATCAACAATCCGCTTACAAACTTGCTCGCTTGTGAGGGGGACTTGGAGCAATTCCTCCAGAGACGCCATCGTTTCCGGTATTACATCTGGAAAGGTGAAACGAGTCTCTTCATCTTTTTTTGCTCTTTCATAAAAACCTCGAACGATTTCGGCGCGAGATGCACCGCTCCCGTCTACACATAGATAGATTTGGACGGCAGAACCATCTTTTACCCTGCGCTGGGATATGCCTGCGAATTTCCGGCCGTCTATACTCAAATCATAGGTACCGGGGCAATAGGAACCGACTACCTCGAAAGCTTCGATCTTATCGGTAAGATCTTGGAAGATATATTGGATGAAGGAAACCATCGCTTGATACCCGTCATGGATTCCGATATGCTTGGCATCCGGGAAGATGAAGGATAGATTGACAACACCTTTGTCCAGCAGCACAGCTAGTCCGCCAGAGTTTCGGACGACAGCTTTGTAGCCTTTTTCCTGCAGATAGGATATACCTTCTTTGATATAAGGCAGGCGGGAATCAGGTATACCGAGCATAATTGTGCGATCATGGATCCACAGCCTTGCAGTTGGCGGAGCCTGATTTTCACCGACAGAGATGGCCAATGCATCATCTATCGCGAAGGAGGCCATCGCTTGTTCCGGACCGTCTTCACCGGAATGATCAATAATACGGAATTCAGGTGTTTGAAGTAATGTATGTAACACGTAGAACGCGCTCCTTTTCAGCTGAATGGCGTCAAACGCCAATACATAGTATAGCAAAGAATAGGGTAGACAAGAAACGAGTAAAAATTACTTTTGGTTATTTACGGGGGACCCGATATTTTATAAACTAATGCTATTGGACAAAAAAATACGAGACAGATTGACATAAAGTGAGGCAGAGGAAATGGCGTATCGAGATGAAAAGCTAGATGAAGAAAAAGTTTTCAAAGATCCTGTGCATCGTTATGTACATGTCCGTGACAGGGTGATATGGGATCTGATTGCGACTCCGGAGTTCCAGCGGCTTCGCAGGATCAAGCAGCTTGGAACCTCTTATATGACGTTTCATGGCGCCGAACACAGCCGTTTCAATCATTCCTTAGGGGTTTATGAGATTGTAAGGCGGATAGTGAACAACTTCGAGAACCGAAAGAATTGGAAAAAGGAACAGCGGCTGCTGCTGTTATGTGCTGCTTTGCTTCACGATCTCGGTCATGGACCCTATTCCCATTCGTTTGAAAAGGTTTTTGGATTGGATCATGAGGAATTCACCCGCAAGATCATTCTGGGAGATACAGGTGTAAATCATGTGCTGCGGAAAGTGAGTACAAGTTTTCCAAAGAAAGTAGCCGAAGTCATCAACAAGACATACGATGACAAATTGATTGTCAGTATCATCTCAAGCCAAATTGACGCAGACAGGATGGACTATCTGCAGCGTGACGCCTATTTCACAGGTGTCAGCTATGGACATTTCGATATGGAGCGCATACTTCGGGTGATGCGTCCCCGTGAAGATCAGGTTGTCATCAAAGAATCCGGCATGCATGCGGTCGAAGATTATATCATGAGCCGCTATCAGATGTACTGGCAAGTATATTTCCACCCGGTAACACGCAGTGCGGAAGTGATTCTGACGAAGATCCTGCATCGTGCAAAAGCACTATATAAAAGCGATTATACATTCAAGCTGCGGCCACAGCATTTTATCTCCTTATTTGATGAAAATGTCACCTTGGAAGATTATATAAGGCTTGATGAAAATGTGACATCCTTCTATTTCCAGGCTTGGCTTGAAGAAGATGATGATATACTAAGGGACTTGTGTGAAAGATTCCTGAATCGCAGACTATTCAAGTATATCGAGTTCAACCCGCTTCTGCATATGAAAGAGATGGTCGAATTGTCCAAGCTCTTCAGTGAGGTAGGAATCGATCCGGAATATTATCTGATTGATGATTCTTCATCTGATTTGCCTTATGACTTCTATCGTCCTGGCGAAGAAGAAGAGCGTTTGCCTATCCATTTGCAATTGCCGAATGGAAAATTGAAGGAATTATCCCGGCAATCGGATATTGTCGAAGCGATTTCGGGTAAGAAACGAACAGACCATAAATTATATTTCCCTCAGGACATTCTGGAAGCCCTGCCGGATGACAGTCAACAGAAGCAACGGATCTATGAGATTTTATTCCAATAAGGAGGAGCAGCTATGCTAGCCAACCACGCAAATCTCCTGCAATTCTTTTCTTCCGTGGAAGAAGTGGTAGGAAGAAAGAAACTGCAAAAGATGATTTACATACTGAAGAAAAATGGTATTCCGTTCGGAGAAAAATATGAATTCCATCTATTCGGTCCCTATTCAGAGGAATTATCCCTGCGTGTGGATGAACTGAGCAACCTAGGTCTTATCAAAGAGACGAAAGAAGATAAAAGCAGCTATTTCCAATACCGTTATACAATCACGGAGGAAGGCCAACAGTTTCTCACACATTATGATAATCAATTCCCGGATTACCAGGAGGCTGTCCGCCTGCTGAAAGAAAAAAGCTCTCGTTTTCTGGAGCTGGTTTCCACAATGCTTTATTTCGAAGAACTGCCGCAGGAAGAAGTAGAAGATAAAGTCCGGACAGTGAAGAAGAAACAAAATTATACAGATGAAGAGATGACCCAAGCTTGGGAATTCATCCATTCATTGAAAAAGCAGCAAGCCTGAAAAAAAGCGAAGGATCCATGTGATTCTTCGCTTTTTTAGTTACACCAGTAATAACAGGATGGTATAACCGCCTGCACCAAGCAGGAAGCTTCTCAGACTGCTTTCCCGTTCCTCAGGAAGTTCTTCTTTCAGTACATTCAATACGATACCGCCTGCAATAAATGCATTTAGAATAGAGATTGCTACCTCGTTCAATTTCGTTAAGATACCGATAAACCAACCCAAAAGAATGGCGCCAGTAAGAAGTAATCTTCCGTACTTATCATAGATGTGCTTGTGGTCACTTCGCAGGCTCCGGTCATTGGTGATGAAATGGACACCTAAAGCGAGAAAATAGAAGAGCATCCCGAGGGGAGACTCATATTCTTCCCGAACAAGCAGGTAGCCTATAATAGCGTTATATAGGAAGAAAGAGCTGATATGCAGCCAGAAAATACCGGATCCCGCGGCTTCAGGATTCTTGAGTTTATCTGTTCGCTTCGACACTGTCACCATTCTTTCCAGCCCATAGAAAAGCACCAATCCGATCAGAGCAACAATATAAATATGGTGTTCTGTATAGCGCCAAACACTGTCTCCCAATTCGGCTTCCAGCTGTTCCTGGTAAGTATTCAATTCAGGAAGAAGATGGACGAAGACATAGGCTACAGCTATACCAGCAGAAACGGAAAGGAATTTACTCCGAGGAGTTTCTTTAAGGAAACTCATATACTTAGAAAAGTAATGGATGAGGGCGAATCCTGCTGCGAAAATTAAACCGAGCCAAAAATACATGTTAATCCTCCTTTCTGACGCTGGTTCTTTTCCCGATTCGAAGATGTCATAATCATTGTGCGAAACTATGTTATTTCTGCTTATAACAGTCTGAAAGGATAGGTAATATGCAGATTTTTATTTTGTAATCTTACATTTTTGTATATAATTAACAGAATGTTATATATAATTTGAATTGTAACTGAAGCTGTAATAGGGAAGAAGAGTGGAATGAAATGCGAACTGTCTCTTTTGTAGGTTATTTGTTTTTGGGGTTGGTTGGACTTGTGCTGATAAGCTGTATCCCGTCACTATTCATACCAGGTTCATCTGGATACTTCAGTGCGGTTGCTGCCTTAACTGGTCAAATACTTGAACCTGCCCAATGGGTGTATGACCAAGGGTATGGAAGGGTGTACCCATTATTCGATTATCTTGCTCCTGCGTTGTCTTATTCAATGACAATCTTGATAGGAGCATTGCTAACAGGATTTTTAGGAGGATTATTGTTTGCAGTAGCTTCGTGCATGCTTCCATACAAAGTCGTGCTCCCATTTAAGCGACTGGGTTATTTTTTTGAATCTATCCCGGATGTCATTTTAGCTTTCGGTATCCAATTACTCATTGTTTTCTTCTTTAAACAATTTGGATTTCTATTATTCCGTTTCAGTTCTGTGGGGCAAGAGGAAATCTATGCTTTGCCAATTCTTATACTGGCAATTCTTCCTTTTGTGGCCTTCTACCGTATCGTATTGTCTATGCTGGAAGAGGAGCAGAAAAAGGACTACGTGCTTTTGGCAAAAAGCAAGGGAATAGGAAGAGGATCTATCCTAATCCGTCATGTCATGCCGAATATCCTCCCATCTGCTTTCTTACATACAAAGGTTATTACTTGGGCTACGCTCTCAGCACTGCCAGCGATTGAATATTTAATGAATCTGTACGGTATTACAAGTATTTTGAAAGAAATGCTGCTGCAGCCAGTACAGAGTATCATTTTTTTCTTTATCCTAGCAGCATTCTTTGTGCCATTCTATTTCATCTATTCCATTGTTGAAATGATTTTCGGGGGAAAGTCAGGAATCTCCTCAGCACCTGCATGGAAGGCGGCACCGCTGTTTGGGACAAGGGGCAATGGAAACCGCATACCATTCGCTAGAGTTTCACATAATCAAAGAATCTATAGAAATAAAAAGTTCATCGTCGGTTTCGCGTTGATTGCCTTGCTGTTTATCGGCAGCTGTATATATACGCTAGCAGCGGATCCTGTTATCAATGTGGATCAATATCAATATGATGATGCGGGTAATATGGTACAAAAAGCGCCGTTTGGACCGGGAGAAGACTATTTGCTGGGAACGGATCGACTGGGGAGGCATTTGGATGATGTGCTGTTGGCAGGTGCTAAGTATACAATCGGATTCGCTTTGCTGGTCGCTGCATTGCGGATCGGAGGTGGGTTCTTACTTGCTATTCCCTACGTCCTGCTAATGCCAGCAAGGATCCGGAAGTTCCTGGACCAACTGGCGGATGGATTGCATTATGTGCCGCAGTCTTTGTTAGCGATAATGCTGTTAACGCCAATTATTACGCCGGACTCGTTTTTGTCATTTCCAGAGAAGATCATCTGGCAAATAGTGATTCTGTTCCTATTAGTATTACCGCTAACTACCATACTGTTAGGGAAGGAAATACATCAATCCCTATCGAGTGCATACGTAACAAGCGGAGTTGTCCTTGGAGCGAGCCGCTTGGAGCTTTTTAGAAAACATGTGTGGCCTCAGATCAAAATTAGATGTTACATCCTTTTTGGCCAGCAAACACTTCAAGTTATAGTCCTATTCATCCATTTAGGTGTGTTTCAGTTATATTTCGGCGGAACGGTGCCTGGGGAAGAGGGTTTCTCTGGTTCTCCAGCCACGAGTGAATGGTCCTCTCAGATTTCCTTCCTCCGTTATATGCTAATGACGGGCCAAGGTTTTTATACAATCAGTATCTTACTGGCATACCTGCTATTGATTGGTTGTGTTCAACTGATGATAGACGGATTGAAAGAGGTTGAGTTAAGGAGACTCGGGATTCATCTTCCAAAGAAAGAAAAGATATCGAACACAATTCTGACCGAAGCTGCCGCATCAACTGTCGTCTCACCAGGTGCTTTTCGCTTCCATGATAAAACAATTGAATTGAAGTAATAATCCGACACATGCTACTATAGAAGCAAAAGTCGAGGGAGCGGTATATGTGGAAAAGAAGAAGAATAATGCTTTCACGATCATGAAGGATGATTCAACGGACGGTCATGGCGGCTATGGAGTAGGTTCGATCAGTTTGGAGAATATGAGCCCTGTCATCGTTGATCCGAATGAAAAAACAGCATACGTGGATATGGCAGCAATGCATGCCCGCAGTCAAGTGGAAAGACGTGTGCGTTTCCAGCATGAGAAGGACAAGGTGCAAGATGGGAAGCTGTATTGGATTGTCTGGGTGACAGTGCAAAATGGCGGGGGCGGTCCTTATTATTTTGGAGCTGCTGCCAGCGAAATTCTTGTCGATCGACCGAATCGTATCGCCTATAAGTCGATGCCGGAGCATGTGAAGCATATGGAGCAGTCCATGAAAGGCAAGTACGTGCTTGATCATATGGATGACGTATCGAAGGAATTGCTGCTGGAGTTCCTTAAGGAGTATAAACCGGAATTCTGGAGCAGAACGCCGAAGGATCTGGAAAATCAACTGCAATAAAAGAAAAGCTGCTGTCACCAAATGGGACAGCGGCTTTTTCTGTTAAAACAGCCAATCAAACCAGCGTTTTCGTCTGTTCATTGGTTCTTCTTGATCTGGTTGCAGCGGAAACTCATCCAAATCAGGCCGGCAGTATAGCTTTGGTTCTGTGCCTCGTACAAAATAGGTGAAGCGGCGCTTCTCGCAATATGAAGTGGAAAGGAAGCCGGAGTCAGGATCGACAAACACTCCGCGAACGCCTGCTGGAGGACGGAATGCTTTGATTGGTTTGCCCTGATGTGCCGTTTCCATAAAGCCGGCCCAAATTTCCTTGCTGTAGGCAAGCTCCTTTACTTTCTCCATGGAGCGATTGTCATCATAGCCGGTCCAGACAGCTGTCACGATGTCAGGACTGAATCCGACCATCCAGCTATCAGTCGCTGTGGTTCCGGATTTGCCGGCGTATGGCCGGGTCAGCTGATCCTTGATTGAGGCACCTGTTACACGCATATAGCTGCTGAGCGAATCATCGAACATACCTGTCATCAAGTCGGTGAGCACGAACAGTCTTTTTTTATCCAGCTTGCTCTTGAGTTTCTGCGGTTTATGGGAATAGATCGTTTTGCCGTTGCGATCGACGATTTTTTCAATCGTATAGCTTTCTACCTGTTTACCGCCATTGGCTATCCGGCTGTAAGCAACACCCATCTCTTCGACAGACACCGGCGAAGTTCCAAGAGCGAGGGATGGAACTGCCTGTAACTCACTTGTGATTCCGAGCTTCTTGGCATCTGCAGCAACCTTCTCTGCACCCACCATCAAATTAGTCTTCACTGCATATATGTTATCCGACATCGCGATAGCTTCTGCCATTGTAATTTCTTCATTTGCGTAATAGCCATGAAAATTACCAGGCGCGTATTCTCCGCCATGCGGCAGCTCAAAGGTCGTTTCCTCGCTTCTTAACTGTGTCATCGGTGTAAAACCGTTTTTCAGAGCCGTGTAATAAACAAAAGGTTTAAACGCTGAGCCTGGCATGCGTTTGCTCGTAGTGGCTCTGTTATACGTACTCGCTTTGTAATCCGTTCCGCCGACCAAAGCTGTGATGGCACCAGTATCCGGATCCATCGCGATCGCTCCTGTTTGCAGTTCTGTATCAGCCGGAATCGTATCTGCTATCTGGTTCTCCAATTTCATCTGCTGATCGGGATCCATCGTTGTATAGACATGATATCCAGCAGCAGCAGCCTGATCCTCGTCCACCTCCAGGACATCTGCTAGCTCATCTGTAATATAGTCCTGGAAATAACCGGCACGTCTGACTGTTTCCCGTTCCTGCTCTGTCGACAGCGACACAGCAGGAAGTGCTTCTGGTTCGGTTATATAGCCTGCATCCTGCAGCAGTCCGTAAATATATTCCTGTCTTTCATCAGCCAGCTCTTTATTTTGAAATGGGGAATAATAGGATGGTCCTTTCGGTATACCGGCAAGCAAAGCAGCCTCTGCAGCTGTTAAACTGCCAGGATCTTTATCCATATAATAATCGCTTGCTGCTTGGATACCATACATCCCATGTCCGTAATAAATCGTGTTAAGATACCCTTCCAATATTTCATCCTTCGTATAAAACATCTCTAATCGGATGCTGTAGATTGCTTCTTTGAATTTTCGTGTCCACGTCTTGTCATTCGTCAGGTAGAGGTTTTTGGCATATTGCTGGGTAATGGTGCTGGCCCCTTCTACTTTGGCCCCTGCTTTGATGTCCTGCAGGGCAGCCGCGAATATACGTTTCCAGGCAAAGCCATGATGTTTGTAGAAGTTTTTGTCTTCAGCCAGGATAGTAGCATGGATCAAGTGCGGGGAGACTTCATCCAGAGCTATCCAGCGTTTCTGTGTGTTGCCGTACTGTTCACCTAGGATTGTGCTGTCATTCGCATAGAATGTTGTACTCCATTTATTTGTCATCGGCGGAGGTCCCATCAGATAACAAATGAGGAGCAATCCGCCGATGGCAGTTATCGTGCTCCCCAGAATGATGGCTGCCAGCCTTTTTGGCCGCAGCCACTTCTGCCAGCTGGCTATTGGAATCCGTATCATCTCTATCTCCTGCTTCCTTCATGGTGTCAAAAACAGTATCGGCATACAGTAGGATAATAAACGTCGGAAAGGGTTGCTTTTTTTCGGATATTCTCTATAATTTGATTGTTTAAAGCTATAAAAATGACCAACACTAGTTGCGAGATGATATAGGATTTTACACATAGAGGAGTTTTGACAACTAATGGAACTTTGGTATACAGAAAAACAGACAGACAGCTTTGGTATCACAGCAAAAGTGAAGCGTTCCCTGCATAGTGAGCAGACTGATTTCCAGAAGTTGGACATGCTCGAGACAGAAGAGTGGGGTAATATGCTGACATTGGACGGCATGGTCATGACTACGGAGCGCGATGAATTTGTTTATCATGAGATGGTAGCGCATGTACCGTTGTTCACGCATCCGAATCCAGAGAACGTGCTGATTGTAGGCGGAGGAGATGGCGGCGTGATCCGCGAAGTTCTCAAGCATGACAAAGTGAAAAAAGCGACACTTGTTGATATCGATGGCAAAGTTATCGAGTATTCCAAAAAGTTCCTGCCTTCCATCGCAGGTAAAATGGATGATCCACGTGCAGATGTGCGTGTAGGTGATGGATTCATGCATATTGCCGAAAGTGAGAACGCATATGATGTCATCATGGTCGATTCGACAGAACCAGTGGGACCAGCAGTCAACTTATTCACGAAAGGCTTTTATGCCGGAATTGCGAAAGCGCTCAAAGAGGATGGGTTGTTCGTTGCGCAGACAGACAATCCGTGGTTCAAAGCTGACTTGATTTCACAAGTATTCAAAGATGTGAAGGAGATCTTCCCTGTAACAGAGCTGTACACGGCAAATATCCCTACTTATCCGAGTGGTCTGTGGACGTTCACGATGGGCAGCAAAGTACATCATCCAAAAGAAGTGGAGCAAGAACGGTTCCAGCCGATCGAAACGAAATACTATACACCAGAGCTGCATCACGCTGCTTTTGTCCTGCCGAAATTCGTACAGGACTTATTGAAATAATAAATGGAGAGGCGCTTCCGCGGGGAGCGTTTTTCTTGCTGAAAGGGGAGAGCTGCATGCGTCAGACAAAAATACCGGTATGGATCGAGATGAATACGGCAATAACGGAGGAAGATGATACCGAGTACACAACTTTAAAGGCAGCTGGTACCTATTCCGCAAATGGGGGATTGACAGTCGTCAATTTCACAGAGGAATCCGAAGAAGTCGGAGAAACAAAGACGATGATTACCATCTCGGCTGATAAAGTGAGCATCAAACGTTCAGGCGGATTTGATATGAAGCAAGTTTTCATAAAGAATCAGCCGACAGAGAACGTATACCGCCATCCTTATGGTACAATGCATATGGAAACAAGCACACACGCGATGACGTTTTCGCCGCTGGCATCTGGCAGCCCGGCGGAACTTGCAATAAGCTATACAGTAACTTTAAATCAGGTGCAGTCCAGAAGACATGCACTGACGTTGCGTGTGCAGGAGGAGAGTAACGGATGAATATCGTACAACAAACAGAACAAAAATTGAAATCGGCGATTCAGGATGCTGTTTTGAAGGCTGGATTGGCTGATAAAGAAACAATCCCTGCTATCATTCTAGAGCAGCCAAAAGATAAAGCACACGGCGATTATGCAACGAATATTGCGATGCAGCTTGCTCGTGTTGCAAAGAAAGCGCCTCGAGCGATTGCGGAGGATTTGCAGAATAACTTTGATTATGATCAGGCACCTGTAGAGAAAATCGAAATTGCCGGACCAGGATTTATCAACTTTTTCATGCGCAACAGCTATCTTGGGGAACTCGTATCCACTATTTTGGAAGCTGGCGATGCTTTCGGCCGCACGGATGCAGGAAAAGGTGAGAAAGTCCAAGTGGAATTTGTTTCGGCAAACCCGACTGGTGACTTGCATCTTGGACATGCCCGCGGAGCAGCAGTAGGGGACTCTCTTAGCAACATCCTCGATGCAGCAGGCTATGAGGTTGGACGCGAATATTATATCAATGATGCTGGTAATCAGATTGATAATCTTGCCCGCAGTGTACAGGCGCGTTATTTGCAAGCTCTTGGACAGGATGCCGAGATGCCGGAGGATGGATACCATGGTAAAGATATCATTGGTATCGGTAAACAGCTTGCTGAAGAGCATGGAGACAGCTATGTTTCAAAGCCGGAAGAGGAACGCCTTGCTTTCTTCCGCCAATATGGCCTGGCTTATGAACTGAAGAAGCTTGAGAAGGATCTTGCTGATTTCCGTGTACCATTCGATGTGTGGTATTCCGAAACTTCCTTATACCAAGACGGAAAAATCGATACGGCATTGGCTACACTTCGTGAAACAGACTATGTGTTTGAAGAAGATGGGGCAGTTTGGTTCCGTTCGACAGAATTCGGTGATGACAAAGACCGTGTACTTATCAAGCAAGATGGCAGTTATACGTATCTTACTCCGGATATCGCCTATCATAAAACAAAACTGGATCGCGGATTCTCCAAGCTGATCAACGTATGGGGAGCAGATCACCATGGCTACATCCCGCGTATGCGTGCTGCTATCCAAGCACTAGGCTATGACGCCGATACGCTGGAAGTTACGATCATCCAGATGGTTAACCTGTTCGAGAACGGTGAAAAAGTGAAAATGAGTAAACGTACTGGTAAAGCAGTTACACTGCGCGAGTTGATGGATGAGGTCGGCATCGATGCGATGCGTTACTTCTTCGTTATGCGTTCCAGTGATTCTCATCTTGACTTTGACATGGACTTGGCGAAATCACAGTCCAATGAAAACCCTGTATTCTATGTGCAGTACGCATATGCCCGCATCAGCACGATGCTCGCACAGGCTGCTGAAAAAGGATTCCAGACAGAAGGACCATACGATGCGAGTCTTCTGACTGCCGAGAAAGAATTGGATCTTCTAAAACGTCTTGGGGAATTCCCTCAAGTTGTTGCAGACGCAGCAGAAAAACGGACACCGCACCGAATCACGCAATACTGCTTCGACCTGGCTTCTGCACTTCACAGCTTCTATAATGCGGAGAAAGTATTGAACCCGGATAACGAAGAACTGACGAAAGCCCGGATTGCGTTGATGAAAGCAGTTCGTATTACGATTAAAAATGCACTTCGACTCATCAGTGTGGAAGCACCAGAAAAAATGTAATAAATATAAAAGCCCGTCAGCAGTGATGCTGGCGGGCTTTTTCTATAGGTAATTCCGCAATGGTCTAAAAAGGATGCCTGTCACTTTCGCAATCCAAGGACGTTTTTGTATAGTCTTGACTGAGGCCGCTATGCTTGATTGTTCATCCTTCTTCCAAAGAGCGAGGAGCTGGGCATAAAAGAGGTCGTTCTCTCTTATAGTCACAGTAAGCTCCTTGTTTATAAGCAGACTCCGTCCATCAAGATTGGCAGAACCGACAGCACACCATAACCCATCACTTAAGAGGATCTTTGCATGATAAAAGCCATTCTGATATAAGTTGATTCGTACGCCATGCTGCAGCAGGCGCCGGGCAAAATGGAAGGACACTTGATTGACAACATAATGGTCCACTTTGGACGGGAGCATCAGCCTGACATCCACGCCTCTTTCCGAAGCTCGTTTAAGGGCAGCTTCCACACGTCTGGTGGGTGCACAGTATGGTGTGCCAATATAAAGATATTCCCTTGCTTGATGTATTTGGTGCAGCAGCCAGTCTTCATAGCCATCAGATTCTGTTATGACGACTTCTATCTGGGCTCCATCAAGTGCAGGAGCTTGTTTCGGCAGGATGCGGAATGGATTACCCCAATCGGAGGCGAATAGCTGTACAAACGTGTAGGCTGCCTCGCCTTCGAGTTTGACGACGCAATCACGCCAGTAACCAAAACGGGGCTCCTTGCTCAAATACTCTTTTCCGATATTGAATCCTCCTATATAGACACTGCGCTGATCAATGATGGTCACTTTCCGATGATTACGGAAGTTCAAGTTATACAGGAAATAAGGGAAGCGTGGTATATTGGCAAAACGAAGCATCACGCCAGACTGGCGCAGACGTTTTCGTTCTTTTCGGGGCAAACGGTAGCCGCCGATTCTGTCCAGCAGGAAGCGGATTTTAATTCCTTCTTGTGCGCGTTTTTGCAGTAATTCCGACAGCTGCTGTGTAGGTTCATCCCATTTCACCAGAAAGAATTGGATATCCACTGAATGCTGTGCTGCTTTTATGTCACGTATCAGCGCTTCGTAGAAGTTGACTCCATCATCGAACATGGAAACAAAGGCATGTTTATGACCAATCAGCCGATTGACCGCTTTTCGTTTGCTGTACTTCCTGCCAAGCGATAAGTCCACCCATACCAATACCATTATGAGGAACAGGAGGGCCAGCAGGAGGAAGAAGACATACATATACTGACCTCCTTTCCTGAGGTAATAATAGGCTTTACAAATATAGCCAATATCATGTATCATAAAAACAAATCAAAGCGAACGGTAAAATCCGGACGCAGAAAGGGATGATGATTATGTTGACATATACGCTGACTAAAAAGCCGTCCGTCACTACGCACATCCCTTCTGCTTGTCTGAAGTAGCAGATGATTTCTGCTATGTAAACTTCTAGTGGAAGGGCTGTGCGAACAGTCCTTTTTATTATGGCCAAAAAAGCCCCACTAGGAGGAAAATATGAACGAAGCATTGAATTTATTAGGATGGAATGACCAATTGGAAGCAGCAAAGCAAGCATATGATAAGGCTTGGACGCCTGCACGTATCGTGCTTGAGCATAAACATATGTACAGAGTGCTGGATGACCGAGGAGAGATGCTTGCAACACCGTCAGGGAAGTTTCGGCAAAATGGGGATTACCCAGCAGTCGGGGATTGGGTGCTGGTAGATGCTCGGCATGAAGAAGGGAAAGCTACGATACATGCTTTATTGCCGCGAAAAAGCAAGTTTTCCCGGAAAGAGGCAGGAACTGTGACAAAGGAGCAAATTGTTGCAGCGAATGTCGATTATGTGTATTTAGTTATGGCGTTAAATCAGGATTACAATCTTCGAAGACTGGAACGCTATTTATTGGCGGCTTATGACAGTGGTGCATCACCAATGATCATTTTAAGCAAAGGGGACCTATGTGCTGACTTGGAGGAGAAATACAGGGAAGTAGAAGCAATCGCTCCAGGCGTGAGCATACATGTTACGAGTGCAGTGGACAGACGGGGAATTGACACGATCAGCAGCACGCTCGTACCAGGTATCACTGCGGCATTCCTAGGTTCTTCAGGTGCAGGGAAATCCACCCTTGTCAACATGCTGTATGGAAAGGAAGTACAGCTGGCAGGCGAGATCAGGGAAGATGATGGCAAAGGCAAACATACAACAACACATCGTGAGCTTGTACAGCTGCCAGGCGGCGGGATGATCATCGATACACCTGGTATGCGTGAGCTGCAGCTATGGGATCAGCAGCAGTCAGGTGTGTCAGCAGCTTTTTCCGATATCGAGCGATATAGTGAGGCTTGCCGTTTCCGTGATTGTACACATATGAATGAACCTGGCTGCCGTGTGCAAGAGGCAGTACAGACTGGTGAGATAGAGCAAGAACGGCTCAGCAGCTATTTCAAGCTGCAGCGGGAGCTTCAATATCTGGATAGCAAGACCTCTGCCAAAGCACAGCTCGAACAGAGGAAACAGTTCAAGCAGCTGTCCAAACACGTCAAACAAGTTAAAAAACGCCGCTGATCTGAAGAAATATTGCATTTTGATAGGCCTGGCAATATAATGTAAGGTATGGTTCTAAAACGGTAGACGTGAACATAACCAACTTATTGACAAAGGGAGTGCTGTGACAGTGGGTTTGAAAGAATACAGCCAAGAAGAGCTTGCTGACTTTTCCCTCGTGGAATTGACGAATTTGATTCTTGAGGAAGAAAACAAAGCAACCGATTATAAAGATTTATTCAATAAAGTAGCTGAAATCAAACAATTGAGCTCCGATCAGCGTGAAGAATACTTGCTGCAGTTCTATACGGACTTGAACGTAGATGGCCGTTTCATGACAGCAGGATCCAATCTTTGGGGATTGAAAAGCTGGTACGCAGTAGATCAATTCGACGAAGACGTTACAGTTGAGCCGACGAAGAAAAGAAAGAAACGTGCAGCAGATGAAGATGAGGATCTGGACGATCTTGAAGAAGACTTCACACTGGACGAAGAAGGCTTTGACGAAGACTACGGCGACGAAGAAGAAGATGACGATCTAGCTGATGATGATGTAGCGGAAGATGACTACGAAGGTGATTATCAGAGCGATGATACGGACGAAGAAACTCGTGAAATCGTTGGAGAAGACATGCATCTGACTGGTGACGAAGACGACGATGAGGATGACCGCTAAGCGATAATATCGCTTAATGTTATTGACTTTACACGGTAGAATCAGTAATATTTTATGTGGGCTCTTTAATTGTCCGAAGACGCGTTCCCTTAACAAAGGGAACGCTTTTTATTTTTTATCAAACTTTTTCAAGGACATGGGTATTCTATAAATAAATGCTAGAAATGAGGGATTACGTTGACAAAGTATATCTTTGTTACAGGAGGAGTAGTATCTTCTCTAGGGAAAGGCATCACAGCGGCATCACTTGGCCGTTTGTTGAAAAATAGAGGTTTGCAGGTGACGATCCAGAAATTTGATCCATATATCAATGTGGACCCAGGAACAATGAGTCCATATCAGCACGGAGAAGTTTTCGTTACAGAAGATGGAGCAGAAACGGATTTGGACCTTGGTCACTATGAACGTTTCATCGACATCGATTTGAATAAATACTCCAACGTAACAACAGGAAAGATTTATTCCACTGTGTTGAAAAAAGAACGCCGTGGTGATTATCTTGGAGGGACAGTCCAGGTCATCCCGCATATTACAAATGAAATCAAAGACAAAGTTTTCCGTGCCGGAAAACAAACGAACGCAGATGTTGTCATCACGGAAATCGGCGGAACAGTAGGGGATATCGAATCCTTGCCGTTCTTGGAAGCCATCCGTCAAATCAAATCCGACATTGGGCGTGACAATGTGATGTATCTGCATTGTACACTTGTTCCTTTCATAAAAGCTGCAGGAGAATTGAAAACAAAACCTACACAGCACAGCGTAAAAGAACTTCGCTCGCTTGGTATTCAGCCGGATGCAATTGTTCTTCGTTCTGAAATGCCTATCAGCCAGGATATGAAAGAAAAAATCGCATCTTCTTGTGATTTGGAAGTCAATGCAGTTGTTGAATGTATCGATGCTGATACACTTTACGATGTACCGCTTGCCTTGCAGCGTCAGAACCTGGATCAGTTCGTTTGTGATCACTTCAAATTGGAGTGTCCTCCAGCTGATATGACAGAATGGTCCGCGATGGCAGCGCATGTAACAAATCTTAAGAAAACTGTCCGTATTGCATTGGTAGGTAAATATGTAGAGCTGCAGGATGCTTACATTTCCGTTGTGGAATCCTTGAAGCATGCAGGCTACCCTTATGACACAGATATCGAAGTGAAATGGATTAATTCTGAGGACGTAACAGCTGACAATGCAGAGGAATTACTCGGCAATGCAGACGGTATCCTTGTGCCGGGAGGATTCGGTGATCGCGGTATCCAAGGTAAAATCGAAGCGATCCACTACGCTCGGACAAGAAAAATTCCATTCCTCGGTATTTGCCTGGGTATGCAGTTGGCTACTATCGAATTTGCACGTAATGTCTTGCATCTTGAAGGTGCGCATTCCAGTGAGATTGATCCGCTTACCCCGCATCCAGTCATCGATTTGCTGCCAGAACAGAAAGACATTTCCGATCTTGGCGGTACATTGCGTTTAGGCGTATATCCTTGCCGCTTGCAGGATGGTACGAAAACAAAAGAAGCTTATGGCAATGAAGATGTTATCTACGAACGTCACCGCCATCGCTTTGAGTTCAATAACCAATACCGTGTACAGATGGAGGAAAAAGGATTTGTTTTCTCTGGTACAAGCCCTGATGGCCGCCTGATTGAAACTGTGGAAATCAAGGATCATCCTTGGTTCGTCGCTTCTCAGTACCATCCGGAGTTCAAGAGCCGTCCGAACCGTCCGCATGCGCTGTTCCATGGCTTCATTGGTGCATCTTTACAGCATAAAGAAGGCTGATTGACGCATCTAAATACAATTATTTTGAGTGGAGAAGCAGGAATTTGAGCTTTTTACTAGAAAAAGGTGTAATTGGGTCACAGCAGTGAACATTATGTCGAAGCAAGCTTGAGCTTGCTTCGTTTTCTAGGGGGATATGCGGATGAGTAAGCACGTGTTGATCGTGGATGACCAGCCAGGTATCAGGATTTTACTGGAGGAAGTCATCCGGGAAGAAGGACATGAAGTGATTTCCGTCGGCACGGGAGCACAAGCTCTTGATCAGATAAAAAGACAGAAGCCGGATTTACTGCTGATCGATTATAAGCTGCCGGTGCTCGATGGACCAGCGGTATTGGATAGGCTGAAGGAACAGGGTCTGTCCATCCCGACAATCATGATGAGTGGATTGGCGGAGGAAGCAGAAACTTTCCTGAAGAATTATGACTTTCTGATTTGTGTGCTTGCTAAGCCTTTCGACATACTCAATGTGCGAAAAATGGTGAATCAAGCAGTGAAACAGGGGTCGAATCAAGTATAAAAGTGCGGGAAATGTTGCACCATGACGGGTGAGTTGGTATTCTTATGTATGGAAGCGATAAATACACGACTTCACATAGATAGTTGCCGACCGTCGTGCAAATTTGAAGGAGGATTTTTGTTATGCCTTTAGTATCAATGAAAGAAATGCTAGATGTAGCAAAAGACAATCACTATGCTGTAGGACAGTTTAACATCAACAACCTTGAATTCACACAAGCAATCCTGCAAGCAGCACAGGAAGAAAGCTCTCCTGTCATCCTTGGTGTATCCGAAGGGGCAGCGAAATATATGGGTGGCTTCAAGACAGTTGTATTGATGGTTAAAGGTCTTTTAGAAGACTATAACATCACTGTTCCAGTTGCTATTCACCTTGATCATGGTTCTAGTTTCGAAACATGTGCAAAAGCAATCCATGCTGGCTTCACTTCTGTAATGATCGATGGCTCCCACCATCCATTGGAAGAGAACATCGCACTTACGAAGAAGGTAGTTGAGCTTGCACACTTCCATGGCGTGTCTGTTGAAGCTGAACTTGGCCGTATCGGCGGACAAGAAGACGATCTTATCGTAGACGATGCAGACGCAGCGTATGCGATCCCTTCTGAATGTAAACAGCTAGTGGAAGAAACTGGCGTTGACTGCTTCGCACCAGCGCTTGGTTCTGTACACGGCCCTTACAAAGGCGAACCAAATCTTGGTTTCGACCGCATGGAAGAGATCTTCAACACAACAAGCCTTCCATTGGTATTGCACGGCGGTACTGGTATCCCGACAAAAGATATCCAAAAAGCAATCACGCTTGGTACTTCTAAAATCAACGTGAACACTGAAAACCAAATTTCTTCTGCTAAACGCGTTCGTGAAGTATTGGCAGAAAAACCAAACGAATACGATCCACGTAAATACCTAGGACCAGCTCGCGAAGCGATCAAAGAAACAGTTATCGGCAAAATGCGCGAATTCGGCTCCTCAGGCAAAGCGTAAACAAAAGCATTGAAACAAAAAAGGAAACTGACTAATTTGGTTAGTTTCTTTTTTTATACACGAAAAGCGGAGGTGACCGTTCAGAAACGTAGGAATAAGTGAGGGAGCCCGGAGGAAGGTCTCGCAGGGATTCATCGCTAGCGCCATAGTTTTGTCTCCTGCGACTACAGAACGGCGAAATGCATCAAACTTGTTGTCAGAATATGCGCGGGAGGAGCCAGAAAGCTCATAAGGTTTAGGAATGAAAAAATCGGTAACTTAACTTGTAGAGTGATGTTACAGGAAGTGGAGTTCCTGCATTCAAAATCGAAACCGAAGAAATTTACCGTAAGCTCATTCAATCCTTTGTCATATAAGGGAGTCCTGCATAAACTACTTCGGAATTACTTAAGGAGTGGAAGACATGAAGTTCTTTGTGGATACTGCGAACTTGGAAGAGATCAAGCTAGCCAATGCACTTGGTGTGCTGTCCGGAGTGACAACGAATCCGACATTGGCGGCCAGGGAAGGTGTATCATTTCAAGATAGGCTCCGGGAGATAACCGAAGAGGTGTCTGGATCTGTCAGTGCGGAGGTTGTATCTGAAAAAGCAGATGAAATGGTGGAAGAAGGCAAGGAGCTTGCCAAGCTTGCGCCAAACATCACCGTAAAGCTCCCAATGACCCTGGAAGGGTTGAAGGCGGTTAAGGTTTTATCTGAATTGAATATCAAGACGAATGTGACACTTATATTTAATGTGAACCAAGCATTGCTTGCGGCACGTGCTGGGGCTACATATGTCTCGCCATTTATCGGGGAACTTGATGATATCGGGCATAGTGGAATGGATTTGATTGGGACGATTGCGGAGATTTTCGAACGACATGTAATCCAGACGAAAATCATCGCATCTTCTATCCGGCATCCGCTTCATATAACAGAAGCTGCGCAGCGGGGGGCGCATATCGCGACCGTTCCTTTTGATGTCTTGCAGAAATTGGTGGAGCATCCGCTTACAGATGCTGGAATCCAACGATTTCTTGCAGACTGGAACAGCCGGATATAGTATAATTATGGTAAAATAGAGGAAACTAACGTTGCTGTTATCCTAAATGTGAGGAGTTCCTTATGCAGAAAATACTAGTAGAGGGCGGAAACCTTCTTAAAGGAAAAGTGAAGATCAGCGGAGCGAAAAATAGCGCAGTTGCATTGCTGCCAGCTGCGATACTGGCTGAATCTTCCGTTTCGATTGAAGGGCTGCCTGAGATATCAGATGTTGAGACGCTGAGTGATTTGCTTGAAGAAATTGGCGGCAAAGTATCTAAAACCGATCAAACCATTACGATTGATCCTTCCTCAATGACGTCCATGCCTCTTCCGAACGGAAAAGTGAAGAAACTCCGGGCTTCCTATTATTTCATGGGTGCGATGCTCGGACGGTTCAAGCAGGCGGTCATCGGCTTACCTGGCGGCTGTTATCTTGGCCCTCGACCTATTGATCAGCATATCAAGGGCTTTGAAGCGTTAGGAGCAAAGGTGACGAATGAACAAGGTGCCATCTACTTGCGAGCGGATGAGCTGCGTGGAGCGCGAATTTATTTGGACGTTCCAAGTGTTGGTGCGACGATCAATATCATGCTTGCTGCGGTGCGGGCCAAAGGGAAGACAGTGATTGAGAATGCAGCCAAGGAACCGGAAATTATTGATGTAGCTACGCTTTTAACGAGTATGGGCGCAAAAATCAAAGGTGCTGGAACCGACGTTATTCGCATCGAAGGTGTAGATCATCTTCACGGCTGCCGTCATACAATCATTCCCGATCGGATCGAAGCGGGAACGTATACCATCCTGGCTGCTTCCCAAGGGGAAGAAGTAATTATCGACAACGTCATTCCACAGCATCTGGAGTCGTTGCTTGCGAAGCTGCGGGAGATGGGTGTAGAGATCGTCGAAGGAGAGGAACAGCTGATAGTCAGGCCTGGAGCCAAGCTGAATAGTGTGGATGTAAAAACACTCGTTTATCCCGGCTTCCCGACTGATCTGCAGCAGCCTTTTACGGCTCTCCTGACGAAAGCACATGGTACTGGTGTCATCACCGATACCATCTATCAGGCGCGTTTTAAGCACATTGATGAGCTTCGCCGGATGAACGCCAAAGTAAAGGTAGAGGGTGGAGCTTCCATCGTAACTGGAGCAGTCCAGCTGGAAGGAGCAAAAGTAAAAGCAAGCGACCTTCGAGCGGGGGCAGCACTAATCATTGCTGCGTTAATGGCGGATGGTGTGACAGAAATCACTGGTGTTGAGCATATTGATCGCGGCTATGAGCGCATCACGGAGAAATTGGTCGCACTAGGTGCCAATATTTGGCGGGAAGAGATGAGTGAACAGGAAGTCGAACAGTTCCAGAATTCTTGAGCTGCTGCATATTCCTCATTTACGCGAACGCTGTATGCAAAAGAAATCGAATGTTGTCATTTAACCTTCATGGTGGAGAGACTGGCGTCAGCCAGTCTTTTTATATATAAAATTTCCTTCGTTTCACCTAGAAAATACAGTTGAATATTCAAGAGCGAAAATGTATGATTAGTTATGCTAAAAAACGCAGTAAGTTTAAAAAAGCTGTATTGTGGTAAAAAATGATAGTTATAATCTTCTATTCTAGTTATACACTACCATCCTTCCTTTTCTTCCAAGTGCTATGCATGGTCAAAAAGAATCCCTTGCAACCTCTTCGGTCAAGAATGACGGCCAATAGCTTGAATCAGATTCCACCAGTATTGATGCACCAATGAAGGAAATGACAATAAACAGCCAAACAGATAAGGACAAGTCCTTAAATACAATAGGTGTGGTGATTTTGTGGCTGAACTATCTATTTCTCATCTAGAAACATTGACATTAAAAGAATTATACGCGATGGCACGCGAATACCGCGTTTCCTATTATGCGAAACTGACGAAACGTGAATTGATCTTTGCCATTCTGAAAGCGCAGGCTGAAAAGGATGGTTTCCTTTTCATGGACGGTATTCTGGAAATCATTCCATCCGAGGGCTTTGGGTTCCTCCGGCCGATCAATTATGCTCCGAGTGCAGAAGATATCTATATCAGTGCCTCACAGATCAGACGCTTCGATTTGCGCAATGGTGATAAAGTTTCCGGCAAGGTTCGCCCGCCAAAGGAAAACGAACGTTACTACGGACTTCTGCATGTGGATGCAGTGAACAATGAAGATCCGGAAGTGGCAAAGGAGCGCGTACATTTCCCGGCACTGACAGCTTTGTATCCTGATAAACAGATGAAGCTGGAAACCGAGTCCCGTAAAGTATCTACACGCATCATCGATTTGATGACGCCTGTTGGTTTTGGGCAGCGCGGTTTGATCGTAGCCCCTCCAAAAGCAGGGAAAACAATGCTGCTGAAGCAGATTGCCAACAGCATCACGACGAATCATCCGGATGCCAAGCTTATTATCCTGCTAGTCGATGAACGTCCGGAGGAAGTGACGGATATCGAACGTTCCGTTCACCCGGATGTTGATGTCGTCAGCTCCACTTTCGATGAAGTACCCGAGAACCATATCAAAGTATCCGAGCTGGTACTGGAACGTGCGATGCGTTTGGTGGAGCATAAAAAGGACGTTATCGTACTGATGGACAGTATCACACGTCTTGCTAGAGCGTATAACTTGGTTATTCCGCCAAGCGGACGTACGCTTTCCGGTGGTATCGATCCAGCGGCTTTCCACCGTCCGAAACGATTCTTCGGGGCTGCTCGTAACATCGAGGAAGGCGGCAGCTTCACAATTCTTGCTACCGCACTAGTCGATACAGGTTCCCGCATGGATGATGTCATCTATGAAGAGTTCAAAGGAACAGGTAATATGGAACTGCATTTGGATCGTTCCCTTGCGGAAAGACGCATCTTCCCGGCAATCGATATGCTCCGTTCCGGTACACGAAAAGAAGAATTGCTTGTCCCGAAAGGCCAGTTGGATAAAATGTGGGCGATCCGCAAGACAATGCAGGATTCCCATGACTTTGCCGAGCGCTTCCTGCGCCGTCTCAAAGCATCGAAAAACAACGAGGAATTCCTCGCGAATATGGAAGAGGATATGAAACGTAAAGGCACGAATAAGCGCGTCTGATTACATGGATTTCCTCTTGCAATGGGCTAGACAGACTGTTATAATCACGTTATGTGAGCTTTCACGACAGTTATCGGTCTCTCACAATAAACTCTGTTTCCAAGGGATTCAGGGCAAAAAGGAGTGCTAACGCATGAAAGAACAAATCCATCCGAAATATAACAAAGTTGTATTTCTAGATACTAGTTCTGATTACAAATTCTTGACTGGTTCTACTCAGAGTTCTGACGAAACAATCGAGTGGGAAGATGGCAACACTTACCCATTGATTCGTGTCGAAATCAGCTCAGCTTCTCACCCGTTCTACACTGGTAAACAAAAAGCTGACAAAGCTGGCGGCCGCGTAGATCGTTTCAAGAAGAAATACAACTTGAGCTAATAGCTTAAGATATGAAGAAGAAAACAGGCAAACACCCTTTGCCTGTTTTTTCTGCTTCTAACCCCTTTACAGATTACCATTACATGTACACTGACCATCCAGATATACATAAGTGGGATAGATATAGTATGGATAAAGATAGTGTAATGTGGCACTATCTTTTTTATTTGATAAGGAGAAATGACATGGCACAATTATTTTTCAAATATGGCGCAATGAACAGCGGAAAGTCGATAGAAATACTGAAAGTGGCCAACAATTACGAGGAACAAAATAAATCGGTTCTTATTTTTACTTCCGGCATCGATACAAGAGATGAAGTAGGCTATGTTTCCAGCAGGATTGGACTGCGCCGAAAAGCCATTCCGATTTTCGAAGAAACCAACATCATGGATATCGTCAAATCGCACGAACCGACACCGCATTGTGTCCTGATTGATGAAGTTCAATTTTTAAGTAAAGAGCATGTGCTCCAGCTGGCAGCGATTGTTGATGCATTCAGCATTCCAGTAATGGGCTTTGGATTGAAGAATGATTTCCAAAATGAGCTGTTCGAAGGAAGCCGTTATATGCTCATCTATGCGGATAAAATCGAAGAGATGAAAACAATCTGCTGGTTCTGTGAACGAAAAGCAACGATGAACCTGCGGGTTGACGACGGTAAGCCTGTCTATACAGGAGATCAGATCCAGATTGGCGGCAATGACTCTTATTATCCCGTTTGCCGCAGATGCCACACCAATCCGCCCCTTTGAAATAACTAAACTACAAAATGAAAGAAGGGACTGGCAGAGATGAAAGCTTTATTTATCGGAGGAACCGGAACTATCAGCTCAAGCGTAACCGAATTGGCAGTACAACAAGGATGGGAGCTTTTTTTGCTCAATCGCGGCTCGAAGCCTGTACCAGCAGGATGTCAAAGTATCATAGCAGATATTACAGATGAAGCAGCAGTTGCAGCAAAGCTTCAAGATATGCAGTTTGATGTTGTAGCAGATTTCATTTCTTTTTCAGCATCAGACATTGAACGTGATATCCGTTTATTTGCAGATAAGACAAAACAATTCATCTTTGTCAGCTCCGCTTCTGCATACCAAAAACCGCCTCGTCACTATAAGACAACGGAGAGTACGCCGCTGATGAACCCTTACTGGGAATATTCCCGGCATAAAATAGAAGCAGAAGAAGTGCTGCTAAAGGCGTATCGGGATACTGGGCTGCCTATAACGATTGTTCGTCCAAGCCATACATATGGCAATAAAAAGATTCCCGTGGCTTTTTATGGCGCAGGTGGCAGCTGGCAAATAGTAGAGAGGATCAAGCAAGGGAAGCCTGTTCTCATTCATGGTGACGGGACCTCGCTATGGACGTTGACCCACAATACGGATTTTGCCAAAGGTTTCGTTGGATTGATGGGAAATCATGCAGCAATTGGAGAGACAGTACACATCACTTCCGATGAAGTCCTGACGTGGAACAGCATTTATGACATAATCGGAGAAGCTTTAGGAAAGCGTGTGGATAAAGTGCATGTATCGACAGACTTCCTCGTTATGTGCAGACCGGATTTGCAAGGTTCACTGCTTGGAGATAAGTCGGAATGTGCTGTCTTCGATACAAGTAAAATAAAACGGCTCGTCCCGTCATTCACAGCGACAAAGCGCTTTGACCAAGGTGTCAGGGAAGCAATCGAGAATTTCGAACGTCACCCTGATTGGCAGCGGCCAGACCCGGAATTCGATAAGTTTTGTGACACAGTCATAGAAGCGCAAAAGAGCGCCGCAGAACAGGTTCGCAAAACGCTTGGCTTGAATTGCTAGGTTTGTCGGCAGGAGCTATAATAAAGCAAGGAAAGAGGTGTCACGATGCTAGATCGTTTACAAGCTTTGGAAGATCGTTATGAGAAACTGAATGAATTATTAAGTGATCCGGATGTGATCAGTGATACGAATAAATTACGTGAGTTTTCCAAAGAACAAGCAGGACTGACAGATGTGGTACAAGCTTATCGCGAATACAAAGATATCAGCGCACAGGTAGAAGATGCCAAGACAATGCTTGCCGAGGAAAAAGATCCAGAAATCATAGAAATGGCCAAAGCGGAGATTTCAGAATTGTCACCGCGTCTTCCTGAATTGGAAGAGCAGATGCGTATTCTTATGCTGCCGAAGGATCCAAATGACGATAAAAACGTTATCATGGAAATCCGTGGTGCAGCTGGCGGAGATGAAGCAGCCCTATTTGCAGGTGATCTTTACCGTATGTACAGCAGATATGCCGAAGCGCAAGGCTGGAAGACGGAATTGATGGAAGCCAATTCGACTGGAGTTGGCGGCTACAAAGAGATCATTTTCATGATCAATGGTGCCAATGCCTATTCCAATCTGAAGTTCGAAAACGGTGCGCACCGCGTACAGCGTGTACCAGAGACAGAATCTGGCGGACGTATCCATACATCGACAGCGACTGTTGTCGTTATGCCAGAAGCGGAAGAAGTGGAAGTAGACATTCAAGACAAAGATATCCGTGTGGATACATTCACATCCAGCGGTCCAGGAGGACAAAGTGTAAACACGACAATGTCTGCGGTCCGCCTGACGCATATGCCGACGGGAATCGTCGTGTCCATGCAGGATGAAAAATCCCAGATCAAAAACAAAGAGAAAGCAATGAAAATCCTGCGTGCCCGTATTTATGATAAGTTCCAGCAGGAAGCGCAGGCTGAGTATGATGATGCACGGAAATCAGCTGTTGGTTCAGGGGATCGTTCTGAGCGTATCCGAACATACAACTTCCCGCAAAACCGCGTAACAGATCACCGAATCGGACTTACAATCCAGAAGCTGGATCAGATTTTGGAAGGAAAGCTCCATGAAGTGGTCGATGCATTGATCATGGAAGAGCAGGCGAAGAAACTTGAGCAAATCGGAGAATAACCAGCATCCGACTACCAGTCAGGCATTGCAGGAAGCCATAATGTTTTTGCAGACGCATCAGCGTGAAGAAAGAGTAGCAGAGCTTCTGCTTTTGTTCCATCTTGGTATCAATAAGACAGAGCTTCTGATGAATATGAGGGAGCCGATGGATCCTGTGCTTTATGCTGCTTTCCGAAAAGACGTGGAAGAGCATGCAGAAACAGGCATTCCGCTCCAGCACCTGACAGGGGAAGAAGAATTCCTTGGCAGACGCTATTATGTGAATCGGGATGTGCTCATTCCAAGACCGGAAACAGAAGAACTTGTACTTGGTGTGGAAAACATGATCCAACAGCGGCTGGCTGGACAGGAATTGACTATTGCCGATATCGGTACAGGCAGCGGCATTATAGCAACTTCTTTGAAGCTTGCTTTCCCGAAAGCTGAAGTGATCGCAACGGATATATCCGAGCGGGCGCTGCTGATCGCCAAGAGCAATAGCCGCACACTAGGTGCATCTATCAGCTTAAAGCAAGGCAGTTACCTGGAACCGCTCCGTCAGCTTGAAAAGCGGGTCAATGTGCTTGTTTCCAATCCGCCATATATCGATGAAACGGATAAGGAACATATGAGCGACACGGTGAAAAACTTTGATCCAAGTCTTGCTCTGTTCGCCGACGATAACGGACTTGCTGCTTATAAGGAAATCATTAGCGGATTGTCGGATGTACTCGCTTTTCCAGCTATTGCTGCCTTTGAAATCGGCTGGCAGCAAGGAACGGCCGTCCGGGATTTGCTGGTGGAGAAATTCCCATCTGCAGAAGTGGAAGTACGACAGGACATCAATGGGAAAGACCGTATGGTATTTGCTTGGATACAAGCATAAAAGGACTGTGCAGCAGGCACAGTCTTTTTATTTTGGAAAAAACTAGATTCATAGGTTTAAATCCTTCCAGCATGTTCATACTGGTACCATCATTACAAAGGAAAAGAGGTACCACATATGAAGAAGCTTTGTTTTTCCCTGACTGCAATCGTTCTATTATTTTTATATATTTTCTATCCGGGAAGCGGAACAGAAGCTCAAGTGAGCAATAGCTCCCAAGCTGTAAAAGAAATACCAGATGAAGCAATTCGTCTCCGTATTCTGGCCAATAGTAATTCCGATGCGGATCAGCAGCTGAAGCGTCTGATCCGGGATGAAGTGAATGCACAGATCAATAGCTGGGTGAAGGATATGACGGATATTGAAGAAGCTCGGGACCTTATCGAGGAACAGCTTCCTGAGATAGAGAAGACAGTTGCGCGTGTGTTGAATGAGCAAGGAAAAAGCCAGGGGTTCAATGTGGAATATAGTGATGAAATCTCGTTTCCGGCAAAGCTATATGGCTCCTATCTTTATCCGGCAGGGCAGTATGAGGCTGTATTGATCACACTCGGAGAAGGGGAAGGCGAAAACTGGTGGTGTGTGCTATTCCCGCCGCTTTGCTTTCTTGATTTTTCAAGCGGCACAAGTATAGCAGAGGCGGAGGAGAACGCAGATGCAGAGCCGATAGATGTGGCAGCGGAAGCGCCGTTGGAAGAAGAAAAGCCTAAAGTAAAGTTCTTTCTATTAGAATGGTTCAGCTAGAATCATATTATATTCCTCCCGTTCATATAATCTAGTAACTAGTAGATAGACGGGAGGATTTTTTAATGCAGTTGATACCTGCTCAAGCATGCGAGCTGTCCGATTTAGATGCGTTTTTTGGGAATAGTCTGCCACGGTGGAAGGTAGAGCAGGAGAAATTATACGAAGAAGGTTATATCATAGAAGCAGCAGAAGGATGGCGGGCATTTTTCTGTTTGGAACAGCATGATGAGGCTCTGCGCGTGCATTCCATGTACGTAAAACCGCCAGCGAACGGGACGATCATCTTAACCTGTATGGAGCTTGCCAGCATCGAGGCGAGGAGACGCGAAGCAAGCCATTTACGATTGATCAGCCACCATGAAACGCTCGATCAGCTGATGGCTCTTTATGGATTTGAAGCGAGACATGGTTTCTGGGAGAAGACGCTCTGACATTGGGGATTGTCAGTCCATGTGGTATCATAGCTCTTAGTGATATCTAGCAAAAGGAGCATCTGATCCATGATGGAAACGAAGCACTGGACTGTGTCACAGCAGTCCTTCGATAAAAAAGCGATGGAAGAGGCAGCGGCTCTTCTGAAAAAAGGGGAAGCTGTTGCTTTTCCGACCGAGACCGTTTATGGTCTTGGAGCCGATGCTACAAATGAACAAGCCGTCCGGAAGATATTCGAGGCAAAAGGCCGTCCGTCCGACAATCCTCTAATAGTTCATGTGGCGGAAAAAGAGCAGCTGAAAGACCTTGTGGAAGAGGTTCCCGCTGTTGCTTATAAACTTCTAGAGGCATTCAGTCCTGGGCCGATTACACTTATCTTGAAAAGTAAAGGTGCGGTTGCTCCGAATGTCAGCGCTGGACTGGATTCAATAGGTATCCGGATACCTAGTCATCCGGTCGGTTTACGTCTTTTGCGAGAGGTGGCTTTACCTATTGCAGCACCGAGTGCGAATATTTCAGGCAGACCGAGCCCGACAAAAGCCGAGCACGTTGCCCATGATTTGGACGGACGAATCGCTGGAATAATGGATGGCGGTCCGACTGGAATCGGCCTTGAGTCCACAGTGGTTGACTGTACGGAAGCAGTGCCAGTCATACTGCGGCCAGGCGGTGTGACAGCTGAAGCAATCCAAGAGGTCATCGGCACGGTGATGGTGGACCCTGGACTAGCCGGAGGGGAGAAAGAGAAACCAAAGGCACCAGGTATGAAATATACCCACTATGCACCAGAGGCTCCGCTTTATTTAGTGGAAAAAGGCATGCAGCAGCATGCGGACAAGCTAACTGAAGCAGGCGAGAAGGTAGGAATTATCGCAACCGAGGAACTTGCACAAACACTGCAAAGTGAGCAAATCCAAATCTGCGGCACAAGAAGAGATCTCTCTACTGTGGCAGAGCATTTGTACGATGCGCTCAGACATTTCAAGAGATCGGATGTATCAGTCATCCTTTGTGAAAGCTTTGACAAACATGGGGTAGGCGCAGCTATTATGAATCGGCTGGAAAAAGCAGCCACAGGCAGAATAGGAGCTGAAGGGAACGTCAATTGGTGACGTTCCTTTTTTATTTCAATACACCCAGTAATAAGATAAAGCCGGATTTTAAGCAGATGGATGATTGACAATGCTTATGCGGACATATCCTGATCTTATGGGTAGTGGAACGATACATATTCTTTCATGAGCAGCTAATGTTCCGTACCCATGACGATGTAAGAATGCCTCACCTGATGTATACTAGTAGTAGCACCATTTTAGAAGCAAGGAGATATTTTGATGAAACTATTAATTGTTTGTACTGGGAACACGTGCAGAAGTCCGATGGCAGAAGCATTAGTACGTAAACGGCTGCCGCAGGTGGAGGTACAGTCCGCTGGTATATTCGCTTCTGACGGTTCACCGGCTTCTCATCAGGCGGTAACGGTCATGGAGGAGGCAGGGGTACTATTCGGTCATCAATCCAAGCCTGTTACAAAAGACCGTGTGGAATGGGCAGATTTGATTCTGACGATGACAGAACAGCATAAACAATTATTGCTGGAGCAGTATCCGCAGGCGGCCGGAAAGCTGCATACATTACCGGAATACGCTTCACAGGAGGCAGCAGCTGCTTGGAAATCATTGCAGGAAGCTTATGCTGACCTGGAAACGAAACGTGTTCGATTCGCCAGCAGTTTTTCTGGGGATGCTGCCGCATTCCAGAGGGAATTCATGCATGCCCATCAGCATGAAATTGCACACATCCAGGAGCTCGAAGCAAGCATGCCTGCCGCGGACATCATGGATCCTTTCGGGCGATCTGTCGAGGTGTATCGTGCGACACTGAAGGAATTGGAATTCTATGTTGATAAATTGGCAGAAAAGATTCACAATGAGAAGTAGGTAAAAAGACTCTCATACCAAAATATCAGCATGGATGGTGGATTATGTCATGAAAAGCTTCAGTCTGCGTCTCAAACTGGCGATTTTCGCCACAGTTCTCGCATTGGTCACCTATAGTGTGAGTGCATTGTTCATTTACATTGTACATCCCTTTGTAAAGCAATATTGGGATGTTTCCGCACCAGTGCTCGTGCTTCTCACACTATTTCTAGGTGTTTTGTGGACCGGGATCCTGGCCTTTTCCGCAGCCCGCTTTATAACAAAGCCATTGAAGGATCTTGAAAAGGTTGCAACAAAAGCTGCTGATGGCAGCTTGGAGGAAGAATGGGAAGTTGTTCCTTCGAATGATGAGATTGGTGCTCTGACACGCGCTTTTCAGAAAATGCTGCATAACCTGAAGTCAATGATTTCAGACATTGATGCAAATGCAAAAGCAAATGAAAGGTACGCGAAACAGATCCAGTCAGAAACATTGACTGCTTCTGAAAAAGTCATCGAAATTGATTCTATCATGCAAACGATGGCTGAAGGAGCCCAATCAACATCAGGCGCAGTCGGCAGCATTGTGCAGTCACTCGACAACGCTACAGCGTTGTCTGAGGATGTCCGGACCAAAGCGGATCAGTCACAGGAACTCTCCAATGGAATGGTCGGAAAATTGCACAGTTCACAGACTGTTGTAATGGATTTGGTACAGGGAATACAAATGATCGCAGAAAAACAGGAGCATTCCATCGGCAATGTAAAGCAGCTTGAAAAGAACGCGTCAGAAATCGAACAGATCATCCGTTTTGTCAGTGACATAGCGGAACAGACCAATCTGCTTGCGCTCAATGCCTCCATTGAGGCGGCACGTGCCGGCGAGCAGGGACGAGGCTTCGCGGTAGTGGCGGAAGAAGTTCGGAAGCTAGCGGATGAAAGCAGACAGGCAGCGCAGGATATTTCTGTGAACATCAAAGCAATCCAGCAGAATATCGGACAAGTTGTCACAGAGATTGACGAACAATTGGCACTTGCACGGAGTGAAGCAGAAAAAGGCTCCGAAAGCAGTGTCGTCATGGAAGAAATGACAGCAGCGATTGCGCATGTTGTAACTTCGATTCAGGAAATCGGCAAGCTGACACTGCAGCAGCGGGAGGAAATTGCTTCCGTCACAAATCAATCCAAAGGTGTGGCACAGCTCGCAGAACAGGCATCAGCCGGTGCGCAGGAAGTGAGTGCATCAGTCCAGGAGCAAGCTTCAGTCATGCATAATTTGGAGCAACTATCAGCATCACTTGAAGAACAAGCAGGCAGACTAAGGGACCAAATGAAGCAGTTCCAATTTACACAACAAGCATCCGTGCATCATGCGGAATTCGGAAGGAAGGATGAACAAAATGAAAGTGATTCTAACATCAGACCACGGTGGAGTAAATCTTCGTAAGGAAATAGCAGATCTTTTAACTGAGCTGAATATCGAATTTGTGGATACAGGCTGTGATTGTGAGGGCTCCGTCGATTATCCGGATTATGGAATTCCAGCAGCAGAAAGAGTAGCAAACGGTGAATTTGATCGCGGTATACTAATTTGCGGTACTGGTATTGGTATGAGTATTTCGGCGAACAAGGTACCAGGCATCCGAGCGGCACTCGTTCACGATGTTTTCAGCGCAAAAGCAACGCGTGAGCATAATGACAGCAATATGCTGGCGATGGGCGAACGTGTAATCGGACCAGGTCTGGCACGCGAAATTGTTCAAACGTGGCTTGGCACTGAATTTACAGCTGGACGTCACCAGAACCGTGTGAACAAGATCTCAGAATACGAAAACAAGTAAGAAGCGAGGATGTACATGAAAGCAATCGCAGATCATATCAAAACTGTTGTAGAGGAGCTTGCTTCCTGTGGGCATTTGCATAAGGGAGATTTATTCTTGATCGGATGTTCAACGAGTGAAGTAGCTGGTGAGCGGATCGGCAGTGCGGGAAACATGGAAATTGCGGAACTGCTTTACCAGCAGCTGGAATGGCTGAAAAAAGAAACTGGCATAAATCTCGTATTTCAGTGCTGTGAACACTTAAATCGTGCTATTGTAGTAGAGAAGCATATCAGTCGGCAATACGGTTTAACCGAAGTTTCCGCGAAACCTGTTGCAAGAGCCGGTGGTTCTATGGCTGCTTGCGCTTATGAGCAGTTTGAGAATCCTGTGTTGGTCGAAGATATCCGGGCGGATGCCGGGATTGATATCGGGGAGACGATGATTGGGATGCATTTGAAGCCTGTTGCAGTACCATTCCGTCTCAAACAACGGTATATCGGCGGTGCCCGGATCAATACAGCTTACACAAGACCTAAACTGATCGGCGGCGTAAGGGCTGTGTACCCTGACTAAAACACCGGCTACGACATACATCAACAATACACGAGGAGGCATGTTTCGATGAAACATATTCAAGCGAATGATCCAGAACTATTCCAAGCTATAGAAGACGAAAGAGGGCGCCAGCACGATAAGATCGAGCTGATTGCATCTGAGAACTTCGTATCACAGGCTGTCATGGAAGCGCAAGGCTCCGTACTTACAAACAAATATGCGGAGGGCTATCCAGGCCGCAGATATTATGGCGGTTGTGAATATGTTGATGTAGCAGAAAATCTCGCAATTAACCGAGCAAAGGAAATCTTCGGTGCAGAGCATGTCAATGTACAGCCGCACTCCGGTGCACAGGCAAACATGGCAGTCTATTTCGCATTCTTGGAGCCAGGCGATACGGTTCTTGGTATGAACCTTAGTCATGGCGGCCATTTGACCCACGGCAGTCCGGTGAACTTCAGCGGTAAGCTGTATAACTTCACGGAATATGGTGTGGATCAAGAAACAGAGCAGCTGGACTACGACGTTGTACGTGCAAAAGCACTTGAAGTAAAGCCGAAGCTGATTGTAGCTGGAGCAAGTGCTTACCCGCGGGAGATCGATTTTGCGAAATTCCGCGAAATTGCTGATGAAGTCGGTGCTTATCTTATGGTCGATATGGCGCATATCGCTGGTCTTGTCGCAACAGGCGTACATCAATCACCGGTTCCTTATGCTGATGTTGTGACAACAACAACGCATAAAACATTGCGCGGACCACGCGGCGGTATGATCCTGACAAAAGAGAAGTACGCAAAACAGATCGATAAAGCCGTCTTCCCGGCAATGCAAGGCGGCCCGCTGATGCACGTGATCGCTGCAAAAGCAGTGAGCTTCAAAGAAATCCTGGATAATGATTTCAAAGCTTATGCGCAGCAGATTGTAGATAACGCACAGCGTCTTGCGGAAGGTCTTACAAAAGAAGGCGTCCGTCTTGTATCCGGCGGTACAGACAACCACCTGCTGCTTCTCGATGTAAGCAAACTAGGTCTTACAGGCAAAGATGCGGAGCATGCATTGGATGAAGTCGGTGTGACAACGAACAAAAACACGATTCCATTCGATAAAGAAGGTCCATTCATCACAAGTGGTGTGCGGATAGGTACAGCAGCAGTCACTACTCGCGGCTTTAAGCTTGCGGAAATGGACGAGCTAGCTGGTATCATCGCTGCAACATTGAAGCATCATGATGATACAGCTAAATTGGAAGAAGTGAAAGGCCGCGTCAAAGCGTTGGCTGATCGTTTCCCGCTTTATAAGTAAACGAAGAAAGACAGCCGTGTGAGCGGCTGTCTTTTTGTATGGATGATATCTAGTTGGAGGGAAAAAGATAGAGGGCATTTTTCTTAGCAGTTTTTCATTTCATTGCTTTTGTCTCTTTTAGTCCTTTTCGCAATAATACTATGGAAATACCATAAACTATGATTGTAATTGGTAATAACATAGTCATGAAATCGCGATAGTTTTCTAACGAAACGGTTTCATTAAAATGACGAAAAATCTCCATGGATAACCATCCAATTGGAAAAACAACTGCTGAACAGCTCAATGCTTTAAATTGTACTAATTCGCCTTTCGTGCTTTTAGAATCCTTACTTCGAGAAAAGCTGAAGATAATATAAATGGCGACAAGATACAATGGAACTACAATTAGTGCACTCATTTAGTGATGGACCCTCCTTATATTCATTATCTAAGAAGTCTTGAATTCCAGTTAATTGGAATTGGTGCGTGCTTCCAATATAACATAAAATGTGTTTGTTTCATGCAGTTATGTGGTCTTCTGTATAATCAGAAAGGAACCAGAAACTGCGGTGCAAGCGGTAAATCCCTGCGAACCCCTCTCCGGGCTTTCTTACTTGCTTCTCCGTTTCTAAGCGGTTTCTTTCGCTTTTCGTATTTTCATTGCGTTCCTTTTTCTCTTTCTGTATACTAGTTAAGATTTGAATATTTTTAGAGGGAGTGTTCGGAAATGGGTAATGTTTTTGTTTTGGATCATCCGTTAATTCAGCATAAGCTTACGTACATACGTGATAAGAATACAGGAACGAAGGAGTTCCGTGAGTTGGTGGATGAAGTTGCGGCGCTTATGGCGTTTGAGATCACACGTGATCTGCCGATGGAAGAGACAACGATTCAGACACCTGTCGTAGAAGCGAAAACAAAGGTACTTGCTGGGAAGAAAATCGGACTTGTTCCGATCTTGCGTGCCGGTCTTGGTATGACGGAAGGTATCCTACGCCTTATTCCTGCTGCGCGTGTAGGGCATGTCGGTATGTACCGTGATCCGGAAACAATGCAGCCAGTGGAGTACTATATCAAACTCCCATCTGATATTGAAGAACGTGAATTGATTGTCATTGATCCGATGCTTGCAACAGGTGGATCTGCGAATGATGCTATCCACTCTTTGAAAAAGCGCGGCGCGAAACAGATCCGACTAATGTGCTTAATTGCTGCTCCTGAAGGCGTGGAAGTGATCAAGAAAGAACATCCGGATGTAGATATTTATCTAGCTGCGATGGATGAAAAACTGGATGATCACGGTTATATCGTACCAGGTCTTGGCGATGCTGGGGATCGTTTGTATGGCACCAAGTAAAAAAAGAGTCATGCTTGTCTTCGGGACACGCCCTGAAGCAGTCAAGATGGCACCGCTTGTGCTGGAACTGAAAAAACGGAAAGAGCAGTTCGAAACAATTGTCGCGGTGACTGCACAGCAGCGGGAAATGCTCGATCAAGTACTAAGCATATTTGATATCCAGCCTGATTATGATTTGAATATCATGAAAGCACGGCAAAGCCTGGCACATATCACGACAAAAGTGATGGAAGGGCTGGATGAGGTTTATCAGAAGGTTAATCCGGATATCGTGCTAGTCCATGGAGACACAACAACAAGTTTCGCAGCATCGCTGGCGGCTTATTACAACCAGATCCCTGTCGGTCATGTGGAAGCAGGATTGCGTACATGGAACAAGTATTCACCGTTTCCGGAGGAGCTTAATCGGCAGCTTACTGGTGTGATAGCAGATCTTCATTTTTCTCCGACAGTCCAAGCGAGGCAGAATCTGCTTGACGAAAATAAGAATGTAGAAGCTATTGCTATTACAGGTAATACAGCTATTGATGCGTTACAGACTACTGTGGATCCAAATTATCAGCATCCTATCCTGGAACAAGCTGCCGGCCGCCGGTTAGTGCTTGTCACTGCCCATCGCCGGGAAAATCTTGGAGAAAACATGGAGCATATGTTCACTGCCATCAGAAGGATTGCAGATGCACATCCAGATACATTGATTGTCTATCCCGTGCACTTGAATCCTGCCGTACGGGACATAGCAAATCGCATCCTCGGGAACCATGAAAGAATTCAATTGATCGAACCGCTAGGGCTGATTGATTTCCATAATTTTGCTTCCCAGGCATACTTGATCCTGACAGATTCAGGCGGTGTCCAGGAAGAAGCGCCATCACTTGGTGTACCTGTGCTCGTCCTGCGTGATACGACAGAACGACCGGAAGGAATCCAAGCCGGCACACTGAAACTTGCCGGTACGGATGAAAAAACTATTTTTGATATGGCAGACAAACTTCTTCGTGACGAACAAGCGCATGCAGAAATGTCACAAGCGTCCAATCCTTATGGAGACGGACAAGCTTCGATTCGTATTGCTGAATATCTTCAATATTATTTCGGCTTGCAATCACAGCCGCCACTATCATTCCAACCAGCTGACCTTGAATAGGGCAGCTGGTTTTTTGTATATTGAATCTTCACTCGTGCATCCTAATGGCACAAAGGGGGAGAGGCTGTGAAGCGATTAAGTATACTATTCATATGTGTATGCATCATCTTCGGTTTTCAGCCGGTTCAAGCAGCGGAGCAGAGGACGGTCATTATTGAACTGGAAGGCAACGTATCTGACTATCGGGAATATTTGGAGTTGCACCATCCATTTGTTGAAATCGTGGAAGAGTTCGATACCTTGTTCCAAGGGTTGGCTTTGCGTGCAACGGACGCCCAACTGAGTGAATTATCTCAGCATAGCCATCTGCTCAATATGCATCAGGTGCATACCTACAAAGCAGAAACAAGCAAAACAGAAGTGCCATTTGTGACGCAGGAGTTCCTCGGGACAAGTGCAGCCGGTGTGACAGGCCAAGGGGTTAAGGTCGGCGTCATAGATACGGGAATTGATTACACTCATCCTGATTTAAGAAAGAACTATAAAGGCGGCTTTGATGTTGTCGATTGGGATGACGATCCGATGGAGACAACACCAGAAGAAGGAGAAGCGACTATTCATGGCACGCATGTTGCTGGTATCATCGGTGCCAATGGCAAAATGAAAGGTATAGCCCCGGACGCTGAAATCTATAGCTACCGTGCATTGGGACCAGGCGGGACAGGAACGTCGGTCCAAGTGATTGCTGCTATTGAAAAAGCAGTTGAAGATAACATGGATATTATCAATTTATCTTTGGGAAGCTCTGTTAACGGACCGGATTGGCCAACAAGCCTGGCAGTGAATAAAGCAGTGGAGATGGGCGTTAGTGTCGTGACAGCAAACGGAAATGAAGGACCTGCTAACTGGACAGTCGGTTCTCCTGCAACTGCTACGAAAGCATTGTCTGTCGGAGCTGTTACCACGCCGCAGAAAACAGCTGTTTTATACGAGCGCTTTTATAAAAAAATGATTCCGATCTTGCCGCTTCAAGGAGCGATAGAGTGGAAGCAGCGCAGATCGTTGCCGATTATGGACGCTGGTACAGGAGAAAGGCAGCTTCCGGACGCAACAGGTAAAATTGTTCTCTTCAAAAGAGGGAAGATACCTTTTGCAGAGAAAGCCAGAGCAGCGGAACGCGCAAATGCTGCTGCTGTTCTTATTTATAATGATGGGAGCGGCCCCTTGGAAGCCTCCATTCAAGATGGCGGCAAACCAGTTACAATCCCTGTTGCAGCTATTACAAAACAGGATGGACTATGGCTTCTTAAAAATAAGCAGACAGCACAGCTGTCAGCAAAGCATATCGAACTCCAGAACAGAATGGCTGCTTTCAGTTCGAGGGGGCCTGTCACGAGGAACTGGGCCATCAAACCAGAAATAGCGGCACCAGGCGCACCTGTATGGAGTACCGTGCCCCAATCCGGCTATCAGGCTCTTCAGGGTACGAGTATGGCGGCACCATATGTAGCAGGAGCGCTGGCACTCGTTAAAGAAGCTCATCCAGAGTGGACGGATGAGCAGCAGGTTGGTGCACTGCTCACAACGGCGCAGCTGCTACAGAAGCCAAACGGTCAGCCATATGATCCGATTGAGCAAGGGATGGGGAAAATGCAGCCATCCAAAGCAATCACCACGCCAGTGATTATAGAAAACCCACTGCTTCGATTTGGCAAGATTGATACAAAGCAAGAAGCGGAATATGTACTGACTGTCCATAATGTAAGCGAAACCCAGCAGCTGCTGCAATTTGATCAGCCAAAAGCGGTGGGGGGGATACGCTGGAAAATGCCAATGGCAGAGGAACTTGCTCCACATGAAACAAAACGGATAAAAATCAGTATCTCTGTCAATCCTGATATTAATGAAGCAGGTGTCCACCAAGGGTATGTATCGGCCCAATTTGGGAAACAAGAAATGCAGCTACCGTACTTGTTCCTCTTAAAGCACGCAGATTATCCGAAGGCAATGGGACTCGAAATGGAATGGAAACCGCTGAACAGAAGAGGCGCTTATCACTATCAAATCTATTTGCCTGAAGGTGCAGCTGAACTTCGGATAGATTTGTATGACCCGGACACACTTATATATCGCAGACAGCTACTGACGAAGAAACAAGTGGATGCAGGGCTGCTGAAGGGCAGCATGAGCAAAAGGGAAGCCGGAAAACCTGGTGTGTACTTGGCATTGATTCAGCTGCGGCTGAAGGATGGAAAATACGTAACCACGGAGCTGCCGCTTTATTTGTCAGACCAGATGCTCATGAAATAGTACAAGTAAGTGAATTATATGTCACAGAATTGTCATATATGAACAGCTGATTATCCTATATAATAGTAAGCGGAGGTCTATGCGATTAATGGCGGATAGTCTCTTGCTTACTTTTATTCGTGGAAGCGCATCCAACGTTGTTGTGGAAGGTAATTATTAACTTTGTAATTTATTTCACAATCTTGTATTGACACCGCGAATAGGCCTATTGTATTCTATAAATTGCGTGTGGTAGGCAGCTTGTATCATAAGTGAGGCGTGGTTTGCGCGCAGCGTCCCTACAGATCATGTGAAACACCGGCGCAAGAAAGATAGAACAATGGTGGACAAGCAATTATTTGTCTTATATGTGGTTTGCAGGTTGATCCATCTTTTCTCGTATTTACCGCTTTCCATACATAAGTATAAGCAGTAATGTACGTCTTTCACGCATGGGAGTAATGAAGATGCAGCAAGTCAATAAGATGATCCATGCACGACAACTCAAATGGATGCTATATTTACTGGCACTTTTGATGCTTGGGGCAGGTTTTACACCGTACCAGCGCATTTTCCTCGGCTTGTTTCTTGGGGCCTCAGTAAGCTCCTTCTCCATGTGGCTTCTTCAACGGAAGATAAGACAGTTCACTGAATCTGTCGCTACACATGGCAGAATACCAGCCTTAGGCACCTTTTCCCGCATGGCAGCGTCTGTGCTGGCTGTGATGCTCGCACTTCGTTTTGACGCTTATTTCCATCTTATTGCAGTAGTTATTGGTTTAGCTGCTGGCTACATCATTATCTTTATAGATAGTTTCTTCACGAGTTTAAAAGACTAGTAATGAAAGAGGTGAAATTAATTGAATCACGGATCACCAATGTGGAATAATGCATTCGGTATCGAATGGCTCGACTTTAACTTGTCGACATCTTTGATGACCATCATCTCCTCTGTTATCGTCTTTATCCTTTGTGTAATGGGCAGCAGGAATCTGCAGCGCAGACCTCGTGCTTTCCAGAACGTGATGGAGATGCTAGTCGACTTCGTAAAGAAAGTGATTGGCGACGCAATGGACTGGAAAACAGGCAAGCAATTCCTGCCGCTCGGTCTGACGCTCTTCATGTACATCTTTGTGAGTAACATGCTTGGTGTCATCATCATGGTTGTCGTTGGCCACGATCTTTGGTGGAAATCACCGACATCCGATGCAGCAACCACACTAACATTATCAGTGATGGTCATCTTGCTCACCAACTTCTATGGTGTCAAGATACTTGGCGGAAAAGAATACCTCAAGGGCTACATTCGTCCGGTGCCATTCTTGCTTCCATTGAACCTTATCGAGGAAGCAGCGAATACACTGACACTCGGATTGCGACTTTTCGGTAACATTTTCGCAGGGGAAGTATTGTTATCCTTGATTGGGGAGTCTCTTGCTGGGGTTAACCCGCCGTTTACGACTGTATTGGCATTCGTGCCAATGATCGCATGGCAGGGCTTCAGTCTTTTCATCGGGACAATCCAGTCTTATATATTCCTAGTGCTGACAATGGTTTACATGTCGCACAAAGTTTCAAAAGCACATTAATTTAGTTTTCAAATACAAGGAGGAAATTTAAACATGAGTTCATTAGCAGCTGCAATTGCAATTGGTTTAGCCGCACTAGGCGCAGGTATTGGTAACGGTCTGATCGTTAGCCGCACAGTAGAAGGGATCGCTAGACAGCCTGAACTTGCTGGAAGACTTCAAACTACAATGTACATCGGGGTCGCACTAGTAGAGGTTATTCCTATCTTCGCCCTAGTTATCGCGTTCATGGTAATGTAATTCACCTATCGCAAGTACTCTATAATTTGAATGAATGGCGAAATTCTATATCTTGAATATTCGCCATTCTTTTTGTAAAGCCCCAGATATGACTGGGAAAAGAACAGTTCAGCTCGAAAGGAGTGGCACAGTTGCAAACACTTACGATTGGTGCTGCAGTAGGTGGATTACCTATCGGTAGCATGTTGATTCAACTTATCAGCTTCATCATCCTGCTGGCGCTTCTTAAGAAGTTCGCATGGAAACCATTATTGAAAGTCATGCAGGACCGCCAGGAATATATCTCTAACGAGATTGATACGGCAGAAGCTAGCCGCAAGGAAGCCGAAGCAGCAGCTAAAACTGCAGCAGAGGAATTGAAACAAACACGTGCAGAAGCACAATCTATCATAGAAGACGCAAGAAAAGCGGCACAGCAGCAGGAAGAGAATATCATCGCTGCAGCGCGCCGTGAAGCTGAGCGCCTGAAAGACGCAGCGGTCGAAGATATCGCAAACGAAAAGGAAAAAGCAATGCAGGCATTGCAAGCACAAGTGGCATCCCTTTCCGTACAGATCGCAAGCAAAATCATCGAGAAAGAAATTTCTTCCGACGATCAGGACAAGCTTATCAGTGACTATGTGAAAGAATTGGAGCGATAAGCTATGCGTGATGTGACCATTGTAAAACGATACGCAGAAGCGCTGTTCGAAGTAGCAGAGAACCGCGATATCGTGGAAACCGTGCGAGCGGAATTGCACACAGCGAAGCAAGTGGCACAAAACGATGCTGCTTTCCTCCGGTTCCTCTCAGAGCCTAAGATTGGCTTGGACAAAAAGAAAGCATTGATCGAAACTAGCTTCGCTGCAGGAAGCATCGAAGTTCGCAATACGCTGAAACTGCTTTTGGATGCTGGACGTATCAGCAGCATCCCGCAAGTGGCGGATGCTTTCCAAATGTTGTACGACGAAAAGCAAGGAACTGCACAAGCGACAGTTTATTCTGTCCGGGAGCTTTCCGAAGCGGAGCGTCAGACAGTGGCGGAGACATTTGCGAAAAAGCTCGGCAAACAAGCTGTTTCCATCGATAACAAGATTGATCCGACACTGCTAGGCGGTTTGAAAGTACGGATCGGCAATACAATCTACGACAGCTCGATTAAAAACAAGCTGAATCGTATCGAACGAAATCTAGTAAATGTGAGCAAATAAGGATAGAGGTGAGACCGCATGAGCATGAAAGCTGAAGAAATCAGCGCGTTGATCAAACAGCAAATCGAAAGTTATGACGCTGAAATAGAAGTAAGTGATGTTGGTACTGTTATTCAAGTTGGTGACGGTATCGCACGTGTCCATGGCTTGGACAATGTAATGTCCGGAGAATTGATCGAGTTCTCTAACGGTGTCATGGGACTTGCACAGAACTTGGAAGAATCAAATGTCGGTGTCGTTATTCTTGGTGAATACAAAGGCATCCGTGAAGGAGACGAAGTTCGTCGTACAGGACGCATCATGCAAGTTCCTGTTGGCCAAGAGCTTATCGGCCGTGTTGTTAACCCGTTAGGGCAGCCGATCGATGGCAAAGGTCCAATCGAAGCTAGCAGCACTCGTCCAATCGAATCCCCGGCACCAGGCGTAATGGATCGTAAATCCGTTCATGAGCCGCTTCAGACTGGTATCAAAGCGATCGATGCACTAGTACCTGTGGGCCGCGGTCAGCGTGAGCTGATCATCGGTGACCGTCAGACTGGTAAGACATCTGTTGCTATTGATGCAATTCTTAACCAGCATGATCAAGATATGATCTGTATCTACGTAGCAATCGGACAGAAGGAATCCACTGTACGCGGTACAGTAGAAACACTTCGTAAGCATGGCGCACTTGATTACACAATCGTAGTAGCGGCAGGTGCTTCCGATCCTGCACCATTGCTTTACCTGGCACCATATGCAGGTGTTGCTATGGGTGAAGAGTTCATGTACAACGGCAAGCACGTCTTGATCGTATACGATGATCTTTCCAAACAAGCAGCAGCATACCGTGAGCTTTCCTTGCTTCTTAAACGTCCTCCAGGCCGTGAAGCTTTCCCAGGGGATGTATTCTACTTGCACTCCCGTCTGTTGGAGCGTGCAGCGAAGCTAAGTGACGCGAAAGGCGGCGGTTCCATCACAGCATTGCCGTTCGTAGAAACACAAGCTGGTGATATTTCCGCTTATATCCCAACAAACGTTATCTCCATCACGGATGGACAGATCTTCTTGCAGTCCGATTTGTTCTTCTCAGGTGTACGACCAGCGATCAACCCAGGTCTATCTGTATCCCGTGTAGGTGGATCAGCACAGATCAAAGCAATGAAGAAGGTTGCCGGTACATTGCGTCTTGATTTGGCTGCATTCCGTGAGCTTGAATCATTCGCACAGTTTGGTTCCGACTTGGATGCGGCTACCCAGTCCCGTCTAAACCGCGGAGCACGTACTGTAGAAGTACTGAAACAAGGCTTGCATCAGCCGCTATCCGTTGAGAAGCAAGTAACGATTATCTACGCACTAGTAAATGGCTACTTGGATGATATTCCGGTTGAGCAAATTGTTCGTTTCGAGAATGAATTCCACACTTGGTTTGCTGCAAATCAAGCGGACTTGCTGAAAGGCATCCGTGAGACTGGCAACCCAGCTGATTCTGATCAGCTTAACAATGCGATCGAAGCATTCAAGAAGACATTCGTCGTAAACTAACATTTCTATAAATTTCGGAATGCTGCACGTATTCCTTACGAAGGGAGGCTGCATGCGCCTTGGCATCCTTAAGAGATATCCAGAGTAAAATCAACTCTACCAAAAAGACGAAACAAATCACAAAAGCAATGCAAATGGTTTCCGCGTCCAAACTGACACGGGCAGAGCAGAATGCAAAAGCTTTTGTACCATATAGCGAGAAAATACAGGAGGTTGTGACGCAGATAGCCGCATCAGGCGACGCGACACACCCAATGCTGCAGACACGTGCAGTCAAGAAGACAGGTTATTTTGTCATCACGGCTGACCGCGGTCTGGCTGGCGGTTACAATAACAACGTTATCCGCGAAGTATATCGTACCATCCAGCATCAGCACGCTTCTCCAGATGAATATACGGTGATTGCTGCCGGACGTTTCGGACGGGACTTCTTCAAGAAGAACAATCTGCCGATCGCCAAAGAAATCATCGGACTGCCTGATCAGCCGGACTTTGCTGATATCAAGCAGATCGCATCTGAAGCAGTGGAAATGTTCCTGGAAGAAGAAATTGATGAATTGGTACTATTCTACAACCATTTCAACAGTGCTATCTCCCAGGAAGTAACTTCCCAGAAGCTGCTTCCATTAACAGATCTTTCTTCGGAAGGTCCGCGTTCCGTACAGAGCATGTACGAGTTCGAACCAAATGCAGAAGAAATTTTAAAAGTATTGCTGCCTCAATATGCCGAGAGCTTGATTTACGGCGCGTTGCTTGATGCGAAAGCAAGTGAGCACGCTGCACGTATGACAGCAATGAGAAGCGCGACAGACAACGCTAACGAACGGATTGATGATCTGACGCTTACTTATAACCGGGCACGTCAAGCAGCTATTACACAAGAAATCAGTGAGATTGTCAGCGGAGCGGCTGCGCAGCAATCCTAAGAATACAGATAGGAGGGGTCCAGATGAGCAAAGGTATCATTACGCAGGTTATGGGTCCGGTTGTGGACGTACGTTTCCCTAACGGCCACCTGCCTGCCATCTATAATGCACTAGTTGTCCAAGTGAACGAAACTTCTTCTTTGACATTGGAAGTAGCTCTTCACCTTGGTGACGATAGTGTTCGTACAATCGCGATGTCTTCTACAGAAGGCGTACAGCGCGGGAAAGAAGTAGTGGATACAGGAGCAGCTATCAGCGTACCTGTAGGGGAAGCTACACTAGGACGTATTTTCAACGTATTAGGTGAAACAATTGACTTGGATGAGCCTATCCAAGGCGAAATCAAGAAAGATCCTATCCACCGTGAAGCACCAGCATTCGAAAACCTTGCAACAGAAACTGAGATCCTTGAAACAGGTATCAAAGTTGTCGACTTGCTTGCTCCATATATCAAAGGTGGTAAGATCGGTCTCTTCGGTGGTGCAGGTGTAGGTAAAACTGTACTTATCCAGGAATTGATCAACAACATCGCACAAGAACACGGCGGTATTTCCGTATTCGCTGGTGTTGGTGAGCGTACTCGTGAAGGTAACGACTTGTACTTCGAGATGAAGGACTCCGGCGTTATCGCGAAGACTGCAATGGTCTTCGGTCAGATGAACGAACCACCTGGAGCACGTATGCGTGTTGCCTTGACTGGTTTGACAATGGCAGAGCACTTCCGTGACCAAGAAGGTCAGGACGTACTTCTGTTCATCGATAACATCTTCCGTTTCACACAAGCAGGTTCCGAGGTATCCGCATTGCTTGGCCGTATGCCATCAGCAGTAGGTTACCAGCCGACACTTGCTACAGAGATGGGTCAGCTGCAAGAGCGTATCACATCTACAAATGTAGGTTCCGTTACTTCCATCCAAGCAGTATATGTACCAGCCGATGACTATACAGATCCGGCTCCGGCTACAACTTTCGCTCACTTGGATGCAACAACAAACCTTGACCGTAAACTATCCGAACAAGGTATCTACCCTGCCGTAGATCCACTTGCTTCTACATCCAGAGCATTGGATGCGAACGTAGTCGGAGAAGAACATTACAATGTTGCACGTCAAGTGCAGCAAACATTGCAGCGTTACCGTGAATTGCAGGATATCATTGCAATCCTTGGTATGGATGAGCTTAGCGAAGAAGACAAACTTGTCGTTGCACGTGCACGCCGCGTACAGTTCTTCCTTTCTCAGAACTTCCACGTTGCGGAGCAGTTCACAGGCCAAAAAGGTTCTTATGTACCTGTAAAAGAAACAGTTGCAGGCTTCAAAGGAATTCTTGAAGGTAAATACGATCACATCCCGGAAGATGCTTTCCGTCTTGTTGGACGTATCGAAGAAGTGCTTGAAAAAGCTGGCGTTAACCAGTAAGCAGCAATCATGTAATAGTAGGATAGGAGGGGCTCCTGATGAGTACCGTAACAACAAGCATTGTTACTCCTGATGGCCCTGTTCTGGAAGAAGACTATGAAATGGTTAGCTGTACAGCGGAAAATGGTGAACTTGGTATCTTGCCAGGTCACATTCCGTTGGTAGCGCCATTGAAGGTTAGCTCGGTTCGTCTACAGATCCAAGGTCGCACAGATTATGTTTCTGTAAGCGGCGGTTTTCTTGAAGTCCGTCCGGACAGGATCACGATTCTTGCTCAATCAGCCGAAAGAGCAAGTGACATTGATGTGGACCGTGCAGAACAGGCGAAGCAACGCGCTGAGAAACGTCTGCAGGATAAGCAGGCTAACTTGGACCAAATCCGCGCTGAACAAGCGCTTAACCGGGCAATAAACCGACTTGAAGTCGCGTCCCATGCCCGTTGATAAAAACAGCATTCCGACAAGGAATGCTGTTTTTTTTTATTTCATTTCCTGGGCAATAAATGATGGCGGGGTTTGGCAAATGCCGTTATAATTTGAAGGAATCGAGTTTAATAGTACGGAAATTAGGATATCAAGGTATTATGTGCCAAATAGCGCGCGTAAACCTGTTTATCCGTGAAGGAGCTGTATTTCATGTTTGCGGTATTAGGACAGGATGCGATGCTGGGGATAGTTTCCCACATAGCTTTTATGGCAATTACTTGGCGTATATTGATGGGGGTCAATGTAGATGCATTAATAAAGAAAGGGAAAGTCTTTGAAGCCCGGATGCTGCTTATTCTCCTGACGATTGTTATCGGGACAACTGTAAGCAACGTATTCCTCCAACTGGTCAACTGGACCAAACAGCTCCAGTATCTACTCTAGTAATCTAGCATACATGTATAAGCTTTTTTCTCTCTGTTCATACTGTTTCTAAAATGGGCGGACAGGGGAGAAAGAAAAATGAAACATTATCTTGGTTTGATCGTAATCATCATTATGCTGGTAGGTAACAGTCTCGAATCACGCGGAGCCGTAACAGCTGACGTAACGGAGGATGTTAATCGTATGTATGACGTATTGGATAGTGAAGGGACCGAGCTTTTATCCTTTGAAATTACAATACGAGAGGCTATTTCCCGGGATGATATCAAAGAAAGAATGATGGAATTAGAAAGCACGGGGACTATTGTGAAAGAAAAAACGGAAAAAGCTACAAAATTTCTGGTACATACCCCCCATAAACAAAATGCCATTGCCGAACGTATATTGCTGGTAGTACCTACAGATAAGGCATACCAAGCAGAACTTATCTATACTGTTTCCGGTTCGGAATGGACAGAAAATGTGCAACAATCTGTCCAAGACCTGACAGCTGCGGCAGAATCGCGATTTTTCACGTATAATGCGACAAAATTCGCTTGTCTCAAAGCGGGTTTCGGTGATAAAATAAGCGGTGGTATTTTGTTTCAGAATGTCATGGAAAAATTAGATGTTCAACCACTAACGAATATGCAAGATAACGTTTACACTACGACAACAGGATATACAACACAATTGAAAGCCAGCCGTTCCTTAGCAGACAACATGAATATCCAGCTTGCGCTGCATGATGGGAATGGGCAATCAACCGTAACTGTAGGAACGCCTATCATAACGACTGAATATTAATATAGTGAAATTGGACGCGGAGGAGAATGTAACTTGGAAAAAATCATCGTCCGTGGTGGAAGGCAGCTTAAAGGATCTGTCAAGGTCGAAGGTGCGAAGAATGCCGTACTGCCTGTCATCGCAGCAAGTATAGTTGCAAGTAAAGGAAAAAGTGTTATTACTAATGTCCCGGCTTTAGCCGATGTATTTACGATCAATGAAGTGTTACGCAGCATGGGTGCTGAGGTGGAATTCAGCAATGGAACAATCACTGTCGATGCCACAAAGCAGATGACAACAGAAGCACCTTTCGAGTATGTCCGGAAGATGCGGGCATCTGTATTGGTTCTAGGTCCATTATTGGCACGTTTCGGTCATGCGAAAGTTGCATTGCCGGGTGGCTGTGCAATTGGTTCCCGGCCAATCGATCAGCACCTGAAAGGGTTCGAAGCGATGGGAGCTAGTGTACAGGTCGGCAACGGCTATGTAGAATTAAGTACTGAAGGACGCCTGCAGGGCGCTAAAATATATCTGGATGTACCTAGTGTAGGTGCAACAGAGAACATCATTACAGCAGCCGCATTGGCTGAAGGAACAACGATTCTGGAAAACTGTGCGAAAGAGCCTGAGATTGTCGATCTAGCAAACTATCTGAATGCGATGGGTGCGAAAATCGTTGGCGCTGGTACAGAAACAATCCGCATCGAAGGTGTCGAAGAACTGACAGGCGCTGAGCATGTCATGATCGCGGACCGAATCGAAGCAGGTACTTTCATGGTTGCAGCCGCAATCACGAAAGGTGATGTCCTGATTGAAGGCATCGAAATGGAGCATGTGCGTGCTGCTGCTGCCAAAATGGAAGAAATGGGTGTTATCATCAAGGAAGAAGAAAATGGCATTCGTGTTATCGGTCCTGACAAATTGACAGCGACAGATGTTAAAACACTGCCACACCCAGGATTCCCGACAGATATGCAGTCACAGATGATGGCTTTGATGCTATGTGCAGAAGGCACCAGCATCATCACAGAAACAGTATTCGAGAATCGCTTCATGCATGTGGAGGAATTCCGCCGCATGAATGCTAAGATTAAAATCGAGGGCCGCAGTGTTATCATGGAAGGTCCAACAAACATGCAAGGTGCTGAAGTAGCAGCAACAGATTTGCGCGCTGGAGCAGCTCTTATCCTGGCAGGTTTGATTGCAGATGGTTATACGCGTGTTACAGAGCTTAAGCACTTGGATCGCGGTTACGTTAATTTCCATGGTAAACTGGCAGCACTTGGTGCAGACATCGAACGCGTGAATGATGAAGTGTTCGAAGAAGCAGCTGCTGCAATCGAAGAAACGACAACTTATTAATGCTGATAAAGATAAGTCCCTTTGTAAGAAGGGGCTTATTTTTTTATGTCTTTGTAAGAAAGCCTTCCCTACAAATTGGTAATTCTTCTTCCTAACTGTATTGGGCTATGCTATAATTATTTAGAAAATTCAACTAATATAGAAAGTTCAGGAGAGAGGGATGGGATGAAATTATACTTATCGGTAGACATGGAAGGAATCGTAGGTTTACCGGACTATACATATGTGGATAGCTCAAAACATAATTATGAACGGGCAAGACGGATTATGACAGCAGAAACAAATAGCATCATCGATGCAGCGATTGATGCAGGTGCAGAATATGTTCTTGTCAATGACAGCCATTCTAAAATGAACAACCTGTTGGTAGAGGAATTACATGAAGAGGCTTATTTGATATCTGGTGAAGTGAAACCGCTTTCAATGGTTCAAAGTCTGGACGGAAGCTTTTCAGGTGCGATGTTTTCCGGCTATCATGCGCGAGCAGGACAGTTCGGTGTGATGTCCCACAGCATGATTCATGGGGTACGCAACTTTTTTCTGAATGATGAGCCAATCGGAGAACTGGGTTTCAATGCATATGTCGCTGGCCATTGCGGTGTGCCGGTCCTGCTGGTCGCAGGTGATGATCAAGCGTGCATGGAAGCAGAACATCTTATCCCAGGCGTTGTGACAGCACCAGTCAAACAGACATTATCGCGCTCTGCCGTCTTGACGCTGACGCCGAAGAAGGCCAGCAAGCTTCTTCGTGAAAAGGTGAAAAAAGCGATGGAAAGAGTCGCGGTAGCGGAACCGCTCGTTCCGCCGGATGAAATTGTCCTGCGTATCGAATTCACCAACTACGGTCAAGCAGAGTGGGCCCATTTGATGCCAGGCACCTCTATCGAGCCAGGTACAACCATAGTCGCTTTTCCTGCCAAAGACATCATCGAAGCGTATCGTGCCATGCTCGTCATGACAGAGCTGGCAATGCATACGACCTTCAGTTAGGAGTGACAGCTTATGGCGATATATCTGATTCGCCGTTTTGTAATCATGATAGCAACCATTTTCGTTATTGCGACACTGACATTCATCTTGATGCACAGCATTCCGGGGAATCCGTTCACGACACAGGACCGGAGTACGAGTGAAGCTGTTCAGGAAAACTTGAATGCACATTATCATTTGGATGAGCCGATGATCGTTCAATATGGTATCTGGCTCAAATCCTTGGCAACCTTCGATTTCGGGCCATCCATCAAGCAGCCGACAGAAACAGTGAATGATTTGCTTGGCCGCGGGTTCCCGATATCAGCCGAACTCGGCATGTGGACAATTACCATCGCCCTTATTTCCGGTATTACATTAGGTGTCCTGGCCGCGTTAAAACACAACGGCATTATAGATTATATTGCGATGACATTGGCCGTATTGGGTATTTCCATTCCGAACTTCATCCTGGCAACATTGCTGATTCAGCAGCTCGCTGTCAATCTGCAGCTTTTGCCAGCAGCAACCTGGTCTTCACCGATGCATATGATCATGCCAATTATTGCTTTGGCTACAGGGCCTACAGCAATCATTGCGCGTTTGACAAGATCGAGCATGCTGGAAGTCCTGACACAGGATTATATCAAGACAGCACGGGCAAAAGGCCTGTCCCCTGCTAAAATCGTGATCAAGCATGCTTTGCGCAATGCATTGATGCCCGTAGTGACCATTCTTGGAACATTAGTGGCGGCGATTCTGACAGGTACATTCGTTATAGAACGTATTTTTGCCATACCTGGTATGGGAAAGTATTTTGTTGAAAGTATCAATAACCGTGATTATCCGGTCATTATGGGAACGACTGTTTTCTACAGTGCCTTTCTCATTTTTATGCTTTTCCTAGTCGATATCGTGTACAGCATCCTGGATCCAAGAATCAAGCTGCATAAGAAAGGAGGCAGCTGATATGGAACATCCAAATAGACCAATCGGGACGACTGGAGAGCAAATTCCGGATGAATGGTTCCAGCCGATAGAGAAGGATTTGAACAAAGCGGAAGAAGTATCCCGTCCAAGTTTGTCTTTCTACAAAGATGCATGGCTGCGGTTGAAGCAAAACCGGCTAGCTATAACTGGGCTATTCTTTCTAATCGTGCTGATCCTCGCAGCAGTCTTTGCTCCGATTTTCTCGCCGTACTCCATCTCGGAAGGGGCATTACGGAACCAGAACTTGGCACCATCTGCAGCGCATTGGTTCGGCACCGATAATTTGGGACGTGATGTGTTCACTCGTCTTTGGCACGGAGCACGTGTCTCGCTGTTTGTCGGTGTAGCAGCTGCCTTGATCGATCTCTTTATAGGTATCATTTATGGCGGTGTCGCCGGCTACAAAGGCGGGCGTACGGACAGTGTCATGATGCGCATCATCGAAGTGCTCTACGGATTGCCGCATTTGCTAGTAGTTATCCTGCTGCTTGTTGTGATGGGACCGAGTCTATTCACAATCATTGTAGCTCTGACGATCACGGGCTGGATAGGCATGGCCAGGATCGTCCGCGGCCAGGTGATGCAGCTGCGCAACCATGAATATGTGCTTGCATCCAAAACATTAGGAGCAAGTACCGGTCGAATCATCCGCAAGAACTTACTGCCAAATACGATGGGCCCGATCATCGTACAGATCACGCTGACTGTACCATCGGCAATTTTCGCTGAAGCGTTCCTGAGTTTCCTGGGCCTTGGTATACAGGCGCCGAATGCAAGCTGGGGATCGATGGCCAATGATGGTCTGTCCGCAATTCTCTCTGGAGATTGGTGGCTGTTGTTCTTCCCGGCATTGTTCATCAGTTTGACAATGTTCGCCTTCAATGTACTGGGTGATGGCTTACGGGATGCATTCGATCCGAAGCTGAGGAGGTGACAGAATGGAAAAGATACTTGAAATTGAAGACTTGCATGTGCATTTCTCGACATATGGCGGAACTGTCCAGGCTGTCAGAGGTGTAAATCTGTATTTGAAAAAAGGAGAGACACTGGCCATTGTCGGAGAATCGGGGAGCGGAAAAAGCGTCACGAGCAACAGCATCATGCAGCTTATCCCATCTCCATCAGGTAAGATTGTCCGAGGTTCCATTCGTTTCAAAGGTAAAGATCTTGTGCAAACATCTAAAAAGGAAATGCGCGCTATCCGGGGTGTGGACATTTCAATGATCTTCCAGGATCCGATGACAGCACTCAATCCTACTTTGACTGTCGGTGACCAGTTGACTGAAGGCCTGAAGCAGCATACATCAGCGAGCACAGGCGAAGCAAAGACAAAGGCCTTGGAAATGCTCCGTTTAGTCGGTATAGCCAATCCGGAAAGCCGGCTGAAGCAGTATCCACATCAATTCAGCGGCGGGATGCGGCAGCGGATTGTCATAGCCATGGCACTTATATGCGAACCGGATTTGCTCATCGCTGATGAACCTACGACAGCACTAGATGTGACCATCCAGGCACAGATCATGGAGCTGTTCAAGGAAATCCAGGAAAAGACAGGAGTATCGATCATTCTTGTCACACATGACCTTGGTGTTGTTGCCCGTGTTGCAGACCGTGTCGCTGTCATGTACGGGGGGAAAATCGTTGAAACCGGGGACAAAGAGGATATCTTCTATCGTCCGCAGCACCCTTATACAATCGGGTTGCTGCAATCTGTGCCTCGACTCGATATGAAGGAAGATATCCTGCAGCCAATCGACGGGACACCGCCGGATTTGTTTGCACCGCCGAAAGGCTGTCCGTTTACTGCTCGCTGTGCACATGCGATGCAAGTATGTGCGAATGTGCATCCTGGCACCAGTTATCTTTCCGATTCACATCAGGTGGAATGCTGGCTGCAGGATGCACGCGCCAAACGGCAGCCAGTCTGATCATATTTCAAGGGGGAAAAGTGATGAAAAGAAACTGGAAATTATCTATGATTGCTTGTCTTGCTGCATTGGTCCTTTTACTTTCTGCGTGTACTGCGAACAACAGCGCCGGCGGCAGCGGCGGTGGGGAGGAAGGAGAGGACAAGAAAGTCCTGCGTCTTAATAACGGACAGGAGCCTACATCTCTTGATCCGCCTGAAGGCTTCGACAGCGTATCGTGGGTCATGGTCAACAACTTGATGGAGGGGCTTACACGTCTTGATGAAACGCACCAGCCACAAGCAGCGATTGCGGAGAGTTGGGATGTCAGCGAAGACGGCAAGGAGTATACGTTCCATCTTCGTGACGATGCCAAATGGTCCAACGGTGATGACGTTACCGCTAATGATTTTGTCTACGCATGGAAGCACATGCTTGATCCGGAACAAGCTTATCAGCCGGCATTCCTGGCATATGTGATCGAAGGAGCCGAAGCGTTTAACAGCGGTGAAGGCAGTGCGGATGATGTTGCCATTGAGGCAGTCGACGAAAAGACATTCAAGGTGACACTTACAGCACCTACAGGATACTTCCTGAACCTATTGACTAACCCTGCTTTCTTCCCAGTCAATGAAAAGGTTGCAGAAGAAAACCCGGAATGGTTCGCAGAAGCAGACACATACGTGAGCAACGGTCCATTCAAAATCGACAGCTGGTCGCATGATAAAGAGCTGATCATGGTCAAAAACCCGGAATATTGGGATGCTGGCACGGTGAACCTTGATCAAGTGAACTGGGCAATGGTTGCCGATCGAAATACAGAATATCAGATGTATCAGAGCGGTGACTTGGATAGATCCTCCATCCCGGCAGATAATGCGAAGGAACTGATGGAAAGTGATGAGCTGGTAACCGAGGTACAGGCCGGTGACCAATTCCTCCGCTTCAATGTACAAAAAGAACCTTTTACAAATGAGAAAATCCGTAAAGCATTTGCAATGGCAATGAATCGTGATGATATCGTCGAGTTTGTCCGCGGTATTGGCGAGCAGCCTGCACGCAGCTTCGTACCATATGGCTTTGAAACACCAGATGGCGGCGATTTCCGTGAAGAGAATGGGGACTTGGTCCAAGATGATCCAGCCGAAGCGAAGAAATTGCTGGAAGAAGGCATGGCGGAAGAAGGCTGGGATGAACTGCCTGCTGTGACACTGACATACGGTACAAATACAGAAAATGAACGCTTGGCAGAAGGCGTGCAGAATATGCTTTCCGAAAACCTAGGTGTTGACGTAACATTGCAGACAGTTGAATCCAGTGTGTTCAGCGAAGAGCAGACGAAACTTGTCTATCAGTTGTTCCGGGGATCCTTCTTGGCGGATTACGGTGATCCGGTTAACTTCCTGGAAAGCTTTACAACGGAATCCTCTTCTAACCGTACAGGCTGGTCCAATGAAGAATACGATAAATTAATTGCGGATTCGAAAACACAAAGCGATGAGGCAGCACGTTACGAGATGCTGATGGAAGCAGAGAAAATATTGATGGATGAAATGCCGATCGTACCGCTTCACTTTTATCAGCATGTGTACTTGCAAAAGACGAATGTAAAGAATGTCATCATGCACCCAGTCGGCTACTTGGAGCTGAAATGGGCGGATATTGAATAAAGCAGAGGAAGAGAAGTGGTGAGAACCACTTCTCTTCCGTCTGTCATACCATACATATAGACTGGGAGGAGATAATGATGAAAGCATCTGTGTGGAAAAAAGGAGATACAATCGGGATTGTATCACCAGCAGGTCCGATTAAACGCGAGGAACTCGAGCAGGGGATCAAGATTGTGGAAGCGTTAGGTCTGCATGTGAAGCTGGGAAAGCATGTGTATGATAAAAATGGCTATCTTGCCGGTACTGACAGTGATCGAGCCGCAGATCTGAACGATATGTTCAAAGATGATGAAGTAAAAGGAATCATTTGCAGCAGAGGCGGCTATGGTTCTGGTCGGATTGTCGAAATGCTTGACTATGAAGCTATCAAAGAAAACCCGAAAGTACTGCTTGGGTACAGTGATATAACGTATCTACATACAGTGATCCGGCAGCGGACGGGGCTGATTACTTTCCATGGTCCTATGGTGGCTCACGACATGGGGGAATCTGACTTTGCCAAACTGAGCTATGATTTGCTGCAGCAGTTCTTTACACCCCAGGATGTTGTCTATACTACAGCAATTTCCCCGCTGGAGGCTATTGTACATGGCAAGGCTGCAGGAGCATTAGTCGGCGGGAATCTATCCTTGCTGACTAGCACGCTCGGTACACCAGATGAAATTGATACAAAGGGCAAGCTGCTTTTGTTGGAAGATGTTTCTGAACCACCATATAAAATCGACAGTATGCTGAATCAACTGAAGATGGCAGGCAAACTGGAGCAGGCGGCAGGCATCCTTATCGGGGATTTTACTGATTGTGAGTCAAAAGATCCGGAAACATCGCTCTCATTTGACCAAGTCCTTGTTGATTACCTGACTGACTTGGAAAAACCAGTATTGAAAGGATTTCGTATCGGGCACTGCAATCCGAATATCACAGTGCCGCTTGGAACGGAAGCAACGATGGATACCAAAACAAAAACTCTGCGCGTAGAGGCAGGAGTTACAGCATGAAGATAGCTAGAATAGATGTATACCAATCAGCCGTCCCTTTGAAAAAAGCCTTCAAGACAGCATTGCGAACAGTAACGGTTGCAGAGGCTGTCGTTGTGAAAGTAACAACAGATGATGGTGTGATTGGCTGGGGGGAAGCACCACCGACGCATGTGATCACTGGGGACAGCTTAGCAAGCATTCGTTATGCTGTGGAAGCAGTTATCAAACCAGCCATCATCGGCATGTCATTACTGGAACGGGATGTTTTATTTGATAAACTGCAAAACTGCCTTGTTGGGAACACAAGCGCCAAAGCGGCAGTGGATATGGCATTGCATGACTGTATTGCACAATATGCTGGTATGCCGTTATATCAGCTGCTTGGCGGGGCACAGGATACATTGGAAACAGATTATACTGTCAGCGTCAATACACCATCGGAAATGGCGTCAGATGCATCAGGCTATGCAGGGGATGGTTTCAGCACCTTAAAAATAAAAGTTGGCAAAGATGATATCGAAACGGATTTAAGACGGCTCCAAGCAGTTCGGGAGGCAGTTGGCAGCAGTATCACGCTTCGTCTTGATGCAAACCAAGGGTGGGATAGGAAAACCGCAGTCCGTGCCATCAGCAGGATGGAGGATATGGACCTTGCTATCGAACTTGTGGAACAGCCCACAGCTGCTGCAGATTTGAAGGGATTACAGTATGTAACAGCAAATGTCCAGACACCAGTCATGGCTGATGAAAGCTTATTTTCCCCGCAGGATGCCCTTGCGCTGCTGGAAATGCGTGCGGCTGACTTGCTCAATATCAAATTGATGAAAGCGGGCGGCATTCAGCCTGCACTGGATATCGCCCGTATCGCTCGCTCTTATGGTGTAGAATGCATGGTCGGCTGTATGATCGAATCCCGAATTGGTATCAGTGCAGCAGCGCATCTGGCTGCCAGTCAGCAGCATATTACACGGGTCGATTTTGATGCACCGCTCATGCTCCGGGAGGATATCGTTACAGGCGGCGTCCGATATGAAGGTAGCAGACTGCTGCTCAATGCATCGCCAGGGCTCGGTATCCTGGCAGTGGATGTCCAAGGAGAGGAGGTTATATGAAAGAAAGGGTAATCGCTGTTTCCGTCGCTAATCTTTGGACAGATCCGGACTCCTCCAGGCAAATAGATACATCGATTGTGGCTAATCCATCTGATCCATCACGCTGGGTGCATGAGCTTTCCCATACCGACAAATTGGAGCTGCATGAAAACAACCTGCTTCAATCCCAAGTGCTATTCGGTATGACAGTATGGGAAACGGAAAGTAAGGATGACTGGGTTAAAGTAGTGATACCTTCCCAGTCAACGCCCAAAAATCCACAAGGCTATCCGGGCTGGGTACCTGCCCGTCAGCTTGCAGATCCGCTGCCGCAATCAGAACATATGATTGAAGTGCGAGCAAAGCAAAGCACGATTCTGATAGAAGATACCAGTGAAGTAATGCAGCTCAGTTTTTTGACAAAGCTTCCTTTAGTTGAAGATTCAGGAACGGCATTTACTGTTTTGACACCGCTTGGCCGGGGAAGGATTTCCAAGTCGGAAAGCCGCCTCTGGACTGCGCGTCAGGAAGATGGCAAGGCCCTGATTATGTATGCAGAACAATTCATTGGACTCGACTATCTATGGGGCGGTATGAGCAGCTGGGGCTACGATTGCTCCGGATTTGCCCACAATATGCATCTTGCCGGCGGGTACGCCATTCCACGGGATGCCAGTGCGCAGGCTCTGCAAGGGAAAGCAGTGAGCTTGGATCAAGCAAAACCGGGGGATTTGCTATTCTTCGCTTATGAAAATGGCAAAGGCCGTGTCCACCATGTTGGCTTCTATTATGGAAATGGGCAAATGCTGCATGCCCCGAAAACAGGAAAACAAATTGAAGTGCTGCATTTGGCTGGGACAGAGTATGAAACAGAGCTTTGTGCCGTCAGAAGATATTGGAGCTGATAGAGTGCCCGCGGGTACTCTATTTTTTTATGGGCAGATGTTCTAGCAATCCACAGAAGATACATAGAGTAAAGAGTAGACCAGCAGGCAGATAAGGAGGTCCTCTATGCAAAATAAGAAACCCAGCACAAAGCGGCGTCTCAAGTCCCACGTCACCATCACCATGTTGATTGTCTGTTTATTCGCTGTCATCGTGGCGCTCCCCACATTGATTGTAGTACCATTTATAGACCCCGGTGGAATGGAGAGGACGGCTACAGCAATGGAACAAGAAAAAGAGGTTAAAGAAACAGCCAGTGTGGCGGTGGAAGTGAGCCGCACAGCAAGCAACACAGTGGAAACGGTGCCGCTTGAGACGTATGTGACACGTGTCGTCGCTTCCGAGATGCCCGCCGACTTCGAACTGGAAGCTCTCAAAGCACAAGCTGTCGCGGCACGGACATATGTTGTGCGTTATATGGAAGATCATCAAGCAGAGAAACCGGAAGCAATCGAGGTATCCGATTCTACCAGCGACCAAGTATATAAGAATGAAGAGGAACTCCGCCAGGCATGGGGCAAGGATTATGAGAACAAAATGACGAAACTGACAGAAGCTGTAGAAGGAACAAGCGGTGAGATTATCACGTATGACGGGGAACCGATTACACCTTCTTTTTTCTCCACAAGCAATGGGTACACGGAAAACGCGGAGGACTATTGGGAAAATCCGCTGCCATATTTAAAATCGGTGGAAAGTCCATGGGATTTGCAATCACCGAAATTTGAAGATCAAAAAGTGATTGGAATGGAAGAAGCAGAGAAGCTTCTCGGTGTTGAAATCGATCCGAATAAACCACCAGGTGAACTCAAACGCAATAGCAGCCAGCGCGTTTCTGACGTGGAAATTGGCGGCAAGCACTTCACTGGCAGAGAGATTCGCGAAAAACTGGGACTTAAATCGACAGATTTCACCTTATCGATGAAGGATGAGCATCTCGTCTTCCAAACGAAGGGATATGGTCATGGCGTCGGAATGAGCCAATATGGTGCGAATGGCATGGCTGCTGAAGGTAAATCGTATAAGGATATCCTGACGTACTATTACAAGGATATCGAGATTGATAAACTGCCGGCAGAGGGCGCCAAGCTTGTGTCCAAGTAGTGTTGGAAAATTTTTCTGAAACGCATGTATAGGAATCTATCTTTGTGACGACAATGGTTGCAGAGGTGATGATCTATGAAGGAAAAAAATAGCGTTTCAAAATCTAAGTGGAAACGTCTTTTCCGTAAAAAATGGTTTTTCCCAGCGTTGTATCTTGGTATTTCCGCTTTGCTTTTAACAGCAGTATTGTGGTATCAGAGCGGTACAAACGAGCCTGAGCAGGCAGAAGAAGATAAAGGTATCTTCGATTCACTAGGGTTCAATGGCGATGAAGAAGCAACTCCTGTAGCAGAACAAGATGAAGTAGTGAAAGCTCCTGTAGCAGAAGATGCAGAAGCGACAGTCGTGACGAAATTCTATGATCACAAAGCAGACAGCGAAGCCCAAGAGAATGCACTCGTACTCTACGACAACAAATACTATCAAAGCACCGGAGTGGATTACGCTGCAGCTGATGGCGAAGCCTTCGATGTCCTGGCCGCATTGAGCGGAACTGTGACAGAAGTGAAGGAAGATGCCTTGCACGGTAACGTTGTGCAGATCGAGCATAAAAACGGAGTAGTGACATACTATGCTAGTCTGGAAGATGTAAAAGTAGAAGCAGGACAAGAAGTGAAGCAAGGCGATGTCCTTGCAACAGCAGGACAGAGCCTATTTGCAAAAGATAAAGCGACACATCTACACTTTGAAGTGCTGAACGGCGATACACCTGTTAACCCGGAAAGCTTTTTCAACCAGCCTGTAAGCAAATTGCAGGAAGCGAAAACAGAAACAGAAGCAGTACAAGAAGACACAGCTGATACAGCTGGTCAGAACGAACAGCCTAAGACAGATGCTCCAGCGGAAGAGAATACGGACGCTGAAGCTCCAGCAGAAGAAAATGCAGATGCTGAAGCAACGCCTGCAGATGAATCTGGTGATACAGAAGAAACACCTGACGCATCTGATGAAGAGAAATCCCCTGAACAAGATGAGCAGCCAGAGGACGAAGCTACGTCTTCCTCTTCTTCCGCACAAACTTGATTCGACAGAAGCACCCCGATCCCGGGGTGCTTTTTTTAGGCAGAAAGCAGTCCAACAATAAAACCAGGAAACCTAAGAATTTGTCGAACGAATCAGCCTTGAAACCGCTTGTAATTATCTGAAAAGATGGAATAATGAAATGGTGCAAAACACAAGATGAAAGTCGAAGTCAAGAGATTCCATGGAGGTAAGATTGGGAAATGTGAGAGGAGAAAGGAACGTTGAATCAATCCAGTTTGCGTAAGGATGCGACTGACTTGGGCAAGCTCTCAGCAGCATCAAGCAGGGTGTCAGATCTTTGGTCTTTCATTCAGCTGGTAGAGACAAGTCATGATGTGAAGCAGGTTGTAGATCAGGCGGCGAGTTTCTGTGTACATTCTGTATCTGCGGATGTTCAGCTGGCGGCAATGGATTTTCTTGGGATGAACTATTATGAAGAAGAACTGCAGCTGCTGATACAAAAAAATAAGAACTCGCTGCACCAGCGAAACAGATCGTATGCTCATTTGTACGAACTGATAATCCAGTACCAGGCGTACAAGCTGCCAGGTGATGAGTTTGAAAGACAGGTGAGCCGCCACCAAGCCAATTATCCGGAGGCGAAGGCTCTGGTTTTGTTCGGGAGGATTTATCAGCATTTTCATCGCCACGATTATCATACTCTCGGATACTACCTGGATGAATTACAGGAGACGATCATGCTCATCAAAGATTATTTCCTGCGTATCATGATGACTGTCCGAATGGACAAGCTCTTGTTCCAGTACCATTGGAAACGGAATGAATTGATCATAGCCAGAAAACATAGCCGAAACATTCTCCAACATACATATCTGCCAGGCCAGCGTGCCGTACAGCATTACAAGATGGGGTTAACCTTCCTTTTCGACGACAAGATTTCCAGCTTCTCTCATCTCGCAGAAGGCAGCAAGATGGCAAAACAGTATAACATTTCATGGCTGACACAGTTGCTCGACCGGCAAGTGCTGCCGATTGTGGCTGCGCACTTTGGGATTTTGCATACGTATTTGACAGATGACCCGATTGCGCTTGCTTATATTGAGTTCCAGCTTGGCGAGGTGGATAGTGCAAGAAAGCGTTATCCTAAATGGAGGCCTGAAAAACAGACGGCATTTTATAAATATTTCGATGGACTCATCCACCAAAATAAGGATTATTTAGTAGCATCCTATCACCAATTCATCCGCAGACATAAAGACTTCTATTTTTCCCGTTTACCTATGTATGCAATCCAAAAAATAGATAACGACAGACCCTCTACAAGCTGAGAGGGTCTTTTTTTATGGAATAAAACAGCTTTGCAGCTAATAAGATGTTACAAACCAAAGCAAGTGTTTGAAGGGGAACGAGTGTGAAGCGCTCAACGCGGCAGATGCCTAAACAGCTATGACTTTCACAAGAAAAATACATATCCGAATTACTTCATCGCTTCTCATCTTGTCTCATGAACATCAAGAACCGTCAACTTAAGGAGGCATGGGCTGTGCATGATTATATCAAGGAGCGCACGGTGCGCATAGGTAAGCACATTGTGGAGACGAAGAAGACAGTTCGCGTGATTGCAAAGGAATTCGGTGTATCCAAGAGTACCGTTCATAAAGACCTGACAGAGAGACTGCCGGAAATCAATCCCGATTTGGCCAATGAAGTGAAGGAGATCCTTGATTATCACAAAGCTATCCGTCATTTGAGGGGCGGGGAAGCAACCAAACTGAAGTATAAACTGGAAACGAATACCGACGCTCCTGCCTAAAACCCAACTTTCATCCTGTAAAAGTCCATCCAATCCCTTTCCAATATTCCTACTTTTATCCTTCTTTTCTTTCAGAAATTGCTACTATTCTCCATGTTTTGTGCTACACTATAAAATAAGTAGCATTATGTTCTCGAACGGATGCGACAAAGTTTCTATCTTTACAGGGAGGATCTGAGGATATTGGCACGAGATATAGGAATTGACCTCGGTACGGCTAACGTACTAATACATGTAAAAGGAAAAGGAATCGTTCTGAATGAACCATCCGTTGTCGCGATGGACAGAATTACAGGAAACGTACTTGAAGTCGGGGAAGAAGCACGACGCATGGTAGGCAGAACACCTGGAAATATTGAGGCGATTCGTCCGTTGAAGGACGGCGTAATCGCTGATTTTGATGTAACTGAAGCGATGCTCCGCTATTTCATCAACAAGATCAATGTAAAAGGTTTTCTATCCAAACCGCGCATGCTGATTTGTTGCCCTACCAACATCACAAAAGTGGAACAAAAAGCAATCAGGGAAGCTGCCGAAAAATCCGGCGGTAAGAAAGTATATTTGGAGGAAGAACCAAAAATTGCTGCAATCGGTGCAGGAATGGATATTTTCCAGCCGAGCGGTAATATGGTAGTCGATATCGGCGGCGGTACAACAGATGTTGCTGTTCTTTCCATGGGTGACATCGTCACAGCACAATCCATACGGATGGCTGGGGATAAATTCGATGCGGAAATCCTGCAGTATATCAAACGGAAATACAAGCTATTGATCGGTGAGCGCACAGCCGAGAATATCAAAATTGAAATTGCGACAGTATTCGAAGGTGCGCGTCAGGAATCCATTGATATCCGCGGCCGGGATATGGTAAGCGGTCTTCCGCGTACAATTACTGTGCATTCGCAAGAGATAGAAGAAGCACTGCGTGAGTCAGTCGCTATGATTGTACAAGCGGCGCGTACAGTGCTGGAACAGACACCTCCTGAGCTGTCTGCAGACATCATTGACCGAGGTATCATCCTTACTGGCGGCGGCGCACTGCTTCACGGTATTGACCAGCTGCTTGCTGAACAACTGAAGGTTCCTGTATTCATTGCAGAAGATCCGATGGATTGTGTAGCAAAAGGTACTGGCATCATGCTTGAAAACATCGACAAACTGGAAAAACGAAAAGTAGTATGATAATTGGCCTCTTCTGTATACTTTGATCTCTTTTGTATACGGAAGGGGTTCAATTCGTTTAGGATTCTGCCGATATAATAGATAGAAACCAAAACTTTGGCAATCTAACTGCCTAGGAGGACCGAAACATTGCTTAAAGGATTATATACAGCTGCATCCGGTATGCTTGCCCAGCAGCGCAGACAGGAAGTTCTTTCTAACAACTTAGCCAATGCCAATACGAATGGATACAAAGCAGATCAAGGGCAGCTGCGGGCTTTTCCGGAGATGCTTTTGAAGTCGATGGAGAGCAAACAGACATCAATGGATAGCTCCCGTTATGTAACGACTTCCAAGGAAATCGGCAGCATCAATTCCGGTGTTTATGTGCAAGAGACGATTCCGAACTTTGTCCAGGGAGATTTACGTGAAACAGGTATCAGTACAGATACGGCCTTGGTGGATGGAGCATATCCGGATGAAAACGGCTCTGTATTTTTCAATCTGCAGACAGCAGATGGCGAAGCATACTCTCGAAATGGCAATTTTACCATTGATGCAGAAGGCTTTCTGACGAATGATCAAGGCAGCTATGTGCTGGATACGGCTGGCAATCCAATTCAGACGAACAATCAGACGTATACCATGTCCGCGGATGGTGCAATGCAATTTGCCGACGGCAGGAACATCCAGATAGGACTGACATACGTACAGGATGCATGTCTGCTGGACAAGCAGGGTGAAAACGTTTATACCGCGAGTGAAGAAGCCCAGACGGCAGACGCCCGGGCTGCAGCTGGTGTGACGTATAATATCGTCCAAGGCGCAGTGGAAGGTTCCAATGTGGACTTGCAGCAGACAATGGCAGACATGATGCAGGCTTATCGGACGTTTGAAACGAACCAAAAGGTAATGACAGCATATGATGAAAGCCTGGGAAAAGCAGTCAATGAAGTCGGGAAGCTGTAAAGGAGGAGCAGAATGAGCAGGATGATGACACAGGCTGCCGTAACTATGGGGCAGCTGCAGCAGCGATTGGATTTGATCGCGAATAATATGGCGAATACAAATACATCAGGCTATAAGGCACAGACCTCTAATTTCTCTTCCTTGCTTTATCAGCAGATGAACAACCCGCCGAATGATGAGGCGAATACGACAAGCCGCAGCACGAGTGACGGCATCCGTATCGGTTCAGGAGCATACATGAGCAGTACGAACCCGCTTATGACGATGGGGACGATCCAGACGACGGATCGCAATCTCGATGCAGCGCTTATGAACGACAACCAATACTTCACGATCACTGGCGATGACGGACAGCAGCTCTATACACGCTCCGGGAACTTCTATCTCCAGCCCCAGCAGGATGGTACTGTTGCTTTGACGACAGCAGATGGAAATTTGGTGAACGGTGTCGATGGACCTATTGCATTACGTTCCGATTTTGATAGTATTACAATCAATGACCGCGGAGAGATCGTTGTAGAGCGTAATGGAGAAAATGCTGTGGAAGCAGCTCTTCAAGTTACAGCCATCGATAATCCACGCGTACTGACACGTACAGGTGATACAGCTTTTGAACTTGCTGATCCTGCGCAAGCCCAAGTACTGGGTGCAGGGGACGTTGAACTTCAGGCAGGCAGCCTGGAAGGGTCAAACGTCGATCTTAGTGAACAGATGACGGCAATGGTGAATACGCAGCGCGCTTATCAGTTCAATGCACGGTCGATTTCCATGAGTGATCAGATGAGCGGTCTCATTAATCAGATTAGATAAGAATAAGGAGCCAGAACGCTATGTCGAGTAATGCATCCAAACTCCAAACAAAAGAACAACATGATAAAAAGAAGCAGGCAGAAGGGGAAAAGAAGCCGAAAAAACAACGGAGAAGATTGTTTCCAATATGGCTCCGCTTGCTTGTTGTGCCGATTATCCTGATCATTTTCCTGCTGCTCGGTTTGCTGTTCGGGTATGGCGTATTGGGAGATGGCAATGCGCTGGACGTCCTTAAACGAGATACATGGACGCACATCTATGATTTAATCAACCAGAAGTCATAAAAAAGGCTTGCTCCGGTTACCGGGCAAGCCTTTTTTCTATTTCCTTCCCCTGCTTTTCCTGATTGCATAGATAACGAACAGGATCACAGCAATGATAAGGAAGATGTGAATGATTCCTCCGAGGATATTGAAAATGACACCAATAAGCCAAAACGCGACTACGATGATGCCGATCCATAATAAAAGATTAAGCAATTGGCTTCCCTCCCAGCAGTTTTATGGAACAATACCCTTAACGCAAAACGCGTTAAACATGCAAGCATCATTTTTGGTATAATACGTTAGGAAAGACAACCATTCAGGAGGCTCACCATATTATGTATGATGTTCAACAAATCCAAGAAATAATCCCGCATCGCTATCCATTTTTGCTTGTGGATCAAATAACTGAAATCGAAGAAGGCAAACGCGCTGTCGGCAAGAAAAATGTCACAATCAATGAACCATTCTTCCAAGGACATTTCCCAGATTATCCGGTAATGCCAGGTGTCCTGATCATTGAAGCCCTTGCGCAGACAGGTGCATTCGCCATGCTGATGAAAGAAGAAAACAAAGGGAAAATCGGCTTCCTTGCGGGGGTTGATAAATGCCGCTTCAAACGCCAGGTGAAACCAGGCGATACGTTGAAGCTGGAAGTGGAGATTGTCCGCTTGAAGGGGCCAATCGGAAAAGGGAAAGCAATCGCGACTGTTGATGGGGAGCTTGCCTGCGAAGCTGAAATCACATTTGCAATCAAATAAGAGGACGAAGCATTATGCTTCGTTCTTTTTTACTATTTTTTACATCCCCTTTACATATTAGAAGCGCTGTTTATAGTAATATAGTCTTGTATCAGTCAATATTGGAGGGGGAAATTATGCAAATAGAAAAAAGGGAACAGTACATCATTACCCGCAATACCATTGCTGTCTTCCGTTTGCACGATCCGGTGTATCAATCCCGCGTACTTGAAGCCGATAAAGAGATATTCGTGGAACAATCACCTCTTTCGATCATTGATCATAGCTGCATGCAGTATGGATCCTCTTATGAGGGCAGAGTACATGCGATTGGCAGACTGCTGCGGACGGACAAAAAAGTGCCTATTCCAGTTCATCCGGCTCATGGCGTTTTTATGCTCCCAACTTCCTCACCTACGAACACCCATTGCGTCTGGCTGTCCTTCTATCATATTCAATCCTATAAAGAAACAAAAAGCCGCACCCAAGTCAGCTTCTATAATGGCACGGCACTGTTTGTGGAAACGTCAGAGCGTTCGTTTGACCAGCAGTATAAAAGGACAGGCACTGTCATCGCGTTACTCAATAATGAACATTTTTTCATGGGACAGAGCTTATCCTGAAACTATCAATCACTTCTTCTCACAAAGCGGTTATGTTATCATGTAATCTATAATTACCAGCTTTGGAGTGGAGGAGGAAACCTGTCTTATGCGCGACACATACACCGGAGCCGATCTTCTGGAGCAGCTGCTGCTTCATAAAGAACAGCTTCTTACATCAATCAGACGGGAGGATATCGCACTCGATGCGTTTTTACGCCAAGAAGCGAGACGACCTGATCATAATCCAGTATTTCAGTATGTACTGAAGCACTACATAGGCTTGGTCAATCCCAATCTGACAGAGGCGTTCGAACACACCTTTTTCCGTCTGTTCCAGGAGGCCGCACGTCAGCCGGACAAGCGGAAAATCGTCGGATTGACAGCAGCGTTATATGAAGTGAGAAACCGCCGGGGCAACCCTTCGATGCAATTTCCCCTCGTTACGCATATGCTGCATCTATTGAATGTGCATTATCCAATATATGATCCTGCAAGAATCGCATTCCTCGGTATGCCATCAGCCAATCACCTAATTGGATTCGATAAGAAGATGACACGTTATATCGAACAATACGGTCAGCTTTTCGAATTTTACCAATCCATTTTGCGGAACAGCCGTTTTGCTGCATTGGCTGCTGCATTCGACGAGCATTTTGAGAGTCCCGGTTACGAGCCTCCAAGTGATGCCAAGAAGTTAGATTTGCTTGTGCAGGCATTCAGCCAAACCACGTAAGCACTTACCATCGTAAGTGCTTTTTTTTGTGGGAAAAATTAGGACTAACTGGATAGAGTTTGTAATCATATTGCGTGAAGATTGTGTTGTCATTACAGTTCTGTTAAAACCATTGCGGCACCCCGTTCACAGGGTATATAAAGAGAAAAAGACGGATATGATTTCTTAGAATCTAGAAAGCAGGTAGATGCACATGACGAGAAATTACTCCATAGATTTTTTCAAATGCCTGGCGATCTTCGGTGTTGTTTGTATTCATACACATACATTCCGAGACACCGCTGTCCCATTCGGAAATGGAGAAACTTGGGCTTTCATCATCGATACAATCGCGCGCTTCTCAGTCCCATTCTTCTTTGCTGCATCTGGCTATCTATTTGCCATGAAACTGCAGCGAACAGACAACACATACGCATACTTCAAACGCTATACTGGAAAGCTGATCAGCTTGCTTGCAGCATGGTTTGCTTTTTATTGGGTATATGATTTTATAAAAATAATAACTACGTCAAACGGAACCATGAGCGAACAAAAAGCCGAGCTGTCTGCTTACTTCCAGGATACCTTCCAATGGCGCACTTTATTAGATGGAATTTCTTACACACAATTTCAACTTTGGTTCATGTTCGCTTTGATTTTTTCAATCATCATCATTTATGCTGCTTACAGATTACGCCTGATGAAGCTTACATTACTCGTGGGTCTTGGACTTAATTTGGTAGGTCTTTTGGGACAATCTTATGGAGCACTCTTTCATGTTACGATGGAGGAGACAACACGAAACGGCATTTACTTCGGTTTATTCTATACAGCACTAGGAGCTTGCTTTGGCCTTTATGAAAAGCAAATCGTTCAAGCAGTTCAGGCAATCCATGCGAGAACAATCGGCATACTAGTCGCTGTTGGTTTTGCACTGCAGCTGATCGAGCGTTCCATACTATATTATGGGCTGAACCTTCCGCAGGGAGAGTATCTTATCAGTACTATTCCTCTGACAATATTCCTTCTGCTGTTCACTTTGAAAGCACGTAATATAGGAAAGCATCGCTATGTAGGCATAATTGCTAAAAATGTAGTCGGTATTTACTTGATTCATACATTGTGGCGCAGCATCTTTGATCAGGCACTTGATTACTCAGCCGCGACTCATACATTTGTTTGGGGACTGCTTTATGCACCTGTCTTGTATGTCATATCCTTATTATCTTATATAGGAGTACAGGCTGTTAAAGACAAATTATTAAACCCACAATATAAAAATACTGAAAAAGCGAGAAAATCTTTATTAACAAGTTTAGGAAGAACCTGAAAAGAATTTACGATAACATAACATTGATGTGTTTAGATTCAATTAAATATTATTTTTTTTACAAAATATTAAACTTCCCTCCTTTTTAGCCGATATAATAAGTATGTAAGTTATACGGTTATAAGGGAGGGAATTTATTATCTTTAAAGCACAACTTAATAGTGGTCGCTGGCTCGTTATTATATTGTTTGTATCATTATCTTTCTTAATAACGACCATGAATGTCCAAGCAGCTGCAAGTAGTTGGAGTGAGGAAGATTACTTTAAAACGACTTTTCATAGAACTCATTACACAGGTGGTTCCATAAACAATCCTATTACTAATATCAATCAAGGTAATTGGGTTGGTTACTATTACAATAACAAAACATTAAATGGTACTCCTGTGACAAAGAATTCAATCAGTGAAAATGCAGGTAAGTTGAGTGTGAATTCTGGAAAAAGTTCACCGGTACCTGGTAAAGTTGTCAATGATAATTTTTCTGCAAGATATGTAACTAAAAAACAATTATCAACAGGTACTTATATGTTTACTGCAAAAGCTGATAATGGGATAAGGGTCTATTTAGATGGAAAGTTAGTTCTGGATAATTGGCAGTCTTCCTCAGGGCAACAATCTATCTCCACTTTAGTTAATGTTTTGGACAGCCCATTGCATTCGGAACATTGGATAGAAGTAGAGTATTATGAGGAAACTGGGGACAGCAGTCTAGAGTTTGGTATCTCCCCTTTTAATGATGTGGTAGAAAAAGGGAAATGGACTGCGAAATATTACGGTAATGAGAACTTTGAAGGAAGTGCGTATTACCAAAAAGGCATTGGGACTTTGGCTTACAATTGGCAAAATGGATCACCTTTAAAGCAGATACCTAAAGACCATTTTTCGGCAACGTTCGAAACATCTTTAAGTAGCGGGAAGAATTACTTTGTTCAATCATTTGCAGATGATCGAGTTCGTGCATATATTGATGATTCCAGGATAATAGATAAATGGAGCGGATATGATCCTTCCATAGTCAGTGCACCTATCACAAATCTTAGCAGTGGCGACCATAAAGTTAAGCTTCAATACAAAGAAGTTGTTAACGATGCGGCACTGTATGCAGATGTAGAAGAGTTTGGGAAATGGGTCGGATATTACTACAATAATTTAGATATGAAGGGTATTCCTATCGCCAAAAAAACTTTCTCTAGTAATGCTAAGGATGGATTGAGTTTTGAGTATGAACAAGGTTCACCAGGCGGTATTATTCCTCAAAAGAATTACTCTGCGGTTTTCAATACTTATAAGGTTATAAAACCAGGCCAATATATTTTCAAATATGCAGCAGATGACGGAGTTAGAGTCTATGTAGATGATAAACTAGTAATTGATAAATGGTATTATTCGAAAGTGACTAAACCATTTGAGAGTTTAGTTACCATCTCTAAGAAGAGTAATTCTGATATACATAATATTAGAGTAGAGTATATGCAGAAAAGTAACGCTAGTATTCTAGATCTTCAGGTCCAACCGGCTAGTAGTTCTATTTCAACATCTGATTGGCAAGGTCTTTATTATAAGGGAACAGAATTAAAAGGTTCTACTGTTACGGAAGTATCGCGTGATAAAGAAATTGCTTATAATTGGGGGAGTGGTTCTCCTCAAAAAGCATTGAACAAAGACTATTTCTCTGCTTCTTATAAGAGGAATATAAGTGGTAGCGATAATTACTACATGCAGACCTTTGCAGATGATGGAATTAGAGTGAAATTTGATGATAAAACTGTCATTGATAGATGGAAATATTCATCGAACAAGCTTAACGAAGCTGTGATTTCAGGTATAGGTAAAGGAACCCATACAGTGGAAACTCAATACTTCGAGAACTATAATGATGCGTATGTATTCGCTGATATAGTCCCGTTTGGCGATTGGATAGTGTATTATTTCAATAATTCCAACCTTTCCGGTGTACCTACAGCAACACGAAAGTTGGACGGGGATGGCAAGAGCTTAAAAGTGGATTATGGTTATGGAGCACCAGCGGGTGGAGTGAACAAAGATCATTTTTCAGCTAGTTATTCAACTGCTCAAGTTCTAGAACCTGGAGAGTATGTTGTTAATACGAAGGTAGATAATGGGTTCAAGTTAATAATCGATGGTAAAGTTGTTCTTGATAGATGGGATTCGAAAAATTATAAATCTGCAGAAGAGAACATAATAAAAATCGATAATATTAATAACAGTAAAACCCATAAGATTAGACTAGAGTACAAGGATAACACGAATGAAGCAAACTTAGACTTCTCTATGATACCTGTAAAAGAGAAGCTTTCGGAAAAAGATTGGTTAATGCTGTATTATCCAAATGAAACTCTATCACAGAGTACTAAAGGAACAAAAGTAGCATCTAGCTCAGCGCTTTCCTTTAATTGGAATTATGGGTCTCCATCTGGTATGTCTAATGATCATTTCTCCGCTAAGGCCATGAAAACAATTCAAGGTGGAAGTGATTACTTTATCCATACTATTGCTGATGATGGAGTCAAAGTTAAAGTAGACAATAAAGCATATCTAGATAAATGGAATAATGCCTGGGGTAAAGATGGTCAAGCTTTACTTACAGATCTAGGTTCGGGGGCTCATACCGCAACGGTAGAATATAAGGAAGTAAGAAATCAGGCTTTCCTATATGCAGATATTCTTAGATTGGGACAGTGGAAGGCATATCATTATAATAATGAGGATCTTAATGGAACTCCTATAAAAACCGAAACATTATCTGGTAATGACTTAGGATTAAATCAAAACTATTCAAACAACAGTCCAACAACAGGTATTAATAAAGACCATTTCTCATCTAAGTATGTAACAGCTGAGAAAATAAAGGCTGGAAAGTATGTCATTCGAGCCAAAGCTGATGATGGTATTAAAGTTATAGTTGATGGTAAAACAGTTATTGATCGTTGGGAAAATAGTAAATACAAAGAAGACGCTATTACACTTGATATTAAAGACAGGACGAATGTTCCAGCAGATCAGAAGGATATCCACTTTATCGAAATTCAAAGCTATGATTACATCAATGAGCACAAATTCGATGTATCTATAGAGAATTACGATGATATTATTGAAACGGATAAAGGATGGACTGCTGAATACTTCGCTAATAGAGAATTTGCAGGGAATGCTATTTTAGTAGGCGGTAAGAATTCTTTAAATAATATTAGTGAAATAGATTTTAATTGGGGAACTAAGGCACCAATATCAGGTATTGATAAAGATAATTTCTCTGTAAGGCTACAAAAGAAAATGACATTGTCAGAAGCCAAATCTTTTGTACTAAACGTTAAATCGGATGATGGAGTACGTGTGTGGGTGAATAATAAGCTAGTTGCAGAAAAGTGGTCGAATGGAGATCATAGCATCAAGGAGACGATAGATCTACCTAAGGGAACAAGTACAATCAAAGTACATTACTTTGAAAGAACCCAGGGTGCGCATTTGAATCTACAATTAGCAGAGCATACGGAAACATATGAACAAAAAAATTATAACTATTCATTTGATAACATTCTTGATAAACAAATGGCATTAAAGAATCCACCACCACAAACAGATTCTGGAGGATACTGGCATGCAGCTTCTAGAAGTCAAGTATCCTATTACTTAAACCCGAAGAATTTTCAAAAGGGGACAAGTAGTTACTTCCAATTTATGCGTTTAGATGGAAATGCTAATTTAAATGTCAAGGAAGTTAATAATGAAGTACTTAAAGATAAGGGTAGTCTAGCAGGTAAAGCAAGTACCTATGTAAAAGCAGGTAAGGACTATAATGTCAACGAAGTATACCTGCTGGCGCATTCTTTGCTGGAGTCTGGTAACGGAAAATCTAGATTGGCTACTGGTGAAATGAAAGTTAACGGGCAAAAAGTTTATAACGTTTATGGAATAGGTGCAGTTGATGCAGATCCTGACCAAGCTGGTGCAAATTACGCTTATAGACAAGGTTGGTTCACTGTCGAAAAGGCAATTGAGGGTGGTGCCAAGTGGATAAGGGATAACTACATCAATAAGGGACAAAATACATTATATGAAATGAGATGGAATCCTGAAGCACCCGCTACACACCAATATGCCACTGATATAGGCTGGGCAGTTAAGCAGACTACTAGAATTCAAAACGTGTATAAGCTGCTTTCGAATTACAGTATTACTTATGAAGAACCAGTTTATTCTAACCAGCCTTCTGGAGGAACTTCACCAGATGACAACGATAATGGGGACGCAGAGGTACAGTATCCTGATAATGTCATTGGATATCCTACAACTAGTTTGAATTTCCGAAGCGGTCCAAGTACAAATTATGGAATTATCGGCAGCTTAAGTACTAGTTCAAAACTAGAAATATTGGGTCAAAACAGCAATGGCTGGCTACAAGTAAAAGCTAATGGTAAAACTGGTTGGGTTTCAGGAAGCTATGTGACCATTAAGAATCTGCTTCAAGTAGAACTAGATTCAGGAACACTAAATGTACGATCTGGAGCTTCAACAAGTAGCAGCAGTGTAGGTGCTCTATCTAATGGGGCGTATGTCGCAGCTGTCCTAGATAGTAATGAAAACCGCGTAATGGAAAATGGATTCTCAAAAATCTATTATAATAACGGTACAGCATATGTTTATAGCACATATGTGAATGTGAAATAGACTGGCATTTTGCCAGTCTATTTTTTTATTGTAAATATATGTGCAAATTTTGAAAAATTACGGTAATCTTTTACTATATACATAGAAAAAGGATGGCAGAACATGACATATCATACGAATCCTTTCCGTCTCCTGACTAACCCGAAGGAGACATTATTCAAACTGCGGGAAGCAGAGCAGCTGCGTGGTCATTGGTTATGGACTGTCCTGATCCTGCTTGCTTTCTGTCTCGTTTATGCAGCGCTAGGTTGGGTTGGGGCCGGAACAGAGACGCTGAATCAATTGAAAGCAAACTACATAGGTACGGATTATGAATACGCGAAGTTTTGGTTCATCATTGGCCGTCTCGTCTGGGGATTAGGACTGGGACTGCTCGTCATCTTTGTTGTGTCTCTCGTATTCTATCTGTTTTATGAAATTCCTTATCAGAAACTAGTTGTTATCCAGCTGAGTGTCGGGGTCGTATTCCTGCTGGAAGCTTTATCCTGGCTGCTGCTATTGCCAGCGGCCGGCTTGGAATGGGACCGATCGCCGTTTTCACTTGGAGTCATTGCCGATTTGTTCACAGACAGACCCTGGGTCATCAGCTTGTTTGGTGCAGTATCATTGTTCCAGCTATTTATCCTGTATTTCCAGACTAGATGCCTGCTTGTACTGTTCCCGGCAAAACGCTGGCATGCTTGGGCTGTTGTCGGCATGATTTATATCTGCTATATGATTTTGCTGACACTGCTTGGCGGAATCGGGAATAAAATTGTTGCATTCATCTTCATATAGGAGGACTTGAAGGATGATAAAAAAGCTGATACTGCCGTTAGGAATCGTCCTTGTACTCGTCAACATTGCTATCCTTTATTTGGATGATGATGGCCGGGTGGGCAGGACAAATGTTATACAAAAGTGGGAGCAGGTGACAGCGCAGGATGTCAAAGAGACGCTAACTGTCCCAGGTGTACTGACATCTGCAAACGAAGTGCCAGTCTATCTGGAGGCGGATGCAGGAACTGTATCGGAAATGCTTGTGGAGCCGGGCGATACGGTAGAAGAGGGAGAGGACCTTTTCACCTATCAAGTGGCCGATTATGCGGAGACATACCGTGAATTGACAGCCAGCATCACCTCGCTGGATGAGCAGGTGGCGGCGGTGGAGCAGGCTATCTCAGAAGCGGGTGAGTCTGATGTTGCTGCAAGTGCATTTTCTGAAGATGTGATTGTTCCAGAAACGATAGAAGAGCCTGAAAACGAAGAAGACGCGGTTACAGCAAGTGAAGCGCTGCAGCAGGCAACCGAAGAACAAACTGCCCAACTGCAGGAGCAATACCTGATCAGTCTGGAAAAAGAGCTTGCCGATAGAAATGCGGAACTGACAGCAGCAGAAGACCAGCTGGCAGGGTTGGAGGAGACAGGTGAATATGTGACTGTCACAAGTCCGTCGTCGGGCACTGTGAAATCCATCGATGGATCAGGGAATAAACCTATTATAACCATCCAGGGCAGTGAACTCGTCATTACCGGGGAACTGACCGAAGCAGAGCGGAAACAAGTACAGCATGCTATGACGATTGAGGCAAAGCTTGAAGATGGTCCTGCTTTGGAAGGGGAAATCACGGAGTTGGCTGAACAGCCTGCTGCTACTGTCGAAAAGGAAAGCACATATAAATATGAAGCATCTTATTTTGCAGAAGATGAACAAGCAGATAAGCTTTTAGCCGGCTATCACTTGGATGCCGATATTATACTTGCATATGCCAGTCAAGCTCCTGCCGTTAAACCAGAACAGATAAAGGATAATCAAGTTTGGAAAATGGCAAACGGGCAGCTGTTCACCACCAAGGTGGAGGTTGGAGCACAAAATGATAAACAGGCTGCTATCACAACGGGTCTGGAAGCGGGAGAATTCATTCCTGTGAATCAAGGTGATCATTATCAAAATGAACCTTTTGTTACGCCATGGAAACCGCAGAAAGTGAATTGGTCGACATGGAGTGATTCCTTCACGAGCTATGAATTCCTGCTTGGTCTCCTGGATCATTGATTGTTAAGTATTTCTAAAGAAGTAGACGATTCTACTGCAAGCACTGTCGAATAAGCGTACAATTTGTTTACAATTAAGTACGTAAGGGGCACATTGTATGAAAGTTCATTTAATCGCAAATATGTATCCAAGCAAGCAGCATCCCAACTATGGGGTGTTTGTCGAAAATACAGAGAAGATTCTGGCACAGTCGGGAGTGACATTCGACCGTACTGTCGTTACAAAGCAATCGAGCTCCGTCGGGAAACTGATTGCCTATGCCAGTCACTTTATCAAGGTAATCGGAAAATCAGTATTCCGGAAATACGATGTCACCTATGTACATTATGCAACGCATAATTCGATTCCGGTCCTGATTGCCAAGAAATTGAATAAGAAGATGGTTGTCTACACAAATGTGCACGGCAGTGATGTTGTGCCCGAGTTTCAAAAACGCCAGAAATACCAGCCCTATGTAAAGCGGCTGTTGGAAGTATCAGAAACTGTCATTACACCAAGCGCTTATTATAAGCAGCTTGTGCAGCAGAAATATGGTTTAACGAATCGAATCGAAATTTTTCCTTCTGGCGGCATCAACAAAGATACCTTCTATGAGAAGGAAACCAGGTCTGCCTGCCAGGAGCTGGGGATCAATCAGGCATACAGCTATATCGGATTTGTTGGCCGGATTGATAGAGGAAAAGGCTGGGATATCTATTTGAAGGCTGCTAAGCTGCTGAAGGAAAAAGGCAAATTAGAGAATCATAAGCTATTATTCATTGGCGATGGTCTGGAAAAAGAAAGCTTCGGTAACTTGGTAGACGATTATGGATTACGGGATGATCTCGTGCATTTCCCACTTTTATCCCAGCAAAAGCTGAACAGTGTATACAATAGTATGACTGTGTTCTGTTTCCCAACAATGCGAGAGGGCGAAAGCCTCGGGCTTGTAGGTCTTGAGGCGATGGCTTGCGGAACACCTGTGATTGGCAGCCGGATGGCAGGACTGTTGGACTACATGAAGCATGGCAGGAATGGCTTCCTTTTTGAACCAGGATCAGCGGAAGAGCTGGCTGGCTGCCTCACAACTTATATGGAGCTGCCGGAAGCAGCGAAGCAGTCGATGCGGGAAGCAGCAAAACAGACGGCAGCAGCTTATGAAGTGGAAGCAATCAAGCCTCGCTTGACGAAAATATTTTCTGTTTAAAGTCCAACTGCAGTTGGGCTTTTTTTATTAAGAGAATGTAAAATTGAGCTTTTCATTGTTAAGTTTGTTCAGAGTGTCTAGTAAAATCCGCCTACCCTTTTTATAGTTTAAAAGAGGCAATACAAAATTCGACATAAGTATATTGTATTGTGAATCTAGTAAAAGAAAGAGGGTAACAGGTGGAAAGAAGCAGAGTGACATACGCATTTGTTTTTATTGCTGGTCTTTTTCTCGCATGCTTAGCATTCATCCATCCGACTGATGTGCAAGCAGATTCGAGCAGTCATACTTTTTCAGAGGGTACTGCCACGGTGCAATTGTCAGATGGTAAGACTGTCGAAGTGACGAATGATAATAATGGAGTAATTCGTATTACCGGAGATTCTGGGACACTTTATGAATCCGCGATCGCAGATGCAGATATTGCTTCTGTTCAAGAAACAAAAATGGATAATGCTTCTTATTTGATTCTGGAGTATCGTACGCATGGGACTGCCCAAGCTTTGCAATTTGAAGTATTGCTTGTTACAAGTGAAAAACTGGAAAGCATTTATCAATCCGATTTATATGAAGGAGCGAGACTGACTGTCGACGAGCTAGGGGCACAGCTTGAAGTCAGCTACCCGAAGATCGAACAGGATGTCCCTCTTGCTGAGCCTCAAGAAGTATATATCGAGGCATTCAAAGTAGCACCCCAGCAAGTGACGAAAGCAGATAAGCGAACAGAACCGACGGCCAGTACAGCGCAAGCACGCATGTTCCGTGCCAGTGCTGCCAGCTATACAAACCCAAGCTATGACACAATCAGCCGTAAACTGACTGCTGCTGCAGTTAAATATGATGTGCCAGCAGAGATCGTGAAATCAATTGCTTTCCGTGAAAGCGGCTGGAAACAGTATTGGACGGGAAGCACACCATCCTATCAGGCATCCTGCAGCATTGCGGACGGATCCAATGTCGTGATCGGCTATGACTGTATTGGTATCGGAATCATGCAGGTTTCAGATTATAACCGCAACGACACTGCGGAAATCGAGCGCCTGATGCATGATATCGATTATAATATCGACCGCGGGATGCGTATTCTGAAAGACAAATGGGATGAAGCCAACTCGAAAGCTGAATCCACTTTAGCATATAATCTGATTCCGAAGGTCAACGACGGAAACCCTGACAAGCTGGAAAACTGGTACTTTGCCATTCTGGCATATAATGGCCGGTTGGAGCGGAACGATCCAATAGCAAATCCGCAAACAGCTTATCAAGAGCTTGTTTATAAGGAAATGGAGAATCAGTCGCTGATAACAACGACACCGTTCCCGACGCATCTTTTAACACCTGGACGGATCAGCGGAAAGCTTGGCTCTTATTTCTCATTCCAGACTAACCAAGTATCCACGCCAGGACCTTTGCATGAAAGCACGCAAAACTATGGCAATGGCAGCACCGTCTACGTTACAGCTGACCAGCTCACGCTGCGCAATAGCCCGAATGGCTCTTCCATCGGTTCCTTGCCGCGAGGGGAGAAGCTGACAATCACTGGCGGCTACACAGCTAATAATTCCAATGTGGATCATTATGTCTGGTACCCAGTGCGCACAAGCAGCGGCAAGACAGGTTATGTGGCCAGCGGGTACTTGAGCAAAGCACCTGTTGTCGTACACAATCTCGAAGGCTCCCGACGAAATGCCACTAGTGCGAGTATTTCCAACTACGGCTGGCATCTGGATTCTCCTGAAGCAGTTGTACTTGGAAGAAGTGATTTGCCAATCGATGCTTTTACAGGAAGTGTCTTGGCTGCTCAAATGGATTCTCCGCTTTTGCTGACGGATCAGAGTAAGCTGGAGGAAGTAACAGTTACCGAAATAGATCGATTGAATCCGTCCGTCATCTATATTGTCGGTGCAGAACCAGCCATTTCGAAAAGTATCGAGAACGATTTGCGCAATAAGTTTCCGAATAGCACAATTGAACGGGTAGCCGGTTCTACTCGTTATGCGACAGCTGTAAAGGTAGCTGAGGAGGTAGCTTCTGTTGCGAGTAAACCATCGGAGATCTTCCTGGCAGTCGGAGATGAGAAGTCCCCGGATGCGCTGACGATCGGACCTCATGCTGGTAATGAAGGAATACCGATCTTGCTGACAAGAACAGGGGAACTGCATGATGAAGTGAGGAACTATATCAAGCGCAATAGTATCAAAAAGGTGACGATTATCGGCAGTGAGACAGTTGTATCCAAACGTGTTGCCGATGCAGTCAAGCAGCTCGGTGCCTCTGTAGAACGCGTATATGGAGCAGATCGCTATTCGACGAATGCTGCAGTCATCACAAAGTATTATGGATCCAATCCAGATCAAGTATTCTTTGCAAACGGCCAAACGACGGTAGATAGTCTGTCGGGTGCACCGCTGGCAGCTAAGTATGATGCACCGATCGTTCTTACCAGACCGGATGCCGTCACAAAGCCGACACGAGCTTTCCTCAATAAGATTACCGATCAGCCGGAAATCTTCTATCTTGGTTCTGATGCTGCAATTACAGATAGGACACGCAAGGAACTCGAGGGAATCCTTCAGTAGCACAGAGGGTACAAACATACTAGTGTTTGTACCCTTTTTACGACAATAATATTTTCAATAATTAGAAATATATAGTATAGTGTTAACATCACAGTAAAGGAGGCGTTTTCATGAAGAGTACCGGGATTACGAGACGGGTCGATCATCTAGGGCGTGTCGTCGTGCCGAAAGAAATCAGAAGAGAGTTCGGCATTGAAGAAAAAGATCCTGTGGAAATTTTTGTCGAAGGTGATAAGATCATCTTCCGAAAGTATCAGCCTGGTTTTACTTGTGCCATAACGGGAGAGATCACACCGGAGAACAAGCAATATGCAGACAATCTGTATTTAAGTCCGGAAGGTGCCCGCATCCTTTTCGACAAGCTGAAAGAAGAATTTGAATCCAATTAAAAAAGACGCAGCTGACAGGTATCTGTCGCTCGTCTTTCTTTTTTTTATACAGAGGTTGTACCTTGTCCTCCATCAACTCGAAAATAAGAGCCATTGATGAAGCTGGAACGATCGGAAGCGAGAAAGAGCATCAATCCAATGACCTCTTCTACTTCTCCATACCGATTCATCGGAACACTTGCTTCAAAGCCTCGGCGTGCCGCGTACTCATTACCTTTGGCTGCTTTCGTTTCGATATCTTCCATCCATTCTGTATCTAGAGCCGACGGGCATACTGCATTTACGCGTATACCGTAGTCTGCAACTTCCAAGGCTGCTGTCTTATTGAGACCGAGCATAGCGTGCTTGGATGCGACATACGTGCTCATCCCGGGTCCGCCCAGTAAGCTGCCGCTGCATGCAGTATTTACGACTACACCGCTTTTTTGCTCGATCATGACACGCAGTATATGCTTTAAACCGAGGAAAGCGCCGACTACATTTACTTGAAGTACTTCCTGCAGGCTCGCAGCAGTTTGTTCTGTTATCGGAACAAAATCACCGCTTAATCCAGCCTGATTGATCAACACATCGATTCTTCCAAATCGCTGCAGTGTCTTTTCCACAAATTGTTCTACATCTGCCTCTTTTGTGACGTCTGCAGCAAGCAGAATTTTTTCTGCATCAATAAATGCAGCAGTCCTTTCCAATGCTTTCTCTGAAAGGTCGATCAACGCAAGCTTGGCACCTGCTTTTGCAAAAGCTTCCGCTGCAGCTGATCCGATTCCGCCGGCAGCACCAGTGATCAAAACGACCTGTCCTTGGAATTCCTTCACTGTGCGAGCCCCCTTATTATATATAGAAGGTATTACCTGAAGATTTTGAGCAGGTTATGTCATAGTAATCTTAGCGCATTGACAACTAGGTAACAATGCTCAATAATCTAGGTATTGTAACCTAACCAACAAAGAAATAAAAGAAATGTAATATAGATGAAATTAATAAACAAAAAAGGCGGTTTTGTTGATGAAATTAAGAACGGACCGACGGAGCAAAAGAAGTGTGAAAGCACTTAAACAGGCTTATATCGATTTGATATTGGAGGAAGAAGATAAGCGAATCAGCATTCAGCAAATAGCGGATCAGGCTGACTATAACCGCGGTACCTTCTATAAGCATTTTGCCGATAAAGAGAGCTTGAAGGAAAGTATCCTGACTGATTTCCTGGATGGTATTGCCGTCGCATTGTTGGAACCCTACAAGGAAAGCGCTTATGTCGATTTACAGGAGCAGGCCCCTTCCACGATGCGCATATTCACGCATATATATGAAGAAAGGCGTGTACTACAAGCACTGCGGATTCTTTATCCTGACATAGCGGACAAAATGCTGCGTGTATTCGTTGAGTGCTTGTCAGGTGATTTCTATATGGAAACAGAAACGCCGAGGATTCCAGTTGATTATGACCTGATGATCCATTTTCAAATGGCAGCTACTGTCGGCTTTATCATGCGCTGGGCAGATTCGAACTTTAAATTCTCCACCTTGCATCTATCGGAACAATTTACAGAATTGGTTCGGGTAAGACCCTACAGGCTTGTCAATAAGACTGTACAAAAAGAAAACGACTCCCACGATTGAAGCGGGAGTCGTTTTTTTATAGGACAAGGCAAGCAGCGCCTGCAACCAGCAGGCCAACGCCAATTATTTGCCGCATGCGGATATGTTCTTGTAGGAAGTAATACGACAGCAAAAGTGTCCACACGTACGTAATGGCCGTCAGTGGAAAAACGACGGAATAAGGCAGCAATGTGAGCACATAGATGTTGATCAATGCAGCAGATCCATAACAAGTGAGACCAATTAGAAGTGTACGGTATGTATGCGTTGATGGATCGCTGGCCCTTTTAAAGAAGAATCCGCCACCAGCTCCAAGCATCGTACAGGAGATTAACAATATCCAGCTAATTCTCCCCACCCCCAATCAGGATTGCCCCAACGATAATCAGCGCCGTCCCGAAGATATGCATGGCAGAAATATGCTCATCCAAGAAGATGGAGCCCATCACCAATGCGAAAATATAGCCGAGACTCAGCATTGGATGCAGCACACTCAGCTTGCCGAAACGGAAGGCAATCATCATGGTAATTGCTCCTGCTCCATAACATACACAGCCAATCAGAAGGGGAATATTGATACCTCCGTCCGCAATTTTCCATAACAACTGACCGACACTTGTAAAGACAGCTGACAATAAGATTATAGCTATACCAAGCTTTTGCTTGCTATGACTGTTGTGTTCGGTTTGGGAGTTCTCCATGGCTTGGCTCCTTTCCTTTCTTATACAAACAAGCGAAGAGAAGGAAGAAGATACTTACCATGCTGTTGCTCACTTGGTAGCGATAATCCTGAGCCGGCAGTCCGACAAAAATTGTTGCCGTATTGAAGAGCACTGGCAATATCGGCAGCCAAGCAATCGGTCCGAGCTTACGGGAAGCGATCAAGCTGAACAAGATGATGAGAATACTGAAGACTGCCGGACGCCAGAAGAGTTCTTCGGTATGGTAGCGTGACGTTTCCAGACCGTATTCCACTACGTTATACAAGGTTTGGCTTACTGGCTTTGTTTCCAGTCCCATCTCATTTGGATCCACATCTATCGTATATGGATTTGTGTATCCATCCACAGGCTTATTGATTTGCCAAACGAGGGAAGTCTGTTTTAGATATGCCTCGATAACGATAGCAGGGTTCTGTTTCACGATATCGAACCAGACGGACAAGTACTTGCCCATATCGGCTACAATGACATCATCCTTGAAGTTATCGTGGAATTTGATTCGGTCTGTCAGGTATGGATTATATGCATCCCAGTCTTCAATCGGCAGTATCGTATCCAAATAAGCCAGCTGCTCTTCCGTCAGCTCGCCGTCCTGGGACACGACGGCTGCAATTTGCTGCGTCGGTATACTCATGGATTCATTCGGGTTTGCTGATTGGATGTTGTAAGCCGTAAATACGGGTCCTGTTACAACGATATAAAGCGCTGAAACCAGCACTAGCGGTGTGAGTAACTGTTTCCAGTTCCGTCGATAAGCAATGAGCATGCCGAAAGCCGTCAATACGGCGATAGGCAATCCGTTATTCCGGAAAAATGCAATGCCGAGAAGCACAACCGTAAATGTCGCAATACCATTCCAAGTCCGCAAGTTTCTCCCTTCCTGCAATACCGTCTTCATAACAAAGATTGTCAAGAACACGATGAAGGTGCTATATACGACATCCTTCCAAAGAATGGTGGAGAAAATGCCGTTGACCGGCAGAACTGCCCATAGGAGGGCTGCAATCCAAGCTATCCTTTTTCCGAGTCCATATTGGCGGAAAGAATAAATGCCATAGGAATACACAAACGACATAAGCAGTATCTGGAATATGACGATGATAGCCGGAGAATCCCAAATCATGGTCAATACTAAGATCACCATTGTGTAAGCAAACGGATGCCAGTTATTGAATTCCATATTCTCTACTTGACGCCAGTGATTCAACGAATCGGGACTCATATTTCCCGGGAAGAAAGCGAGCAAGTAGATCATCCAGACAAGTATCATCGGCAGCATATACCACAGGATCTGCCACCTGCTTACCATCGTCCTCCGCCACATATAACCTCCACGCAGCAGGAGAAAAGCGATGAAGGAAAAGAAGCAGAAGATCGCAGCAAGCGAGATAAGGTCCACAAGCACCGTCTCGTACCAAGGTCGATTGACGAACAGCGGCCAGTCAATCAAGCTGATCAGCGTATAAATGGACAGCAGGGCAATGCCTATCATTATGTAGCGCTTCTCCAGGACTGCCTGGGAAATTTGTTTTCGAAAGCAGAGGAAAGCATAAAAGAAACAGATACTGATAACGGAAAGGACAGCGTATTTCAGAAGTGATGTATCCTGCCTTTCCTGCATAATAGCCAATACAGAAATAGTGGCTGCAAGACCTGCAGCCACACTGATCAAAAGGTTTCGAACAAGCGTCATTACATGGAGCCTCCAGTTCTGGTCATACCTTGGACAGGTTTCGGTTTCGTTTCCGCCTGGATCCGGTTCAATTCCAATTCGTACTGTTTACGCTGATTGGAAGCAACAGTATCCAATATGGCGCCGCAAGCGAAGCTCAACACCGACAGGACAACCAATCCGACAGCGAGAATGGCCGATGGAACCCGCGTGATGAACTCGGTCGCGAAATATTCAGCGATGACCGGAATTCCGACAGCTAGTCCGAGTACGAGAAACAGAAGGGACCATGCTGTGAAAAAGAGCATTGGTTTGTATTCCTTGAACAGGGTGAAGATCTTGTACAGCACTTTGCGGCCATCAGCCAATGTGTTCAATTTTGAATAGCTTCCTTCCGGGCGGTCCCGGTAAGCGATAGGTACTTCGACGATTGCAAGCCGCTTGTCGAGTGCATGGATGGACATCTCGGTCTCGATCTCGAATCCGGGACTCATGATGGGCATTGTCTTCACAAAAAGACGGTCAAAGGCGCGGTAGCCAGTCATGATATCGCTAAGCTTCTTTTTATATAGGAAGTTGATGCAATTTTTCACCAGTGTGTTCCCAAGGTTATGGAACTTGCGTTTATTCTCTTTAACATATGTGCCATTCGACAGGCGGTCACCGATGACCATATTGGCACGGCCTTCCTGGATCGGTGCAATCAGGTCATGGACGAATTCAGCAGGATAGGTATTATCCCCATCGACCATTACATAACAATCGGCTTCTATATTGCGGAACATGGAACGTACAACATGTCCTTTGCCTTGCTGGTATTCGTGGCGGACGATTGCGCCATGCCTCCGGGCAACCTCGCTCGTCTTGTCTTTTGAATTGTTGTCGAACACATAGATATCTGCTTGAGGCAGCTGGTTCCGGAAAGCATCGATAACATCACCGATTGTTTGTTCTTCGTTATAGCATGGAATCAATACAGCTATTTTCAATACGTACACTCCATTCCTTTTCTAGGATATGTCGAACCAAGTCTAGCAAAGGATTATTGTGCAACTGTTAACCAATGGTGAAGTAATTGTAAATAGTATGAATATACGAATATTTTGTAAAGTTATGCCCGAGCCCAGTTACTGGAAGGGATGAAGGCGTGTTGTATACTATGCGGTACGTTAAGATACTGTAAATTGCCTTGAAACGGCTTTCTGTTCAGTCTTATAATTTAGCCAGCAATACGCATCCCATAAGTTATATCTGCATGGGCAAATAGAGAGAGGTCCTATCATGAAGTCGAAACTTCGCATCGCCAGTCTGCTGCTGCTGCTCGTAACCCTCGTGCTGAAGGTATCAGGGTTGATCCGGGATATGCTCATAACCAATTATTTCGGAGCCAGCAGTGAATCGGATGCCTACTACGCGGCATTCGCACTGCCGAACATGTTTATCTTGTTCCTGACAACAGGGATGAAGAGTGCGTTCGTTCCAAGTTATATCAAATACAAAGAAAAGAGCAGAGGACTTTCACATCTGCAGGATGTATGGAAGGGGACACTGCTGTTCAGTTTACTTATCTCGGTTGTTTTCATTTTTATCGCGCCGGTATATATCCGTCTTCTATATCCGAATCTGACAGGCGATACAGCGCAGATGGCAACGATCATGACGATCATATTCCTTTCCTCGTTATTATTCGTCGGTGTCAATGCGGTGCTCGAAGCCTACTTCGATGCCGAGAACAAATACTATTTATCGGTACTGGCACAAGCAATCGTGCTCTTAGGAACAATCGGAAGCGCCTTGCTCTTCGCGGATGAAATCGGGGCTTATGCTTTTGCATTTGGTAACATGGCAGGCGTGATCCTGAGCTTGCTCTTCAAGCTTCTGCTCTTACTGCCAAAACGGACACTTACATGGAAAGGCAAAATAAATTGGGAAGATAATAAGCGATTCTTCCATATTTTCATACCAGTGGCGCTGACGGCGATGATCGGTCAAATTACCTTACTGATTGATACGTCCTTTGCAAATATGCTTGGCAGAAGCTTTGTTACATACTTAAATATCGCAAAGAATTTAACGCAATTCCCGCAGAATATCATCGGCGTCACAGTCGGTACAATCGTATTTCCGCTGCTAGCTGCCGCGTATGCGAAGCAGGACATGGAAAGCTTTAAGGAGAATATCACACGCGGTTTGCAGATTATGTATTTCGTTCTGCTGCCAGTACTGACAGGTATGATGCTGCTGATGCCAGAGATTGTCACCCTGCTTTTTGTAAACGGGGAATTTACTGCACAGCATGCAGAAGAGACGAGTATCGCAGCTTATTACTATTTCGGCACCATCTTGTTCTACAGCCTGGTCATCATCGTCAACAATGGTTTTTATACGATGGAAAAGGGACATTATATGATGCGGCTCGGGTTCTTATCTATCGGTTTGAAGCTCTTGCTCAACTACTTATTTACAGAAAGCTTCGGTTTCATCGGTATTCCGCTCTCTTCATCTGTGACTGGCTTCATCTATGCAGTCGCCTGCTTCCTACTATTCCGGAAGCTCACAGGTGGAATACCTATTAAAGGGATGCTAGCGGATGTCGCCAAGACGACTGCCAGTGTACTTATCATGGGAATCGCTGTCCTCTTGATCAAAGAGAATTTGAACGACATGCAGCCTATCCTGACAATTCTTATCTGTTCAGCAGCAGGAGTCATCGTATTTCTGATCTGCGTATTCCTGATGAAAATCAAATCATTCTACATCCTATTGGGAAGAGGCGGCTCCGCTGCTAAGTAATTGGCAAGAGTGGCACGAAGGAGGACAACCATTTTGCAAGCTTTGATACAGAAACTTAAAGATAATCACCATATATTCGAAAAGCTGTTCATTTTCTTCATACTGGCTCAGCCGTTTCTTGATTTGCTGTCGTACCTTGGGATTCCCATTTCCAATCCTGTCCGCCTGCTTGTGATACCGGCAGGAGCGCTGTATATGCTCAGTTATCCAAACCGGCGCTGGAGCAGGAATACCCTCATTTATATGCTGGTGCTTGCTGTGTACTTTGCTATCAACTTCGGCATCAGTATGATCTACAAAGATCCCGTGTCAGCAGCAGGGGAGCTGACATTTATTCTGAAGACTTTCTTCTTCATCACGGCTTTGCTTGTTTATGTGATGATTTTCCGGCATATCGGAGAAAATCGGGAATGGAAAGTGATTGTACCAAAATATCTATTTATTAACACAAGTGTCGTCAGTGTCGTGATGCTCATCGCGGAGCTCACTGGAACAGGTAAGCGGAGCTACGATTACTTGGCAAAGCAAGGTCATTCTGGCTGGTTCTTTTCCGGTAATGAAATCAGTGCCATTTTAGGTATGGGTTTCTGCGGGGCGATCATCTACTATCTGTTCATAAAGAAGGGGCTTGCGGCGCAAATTATTTGTACAGCACTTATAGCCGTCATGATATGGGCGATGCTGACAATCGGAACGAAAGTCGCATTCGGGGCCGCCCTGCTTGTATTGGGCATGGCATTTCTGCTGCTTCTCATCCAAGCGATCATCAAGCGGGATAGCTTCATTCAAGCTGGTGTCGTCCTGGTTCTGTTAGCAGTAACCATATTTATCTCGCCTGAGATGCCGATCGGCAATAACCTCGGATTATCAGTGGATATGGCAAATGAAAAGGCAGCACAGCAGCAGGAACAAGCAGAAGCTCCACCATTGCCGGAGGAAGCGGAAGAGGGGGAAGTTCCGCCTCCTGGCAGTGTTAGGCAGTGGAGTTCCTGGCAGCTCATGGCATTGAATGGACGGGAAGAATTTTTTGGCACAGTACTTTATTACTTTGAACGGGCACCCGTCATTCAAAAAGTTTTCGGCATGGGAATCGGCGGAAACTACACCGGGAAAGAACCACGGATCATCGAAATGGATATCCTGGATTGGTTCTTCGGTTTTGGATATCTCGGAACTTTGATCCTCGTGCTGCCGCTGCTGTTCGTTACCGGCAGTATCCTGGTATTCATCTTCAAGCAGCGATTCCGCACCGTAAGCCCAACTGCTTTGTTCAGCGGTGTTGGAGCTTGTATTGGTCTTGGTGCAGCATTCATTGCCGGCCACATTTTATCGTCACCGGCATCCGGATTTTATCTGGCGTTATTCCTCGGGTTCCTGTATGGATTGCTCAAGCAGAAGCCGGAGAAGTTCTTTCAATAGCATCTCACCTTAACTGAAATGGAGCGAATCTGTGATGAAAAAGAAAAAGAAAAAATTGCTTCTGATCTCTTCCATTGGCGGACATTTGACACAGCTTTTGCAGCTGGAACCGCTATTCAAGGAATATGACTATCATATCGTGACAGAGAAATCCGAGATCACGGAGCAAATGAAGGGCAAGCACCCGATGAGCTTCCTTGTTTATGGAGCACGTAATTATCCTTTTCGTTATATATTCAAGTTCAGTTATAACATCATTAAATCCATTTTCTTATTCTTGAAGCATCGTCCCGATGTTGTCATCTCCACGGGAGCACATACATCTGTGCCGATGTGCTATATCGCGAAGCTGTTCGGGAAACGTGTCATCTTCATTGAAAGCTTTGCAAAGTCCACTTCGCCGACCATCTCAGGGAAGCTGATTTACCCAATTGCCGATCTATTCATCGTGCAATGGGAGACGATGAAACAGATTTATCCAAAAGCGGTCTATGGGGGGTCCATCTATTGATACTGGTCGTCTTAGGTACGCACGAGCTTCCGTTCAACCGTCTGCTTGAAGAAGTGGAAAGGCTGAAACGGGAAGGAACCATCACCGAAGAAGTTGTCGTCCAAGCTGGACATACGAAGTTTCAAAGTGATTTGCTGACGATTAAACCGTTCGTTAATTACGAGGTCATGGACCAGCTGATGGAGGATGCACGTCTTATCATCACACATGCAGGCACCGGTTCGGTTATTTCCGCTTTGAAAAAGGGTAAAAAGGTCATCGCGGCAGCCAGACTGAAAAAGTATGGGGAACATAACGATGATCATCAGCTGCAGCTTCTGTCAATCTTCCTGGAACAAAAGCATATCCTCAGCTGGGGAGAAGGGGAAGACCTGGGCAAGGTAATACAGGAAACAGAGAGCTTTGAGCCAGAGCCATTCCAATCAGGAAAAGAGAGAATGTTCACGATTCTAAGCAACTTCATCAAAGAAGCTTGATAAATGTTAATGAAATGTAAAGGCACTTGACCTGGATATGGTGTAAAATTTACATTGTGTGTAATTGTGTTTTGTCAACAGAAACATTATAATAGTACAGAACCTACGCAGAATACTGTCGAAATCTAGTAATTTATGATACTTGGATTATAAAAGAATTTTTGGAACGATTTGCAAGCTATTTAGGAGGATACAAATGGTACACATAACGCCTTTAATCGTAGCGTTGGCAGCATGTTTCATCCTTTCGATCGCGCTGACGCCTATGGTGAAAAAGCTGGCATTCGCAATCGGAGCAACGGATAAACCAAACGCTAGAAAAGTACACCAGAAAATCATGCCGCGACTAGGCGGATTGGCCATTTACATCAGTTTCATCATCGGATACCTGATTTTCATGCCACATGATTCGAATACAGCACCAATCCTGATTGGTGCCACGATGATCACCTTAATCGGTGTTTTGGACGATAAGTTCATGCTATCCGCAAGGGTGAAGTTAGTTGGACAGATTGCTGCCGCGACTGTAACAGTTTTGGGCGGCATCCAGATCGACTTTGTAACATTGCCATTCACTGGCCGGATTGAATTCGGGGTTTGGGCAATTCCTATCACGATCTTGTGGATTGTCGGCATAACGAACGCGATCAACTTGATCGACGGGTTGGATGGATTGGCAGCAGGAGTTTCAGCTATCGCGCTGTTCACCATTGCCATGATCGCCATCAGCATGGGTAACCCCATCTCGGCAATGATGGGCGTCCTGCTTTTAGGCAGCACACTCGGCTTCCTGGTTTTCAACTTCCACCCAGCTAAGATTTTCATGGGGGATACAGGAGCTTTATTCCTCGGATATATGATTGCTGTCCTATCCGTAAGCGGTCTGTTTAAGAACGTTGCATTGTTCTCCTTGATTGTGCCAATCATCATTCTTGGCGTACCGATCCTGGATACGACATTTGCCATCATCCGCCGGATTGTACAGAAGAAGCCTTTGTCAGCACCAGATAAGCTGCATTTGCACCATTGTCTTCTGAATCTAGGATTCTCGCATCGCCAGACTGTTATTGTCATCTATGCGATCAGCGGAATCTTCAGCATTACAGGTGTCCTTTACACGGAAGCAACCATGTGGGGCTCGACTATCCTGATTATTGCCTTGGCAATACTAATCGAACTAATCGTAGAGATTACAGGATTGATCAGTGACCGCTATCGTCCATTACTCAATATGGTAGGTTTCCCGAAAGTGACAGAAGAAGAACGGCGCAAAGAGCATCAGCAATAAATGAAAGACCTTCTCCAATGGAGAAGGTCTTTTTATGTACAAAACTACACGCTGATAAAATCAGCGTGTAGTCTGTGTCGACGGATTGGCAGTAGCAGCAACAGCAGGGTTGGACGTATACATTGCTTGTACAAGCTGCTCACTGGCATGTCCGTTTGAATATTGGTTCCATTGCTTGGAGAAAGCCTGTACCTTCTCCAGCTGGAAGTCACTCTTTTTAATCACTTTAATGATTGACTTTGTATCCCTGACCATTGGTCCAGGCAATGACTCAAGGTATTCGTCTGTCACACCGCGTTTTTTCTGATAGTCCTCCAAATCATACGTGAAGAAGATAATCGGACGGTTGAGCAGCGAATACTCAAATGGTATGGATGAATAATCGGTAATCAAGATATCCGTCACTAATAAAAGCGGATTGATGTTTTTATAGTGCGTCACATCGATTACGAAATTCGGATAATAGTTTGCTAGATCCCATGTAACAGCGGGATGGAGGCGAAGGAACAATACGTATTCCTGCCCCAGTTCACGGTATAGACGTTCGATGTCAAGTTCAATCTTAGGCTTGGCCAGCTCATCATCTCGGTAAGTCGGAGCATACAAGATGACTTTACGTTTCTTGATGATCGGGTATTGCTCAGAAATTTCTTTTTCGATTTGTTCGATCTGATTATCGTCAAAGAAGAAATCTGTTCGCGGCATACCAGTTCGCAGCATATTGGCATTCGACAGACCAAAACTTTGCTGGAAGATGGATGCCATTTTTTCCGAACCGACCGTAACATATGTGAAACGGCTGTACACCTGTTTGAATCGTTCCTGTGCCTTTGCACTTCTAGTCTGTACAGAAGGATCCATCAAGCCGAACTTCTTCATTGCACCTGCTGCATGCCATAGCTGAATACATGTGACATTCGGTTTGAAATCCGTTACGGCAAGGAAGCCGAAATAATTATCTACCATCACGACGCGCGAAGTGGCCAGATGATAGATGCCTTTTACAAAAGCACTGATATTCGTCATGGCAAATGGTACAATCTCCGCATCCAGATCAGTGAATTCTTCCCGGCAGGAAGAAGTTTTTAATATGACTATTTCTCCCGCATTCCATTTTTCAAGCGATTTTGCCGTATACAAAACATTATCCCCAAAAGAGGAAACCAAGGTGGTTTTGTTCTTTTGGGGAAATAGCTTGAAACATATAAATAGCATTTTAAAGAATGCTAGATAGAGAGAAATAGCAAATTCTCTAACCATTATTCACTTCTAAAAGATCGTCTTTGATCTTAGAAGTGGAGATACCAACTGTACGCGGAAGATAAACGACTTCACAATGCTCTTTCAAGAAGTCGAATTTGCCTTCCCAGTCGCTGCCCATGACGAATACATCAATATTGTGGTCCACTACGTCGTGGACTTTCTGATCCCAGCTTTCTTCTGCGATAACTTCATCCACATAACGAATCGCTTCAAGGATCATTTTGCGGTTTTCAAAGCTGTGATAAGACTTCTTGTCTTTCAGCTTGTTGAATTCATCAGAAGAAATTGCCACTACTAAATAATCACCCATTTCTTTCGCGCGGCGAAGTAAGTTCACATGGCCCCAGTGCAACAAGTCAAATGTACCGTACGTAATTACTTTTTTCATCACTATTCTCCTTTATTTTAGTCATTTAATATAAGATTTTATCGAAATAAGGGTTTTGAATTTACATTAACTAAGTGTAACTTACACTGTTTACACTTAATTAACATTATATTTACGTTTTGATTAAAATTCAAGTCTTCCTGTGCAAGATGAATAAATTACTAGTATAGTAAATAAGGAATTGCTCAGGAATTTAATGAGGAATGAAATGAAGTAATATGGATATATTAACAGAAGCATGCATCCAGGAGGAGTATCATGGACACTAATTCATTCACAAATATGAAAATAATTGGAATTGAAAAACATACTGATACATACACAGTAAAAGTACCCCTAAGAAAGTCTTATATAGAAGGATACGACAAATTCACTTTTTCAATTATAGGGAGAAAAACTCTAAAAGAGATTGAATTGCCATTTCAAATAAGTAATATAATTGAGGATTTTATTATCGTTGATATGAAAATAGATTTTAGCCAAATTCCATTTCTTGATGTTGCAGGCGAAAACTGGGATTTATATCTTTTTAGAATGGGTTTCGATGAAACTAAGAAAAATCGGGTAAGTTGTAAGCCAGAACATCTGCAATTTCTTTCAGTATTTACAAATGATGGAAACCGTATATTTTACCCATATCGTACATCAAAAGGTAATTTATCATTTAGAACAAATAAAGGTGATATTGTATTTGGAATAATTGATGAAATTCATTTGAAAAAACAAGGTGACTTCCACTTCTCGGGATGTATCAATTTTCCTGAGTTATTTCAAAAAGCAAACACCTCCATCTTAAAAATGAATTTGGTTGTGACTAATAACTTGGAAGACAAGGAAACAATCATACCCTTAAAACTTAGAGAAAGAAAAGACCTTGAAGAATTATACGAAGGTAATAACCAATTAGGTAGGGCGGGTTTTGAAGGCTTCTTCAATCCTAAAGAATATATTGTGTCTGATCGCAGGCAATTTTTTAAGTTTTTCGTTGATGTTGAGTATGAAGATAGTGGAGTAGTTAAGGTGAGAAGAAGTACAAGATTGCGCCTCTTTGAACAAGCAAATACACTTCCAGCCTATGTGAAGCTAAAAAATAGAGGTAATCAAATTAGAGTTAGAGCGGCATTAACTAAAAAAGCACAATATCTCACAGTACAAAGTTATCCATACAATGCTCTAACAAATAATATTAAGAAAATGAAAAAGAAGATTGTAAAAGCAAGAAGATCATCAGTTATAAAGAAAGCATATCAAGTTCTATTTTCAATTGCTGGAAAGGTACTACCTGTTAATAAAAAGCTTGTGATGTTCGAAAGTTTTCTGGGAAAACAGTTTAGTGATAATCCTCGTGCCATGTATGAGTATATGAAGGAGCAATATCCTGATTATAAGCTTATATGGAGCGCAGATAGACGTTCCGCAAAGGTGTTTGAAGAGAAGGAGATTACTTACATTCGTCGTTTCTCTTTTCGATGGTTGTTAAATATGAATAGAGCTGGATATTGGGTTACAAATAGTCGACTTCCGTTATGGATACCAAAACCTAGTCACACTGTATATGTGCAAACATGGCATGGTACGCCGCTTAAAAGATTAGCAGCAGATATGGATCAAGTTTTAATGCCTGGTACCAATACAAATGCATACAAAAGAAATTTTCTTAAAGAGGCAGCAAAGTGGGATTATCTAGTGTCACCGAATGCTTATTCATCGGAAATATTTGAGCGGGCATTTGATTTTAACAAGACAGTACTTGAAACAGGTTACCCTCGGAACGATATACTTTATTTGCAGAATAATACTGATTATATCAATACCCTTAAACAAAAGCTTGGATTGCCATCAAAAAAAGTAATCCTGTATGCACCTACATGGCGAGATAATCAATTTCATCGAAAAGGAAAATATAAATTTGATCTTGAGTTGAACCTAGCACTTATGAAGGAAGAACTGGGAGATGATTATGTTATTGTTCTAAGGCTTCATTATTTAGTCGCAGAGAATATTGACTTGTCGTCTTATGAAGGTTTTGCATATGATTTCTCAAATTATGAAGATATACGGGAGCTGTATTTAATCTCGGACGTACTGATAACAGATTATTCTTCAGTATTTTTTGATTACGCGAATTTGAAAAGGCCAATATTTTTCTTTGTTTATGACCTAGAGGATTACAGAGACAACTTACGTGGTTTTTACTTTGATTTTGAAAATCGTGCACCAGGTCCCCTTTATAAAGAAACGGACCAAATAATTACTGGGATAAAGGAAATCGATAAAGAAGGATATACTAATAAGCTAGAGTATGAACAATTCTATAAGAGATTCTGTTACTTAGAAGATGGTAAAGCTACCAAAAGGGTCGTAGATGCTATCTTCGAACGCTAAGTAGAGTGGAGGAGCTATTGTGAAAACACCGATTTTTGTATTTAATTCTTTGAATGTTGAAAGAGGCGGATTAACAAAAGCTGTTATGAAAAGAGCGAATCTCCTTTCAAATTACTGTGATGAAGTAATCTTTCTTACGTTAGCTTATCAACAAGATTTCAGACAAATAATTGAGCAGCTGTATTCGAGCGGGCAACTTGATAAAAGAGTGAAAGTCAGGAATTTTTTTGTAGATACTCTTGATATTCCTGACAATGTAATACGTAATAAATCTGATGTGAAAATTAAAGATTTTGCTTCGACTTTAGATAAGAAGAGTAAGTTAGAAGCATACCGTTATTACGAAAATGGAATCTATAGACAATATCGCAGATTCAATAAGGACGGTACCTTGAAACTGATTGATTACATGGATGAAGATAGGAAGCGGACTAAAAGAGAGGAATATTTAGCTGATGGATCTATTGTTCGGACAAGTCACATGAGTCCTATGGATAATAAACCTAGATTAGATAGGTATTTTAACCATAGTGGAGATTGCCGACTATCAATATGGATTAATGAAAATCAGAAACAAGGACGGGCCATCTTATTTGAAAAAGATAATGCATATGAATTTGAAAACATGAATGAATTGTATGTGGAGTGGATTGAGAAGAGCATTGAATCTCTGCCGCAACCAGTGTTAATGTCCGACTCAAGAAAAACTGATGAAATACTAATTGATGTAGAGGCTAAAGTTAATAAAGTGGCTGTTGCACATAATAATCATCTATCAGCTCCTTATGATGCGTCAGCGTCACCTAAAAAGACGTGGTATCCACTTCTGAACAATTTAAATAAGTTTGATACAGTAGTATTTTTGACTCATGAGCAAAAGGAAGACGTGCTTGGAAAGTTTGATGCTCAGGAAGTGGATGTACGTGTTATTCCGCATGCAGCAAATAAAATAAATAAAAATGAGCTAGAATATCTTCCGCATGAAGCTGTGACCTTAGCGCGTTTTGATGAACAAAAGAGAATTGAAGAGGCAATAGAAGCTTTTAAGTATGTTGTAGCTTCGGTTCCTGATGCTGTCTATAACATATATGGATTTGGTCCATTGAAAGAAAAATTAGCAATGCATATCAAACAGAACGGACTAGAGAACCATGTTAAATTAAGAGGATTTGCGTCAAATCCGGAGGAAGTATATCGTAAGGCTGCTTGTTCGATTCTTACATCTGACTATGAAGGATTTGGCTTAGTACTAACTGAGAGCCTAGCTGTAGGCACACCAACTGTTTCATACGATATCAAGTACGGACCAAAGGATATTATAAGAGATGGGATAGACGGCTTTTTAGTTAAAAAAGGCGATCAAGAAGAACTTGCAAGAAAAGTAATCTCCTTGATGACGGACAATAAGCTAAGGCATGATTTAAGTCAAAAAGCGGTTGAGGTTAGTGAAAGGTTTAGTGAAGACGCGTATAAAAAGAGATGGTTAGAGTTATTTAATAACGGTTCGTAGAGCAAAAGGACAACTAGATGAGTCTGGTTGTCCTTTTTAAGTGTTAAGATTACTTAAAAAGTTTGTAAAGAAATTGTTTTCATGGCATAATGGGAAAGTCTATCAATCCTTAGATCATTATTGATTCGGGAATACTGAAAGGTTGTCTAGGAGTGTCTAATAATGAACTTGTGGATATTATGGGGATTCCATTTAACAAGCTAACACAATTAGAATTATTGGAAGAACATGTGTATCCGAGAATTAAGAACCATCAAAGGACTTTTGTTGTAACAGCCAATCCTGAAATCGTCATGCAAACTAGAATAGATGAAATATATAAAAAAAGCGTTAAAAGTGCAAATTATATTATACCTGACGGTGCAGGAGTTGTGATTGCATCAAAATTGCTTGGAAATCCTATCGAAGAGCGAGTTACTGGTTTTGATGTGATGTTCAAGTTATTAGACTTTGCTAATGACAATAAATTAAGCTGTTATTTCTTGGGTGCCAAGCCTGAATCTAATAAAAGAGCAGTTGAAAAGATAAAAGTAAATTACCCTAATTTAAAAATAGCGGGTAATCAACACGGATATTTTAATGACGATAAGCAAATTGCTTTAGAAATTGCATCAGTAGAGCCGGATATTATATTCGTGGCTCTAGGGTTTCCTAAACAGGAGAATTGGATTGCAACTCATATGGAATTGTTTGAAAAAGGTTTGTTTATGGGAGTGGGGGGCGCCTTTGATATCTTGGCTGGTGACGTCAAACGTGCCCCCAAGATATGGATCAGCCTAAACTTGGAATGGTTATATAGATTAGTAAAACAACCTTTCCGATGGAAGAGGATATTAAAAGCATTTGAGTTTATGTTTCGGATAATATTAAAAAAATGACCTGGATTTTCCAGGTCATTTTTTTTGTTGTATTACTTTTTCTCTATACTTTTCTTTCTCACTCTTAGACATCTTTTTATAGTCATTTAGGAATTTCTCGTATCGTGGCAATACATCATTTGTATCACCATATTCGCGAACCTGTCCAAATTCTAACCATAAAATCTTATCGCAGAATTGTTTCATCTGCCCAATTGAATGACTTACAAAGATCATGGTTTTGCCTTTTTCTTTAAACTCATGCATCTTTGCGAGGCTTTTCTCAGCAAAAGCTTTATCACCTACTGACAGAGCTTCATCAATAATCAGTATTTCAGGATCTATATTTACTGAGATGGAAAAGCCAAGTCTGGATTTCATACCGCTTGAATAATTTTTAACTGGTTGATCAATAAACTTTTCAAGCTCGGCAAATTCAATGATTTCTGGTTCTAACTCCCGTATTTCCTTTTGAGTTAACCCAAGCATTAAACATTTAAGTTCGATATTCTGCCTGCCTGTTAAGTCTCCTTTGAGACCAGCAGAAACGGCTATTAGGGCAGCATCACCATTTAGAGTAACCGATCCGGATGTTTCAGGAACAATTCCTGCTATGATATTAGATAATGTTGACTTCCCAGAGCCATTAATGCCTATAAATCCTACTACATCACCTTTATCGGCGACAAAATCTACATTTTGCAGAGCATAGAAGTCTTCGCCATAACTTTTGGGTAAAATAATATCTTTTATTCGATCGGAACTCTTAGCGTAGAGTTTGTATTTTTTACTTACGTTCTCAACTATAATTGATTTTCCCATATTAATCCCTTCGTTTAAAGAAAGTCTATAAAGTGCCTTCTGAACTTCATATGAAGTGTTGAGCCAATGATGAAGAGCAACAGAGTGACAAACCAAAAGTACAGAGTATATTCCCAAGAATTCACAAGATACCATCCATGCTCACCCATCAAAGCAGCTCGATAGCCCTCAACTAAGTAATAAAGAGGGTTTAGCTTCATGAGTAAATCCAAGAAGTACGGGAGATTTTGGGAAGTCCATAGAATTGGTGTTAGATATAACACCATACGTAAAGTAGCTTGAAGCAAGAGTTGAACGTCCCTGATTAATGTTGTTAATGTGGTCATCAATAGTACAAATGCATACGTAAAAGCAAATCCTGCAAAAACAAAATAAGGTAATTGAACAATATATATACTTACTGTATATCCTGTTATTTGCATAATAACAAAGGCTATACCTATTAGAATAAGATGAGGATACAGTTTCGAGAAAATTGTAATATTAGGTATTACGCTCATTGGAAAATTCATTTTTGAGAGCAATCGAAGTCGAGAGTAAATAGATTTTGATCCTTGTGTAGCGGCAGGCTGAAAGAACATCCATAGAATTAACCCGGATACTAGCCAAGGTAAGAATTGAAGATCTTCCCCACCAGAAGGATTTTTTATTACTCTTTCTTGACCACCTGATACGAGATATCCAAATACAAGCCAATAGATAGCAATTTGAATTAAAGGACTAAGTACTTCCCAGGCAAGACCAAGATAATTTGCGTTATTGTTGTTTCTTAATTCATATAGCGAAATTCGTCTAATTAGATTAAAATGCTTGAATTGTTCTTTAAGAACAGTTATAGCTGATTTCATTTAAAAATCCTTCCCATTAGGACGTTCATTTTTCAGACCTTATAAATTATACTAGTTACAGCGAGAGAAGACAATTTTATTTTTACAATAACTTAACATCAATAGTTTTAAAAAGGAACTGCCACCCCTTTTCAGGGTGGCAGTCTTTATTGTTTATGGTGTTGTGGTACTTACTGTCGAGTTGACTGAACTGCTGTCGTTTGTCGCAGTACCTGTTGTATCTTCATACGTTGATCCGCTGGAAGTGCTATCAGAGCTGCCTGTATCATAGCTTGAAGTCCCGCTTGATTCTGTGCTGCTATCTGCAGAGCCGCTAGTTCCGGTACTGTTATCAGTAGAATCAGTTCCTTCAGTAGCACTATCCGTTGTACCTGTACTTCCTGTTGTACCAGTACTGCTGTCAGTGGTGCCAGTTTCTCCTGTTCCGCTGCTAGTAGTGCCAGTGGAATCAGTTGTTCCAGTACCATCCGTCGCACCAGTATCATCGTAAACGCCGCTGCCATTGGTTTCCACACTATCTGTGTCTACTTCCTCTGACAGTCCGAGATGTTCACGAAGCTGCTTTTGGATATCGGCAAGGGAAGTTGGATCAACTTGGTAATACCAGATGCCGTCGGATAGCTTACCGCCTGTTCCGTCCAAATTCAATGTGTTGATTGTCAGGTCATTGCTTGTGCCATAAGAGATGAAGCTCTTGATCTGATCAAATGTAAGACTTGTACTTAGGTTGTCGCCAACATCCTGAATCAATGCATCATATTTAAATACGGATCCAGCTGAAGAGGCTTTTGTGATCATCGCCTTGATGATTTCCTGCTGGCGTTTACCGCGTTCGATGTCATTATCGTAATGACGGGTACGTGCAAGTGCCAGTGCTTCTTCGCCATTTAGTTCCTGCAATCCTTCTTCCAGATGGATCGCGTCTTTCTGATCCTTCGAGTTCTGTTCGTACAGCTCGTAAGGAACTTCTACTTCAATACCGCCTAGTGTGTCGATGATATCCATGAAGGCATTGAAGTTGATTTCTGCGTAATAGTCGACTGGGACGTTAAGGAAGTTTTCAACCGTCTCTACGCTAGCCTGGGCACCGCCATACGCATGTGCGTGGGTGATTTTCGTCTGGCGATCGACTTCCGGTACATACACGTAAGAGTCACGCGGAATGCTCAAAAGATCTACACTATGTTCTTTCTTATTGAAAGTAGCAAGGATCATCGCGTCGGAGCGGGAATTACCTTCATCGCGTGTATCACTGTCGTCCACTCCCATGAATAGAATCGAAACATTATCCTCCACGGGGTCGACTGCTTCATCCCGCAATGCTGATTTATCCCGAGTATCTGCAACATGTGCTTTGTCGATGGCGCTGGCTGCTGAGGTCCATAAATGAGCCGCATATGCCGCACCGCCTGCACCAAGGATTAAGACGGGGATAAGGAGCAGCATCAAAATTCGTTTTTTATTTACTTTTTTCTTCACTATTCGCCTGGGAGGCTGGGGTTGGTAAGGTGACCTTCTTCTCATGATTAAACTCCTTTATTTACTGATGTATCTGTATGTTTATTCATTAATTTTGCTGGTAAAGTCTACCTGTCAGCAGAATATGCTAACCTTAATTGTACTATGAAACAGATGCAACGTAAAATTACTATTATATTACAAGCCTATCCCGCTACTTACTGGGCTGAGACATTGCTCATGATCATTTTTCTAAACTTTTTCCACACTTTTTCGGTGCATACTCCGATTATAGCTGTGAAAGGAGGGGAGAAACATGGCAGTCATCGCAACCCATAATAAAACACGCCTCAGCATCGTTTTATACGACGGCGTGGATCCGGACACAGGCAAAGACAAATACAAAACAAAATCTTTTAATAACATCAGACTTGATGCGACACCGGATGAGCTGCAGGCATTCGCTGATGCATTGGTACCATTGCAGCAGCGCAATTTGTACGCAGTGGAGAAGAACGACCACTCTATCCTGCGTGAATCTTAATTCGACAAAAAAGGAGGGATAAAGCTTGAAGAAACTTGATCTGCAGTTTTTGAATGAAGCCGGCAAAACTGTTACCATCAGCTTGGAGCAGCCCGTTGAACCATTCGACGAAGCAGCGATCAACCAGGCAATGGATGTAATTCTCACACAGAATGTCATCGCATCGAGCGGCGGACCGCTTGTCTCGAAAAAAGCTGCCCGTATCGTTGACCGTACTGTTGAAGAAGTATTTTAACTCTGATGGAGTGCAGCCGTTATAAGCTGCACTCCTTTTTTAATAAGAAAGGAGGCCTAATAGATGGAGCCGTGGCTTGCGATCATAAAGGAATTCGGATTTCCGGCAGCTGTCACCTTCTATTTGATGCACCGGATCGAAAACAAATTGAATACGCTGATTGCTTCCATCCATAGTCTGCCAGAGAAGCTGAAATGAAGAAAGACCAGCTGTCCTATGTCGAGGGACCGCTGGTCTTCTTTCCGTCCTATAGAGGGATACTAATTTGTATCGTTGTCCCCAATCCGTCTTCGCTGCAAAGTATCAGTCCGAAGCCATAGAGCTTTTGCAGTCGGGTATGGGTATTGATCAAGCCAATGCTATCTCGGTGACCGGCAGATACATTCAATCGTTGCTGTTTCCCGGAAGTAATCCCAATGCCATCATCCTTGATTCGAATAAAGGCATAGTCTCCTTTTCTCAACAGCTGTATATGGATGGTGCCGCCATCTTCTTTTGGCTGTATGCCATGAAGAACGGCATTTTCAACCAAGGGCTGCAGCGTCAGCGGAGGAATATTGAATGTGAGTCCAGATTCGATTTCCCAGTTAACGTGCAGTCTTTCACCAAACCGTTCCTGTTGGATGTATAAATAAGATCGTACCAATTCCAATTCTTTCTCGATGGGGATACTGCTGGATAGGTTCTTTCCATTAAAACTTGCTTGTAAGTAGCTGCCAAACTCTTGAAGCAGCCGCAGCATCCGGTCATTATCAATCGAACTTAATGCTCCGATTGTATTCAATGTATTAAACAGGAAATGCGGGTGAATCTGTGCTTGCAGCCAGGCCGCTTCCATACTGAGTCGATCCTCGATGGAGCTTTTTAACTCCAGCAGTGATTTGATCCGTATTTTCAGCTCGACCATATCGACCGGTTTGGTGACATACTCATTGGCACCTGCCTGAAAACCTGCATATACATCCTCAGGCTGTGAGCGTGCAGTGAGCAGCAGAACAGGCAATTCGGAAAGGCTATAGCGACTGCGCATTTTCTTCGTTAGCTGGAAACCCGAAATCTCAGGCATCATCACATCAATAATCAGTAAATCCCATCTATCAGTATCTAAGTGTTGTAAAAAATCGGTTAGTGATGCAGTTGTTCGAATCTGGTAACCTTCTGCTTTCAGCGCTTGTTTTAAGATTTTCAAGTTTACGGGATCATCATCTATTGCAAGTATACGATATCCGCTGCCAGCTTGAAGATTTGGTTCAGCAAACTGCTCTGAAGCGGCAGATTCGAAGCGTGACATTGTATCTTCTTTGTATTCTTCCGAACAGTCCGCCTCGAGTGGCAAGCAGAGAGTAAAAACTGAACCTTTTCCAAGAATTGATTCTGCAGACAAAGAACCACCATGCAGCTCTGCAAGCTGTCTGCTGATACTAAGACCCAGACCGATTCCTTCGCTCTCAGAAATAGAATTCTCTCCTTTTTCATAAGGACTGAAAATTCGTGCCTGCGTCTTGGCATCCATTCCGATACCTGTGTCTATTACCTTAACAATTAAATTGGATCCATCTGATGAAACTTCAATGGTTATGTTTCCTTCCGATGTAAACTTTAAGGCATTATGCAGCATATTTGTTACGATTTGCGTAACGCGATGTTCATCTGCATATATGTAAGGAAGGCTTTGCGGCAATCGCATATGGATCTTTACATCCTTCTCATCTGCCATAAAACGGAGCATATCAACTGTTCCGATCAGAATCGGTTCAATGGACATAGCAGAAGGTTGAAGGCGGATTTTATTGGACTTCATCTGATTGACATCAATCAAGTCATTTATAAGATAAGACATCTTCCGACTGAGTGTACTTGCAAGTTCCAGCAGATATCTGCTGTGATCTGTGAGCTTGTTTTCCTGATCCAGTACGCTTTGAACCATATTCATCATCCCATGTAATGGTGTGCGCAGCTCGTGGGAGGTGTTTGCTAAGAATTGATCCTTCCGTACTTGCTCCGCTTCCAGCTGTTCAATATATTGCTCGTTCTCTGTTTCTGTCTGGAAAAAGCGCAGGAACCAAAAGCTGCAGAAGCATACTAATGCAATTGTGATATCGAAAGGGTAAAAGCCAGCTTTGATGGCAGCTCGCAAAGTATCCCCAATAGGAAGAAAACTTACAACGATAGACCAAACGACATGGGAGATAACAGCAGTACCTGCAAGGAACAGTGGCAAAGCTTTCTGGCCGCTGAGAAAAACAGTTCGGAATAAAATCAAGAATATGATAGAGAAAGCTATTACCAAACTGATAGCGATGCCGATAACATACCGAACGAATTCAATCGGTGCTGCAAGGATATAAATCAAATATCCAATAAAAAGGACATAAAGGATTTTAAATGGCCACCTGTAAGCTGCTTTTGTATAGGTGAAGATGACAAATAGCAAAAAGAAGAAGCTTAAGCCGATATAACTGAAATAAACCGTTCGTACATACCACTCATGGCTAAGCGGCATGACGTAGCCCAGAGTATTGTAATCGGAAGTCACAACGGCTATGCTCGCCAATAAAGCTGCGACGGAAAAGAAAATAGTCCCAATCTTTTTGGGCTTCATTAAGTAAAGTACAAATGCATATATTGCGTGGATAAATATGATGGCACCAACAAAAAACTGGAGCAGGCCTGCTTGATATGTCTCCTTTTGAATCTGCTGCGACGAGCCGAATCTCACGCTGATCAATGATCGTGCCCGCTTATTGCCGTGGAATTCATCGAACGTGAATTTGACTTTGATTTGACCATTCTCGTTTGGACGCAGATCTGAAATGGAAACTGGAGTAGGTGGTCCTTTTTCAAGATCTGTAGTTTGGTAGACAAGCTGATCATTGGCATAGACCGAGAAATTCGAATAAAGCGATCGGACGGAAAGGGCATAGCGGTCAGCTTGTTCACCGACTTGTATCGTCATTTCATAAGATCCTGCAGCCTCTGCTTCCATATATTTCGGAAGCGGTGTATAGAGGGGATCACCAGCTTTGCTTAGCTGTTCCCAATCCCCAATCAATTCTATCGAATGACTGTTTGAAAAATCTATCTGGCGAGCATCCATCAGCCCGTCGGCAGCCTCAGGCTGAACATCAGGTGTCTGTGTGTGGTACCAGACCACTCTCCCTAACGTTAAGAAAGCTGCAAAAGCGAATATAATCATCAGTTTCGTGCTGCGTTTCATAATGTCCTCCTGCTTATCAAGCCTGCATATGCCGCTCTCTCCATGATGTATACCACGCCATCTGTTCCGCTTCCGGCGCGATAGCAAATTCTTCCTCCAGCATTTGCTTTAATCCCTCATACTGATTCACAACTTCACCTGATTCTCCTAACACATCATACACATGCATGAGGCGTATATAGCTATGTGCAATGTATGGGTAATCCGCTTGCATCCGCAAGTACAGGGAAACAGCATCTTCCAGTTTGTGCTGCTCCTCTAAGAATACCCCGACCTGTACAGCGGTTTTATACCAATTCTCCCGCAGCTGCCTCTGCTCTGATTCTGCCCAGGAGTAAGCTTCTGCAGAAAAATAATCCCCTTTATATTCTCGCAGCAGTCTTTGATAAGCGGATAAAGAATCTTCATTTAATACTGGCAGATGTGTGATTTCATTCCGCCATTCCCTAATATCCACTTCCGTGTCTCCCAGATGTAGCTGATAGCACTGATTAGCGCTGCTCAAAGACAGGCCGGGAAGCGATGCAGCCAATGTCTTCCGGATAACATAGATCGTGGAATACAGCTGCGTAAAAGCCTTCTCCGGCTCCTTATCTTCCCAGAACTCTTCAATCAGTACATCTTTGCGTATCGGCTTTCCTGCATGATGGAGCAGATAGCAAAACACTTCCTTCGCTTTTGATGTTCTCCACTGAACAGGCAATGTCTCACCATTCTGAAGGAATTGCAAAGTTGGCATGCAATTGATACGAACAGGTGCATTCGAATCATTTTTCTGCACCTCTGTATTTAGTCGTTGGATCGTTTTTCTTAATCTATCCTTTTGAATCGGCTTCACAATATAGTCCAAGGCATTCAGTTCAAATGCTTGAACGGCATATTCCTGAAAACCAGTCACAAATACAATTGGCACATTCGGATTTTCTTCCTGTATGGCAGCAGCCAGTTCAACACCATTCACAGAGCCTATTTTTATATCCAGGAACAGCAACTCCGGTTTCTTCTCCTTAATTCTATCCATCAATCCCCGGGATGTTTGATAAGCACCGACAATCTTAAAGTCTCCAATGCTATGTAATTGTGTTTCGAGAAATTGCAGCGCTAACGGCTCATCGTCTACGAGCATTACTTTCATACTATAGCCTCCTGCACAACGTCTTCTAGCTAGTATTATAACAATCTGATGTGGAAAATCAGCCTGTATTTGGAAGATTTTTTGCCTTTCGACAATATTTGCAGGTCTTTTATCACTTCTTTTTGGATAAAATGTACAGTTTTTGTTCAGAATCCTTTGCTAATGTGAGGAAGTCTGGGCAGATACCCGATAAAAAAATTGTAGAGGAGTACGAGAGAGTGATAAGAAAGATTCCTGTAATGCTGCTTATTACCATCCTGCTTATGCAAACTGTGTTATCCGGTGCACTTGGAACAGCGCAAGTATTTGCAGAAGGAACGGATTCGGAAGCTTTTGAGGCGGTAATCGACGTAACTGATGGGGAAGACAATGCTATCAGTTCAGATAATCGTTTGGACAGAGACGCACAGCTGAAACTGAAAGTGAATTGGAACAAAAACCAGCACACATCAGATCATACATACACGATTACACTACCAGAACAACTTGACTTTACAGAAATTGAATCAACAACTCTGTTTAATGCAGAAGAAGCTGAAGTCGGAAAATATGAACTGAAAGATGGGGTATTATCTTTCCAATATACGAATGAAGAGCAAGAGCCTGCAAGCGGTGAGCTGGAGGTAACAGCGCAGGTTGTCGAGAACCTCCAGGCTAGCGAGGAACAAGAGATCAACTTAACATTTCATGTGGAAAATAAAGAACAGGTAGTTCCGCTATTTTTGAATCCAGCAGCTGAGAAAGAAACGCTGCCGGAAGAAAAGCCCGCAGAGGAACAACAAGGAGATGAATCTCCAGCTGAACCAGTAAAAGAAGAGGAGCAGCCTGTTGAAGAAGAAAAAGCAGCGGAAGAATCTGCAGCTGATAAGAATGAGGAAACAGATGAGCCTGTAAAAGAAGAAGCTGAGGCAGAAGAAACAGATCAAGAGCAAGCAGAAGACAATGCCGAAGTGAAACAGGCAGACAACGAAATTACAGCAGAAGATCGCCTTACAGGTGAAATAGAAGAAAATATCATTTCAAACATTGTATTAAGAGACAAAGATGGGAATATCATCGATGCCAGCGAGAATCCGGAAAATCAACCTGCATTAGGGGATGAAGTATCGATTGATATGCAGTGGGCACTGCAAAATGGTCATCGCTATGGAGAGGGCTCCACTTTCACTTTCTCGCTCCCGGATTATTTTGCAATCTACAATGATGTAGACGGACAGCTTGAGTTTGGGAATGAAAGCGTGGGAACGTACAAACTGAGCATGGATGGCACAGTTGTCATGACCTTCAATGACAATATCACCAAGTTATCCAATGTAAAAGGTACGTTGCATTTCTGGACAGAGCTGCATGAAAAAATTGAAGGAAGTATCGAACAGGAAATCATTTTTACTATCAAAGAAGAAGATGTGGCAGTCATCCCAATTAAATTCCAGCCGAAACCTGGAAATGCAATCGATAAATCAGGAAAGACGGATCGTGGTTATAATGCAAAAGAAATCACTTGGACAGTCGATTTCAACAAGCAGCTGAAGACTATCGAGGATGCTGTACTGAAAGACCCGCTGCAAGCCAATCAACAGCTGCAGCCTGATTCTATAAGGGTGTATAAGCTGGATGTTCAGCTTGATGGCAGCGTAAGACAAGGGGAAGAGGTAAGTCCTTCCGCCTATACGGTGCAAGAGGAACCTTTCCAGATCAATTTCGGCCAGCTTACAGATGCTTACCGTGTGGAGTTCAAGACTGATATTACGGATGCTGAAGGTACGAGATATGAGAATACAGCATTCCTGACAGGTTCGAATACAGAAGAGTTGTCAGCAAAGGCTTCTGTCGGAGTCAGCCGAGGAAAGCCGCTTGCGAAACGCAGTATCGCTTATGATGCAGCGAAGCAAACAATCACATGGGAAATTCAATACAACTACAATGAAAAAAACATCCAGCAAAGAGATGCAGTATTGGAAGACTTGTTCGATGCTAGCCACATACTGATTCGTGACTCATTGAAAGTCGAAAAGATCACGATTGGGGAAAATGGACAGCAAGCAGGTGAAGAGCCGTATACGAACTATCGAGTGGAAGAACAGCCTGCTGCGGATGGAAAGCGCGGTTTCCAGCTTCAATTCAACGAAGATATCCAGAACGCTTTCAAAATTACGTACCAAACCAAAGCAGATGGACGTGTACTAGATGATGGCAGCATTAACAATACAGTAACCGCAGGGGAATCTGAGACAGGAGCGGATCGGGGAATCAGTCAGCAGGTACTTTCCAAAAGTGTCCCGAATGTGAACTACAAGGACAAAACGAGTAATTGGGTTATAGATTTCAACAAAGATTCCCATAAGATGACCAACGTTGTCATCACGGACACGTACCCGAACAAGGGACTCACAATGCGGGAAGATACATTCAAAATAGTTGATGCCAATGGCAATAAAGAGTTAGTCAGAGACAAAGATTACGAATTGCAAGTATCACCAGACGGATTTGTAGTGGAGTTCAAGAACATTATTGAAACACCGTATAAAATATCCTATACAACGGATTTTGATTATGACAGTTTAGGCAAACAGAAAATATTTAAAAATGATGTTCAGTTGGATTGGATAGATGAATGGAAGAAAGAACAAACCAAAGAGGGTTCAGCCCAATTCTATCCGGATAATTACACAGTGAACAATGGTTTTAAAAATGGTTCCTATAATGCCGTAAGCAAAGAAATCACTTGGAACGTCGGTATCAACTACGATCTGAAGGACTTGAAGAATGTAGCTGTAACCGATTATATCCAAGGAAATCAGAATCTGGTAGAAGGTTCCTTGAAAGTGTATGACATGGAACTTTTAAGTTGGTGGAATGGCGTTGGTAAAGGTACAGAACCTCTAGTAGAAGGAAAAGATTACGTTGTGGAAGAAGTACCTGACAATGACAAAGGTGAACCAGGCTTTAGAGTGAAGATGACTGATAGCAGCAAACCGTATTGGATTGAGTACAAAACAAGCTTGGCTGGTGAATTGATTGTCAATCGTTACGATAATACTGCTACGTTAACTAGTGATGGTCTGGATCCAATAAACTTGAATGCACAGGTTTCCGTTGCAAATGGCGGCAGCTATAACGTAAAAGATGGCTCCCAAAATGGCAATGTGATCAATTGGAAGATCGACATTAATAAAGGACAATCACATGTATCGAAAGCGAAAGTGACAGATGAACAGCAAGCAAACCAAATCCTTTTAGAAGACAGCTTCAAGCTATATGAAACGAATGTCGCGCAAAATGGCGGTCTTTCAAAAGGAGAAGAAGTATCGAAAGAGGCTTATAAGCTCGATATCAGGACAGCTGACGATGGCAGCCAAACGTTTGAATTATCCTTCCTGGATGATATTGATCGTGCATATATCCTGGAATACCAATCGTATATCAATGCAGCAAACGGCGAGTCGGTCAGCAACAAAGCAACCTTCTCCGGTGAAAATATCACAACGGAAACAGTCGAATCAGGCAAGACAATTATTGTCCGCAAAAGCGGGGGCAGTGGTACTGGTTCGGGAGAATACGGCAGCCTGGAAGTGTCCAAAGTGGATGTAGCTACAGGCGATCCATTAGCTGGTGCAACATTCACGTTGTACGACAGTGAAGGAAAGATCGCGATCCGGACTGTGACAACAGGCGAAGATGGAAAAGCGTTATTCAAGAATCTGCTGTATGACGATTATCTTCTGAAAGAAGATAAAGCACCAGCAGGCTATGTGGTCGGTATCCAGGATACAAAGAAAGTAACTGTGGATGGCGAATCACAAACGACTATTCAAAACAAAGAAATTACACGAGATGTGGAACTGACGAAATATGATAGCGAAACGAGAGAAACACTTCAAGGAGCAGTTTTTGCATTGGAGCAGCAAGTGGATGGAGAATGGAAACAAATCCAGGAGAACCTGACTACTGGTGAAGATGGAACAGTTTCCGTTACAGATTTGGATGCTGGCAGCTACCGTTTCATTGAGACACAGGCACCGGATTTATACGATTTGAATAAGGATCCTGTTTACTTTGAAATTAAAGCGGACCAGACAACTGTAACGACTGTCACAAAAGATAATGCAGTCAAAAAAGGCAGCGTGAAAATGCAGAAGACCGATGAAGCAGGCAACCCGCTTCAAGGTGCAGTCTTCGCGTTGAAAGACAGTACAGGAAAAGTAGTGAAAGATGGACTCACAAGTGATGAAAATGGTTTGGTGGAAGTAAAGGATTTGCGACCAGGCAAATATGAAATCGTCGAAACGAAAGCACCGGAATTTTACCAGCTGGACGCAGCAGTGCATGAGTTTGAAATCAATCCAGCTAAACAGGCTGAAATTGATCTTGGTAAAATCAAAAATAAGCTAGTCACTGGTGCTATTCAACTGACAAAGGTTGATAGGGACCAGAAAGAGACATTACTTGCAGGAGCTGTGTTTGAACTCCAAACAGCGGATGGCAAGACGCTAAGAGAAGGTCTGACAACAAATGAAGCTGGTGTGCTCGTTATCGATCAGCTTGCACCTGGTGACTATCAGCTTATCGAAACAATAGCTCCAAAGGATTATCAGCTTGATCAGACACCAATAGCCTTCACAATCGAGAAAAGCAATGAAGCAACGATTCAGGTAGAGCGTGAAATGAGCAACAAGCTTTTGCCAGGAGAAGTAATTTTGACAAAAGTAGATGATAGAGATAATTCCCTTCTAGCCGATGCAGAGTTTTCGCTTTATAAAGAAAATGGAGAGCTCATCCAGGAAGGATTAAAAACTGATGCAAAAGGAAAGATTACTGTTTCCGATTTGCAGCCAGGCAGCTATTATTTCCAAGAAACAAAAGCACCGGTGAATTATGAGCTGAATGGCGAAAAGCTACGATTCACAATCGAGCGCAGTCAAGTGGAAGCAGCTCAGGTCAGAGCGGAGAATACACTTACACCAGGAGCAGTTTCCTTGGTTAAGGTAGACGAAGATGATCAGAATCTCCGATTGGCAGGTGCAGTCTATGACTTGCAGGACGCTAATAGCGAGATTGTGAAAGAAAATCTTGTCACGAACGAAGAAGGCAGAATTGTCGTCGAAGATCTTGCACCGGGAACATACTACTTCGTGGAGACGAAAGCACCTGAGCATTATCAACTGGACGACACACCAATTGAAGTGAAAGTAGAAAAAGGGCAGCAAGAAGCAGCTGTCGTAACTGCTTCGAATACGCTTATCCCAGGAAGTGTTGTACTGGAGAAGATGGATAGTGCCGATCACAGCATCACGCTGGAAGGTGCTGCCTTCAAGCTTTTGAACAGCAAGGGCGATGTGGTGGAAGAAAGATTGGTTACGGATAAAGATGGACGCATAACTGTTAACAACTTGAAGCCGGGTAAATACCAATTCATTGAAACCGAAGCACCAAAGGATTACGAGCTTGACGCAGAGCCAATTACATTCACTGTGGAAAAGAGCCAAAAAGAAGCGCTTGTTGTACAGCAGACAAATACGCTGAAGCCAGGGGAAGTCGAACTGACGAAGGTCAATAAACACGATACAGATGAAACCCTAGCTGGTGCGGAATATGCTCTGAAAGATGCGTCAGGAAATGTTGTGAAAGAAAATCTAGTTACTGATGCAAACGGCAAAATTGCTGTAACTGGTCTAGCGCCAGGAACATATCAATTTGTCGAAGTGAAAGCGCCAGAGCACTTTGTTTTGGATGCAACGCCGATCACATTTGAAATCGAACGCAGCCAGGAGAAGTCAGTATCCGTAACAGCTGTCAATGAACTGAAAAGAGGCGCTGTCGAGATCACGAAAGTCGGCGAAGATAATTTGGATAAAGGGTTGGAAAGTGCAGAATACGAGCTTCGGACAAAAGCTGGAGACATCGTTGCAACAGGCAAAACAGATGAGACAGGAAAGGTCCAATTCAAAGATCTGCTTCCTGGCGATTATGAGATTGTCGAAACAAAAGCGCCATTAGGTTATGACTTGAATAGTGCTCCGATCCCTGTAACGGTAGAGCGGAGCCAAAAACAGCTGCTTGCCGAACAGCAAGTGGACGAATTGACGACAGGCTCTGTTTTATTGAAGAAAGTGGACAGCAAAGAGAGTACGATCGGTCTTGCCGGAGCTGTGTTCAAATTGCAGGATGAAACAGGTAAGACAATTAGAGAAGGCTTAACAACCGACGAAAACGGAGAACTTTCCATCACAGATTTAAAACCGGGTGACTATCAGCTGATCGAAACGCAAGCACCGGTGGATTATAAGTTAGACGACACACCAATCATCTTTACAATCGAAAAAGGACAGCAAGTCATCCCGACAGTAGAAGTTGATAATACACTTACGCCTGGTGCAGTATCGTTGATCAAAGTGGATAAAGATAATGAAAATGTGCCGCTTCAAGGAGCAGAGTATAAGCTAGTTGATGAAGCTGGTACAACTGTCCAGGAAAACTTGGTGACTGATCAGGATGGACGAATCATTGTTGCAGATCTTGCACCTGGCAAGTATCAATTCATTGAAACGCAAGCACCGGAAAACTATGTGCTGGATGCAACACCGATTGATGTAGAAGTGACACGCAGTCAGAAGGAAGCGGCTATAGTCTATGCAGAAAACGAGCTGATTCCTGGAAGTGTTGTGTTAGAAAAGAAAGACAACGTAGATGAATCTATTACACTGGCCGATGCAGAATTCAAGCTGGTGGACAGCAAAGGCAACGTTGTCGCAGAGAAACTGAAGACAGATGAAAACGGCAGAATCGTCGTGGAAAATCTCAAACCTGGTGCATACCAGTTCATTGAAACAAAAGCACCAGCAGATTATGTACTTGATGACAGACCGATAGACTTCAAGATCGCGAAGAGCCAGAAAGAGCCATTACTCATTACAGCAAAGAATACACTCATCCCTGGCGGAGTGGAATTGACGAAAGTCAACGCGCACGACAATAGCGAAAAACTTGCGGGAGCTGTATTTGACCTGCAAGATCAGGATGGTAATGTCATCGAAGAGAATTTGACTACAGATGAAGCGGGTAAAATCGCGATCGACGGTCTGGCACCAGGAAGCTATCAATTTGTTGAGACAGAAGCACCGGCTGACTTCCTGACAGATAGCACACCGATTACGTTCACAGTCGAAAGAAGTCAGACGGAAAAAGTAACAGTCACAGCGGAGAATGACCTGATAAAAGGATCGCTGGAAATCCATAAAGTGGACAGTGGCGATGAAACAGTCGGATTAGAGGGTGCATCATTCGACCTGTTGACAGCTGCTGGAGAAAAGATAGCTTCCGGTAAGACGGACAAAGAAGGAAAGCTGCAATTTAGTGATCTAGTTCCTGGTGATTATATTATCAAGGAAACAGAAGCGCCATTCGGCTATGACTTGGATCCGACACCGAAACAGGTGACAATTGAACGCAGCCAGCAAGAAACTGCTGTCATTCAGCTGGAAAATGAACTTTCAACAGGTGCAGTTCATCTGCATAAGGTCGACAGTGTTGATAATAAGGTAGGGTTAGCAGGAGCGGAATTCCGTCTGCTGGATAGCAAAGGGGAAACGTTGCAGGACGGTTTGACAACGAATAGTGACGGACTGTTATCAATTGCAGATTTGAAGCCGGGCGACTATCAGCTGGTGGAAACAAAAGCACCGGAAAACTATGTACTTGATGTAACACCAATAACCTTCACAATTGAAAAAGGACAGGAAACACCACTGGCAGTCACAGCGGCAAATACACTTCAGCCGGGCATTGTGTCGCTTATCAAAGTGGATAAAGATAATCCAGAGATTCACCTGGCAAATGCGGAATTCCAATTGCTTGATAATCAAGGGAATATCGTGAAAGAAAGGTTGCTAACCGACAGCGAAGGACGTATCATTGTTGAGGATTTGGCACCAGGTTCTTACACATTCGTCGAGACGAAGGCACCTGTCGGGTATGAATTGGATGCTGCACCTATCGAAGTGACGGTAGAAAAAGGTCAAAAAGAAGCTGCAGTTGTGACAGCAGTGAATGAACTGACGACAGGATCAGCTGTATTGGAGAAAGTGGATACAGATGACCGTACTGTGAAACTAGAAGGTGCTGTTTTCAAACTAGTAAATGACAGAGGCGAAACAATCCAAGAAGACCTTGTTACAGACGGAGAAGGTCACATCACTATGAATGATCTGAAGCCAGGAAACTATCAATTCGTTGAAACAAAGGCGCCGCCTGGATATCAGTTAGACGATAAACCAATTGCGTTTACAGTTGATAAAGCGCAAGTGGAAGCAGTAGTTGTTACGGTGACAAATACACGCGAACAAACACCAGAGAATCCTGAGGAACCAGAGGAGCCTAACACGCCGGAGCAGCCAGCAAATAGTGGAACTCCAAATGACTCCGATAAAGATCCTGCTCCAGGAAACACTACTGTTCCTGCGTCAGGTGACGGAACAGCAAAACCAGCGACTAATAACCAGAATGGACTGCCAGCAAGTTTGCCGCAGACTGGCGAGCAGCTTCTATCATGGATTTTGATGGCTGGTATCATTTCGTTCGGCGTTGGAGGATTATTCATTTGGAACGCATTCCGAACACAGACGGACAGAAAGAGGCAGTAGGATGAAAAAAGGAAAACTGATAGCAGGAGTTGTGTTTCTTTTGCTAGGAGTGGCGTTAGTTGCCACTCCCCTCACTATAGAAAGAATGCATGCCAAAGAAGTGAACGAATTAGAAAAGGCCTTCGCCAGTATAGAGGCCGGAGACGTACCGCAAGTCGGGGAAGAGAAGGATCATAAGTGGTCGGAGGAAGAGTTGGCTGAAATGATGAAGCTGGAAATTCCATCAATCGAATTGGAGCAATATGTGCTCAATGAGACAACAGATGAGAATTTAGCTGCAGCATTGACGCAAATCAAGACGAATCAGAATCCTGCTAAAGACAATTTCTCGATAGCAGGCCATCGCGGCTACCGCGGAGATCGTTTCTTCAGGCAGTTGCCTGATGTGAAGCCAGGAGCAGAAATTACTCTCCAGGATAAAGATGCAACCTATATATATGAAGTAAACAGTGTAAAGATTGTGGAGCCTGATGATATTGCGATCCTGGAAAATACAGATAACCCAGAGATTACATTAGTTACATGTACGCTCTCAGGAAAACAGCGAGTTGCTGTAACCGGTAAGTTGATAGAAGTCCAGAAGAGCTGATTATGTGATTGCCTCAGTATATCATTTACAACAACTTCATATGATTTTCGAGGAAACATCTAAAGACAAACCAGATCCAAACCGATAATGCTGATATAGAAGAGAATCTTACTGTTGCTGAAGAAAGGATGGACCAATGATCCTGAAAGAAAACGACTTTTTTGTTGGGTTATGGAATGCAATTCTGGTATCTGGATTGTTCTATGCTTGTCTATTGTCCTTGTACTTTCTGTTGTTCGGATAATACACGAGTGATAATTAAACATCAAAATACAGTATCTTTAAAGCGTTGGGGACGTTGAGGGATACGGTGAATGAAACCTTAGACTGCCACGTGATGGCAGTCTTCTTTTCTTTCCTGCAACATTACAAGAACTTCATATACTTTTAACAGGAACTTCACGGCCTTACGCTATGATGACTATCATACATATTCTAATGATAGAGTTGGGGTGGCGAAGGTGAAGAATTGGAAGAAGTGGACAGCAATGTCACTAGCGGCGGCTAGTTTAGCATTGCCAGCTGTCGGGCATGCAGAAGAGCTGAAGGTGTATAACAGAGATCCAGCACAGGCACTTCAAGTAGAACAGATTGGCCGTTATAACAGCGGCAGCGGAATTGGGGAAGGCGGTACGGAGATTGTAGCGTACGATGCTCATACAAAACGTGCCTTTTCCGTGAACGGTGCAGCTAGAGCATTGGATATTCTCGATTTAAATGGTTTGAAGGATGGGAATGGAGAGATCCCGCTTCTGAAACGGGTATCTTTGGAATCATTCGGGGTAAGTGCTTCCGATGTGACGAGTGTTGCCATCCATCCGGAAGGTAAATATATTGCAGTATCGGTACCCAGTGAAGTAAAGACAGATCCAGGTCACGTCGTACTGCTTGATACAGACGGCAATAATCTGGCAAGTGTGGAAGTAGGTGCTTTGCCGGATATGGTTACTTTCACACATGACGGCTCAAAGGTGCTTGTTGCTAATGAAGGAGAGCCTTCTGATGATTACACAATTAATCCGGAAGGTTCCGTCAGCATCATCAATATTGCGAATGGGCTGGATAAACTGACAGCTGAAACAGCTGCATTTACCGATGATATCGTCGATTCGGGCGTACGTAAAGTAAATCCAGATCCGGAAAATTCATCTTATGCGGAGAACTTGGAGCCGGAATACATAACAGTAGATAAAGATAATCGCTATGCGTATGTCGCCATCCAGGAAAGCAATGCGATTGCGAAGCTGGATTTGAATACAAACAGTTTTACTACAGTAAGGAGCTTGGGATATAAGGATTTCTCTAAGGCAGGAATAGAGCTTGATCCATCCAATAAGGATGACGGTATCCAGATCGGTAACTGGCCGGTGCTCAGCATGTACATGCCGGATGGAATGACAGCATTCCAATCAGGTGGTAAGACATATCTGATTACAGCCAATGAAGGCGATGCCCAGGACTGGGAAGGCTTTTCAGAGGAAGTGCGGGTTGCTGATCTGGCAGCTGAGGATGCTTATGCTTTGAATGCTGATTTATATGAAGGTTACACACAGGAACAGCTTGATCAGCTTGTGCAGGATGGTTTGTTTGAGGATGAACAGCTGGGCCGCTTGAACACAAGTATTGCAGCGCCGAAAAATGCTGACGGTAAATACGAAGCTGTCTATGGCTTCGGCGGGCGGAGCTTCTCGATCTGGGATGCGGATTCCCTGCAGCAGGTATACGATAGCGGTGCAGATTTTGAAAAAATAACAGCGGAAGCAGTTCCGGAATATTTCAATACGACAAACGACGAAGACAAGCTGGATAACCGCAGTGATGACAAAGGGCCGGAGCCGGAAACTGTTATTACGGGAGATGTAGATGGCAAAACGTATGCTTTCATCGGCTTGGAGCGGACTGGCGGCATCATGGCTTATGACGTGTCGAATCCAGCCAGCCCAGCATTCTCCACGTATTTTTCCAGCCGGAACTTCCAAGGTGATGAAGCCGCTGTGGATAGCGCAAGCGGTGATGTTGCACCGGAAGGATTGACTTACATTCCGGCAGATGAAAGTCCGACTGGACAAACACTGCTATTGGCGGCCCATGAAGTGTCAGGGACAATTGCTGCATACGCAATAGGTGAGAAAGCCGAAACTCAGCCAGAACCTGTTCCGGAAGAAGAAACAGAACAGCCGGTAACAGAACCAAATGAGCCGGAAGAGGAAGAACAAGAAGAGACAACTGCACCTGTAACTGAGGGAGAAACCTCAAATGAAGAAGAACAAAAGCAAGAGACAGAAGAAGCAGAAGAACAAACAAAGACGGTGACGGAAACTACGACAACAGAACCTGAGTCGAAGGAGCAGGGCAATACACCGATAACTGCTTCCGCTGCATCAGACGTTGATGATGCAGAAGGACAGCCATTGCCGAATACGAGCACGAATGTGTTTAATTGGCTGCTTGGAGGCATTGCACTTGTTGCTGCCGGTGTCATTTTCTTTGGGATAAACAAGCTGCGCAAACGCGCATGATGGAAGCAGCCACGCATAGTGGCTGCTTTTTTGACTGCTTCCTATAGAGTTTTGATAAAGGTAGGAGTATAATACCCATGTATTCGCTTACAAAAGGAGGGAGCACATGGCTGTATTATCATTGATTTTCTTGGAAGTTATTGCGCCTTTATTGATTCTTCTTGCTGTCGGCGTCATCCTGCAGCGAAAATTTTCATTACAGCTGGGCACCTTGTCCAAGCTGCTGACGTATTGCTTCCTGCCTGTGAACGGTTTTATCAATATGTATCAAAGCAGTATGCCGCTTTCTGTATTTGGCCAGATCATTTTATTCCTGCTGCTGTTCACCGTATTTTCCATCAGCTTTACGGAGATCACGAGCAGACTGTTCAAGCTCGATAGGGGAGTGGCGGCCACCTATAAAAATAGCGTGGTGCTTATGAACTCAGGGAATTACGGTATTCCTGTCAGTCAGCTCGTTTTCCAGTCTAATCCGCTCGGTGTATCCATTCAGCTGATTGTCATGGTGTATCAGAATCTGCTCACCTTTACATACGGACTTTATAATATGGTGAGTGTCAAAAGCCAGGGGAATGCTATATTGAAGGAACTTCTCCGGCTGCCGATGATTTATGCCATTATACTAGGTGTTCTATGTGCATCACTCCATGTGGACATTCCGACTGTTCTTTGGAATCCGATTACGTCAATTGCCGATGCCTTCCTTGCTGTCGCTTTGATCACACTAGGTGCTCAAGTAGCGCAGATCCAGCTGAAGCGCCCGCATGTTGTGCTATATCTAAGTACGATAGCCCGCCTGCTGATCGGACCGGCTGCAGCCTTAGGTATCATTTTCCTGCTTGGTTTGGACGGAACTGTCGCGCAGTCATTGTTCATTGCCAGCTCATTCCCGACTTCCAGGAACAGTTCGATATTTGCTCTGGAGTACAACAACAATCCAGATTTAGCAGCGCAGACTGTTCTTGTAACGACAATTTTGAGCAGCATTACCGTCACAATCGTTGTGTATGCAGCCGGTATTCTGTTTGGATAGGGCATATATTTTAATAGAAGCAGCTAAAAGTTATAGCTTGCAAGATGCAATAGGTTTATTAAAAATGGAAATCCGAAGCGGAGATATAGTATAACCTAATCATAATTTATGTGTTATACGGTATAAGGGTTTATGTGCGTTTATAACGATATAAACATAGGTTATATTGCCTGATTTTAAGTGGGAAAAGCTGTTATAGAGCCAATTCTGATTCTATGGCTACTTTTCTTACTTAAAAAAGTAACAAAACTGTTGAAATTATATTTGGAAGCGCATACAATAGTTGTAATATATTATTCAACGCTGCTTAGGATTTGGGGGAATTGTTTCAGGAGACGATGAGGGGGATTTAGCATGTTAGCAATAATGGGTTTCTTGATGGTCTTTCTATTCATGTATTTGATTATGACGAAGAAGCTATCTGCGCTCATTGCGCTGATGATCATCCCGGCTATATTTGCTGTTCTGACCGGGCATGCAGGTGACTTAGGGGAAATGTCCCTGCAAGGTATCACAGATTTGGCACCAACCGGAATCATGCTATTATTCGCGATTCTTTATTTTGGAATCATGATTGATGCAGGTTTATTCGATCCAGTCGTAGGCCGTATTTTGAAAGCGGTTAAAGGAGATCCGACGAAGATCGTCATGGGTACGGCTGCTCTTGCACTTGTCGTGTCCTTGGATGGAGATGGAACGACAAGCTATATGATCACTGTTTCCGCGTTCTTCCCGCTGTACCAGCGGTTGAAGATGAACCCGCTCATTTTGCCGGCCATCGCTGTTATGTGTGTTAGTTTGACGAACATGGTGCCATGGGGCGGACCAACAGCTCGTGCTGCAGCTGCGCTTAATGTTGACGTAGGTGATGTATTCGTTCCATTAATCCCAACTATGATCGGCGGGGCAATCTGGATATTCTTCACTGCCTTCATCATGGGACGCCGCGAAAAGAAACGTCTTGGTGTTGTTACATTTGATGATGCAGAACAGCGCATCTTGCAGCAGCAGGCGGCAACAGTCGATGCGTCACTGAAGCGTCCGAACCTATTATGGGTCAACTTCGCATTGACTGCGCTATTGATGTTCGGTCTGATCAAAGGCATCATGCCGCTGCCAGTATTGTTCATGCTTGCATTCGCTGTGGCTATCACAATCAACTATCCAAACTTGAAACAGCAGAAGGAACGGATCGCGGATCATGCTGGAAACGTACTAGCTGTTGTATCGCTAGTATTCGCAGCAGGTATTTTCACTGGTATCCTTTCTGGTACTGAAATGGTAGATGCGATGGCATCCAGCCTTATTAGCATCATTCCAGATTCATGGGGACCTGCTTTCAGTATCATCGTTGCGGTCACGAGTATTCCATTCACATTCTTTATGTCCAATGATGCCTATTACTTTGGTGTTGTACCGATTCTAGCGGAAGCAGCTGCCAACTACGGCTTCTCTGCAGCCGAGATTGCTCGTGCATCCCTGCTCGGACAGCCTGTCCACTTACTTAGCCCGCTCGTTCCGGCTACATACTTGCTTGTCGGAATGTCGAAGGTAGACTTCGGGGAATTCCAGAGATTCACCATCCTCTGGGCAACTGGAACAGCATTTGCTGTTATTGCAGTAGCGATTGTTACAGGGATTATATTCTAGGAATAAAAAAAATACCGTCCGTAATGGACGGTATTTTCAATTCTCATGACTTCCCATTATTTCGCTTTAAAATGCGCAACCGCACTATAAAACCGTCTGCCATTCTCATCTACATGCATGTTATGCGCTACATGATGAAGCTCGAGCAGAATCGCTTTGTTGTGCTGGATTTGTTCATTGATTTTCTTTTCTAATGTAGAAAAGTCATGTGCTTCGAAAAATTCGACCTTGTCTTTCAGCATTTCTAAATCTAGCATTGCTTTCTTTCCTTTCTATCACTGCTTTATCCCATTATATTATGCATGGGACAATTCGGGAAACTGGAAGTCCGCGGGCAGGAGTTCGGGTTTGTTTACGAAGAGCGTATCTCGTTCTGTGTGCGTGTGAGAGAGAGGCTCCAAGTCGGCAAATGTCGGCGTGAAATGGAAGATGACTTCCGATACACCTGGCTGCGCGACGTAATCTGCAATTTTCCTCCAGACAAGCCGTGTTTGGCTGATCACTTCATACAGATGCATGGTCTGCCCGATCTTTTTATAAAGCAAAAGTGCTGCTGGCTCCAATAATTCAATGATTTCTATTTCTGGATCATACAATGTATGGAAACCAAGAATATGCTGAGCATCTGACACGTCGAGAATATTGGACTGCGGCAAGCGTTTGCCATAACGATCAAGCAGCACAACCATGTCCTGCGGGTTAACAGCAGGCTTCAGCTTCCGATAATCCGAAACTGTATGTGGCTTGGAAGTTACCGGGATGGAAAACAACTTTTCCTGAACAGCAGTGAAGCCGAGTTTCTCGTAAAAGTTTTCCACTCCTGGACGAGAAAACAGATAGATCAAATCGTTGTCTGCTTCGTATTGCTGCATCACACGCTGCAGCAGCTGGGTAGCCAGTCCTTGGTTTTGGAAGCTTGGGTCGGTCATGACGGTGCCGATTTGAATCGCTTTTATTTTCTGTTGGTTGATATGTAACGTGAGTGCGCTTACAGAAACGTTCGCGACAATTTGTGTATCATCTGCAAATGCATGTGTATGATAACGGTCATTCCACAAGCCGCTTTTATATAATAATTCAAAATCAAAGCCGAATGTTTTTCTGGCTAATTTATTAAAACTTTTACGTAAATCCTGTTCATGCGCAAATGCAGTCACTGCTTGCAGAGCAGTCATCATGCATCCCCCCATTTCTGACAGACTAATCTCGTTTTTAAGATTATTAGATACATTTCAATATTTCTATTTTATAACAATTCCCGCATTTGTACAGTCCAGGGTAACTATTGACGCAGAAGGAGAAAAATCCCATAGTAGAATAAGAGAGACAAATGAGGTGATAATGATGCGATTTGGTGCAATTGAAGCAGGCGGTACAAAATTCGTCTGTGCTGTTGGTGACGAACATGGAAATGTGGAAGAACGAGCATCTTTCCCGACGACAAAACCGGAAGAAACGCTGCAGCTTGTATTTGGCTTCTTCCAAAATAAAAAGATCGAAACGCTAGGTGTGGGCGCATTCGGACCGGTTGATGTAAAAGAAGATAGTCCGTCTTACGGTACAATTGGCAACACACCAAAGCTGCAGTGGAAGGACTACCCGCTGCTGTCTGAACTTAAAAGCAGGCTAGGTGTGCCGGTCAAGCTGGATACCGATGTGAACGCAGCTGCTTTAGGGGAGTATATGCACGGAGCAGCAAAACATGCAGGCAGCTGCCTGTATATTACGGTTGGTACAGGTATTGGTGCTGGGGCGATTGTGAATGGCGAAACCTTACAGGGCTTTTCCCATCCGGAAATGGGTCACGTGCTAGTCCGCCGGAATACACATGATGCCTATCCTGGAAATTGCCCGTATCATAAAGACTGCTTGGAAGGGCTGGCAGCGGGGCCAGCTATTGAAGCTCGCTGGGGGGAGAAGGCACAAAAGCTTTACCATCAAGAAGCGGTATGGCAGATGGAAGCCCATTATTTGGCTCAAGCAATCATGAATTACACCTTGATTCTCAGTCCGGAGAAAATCGTCATGGGCGGCGGAGTCATGAAAAAAGAAGGACTTCATGACATGATCCAGCAGGAGCTGGAAACGCTCATGCAGCACTATGTCCCGCTGCCGGAAAATTATCTGGTTCCGCCAGGTCTCGAAGACAATGCAGGTATTGTCGGTGCACTCATGCTTGCCAAAACAGCAAAATAACACGCAAGGGGGAGATTTTAATGAAATACTTTGCAGCATATCTTAAAATGGAGAAACCAGAATTGAACCAGCAATACCGCCAGGCACATTTGGATTTTCTAGCTGATTTGGACGAAAAAGGATTCATTTTCGCCAGGGGGGCATTCGCTGATGGAGCAGGCGGCCTGGTCATCTATCAGGCAGAAGACGAGGCAGAGGCAAAAACGTTAGCTGAAAAGGATCCTTACTTTGTTCATGGTGTGCGCAGCCTGGATTTGCATGAATGGGACAAGAAATAATTATATATGTATCATAATTGTTAAATTTCCATTAACTTTTATTACTAAAACACCCCATTATCATGTATAATGGGGTGTTGTTTCTATATATATATTCTTATTAAGTAAGGAGAACTAGCTTTGAACAAAAAGGTACTCAGAAGAAGATTAAACTTTATTAAGGATCCTGTAATGAATTTCCTTAGAAAAGATAATCATCGTAGAGCAATTTTATATGCAAAGTACTTCGAAACGCTGGAAGTAAGAGATAATGTAGTTCTCTATGAAAGTAGAGATGGAAAAAGCTTAACTGATAGCCCATTTGCTATTTTCCAGTATTTACTTAACCATCCAGATTATCAGCATCTTACTCATATTTGGTCGGTTGAGAATCCGACAGTGTTGGAAAAAATAATCTCGCAATATGATCAATATAATAATGTGAAATTTGTAACAAGAAATACTAGAGAATATTTAAAATGTTTAGCTTCAGCGAAGTTTTTAGTAAACAATGCTACATTCCAATCCTTTTTTATACCGAAGGATAATCAAGTATATATCAATACATGGCATGGTACACCGCTTAAGAGCATGGGGTTTGATATTCCAGGAAATCCTGCACATTCCCAGAATGTTGTTCGTAATTTCCTGAGTGCTTCGTACCTGCTTAGTCCGAATGAGCATACTACAAAAATGTTTACTGATAGTTATAAGCTAAAAGGTTTATTTGAAGGAGAAATTATTCAAGAAGGATACCCTCGTATAGATCTTACTTATAACACTGATAGGGAAGAGTTCATTCGGTTGCTGAAGAGTACAGGTGTGAAGATTAATGGTCAAAAGCCGACTATTCTTTATGCTCCTACATGGAAAGGTACTACTATTTCCAGGGTTAACAATGATGTATATCAAATAATGGCTGATATGGCTTACTTAGAGAATCATATAGGTTATGCTTATAATCTTATGGTGAAGGTTCACCCATATTTATATGATGAAGCATTAAAAGTTCCAGAATTGAAGGATAGGCTAATCCCAGATTATATCGATACGAATCAAATGCTAAGCGTAACTGATATCCTACTTACTGATTATTCCAGTATCTTCTTTGATTTTATGGTGACTGATAAACCTATTCTCTTCTATATGTGGGATCAGGATGAATATTCTGTGGACAGAGGAAGATATCTTGATAATAGTGAATTGCCAGGGCCGACCTTACTTAATATAAGGGAAGTACTGAAAGCAATTAAAAATATAGATGAAGTAAGATCTGTTTATAAAGAAAATTACGAAGTTAATAAAGCGCGTTTTACAGCGTTTGACGATGGCGAAGTTACGAAGCGAATCGTCTCCTATATATTCAATGGAGCTCAAAGTTTGCAACCTATTAATGGATTGGATAAAGGAAAAGAAAAAATTCTGATTTATCCTGGTGGAATGATGAATAATGGGATAACATCTTCCTTTATAAATCTTTTGGATAACATCGATTACTCTAAGTATGATGTTAGTTGCTTTATGAAAACTCCACACTCCAAAGAAGCTCTGCAAAACATAGCGAAAGTCAATAAAAATGCCAGGATGCTATTTAAGCCAGGTGTGCCTGTCTATCGATTGGGAGAGGTATATCGTGACAAGCATATAAACAACCGCGGTATCAGAGGAAAACTAGAAAAGAAAATATATCCTGAACAAGCGTATAGACGAGAGCATAGAAGATTATTTGGTAAAACTCATTTTGATTATGTGATTGATTTCAGTGGTTATAGCCTGTACTGGGCTAAGTACTTGCTGCATTCAGATGCTAAACAGAAAATCGTCTATATGCATAATGACTTGCTATCTGAAAGCGAGAAAATCATTAACGGTAGAAGACCACATCGAGTAAATCTACGTGGTTTATTCAGTGCCTACCACCTGTTTGATAAACTGGTTAGTGTATCGAAAGGGACAATGGAACTGAATAGAAAAAACCTTTCTCAATATGCTGATGAGTCTAAATTCGACTATGTCATGAACTCTATCAATCCTGAAAAAATCCTTAAGATGAGTCAGGGGAATAATGATCATTCAGAACCTGATAATACAGAGCATGAGAATTCAATTGAAACTAGTAGGTTCAAATCACGTGCTCTCATCATTCAAGATGATAAATTTATCTGGAACAAACCTTTCATAGAAGGTGGAGATGCAAGTAAAGTCACACTTTCCGGTGAATTCTTCCAAAAAGAAGTCACAATTACACGAAAAGCAGTAGTCAATGAAAGCATATATTATAAATTCACTTTTGAGGACATCATTATAGGCTGGATGGAACAAGATGCATTTGAATTATTGCCTGATAGTATCATTTCCAAAGTCAAAGTAAATAAATTAGCTAAGCTAATGAAGACAAGAGGAAATGAAATATGGAGTAAACCATATAAAGTAGAAGGTATCATTAAGAAATCCACAAGTAATGACCTTAAAAATGTGACTGTTCAAATTGATTATGAAGCAAGAACTGAGCATGGAATGTACAGCAGGATTCGGATTAACAAGCATATTATCGGCTGGATAGATAGCCTTGCCCTCCGTGTTATCAAAGATTATGACTTGGATGAGAAATCCAAGGTTCGCAAGGTAAAGGACAAGGTTGACAAAAGAGTTCATGTTTTAATCGATCAAAGAAAAAATAAAAAAGTGTACAAAAATCTGCCTAACCGAACAAAACAGGAGCAAAATGTCCGCTTTATGGCAGAGATAGTTAAGCCGGAAGATCACGTGATCTGGAGTAAGGCTTATCCGAATATGGGCACAAAAATTATAGGGGATGCATCGGATTATGTCGGGTCCCTTGTTACTGTGACAAAGGTTCACCGTACACGCAAAGGTAGGTACTATCTATTTTCTCTGAATAATAAAAAGGTAGGCTGGCTTGATGCCCGGGCCTTTGAGAAAGTAAGAAGACCAATTATAATGAAGAAAAAACAAGTTCTCCGTAAAGCCAAGATAGAATTAATGGATAAAGAACTTAGATATGTGATGGAATATGATGTGGATGGTGGCAACTCCATCAAATTAGCTGAGGATTTCAATGGTAAGACAGTCTCTATTGTGGAAGAAATAACAACGCAAAAAGGAACTTTTTGTAAGTTCATCTATGGAAATGCTATTCTTGGATGGTTGAACAAAAACTCATTCATCATCGAGGAAACTCTCGGAATTGAATCAAAAGATAATTTTGTAATGAATCCTTCACCTGATTATACGAATTTCGTTAATATGGGTCGTTTCTCTCCTGAGAAAGGTCAGGATAACTTGATCAAGGCATTTGCAGTATATCTGGAAACCAACCCAAATAGTAGATTGTACATCCTTGGAGATGGTATCCTACGTAATGAACTAGAAGCTTTAATTGAAGAACTTGGAGTAGGCGACTCTGTATTTTTAACAGGTCAAATGGACAATCCATTCCAGCTTATGAAACAGTGTGATTGCTTTGTATTATCTTCTCATTATGAAGGACAGCCAATGGTACTGCTTGAAGCTATGACGTTAGGAATGAAGATCCTTGCTACAGATATTGTTGCTAACAGAACCGTACTAGAAGATGGACGCTACGGCATACTAGTTGAGGACAGTGTCGAAGGATTGATTGATGGTTTCCACAAAGTTACAGATGAAAATGAGAACCAGGTACAACCGTTTGATTATGAAGAATACAATAAAAAAGCAATGGATACTTTCTATTCGGCTTTCAAAAATAGCTAAGGCATCATGCCTTAGCTATTTGTTTAGGAGGGAAGAATATTGATTTCAGTAATCATACCTGCTTTTAATGTGGAAGCATATATTAAAGATGCAATAGAATCGGTTCAGAACCAAAGCCATAATGAGGTAGAGATAATAGTAGTTGATGACTGCTCCACAGACAGAACAAGCGAAATTGTAAATGGCTTGGCTAGAATGTATAGCAATGTAATTAAATGTCAAACAACAGGACGATTGGGTCCCGGAGGAGCAAGAAATCTTGGTATTCAGCATTCTAGTGGGGAGTATCTTTTCTTTTTAGATGGAGATGACGTACTACCCAATGATGCCCTTTACAGGCTTTCTAGTAAACAGAACGAAACTGGGGCAGATATTGTAATAGGTAATGTTATAAAATATAATGAAAGAGAAGAGTTCGATTCTAATCTCCATAAAAAAATAAAGTGGGATTGCACCGACGGGACCACGCATATATCAAAGCGACCAGACTTATTCTTTGATAGCACAGTAACAAATAAACTGTATAAAAAGAAGTTCATCTTAGACAATGAACTATCATTTCCAGAATCCATTAGCTATGAGGATATTATTTATTCTTTAAAAGCTCATGTTCTGGCCGGGGAAGTTGCTCTAGTTGATTCAGTAGTTTACAAATGGAGAAATCGAGATGATGCCTATAATCCATCTATTACACAGTCTCGCAGTGGAATAGAGAATTTTACTGATCGTATGCAAATTCTAAATAAATGCTTTGAGTTTTTAGTAGAACGTTCTGATTTTGAATCTGTACAAAGATATTGGCATTTTAAAGTATTAACAGTAGATTTCTTTTTGTATCTCAAAGAATTCAAGCATTTAAATAGTCAGTATCAAGACATATTGTATGATAAGATACACTCTTATTTGCTAAGGCTTCCTAACAAAGTATTATCTAGAATCCCGTTAAAAACCAGATTATTATATCAAGCGATTCTAGCTGATGATAGAGAGGAATTAAAACTTCTTTTAGAGTTATTGTGGAGTAGGAACCAGAAGGTATCTACTGAAAATGTTAAAACATATGACATGGTCTACAACACATCAAGTGATTGGAATGCCAAGTTAGCCTATCCATATAATCATGTATTATGGACTCAGCCATATAATAGTTATGGATGTGAAAAAGTAGGAAAGGCTTCTGCCTACATCAATGCGTCAGTAAATGTAAAAGAAGAAGCTGCAACAATGCATGGTTCCTATTGTAAAATATATAAGGATGATAAGGAACTAGGTTGGGTTGATGCTAGGGCGCTGGAAGTTAAATTTAATTAGAATGGGGAAATGATGAAATGAAAGTACTAGTCACAGGCGGTGCAGGCTACATCGGTTCACACGCTGTAGCGACACTGATTGAACGCGGTTTTGAAACGGTTATCGTTGATAATATAAACACTGGCCATTTGGCAGCAGTAAACAAGGATGCGGTCTTCTATGAGGGAGATCTTCGTGACGCTGCATTCCTGGATGATGTATTCACGAAGGAAAAAGTAGATGCAGTCGTCCACTTTGCGGCAAGCTCACTTGTTGGGGAATCTGTTGAGGATCCGTTGAAATACTTCGGAAACAATGTGTACGGCATGCAGGTACTGCTTGAGACAATGCGCAAGCATGAAGTGAAGAAAATCGTCTTCTCTTCCACAGCAGCAACTTATGGCGACACAAATGTTGTGCCACTGACGGAGGACTTGGACACAAATCCAGAAAGTCCTTATGGTGAGTCCAAGCTGATGATGGAAAAAATGATGAAATGGTGTGACGGAGCGTACGGTATTAAATTCGTCTCACTGCGCTACTTCAATGTCGGGGGAGCACATCCTAGTGGTCAGATTGGTGAGGATCATCGCCCGGAAAGCCATCTGATTCCTATCATCCTCCAGACAGCACTTGGACAGCGTGAACATATCAGCATCTTCGGTGACGATTATCCGACTGAAGATGGAACATGCATCCGCGACTACATCCATGTTGTCGATTTGATCGATGCCCATTTGCTGGCATTAGAGTACTTGGATAAAGGCGGTCAGAGTGATGTCTTCAACCTCGGCTCGAGCCAAGGCTTCTCTGTAAAAGAGATGATCGATGTTGCTCGCGAAGTGACAGGAAAAGAAATCCCGGCTGTAGTCGGTCCGCGCCGTGCTGGTGATCCAGCTGTCTTAATCGCAAGCTCTGCGAAGGCAAAAGAAGTGCTTGGCTGGAACCCATCACGTACAGATATGAAAGATATTATCGGTGATGCGTGGAGATGGCATCAGAACCGTCCGAACGGTTATGATGCTTAAGTACGTCCCCTCCTAATTAGGAGGGGTTTTTTCTTTGCTATAAACAAGTACTTCTTTATTGTGTCGCTCAATTGTTTTCCAAATATGCATCCCTAGCTTCTCCGCAACTCTGCATGAGGCTATATTATCTGGGTAGATCAAGGCTATGATTCTATCTTCATTCAATTGTTTCAATGCAATGTCTCGGATTGCGGCTGCAGCTTCCGTTGCAAAGCCTTTTCCCCAATAAGCAGGAGCAATCCAATAACCCACCTCAAGCTCCGTAGCCCCATCAACCTCCTGCGGAACAAGCCCGGCATGTCCAATAGGTTCTCCGCTTGCTTTCTCCACAAGTACCTGCAATCCGTAGCGCTGGTCTTCTTTCATTTGGGACAGATTCCAATTAAAAAACAAGCGTGCGCCTTCCTTGGTTCTTGGTATGCCGTTTCCGATATAGCGGACTACTCGCGGGTCGCTGACCAAGCTTTCCAAAAAAGGCAGATCCTCATTTGTGTAAGGTCGTATGAGCAGGCGTTCTGTTTCGAACATCATTTTCCCTCCTTTTCTTCAATAGGATGCTTAGTTGACAGGAAATCAGGTAATAAGTAATCCATACAGTGGTATTATTACTATAGCAGGATATATATACATAAAGGAGTGGAGAACATGGCAGAAGCGAAATTATTTATAGATGCGAAACAGAGCTTGGCTGAAGGTCCTTTTTGGCGGGAAGAGACGGAGGAATTGTATTGGGTTGATATTAATGGAAAATCAATTCATGTGTACAATACAAAGAAAGAAGAGCACCGGGAGATTCCGGTCGACCAAAAAATTGGAGCAGTCATTCTGAAAAAGGATGGCGGTCTTATTATGGCGATGGAGGAAGGCATCTATGAGACGGATAGCGATCTGAAAGCGAAGGTTCTGCTCCACAGTCCGGAAACCGACAGACCTTCGAACCGCTTCAATGATGGAAAAGCTGATCCTTACGGCAGGCTTTGGGCAGGAACGATGCCAGAGAAAGGCAGCGGCTATAAAGGAGCCTTTTACCGGATGGAAGTGGATCAAACGCTGACACGTATCATCGATGGTATCGGCAACTCCAATGGACTTGCCTGGAGCCCGGATCATAAGTATTTCTACTATATTGATACACCGACTGGCGAGGTACAATGTTTTGATTACGATGGAGAGAAGGGCGAAATCAGCAATCCACGCACCGTTGTTTCTTTCAAAGACGGTAAACCGGATGGTATGACAATCGATGAAGAAGGAAAACTGTGGATCGCCCACTATGGAGGATCTAAAGTATCCCGATGGAACCCGGAAACAGGTGAGCGTCTCAAGGACGTTCATTTGCCAGTCAGCCAAGTAACCAGCTGTACTTTCGGTGGTCCTGACCGGAAGACATTGTTTATTACAACAGCAAGGCAGAGCCTGACGGAAGAGGATCTGGAGAAAGAGCCTCTTGCTGGCGGTATCTTTGTATATGAGACAGATGTAGTAGGAGCCCCTAGCTATCGATATGGAAAATGAGAAAAGCCCGGCTAAGGCCGGGCTTTTTGCTTTTTTAAGTATTAGAAGTCCGTGTACTTGATGGCGTTAGGTAGGTGTCCTTTTTCAATTGCACTATCACTAAAGGAATAGCCTGCAATGCTGCTTAGGATTGTAGCAAGTACTAGAAATCCAACGATTCTTTTCTTTGTCATTATTATCACCTCCTTGAATGGAACATTACAATGTTATTGTGATTTCCAAGGGCTAAGCGATAGAAATGGTTAGCACGTTCAAAATCTTTTTCATTTGTGTAGAAGGTCGCAAGTTCATCTGCGCAGATTTGAGTTTCGAAGAATCTCTTTTTACCTTTGAAGTATTCTACAGCATCTGTTAGTACCTGAATGTATTCATCTTTGTCAATGTAGCGAGTATAGAGTATCTTGAACTTCCAGTAATAGTCTCTATCGGTTTCTTGTCCAATATAATCCATTCCTAATCGATAGTAATAAATAGCATTTTCGAATTTTCCTTCTTCGAAAGAAATACTAGTTAACATATAAAGAGTGGAAAGGTAGTTCTCAAAATCTTGATAAGGTAAGACCTTTTTTAAATATCGTGTTGCTGCTCCATATAAACGTTTACGTTCATAAAGTAAACCTAAATTATGATAGATGCTCACTTTAACCATCTCATCACTCATGGCGTTTCTGTCTTGAAGTGCTGAATGCAGATACTCTTCAGCCAAATCAAACTCGCCCATATCAATATAGTTCAATGCTATTAATATCTTTGCTCGCGTCAATTTTCTTTCATAAGACGGATACAGCTGATAAATATAAATAGCCTTCTCTGCATAAATAGCAGAACGATTTGTATAATCCAAGTAATAAAGAGCAGACGCAAACACATCGAAGAATTCTGCTTTTTCTATTTCGTCCTGGATATAGCCAAGATAAGGTTCGACTTGCCCATATTCTTCAATGGCATTGTAATAGTCCTTTGTCGAATACAGGTACATGCCCTTGAACAGATGCAGATAGTAGAGATGCTCTTCCTTGAGATAAGGAGAGAAGTTTTCTACTTGGCTGATCAGCTTTTCTGCTTCCGTATAATTCTTGCAGAGAATATGATGGCGGCTGTGGATCAGAAGTGCTAGCTTGACGACGTCGTCATTCGCTTCACCTTTAGCGAGCTGTTCGGATACTTCCGTTTTAAGCTTTTCCGCTGCTTGGACTTTCTTCAATTTGATATTCATATACCACAAATTGAGCAGTTCCCTTAGCTCTTCTGAGTTGAACGTGACGTCAGAACGCATCAGTTACACTCCCTAGTCTGTAAGATTTTGCCTGAATCAAGCATAGCATGTTTCCTAGCAGATTTTTATTGGGAAAGTAGGTCGAATTTTGTGACATTTATTTAGGTTTCCATGCATTGTTCTTGGAAACCAGGAAAGTTGTACAAAAAAACACCTCCAAGAATGGAGGTGCTTATACAGCGGCTTGCTTTTGTTTACGCTGGATGAAACGCAGTCGCAGGAAGAAGCCGATTGCAGCACAGGTTAAACCGAGCGTTATTCCAACCCAGAACCCGAATGGTTCTAGTGATGTGAATCTGGATAATAGATATCCGCTTGGCAGACCGACGATCCAATAGGAAATAAAGGCAATGATAAACGGAATGGTAACATCCTTGTATCCGCGGAGCACGCCCTGCAGGGATGCTTGGGCTGCGTCGGAGAACTGATACATAATCGCGAACAGCATGAACTGCATAGCAAGCAGTACGACAGCTCGATCGGATGTATAGAAGTAACTGATTTGTTCACGGAAAATAAACAACAGCAGACTTAATATACCGATGATCACGAGTGCAGAGCTGACACCAAGAATCGCGTATTGCTTGGCGTGGGTCATCCGGCGGGCCCCGACCTCATGCGATACTACAATCGTCATACCGATAGAGATGCTGAGCGGCACCATGAACATGAGCGTTGTAAAGTTCAATGCTGTCTGATGGGCTGCGATTACGGTTGTATCGAATAGAGAACCCATCAATAGCGTTACAACACTGAAGATACTCGCTTCGAAGAAAGTGCTGAGCCCCATCGGCACGCCGATTTTCAATTGTTCTTTCCAAGCCTGGAATGATACCTTATACCATTTGACGAACAAATAATGCGTACGCATTTCCTTCAGCTTGAATGTCAGGAACACACTTGCACCGAATATGAACCAATAAGTGATGGCTGTCGCATAGCCAGCACCAGCTCCGCCAAGCTCCGGAAAACCGAAGCTGCCGAAAATGAGCAGATAATTCAGCAGTGCATTGATTGGCAAAGCCATCAAGAGTATCACCATCGTTACTCGGGTATAGCCTTGTGCATCAAAGAAATTACGCAGCACGGCACTGGCAAACAGCGGGATAATACCGATGGAAAGTCCGTGCAGATAATTTGTTGCAACTGTATGTACGTCAGCACTTAAATCCATGATCCCAAGTACAGGCTGCAGCGCAACTGCACCGATAGCCAATACAACCAAGGAAATCGCGATTGCCAAATAAAATCCTTGCATCACCGTCCGTCCAACATCGCTGCGACGGTTATTGCCGATCAACTGTCCGACCATTGGCGTGATTGCCAGCATGATTCCTGTCAATCCTGTATAAACTGGCATCCAGAGACTGGAGCCGACAGCCACACCAGCCAGATCATCTGTGCCGGCACGTCCTGACATCATGGTATCCAGCACCGTCATGGCATTGTAGCTGATCTGTGTTACGAGGATAGGCCATAATATGTGAAAGAATAAAGACGCTTTTTCGCGTATCGTATTTGTAGGATACATAAGTCCGCCCCCAGTTGTCGAAATAAGTAAAGTCACAGCACCTAGTGTATCATAACCCCTGATGCAAAGCACATTTGCCCTGGTTCAAAAGTTTCATAAAGCCTGTGGATAAGTCGTTTATATTTTTGCTGGAAGGGTACATAACAAGTAGCAAGCCACCTAAGAAAAAAAGAATTGCAACTGCTTAGACAGGAAAGGAGTGGTAAGAGATGACTTGCCCTTCATTGACGTTAAGTGTGCAGGATTTTGTCGAGCGAACAAAAAGAGGTTCGTCCATAAACGATAATTACTTTTTCGTTTTCAACCATAAGCCGATCGTGGCGAAAATATATATAGACAAGCATATGATCGAAATTCCAGATCTTCATGACATCATACTCGAAAAAGGAACGGATGGAAAAAACAGTCTGTTCTTTATGCCACAATCATTTATTTATGAAAACCCGAAAGCAAAGCGGACATTGGACGATATGCCCCGCATAATCCTGGAAGGAGAAGAATTATCCATGTCAATGGAACAAAACAACGAAGCCTACACCATGACGATTAAAATTCGTTAGTGCAGGCTTTTTTTTATATCCAAATAAGGCGCTGATAAAGTACAATAAAAGTAAAAAATCTATCGGAAACAGGGTATACGAGAATGAATATAAAAGAACAGCAAAAAGAGCTGGCAGGATTCACGGCAGGGCTTTTGCGAAAACACTTTGGAAAAGGTCCCGAAGCGGTATTTGTTTCTCTTTCAGAGGACATAGTATGCATATATGTGCGGGATTTGCTGACACCAGTTGAAAAGGTGCTTTTGGAACAAGAGCAATATGCAATGGTCTACGATACACGAGATACGCTCATGGAAAAATGTCTTCCGGAATTGAAAAAACAAATTGAGAAGGGCACAGGGCGCGACTATCAGCACTTCTTTTATGATTGGAATATAGAGACAAATGGCGGTGTTATCGTAGCCGCAAGAGATAGTATCATCACGATAGATCAAGAAGAATCTTCTCTGCAGATCAATGAGCTTGTGTCTATGATCACGGAATCGATTCAAAAGTTGCCAAATACAGTAAAAACAGTTACACTAAATAGTAGAACTCTCGTTATCTATCGCGATGGCATCCTGGTAGACATAGAGAAAGAGATTTTCAAACTGGGTGAGACAGAAGTGTTGCGAAGAGCGAAAAGCAATCTGGAAAAGGACGCGCTCCGCAAGGCATTTGATCAAGAAAGTCATCTGCTGGAAGGCGCTGTACAAGAAGTATTCGCAGATTGGGAGTTTAAAACGGATCGGAGCATCATTGTCGTCATAATAGATCCTTTCAAAAACTAACTTAATCATATTGGCTAGCAATCAGCTGGGCATGGAACTAGCGATAAAGCCAAAGTAGGGGCATCAATACAGTGTCTTTACTTTGGCTTATTTTAATGGTTCTAGGCCAAACAGAAGGAGACCTATCTATCAGTATATGCAAGCAAACGGTGTCAGCTCCTGGTGAGGGGAAGGTGACGGAAGTGAAGATAGAAAATGAAAAAGATATTGTCACGAGCAGATCATGCGGCAGGAAGCTAGCAGCAGACTTAGGATTCAGCGCGGTCGAACAAGCACGCATCACTGCAGCCATCTCAGAGCTTGCCCGTAACATTTATAAATATGCAGGCAGCGGAACAATCTGTATCCGCAGCGAAGAAGAAGAAAAAAGAGTCGGTATTTATATCATCGCGAAAGATAATGGGCCTGGGATACAAAATCTGCAGGAAGCCATGCTGGACGGCTTTACAACTGGCGGCGGATTAGGTCGCGGACTTCCTGGTGTAAAACGTTTGATGGATAATTTCGACATTACGTCTTCTGAAACAGAAGGTACACGTGTAGAAGTAGCTAAATACAGGATTATTCATAAAAGAGGCTTATTCCGAATGTAGGAATGAGCCTTTTTTTGTGTGAAAGTGAAACCAAGTATCGTGCTGAATCGTCTAATAGATAACAGAATTAAAGAGAGGGGAAACAAATGCTTCAACTCGTTTTCTATGTAATCGGTGTCGTAATAATGCTGTTCCTGGTGGCGGAAGTTGCCCGCCAGCTGACAGATCTTCGCAGGCTCATCACGTCTGAAAACAAAATAAAAAAGCCTGAGACAGAAGGTTCTGTCCCAAGCTCTTATGATCAATAGAAGCGTTTGTAGCTATCGAAGTGCTTCGCGTAGTAAGAGTTGCTTGTGCTTGTGATACGTACGCCATCGTTATCCGCGTGGATGAACTGACCGCCGCCAAGGTAGATACCCATATGGGAGATACCAGCTTTATACGTACCTTTGAAGAAGATCAAGTCACCAGGCTGCGGTGAGCTTACATAGTAAGAACGGTTGAAGTAACCTTCCGCAGATGTACGGGAGATATCAAACCCGGCGTTCTTGAATGCATAGTAGATGAAACCACTGCAGTCGAATCCAGCAGTTGTAGCTCCGCCCCATACATAAGGTTTGCCAAGCTGGGATTTAGCAACGCTGATCAGCTTGTCCACACTCTTAGAAGTCTTAGCGGAATCCACTTGTGTGTTATTCGCAGGCTTCGTAGAAGAAGATGAACCGCTGCTCGCTTTACCATTGATCTTCAATGTTTGACCAACACGGATCACATCAGAAGATAGGTTGTTCCAGCTTTTCAGGTTCGCAACAGAAACGCCGTTGTTGTTCGCAATCTTCCATAGTGAGTCGCCAGACTTCACTTTATAAGTAGAAGAAGAACTGCTGGATGAGCTTCCGGAATTAGAGGAAGAGCTGTTATTCGATGAAGAAGAAGAGCCTCCTGCAGAAACCTTCAGCTTATCACCAGGATAGATCAAGTATCCGGAGATATTATTCCATTTTTTCAAGTTGCTCAAAGAAATCTTATGTTTAGCTGCAATACCACTCAACGTATCACCGGATTTAACAGTATATGTAGATGCACTGCTAGAAGATGATGAAGATGTCTTAGTAGTAGATTTAGATGAACTGGATGAACCAGATGTCTGTAATACTTGGTTAGGGAAAATGATAGAGCTTTTCAGGCCGTTGATTTCCATCAATTTATTTACGGAAGTATCGTATTTGCTAGCAATCTTCCAGAGCGAGTCGCCCTTCTGAACTTTGTAAGATGCAGCGTCAACAGTTGTGGCATATGAACTAGCAATTACCGCAGTAGCAGCAAGGGTAACAATCGTCTTTTTCATTCTAGTAACGTTCTCCTTTATTTTCATAATCCATAGAAATTAATCATACTATAGCATAATTTGGCACCTAGATTACCAGAATTTACGCAGTTGTAATGTAACTGTAATATTAAACACGTATATTGTAGGGAAATGTAGAAAGTTACCTATTGAGCCGATTCTGAAAAGTATGTTACTATTTTTACAGTTTCAGTAAAGGTAGAGGGACTTTAGTATGAGTTGCGCTTTGCCGAATGGAAATATGTTTTATCTTCATTGCATCGGGAAGTATAATTTGTACGAAACACTCTACACGCTATCTACATACACTACATAAAGAGGTGCAGAACACATGAGAATCAAAAAGGCCATCATACCAGCTGCAGGTCTAGGAACACGCTTCCTGCCCGCAACAAAAGCACAGCCAAAGGAAATGCTGCCAATCGTCGATAAACCGACAATCCAGTACATTGTCGAAGAAGCTGTCAAATCCGGTATCGAGGATATCATCATTGTCAGCGGACGCGGGAAACGTGCGATTGAAGACCACTTCGACAAATCCTACGAACTAGAGGATCAGCTGATCAAGAAGGATAAAATGAAGATGCTTGAAGAAATCCAAGACATCTCCAACTTGGCTGATATCCACTACATCCGTCAAAAAGAAGCAAAAGGACTTGGCCACGCCATTTCTACAGCGAAGAAATTCATCGGCAACGAGCCATTCGCCGTATTGCTTGGTGATGACATCGTGAAAACAGACGGTACACCAGCATTGAAACAATTGACAGAGGCTTTCGAAAAATATCGCGGTTCAGTTGTTGGTGTACAGCAAGTACCCGAATCCGAAGTATCCAAGTATGGTGTAGTTGCACCTCAGGGTTCCACTAGCGAACCTAACTTGATGCAGGTTAGCGACTTGGTTGAGAAGCCGAAGAAGGAAGAAGCACCTTCCAACTATGCAATCATGGGCCGTTATGTACTGACTCCGGAAATCTTTGATATCTTGGAAACTCTTCCTGCTGGTGCTGGTGGAGAAATCCAGCTTACAGATGCAATCAAGGAATTGAACAAGAAACAAGCTGTATACGCATGTGAGTTCACTGGAGATCGTTATGACGTTGGGGATAAATTCGGATTTATTAAAGCGACAATCGAATTTGCGCTTGATCGACCTGATCTTAAGGATCAATTAGAAGACTATATTAAAAACTATGTAATGAAAGATAAAGAATAAAGTTAAGTTCCCAAAAAAACAAGCCTTATTAAAGGCTTGTTTTTTTATTTTAATTTATTTGTAAATACGCCCCCTAATTGGAAATTCTATGATATACTCTTCTGTGTTTGCTGGAAAACAGATAAAAAGAACTATATATTATACTCATTTTTCCTGGGATAACAACGTTTTTTGTAAAATATTTTACCGTTCGACAAAAAATGTCATTGCAGAACTAAGTAATGAAGATATAATAAAAAAGTATGTAATTGATAGAAAGTTAGTATTACTTCGCAGATTTTGACAACTAGATTAAAAACGGAGGGACATGAATGGAAGAAACGATATCTTTAAAGGAAATTTTTACACTGCTTAAGAAACGAGTAGTAATGATTTTATCTTTGATTATTAGCTTTGCTGCAATCGCATTTATTGTTAGTTATTTTCTCATTACACCTACATATACTGCAAAAGCATCAGTCGTCGTCAATCAGGAAGAGAATGTTGATGTCTCGGCACTGAATACGGCGATACAATCAAATATTAGCTTAATCAATACATATAAAATTGTAATGACAAGCCCTGTGATTTTAGATGAAGTTGCTAAAGAGATGAATCTAACTTTATCCTCGACTCAAATAGCGGAAAAGCTGGAAGTTACATCAGAAGCAGATACACAAATCATTACTGTTACAGCTACTGACACTAGTCAAGCAAAGGCTGCAGAACTTGCAAATACTACAGTAGACGTTTTTCAAAATGAAATCCCAGAATTGATGAACTTAGAGAACGTGAAGCCATTATCCCTGGCAGAAAAAGTGGACAACCCGTCTCCTGCTAGCCCAAATATACTATTAAATACGGCTATCGCTATGGTACTAGGCGCAATGGTTGGAATCGGTCTTGCATTCTTGCTTGAATACTTGGATAACACGGTCAAAACAGAAACAGATATTGAAAAGAAAATTGGTATTCCTGTTATTGGATCTATCAGCCATATGACAGAAGCCGATCTCGTGACGAATAAGCAATATAAGACTACAGCTCAGAGAAGAAATGTAAGGGGAGACTATAATGGCCAAAAGAAAAAAACAGTTTAAGACAAATGTCCGTTCCCTCATTACAAAACAAAATCCGAAGTCTCCAATCTCAGAACAGTTCCGTACATTGCGAACTAATATTGAATTTGCTTCAGTAGACGAAAAAATTCACAGCATGCTGATTACATCTTCTGGACCGTCAGAAGGAAAGTCATCTGTTACAGCTAACCTTGCTATTGTGTTTGCTCAACAAGGGAAAAAAGTAATACTTATAGATGCTGACTTGAGGAAGCCTACAACCCATTACACCTTCAAAATGGATAACCGTACAGGATTGAGCACGGTACTTATTGGAGAGAAAACATTGGAAGAAGCTGCTCAGCAAACGGATATACCGAATCTTGATTTGCTTACATGCGGACCAATTCCACCAAACCCGTCTGAATTATTAGGATCAAATGCTATGAAAAGACTATTGGAATTAGCAGAAGAGACTTATGACATGGTAGTAATTGACACACCTCCAGTATTAGCAGTCACGGATGCACAAATCCTAGCCAATATTTGTGATGGTTCTATTATCGTTGTTCGTAGTGAGCAAACAGAATACGATTCAATCCTTAAAGCAAAGGAACTAATCGAACCTGCTCAAGCTAAGTTACTTGGTGTTGTCCTCAACGATGTGGCACAAAAGCATTCAAATACGTATTACTACTACGGAAACTAATAAACAACACACTTAAGAGCAATGTTGCATAGGTATCCGCGCGCATTGCTCTTAAGTATAAATGGAGTGAAACAAATGATCGATATTCACTGTCATATATTGCCGGGAATTGATGATGGCCCTCGTACTATAGAAGAAAGTCTTGATATGGCAAGAGCTGCAGTAGAAGAGGGGATTAGTACAATTGTAGCTACCCCGCATCATCGAAATAATCAGTTTGATAATTACTATGCCGATATTATAGAAGATGTAAGCAACTTGAATAATGCATTAATAGCAGCTAATATCCCATTGACTATTCTACCCGGTCAGGAAACAAGGATTTACGGGGAATTAGCAGAAGGTCTTGATGAAAAAGAAGTTCTACCAATAAACCAGCACACACCCTACTTATTGATTGAACTCCCGACAGCAACTTTCCCAAAATTCACGAAACAACTACTTTATGATTTACAAGTACAAGGCTATAAACCAGTGATTGTCCATCCTGAGCGTAATAGGGCTATATTGGAGGATCCTAATCTATTATATGAAGTCGTAAAGGGGGGAACCTTAACTCAAGTGACAGCAGCAAGTATATTAGGTAAGTTCGGTAAGAAGATGCAGCAACTCAGTTTCAAACTGATTGATAGTAATCTCTGTCATTTTGTCGCGTCTGACGCACACAACATTCGTAATAGGACATTTGTACTGCGAGAAGCCTACAATCTCCTAGAAAATGAATATGGAGCAGCATTCATAGCACAAATGCAAGAAAATGCTGCCGATCTTATTGAAGGAAGAAACATTGTAGGCGATATTCCAGAACGTATTAAAACAAAGAAGAAGTTATTTGGCATCTTCGGGTGAATATTTGGAAAGGTGGGATTCCTATCAATCAATTTGATGCTTTGCCTAAGTCAATTAAAAAGACAATGCGCTATATCAAGCAGGATGCACCTCTTCAAAAGCTCCTATTAATACAAAAGTTAGTAAATGAAGCCATAGATAAGAGAATTCAAATTGAAGAAAGTAAGAAGGGGAGGATCTCTTGAGTTATTCAAAAAGATTAGCGCTGCTAGTCGGTATGGATTCATTTATTGTATTATTTTCTGTTTATGTTGGTTATTATTTTTTAAACCCATATTTCGGTATATTCACATCTAAGATGCTGTTAGTCAGTTCACTAACATTACTTATAACACATCATATTTTCTCATTTATTTACCGGCTTTATCATAAGGTTTGGTCTTATGCTAGTACTGGAGAAGTTATTGCAATAATTAAAGTCGTTAGTCTATCTGTAATTTCTGCAGCTATTGTCCAATCCATTTTCATAGGCAATATATATGTGCGTGTCTTATTCTTAACTTGGCTATTGCATATCTGTTTAATCGGGGGCAGTAGGTTCTCATGGAGGTTATCGAAAGATAGACTGATTAAATCAAATATAGTAAAAGAAAACACGTTAATTGTAGGTGCTGGTGCTGCTGGTACGATGCTTGTAAGGCATTTACTAAAAAATCATGACCATGAGTTACAGCCTGTTGCATTTGTAGATGATGATCTAAATAAACAAAAGCTTGATATTTATGGAACTCCAGTTGTGGGTGTGACTGCTGACATTCCTGCGATTGTAGCGAAATATAAAATCAAGCACATTATCTTGGCCATTCCGTCACTTAACAAACATAAAATGCAAACAATTTATCAAGAATGTAGCAAAACCGATGCTACCACCAAGATTGTACCAATGTTAGAAGATATTATTACTGGAAAAGTATCTGTACAGCAGTTTCGGGATGTACAAGTAGAAGATTTACTAGGAAGAGATCCTGTGGAGTTAGATGTTCAAAGTATCTCGGAAAAATTAACTGGTAAAATCGTCTTAGTTACTGGAGCAGGTGGATCAATTGGGTCTGAAATATGCCGGCAAGTATCTAAGTTTAAACCTAAGCAGTTACTTCTATTAGGTCATGGAGAAAATTCTATTTATACAATTGATATGGAATTAAGAAATACAATTGATAAAAGTATCGAGATTATACCTATAATCGCTGATGTACAGGACAGAGAGAGAATCCAGCAAGTAATGGATGTATATCACCCAGACGTTGTATACCATGCTGCTGCACATAAACACGTTCCATTAATGGAGTACAATCCTAAAGAAGCAATTAAGAACAATGTTATTGGTACAAAAAATGTAGCGGAAGCAGCTGATTTAGCCAACGTAACTACTTTTGTACTTGTTTCAACAGACAAGGCAGTGAATCCAACCAATGTTATGGGATCGACTAAGCGAATTGCAGAAATGATAATTCAGGATATAGACAAGCGCAGTACTACAAAGTTTGTTGCAGTAAGGTTCGGGAATGTCCTTGGAAGCCGGGGGAGTGTCATTCCGTTGTTTAAAAAACAAATCAAGGCAGGGGGACCATTGACGGTCACTCACCCCGAAATGACGAGGTATTTTATGACTATACCTGAGGCATCAAGGTTAGTTCTTCAAGCTGGAACACTAGCTAATGGTGGGGAAATCTTTGTATTAGATATGGGCAAACCGGTTAAGATTGTAGATTTGGCAAAAAACTTGATTAGATTATCAGGGTATACTGAGGAAGAAATAGGCATTAAATTTGCTGGTATACGGCCTGGTGAAAAGATGTATGAAGAACTTCTTGGCAAAGATGAAGTTCATGAGGATGCTATCTACCCTAAAATCTTTGTTGGGAAATCCATAAACGGGGATTTCTCCCGCGTAACAACACTGATTAATAATTATCAGTTTTATGATTCTAAGTATATTAGAGATTATGTATTAAGCTTGGCAAATAATAATGAAGACTTACTAGTTGGTAACATGAATTGATCTATGAGGAGGACAATTATAATGAAAGATAGAATTTTTTTATCATCACCACATATGAGTGATGAAGGTTATGAAAAGTTATATGTACAAGAAGCTTTTGATACAAACTGGATTGCTCCTCTTGGAGAAAACGTAAATGAGTTTGAGAGAGAGTTAGCGCTGAATGTGGGTTCTGAAGCAGCAGCAGCTCTTTCCTCAGGAACAGCTGCCATCCATCTTGCGTTAATAGCAGCTGGTGTGGGTCAAGGGGACATTGTATTTTGTCCAACACTTACTTTTTCAGCTACTGCTAACCCAATTATCTATCAGAGTGCTATTCCTGTATTTATTGATAGTGATTTCGAAACATGGAACATGTGCCCTGAAGCTCTTGAAGAAGCCTTTACAAAGTATCCTCACGTCAAAGCAGTTATTGTTGTACATTTATACGGACTATCTGCTGATATGGATAGAATAACTGAAATATGTAAAAAACATAACGTTATTTTAATTGAAGATGCAGCTGAAAGCTTAGGAACGTACTATAAGGGCAGACAGACCGGTACTATAGGGGACTACGGAATTTTCTCTTTTAATGGAAATAAGATTATCACTACTTCAGGTGGTGGAATGCTTGTTTCAAATAATGAAGAAAAAATTAAGAAGGCTAGATTCTGGGCTACACAAAGTCGTGACCAAGCAAGGCATTATCAACACAGTGAATTAGGTTTTAATTATCGTATGAGCAATATAGTAGCTGGAATAGGGCGTGGTCAGCTTAAAGTTCTAGAACAAAGAGTTGAGAAAAAGAAAGAAATATATGCTTTCTATAAGCAGGAATTAGAAGGGTTAGATGGGGTAGAATTTATGCCTAATAACACATGGGATAATCCAAATTACTGGTTATCCAGTATAATTCTAAACGGCATTGTAAGACCATATGATGTAATGGAGGTCTTAGAAAAAGAAAATATTGAATCAAGACCTGTATGGAAGCCAATGCATATGCAACCTTATTTTAAAGATTTTGATTTCATTGGTAGAGGAGTAGCAGAAAAGTTATTTGAAAATGGAGTATGCTTGCCAAGTGATACAAAAATGACACTTGAAGATTTAAGCAGAGTTGTTGAAACAATAAAATCTGTCTTTAATTCAAGAGAGGAAGTTATAGTTCGTGTATAAATTTTTTTTGAAAAGGTTATTTGATGTTCTTTTTGCGACAATGGCAATAATTGTTTTATTACCAGTTATAATTCTGGTTTCTATTATTATCAAAATTAATCTAGGTAGTCCTATACTATTCAAACAAGATAGGCCAGGAAGAGACGAAGAAATCTTTAAGATGTATAAATTTCGCACAATGTCTGATAAAAGAAATTCTAACGGTGAATTACTACCTGACAGTGATAGACTTACAAAACTCGGGAAATTTTTGAGGAGTACCAGTATTGATGAATTACCTGAACTAATAAATATTCTTAAAGGCGAAATGAGTTTAATAGGACCGAGGCCCTTAGCGGTAATATATCTACCTTATTATAATGAAAGAGAAAAAGTTAGGCATTCAGTTAGACCAGGGTTAACGGGTTTGGCTCAAGTAAACGGTAGGAATGCATTAAACTGGGATGATAGATTCGAACTTGATATAAGTTACGTCAATAATATAAGCGTATTTAATGACATAAAAATATTATACTTGACCTTTGTAAAAGTTTTTAAGCGTGAGGGTGTTGCTGTAAGGGGAACTACAGAAATAATGGATTTCCATGTTTACAGGCAAATGGAAGTGAAGAAAAAAGGGGGGACTTTATGAACATTCAAGATAATGAATTAAAATTAAGGGCGGTAGAAATTGACGATAAGGATCTTTTGAAAGATATGATAAATGATCCCCAAACTGAAAACATGGTTCTTGGCTGGTCTTTTCCAGTCTCAGATAAACAGCAGATAGAATGGATTCAAGCTGTAAATATGGATTCGAGGAATTTGAAATTAATTATACAAACAAAGGAATCGGATGCAGTAGGATTAATTTCTTTAACAAGTATAGATATGAAAAATCGAACAGCAACAATAAATGTCAAATTAAACCGTAGAAATAAGAATAAAGGTATTGGATACAAAGCAGTTAACTTGATTTTAAAATATGCTTTTAATGAACTCAATCTAAATACTATAGCAGCAAATATATTAGAATATAATGAAGGATCTCAAAAATTGTTTGAAAAATGTGGTTTTGTTAAGGAAGGAATTCTAAAAAATAGAATATATAAAAATGGAAAATATCATGATATCTTATCTTATTCTATAACAAGGGAGAATTCACATGAGAGAAATAGGGAGTGAATTTTGGTTAGAGGATGAATTTATTCTTGAAAATGATTATCCTCAACTCCCATCATGGTTAGAGTTAGGTTTTGATAATAGGCTTGTATTATCTGGTAGGACAGCAATTGATTTAATCTTGGAAGATTTGAAACCTCAAATTAAAGATGATACAACAGTGTATTTTCCTTCTTACTGCTGTGACTCGATGTTACAACCATTTATAGAAAGAGATATAAATGTTGAATTTTATGAGGTTTATTTTGATAAAGGATTAAAATATAAAATTGATTTAGATGAAAAGTGTGATATTTTCTTTGCAATGAATTATTTTGGTTTTACTGAAAGTAATATGAACGATTTCATTCTAGCTTTTAAAAGAAAAGGTATCACAGTTATAGAAGATGTAACTCACTCGCTACTGTCGAAATGTAATGCTGAGAATTATTCACATTATAAAGTTGCTAGTATAAGAAAATGGTTTCCAATATTGAGCGGTGGTTTGGCTGTAAAAATTGAAGGTTCTTTTACAATTGAAACTTGTAACAAAACGAATAATAAAATGATTCAGTCAAGATATGATGCAATGGCACTGAAGAAAAAATATATTCACGATTATCAAATTAATTATAACTTGAAAGAGATTTTTTTGAATCTATATAAAGAAGCAAATGATAATTTAAATAAGAATTATAGGTTATTTGCAATGGATAAAAAGTCTATTAATATTTTAGCTAACTCAGATATTAATTCTATTATAGAAAAACGTAGGGAAAATGCATCTGTTATATTGGATTACATAAATGAGAATAAAGGTAATGATATAATTCCCGTTTTCTCAAATCTTAAAGATGAAGATTGTCCGCTTTTTGTACCAATAATAATAGAACAAAACAATAGGAAGAAATTACGTGAATTCTTATCTAAGAATAATATATTCTTGCCTGTGCATTGGGGAAAACCTGTACTTATTAAAGGGGAATATATACAAATGTACGATAGAGAACTGTCAATAGTTTGTGACCAAAGATATGATACACAAGATATGGAGTATACATTAAAATTAATGGACACTTTTGTAAGGAGTTTATGAGATGCGAAAGATTGAGGATATATACTTCGATGGTCAATATGGTACCTTGTATGAAAAAGTTGAACAAGGAAAAGCTCATGTTTTTAATTTTAAGCATGAGGCAGGAAGAATAGAAAATCAATTCATAAAGAGAAAAATACCAATAGAAGGAAACGATAAGTATTTTGATATAGTAACTCCGTATGGTTACGGAGGCCCGATCATTAAAAATACTGTAGACGGTCGTAAATCAGAACTTATTTCCGCATATGAGTGTGCATTTAAGGAATTTTGTTTAGAGAATAATATTATTAGTGAGTTTATAAGGTTTCATCCAATAGTTAATAACGCTTTAGACTTTAAACCTGTATATGATATTGAATTAATTAGAAAAACTTTAGGAACTAATCTATCATCCTATGAAGACCCAATAGCTAGTGAATTTTCAAAAAAATGTAGGAGGAACATAAGAAAAGCATTAGAAAAAGGTATTACATATGAAATTGAAGAGGGGCCAGTAGATATAGGGGGATTTATGGATATATACTATTCTACTATGAATAGAAACAATGCTGGCGATTATTATTATTTCGATGAAGAGTATTTTGTGAATACAATTAATTTATACAGAGATCACATAGTTCTAGTAAAAGCAATATTAGATAATAAAGTAATTGCGCAAGGTTTTTACTTTGTCTTTAATGATTATATTCACACGCACTTATCTGGAACACTATCAGAATACATAACTTACTCACCAGCATATATACTTCGTTATGCAATAACTCTTTGGGGAAAAGAAAAAGGATTCAAACTAATACATCATGGTGGAGGACGTACAAATTCTGAAGATGATACTCTATATAAGTTTAAAAGAAACTTCTCAAAAAATACTCAATTTGACTTTTACATAGGTAAAAGAGTTTGGAACCAAGTAATTTATAAAGATCTTTGTGACATAACGAACACAACTAAAGAGGCTGAGTTTTTCCCTGCCTATAGAAGTGGGCTGAAATAATGAAGGACATACTAATAGTAGCTCACTTTACACAAACACCAGGAGAGCCAGGAAATGGTCGCTTTAATTATTTAGCCACTGAATTATCAAATAGAGGATACAGGGTTGAGATAGTAAGTACAAAATTTTCGCATAGAACAAAGAAGAATAGAGTAGAAAGTCCGTTTGAATCCGCATTTAAAATAACTCTATTAAATGAAACAGGTTATACAAGAAATGTTTCGCTGAAACGCTTTTATAGCCACTATTCATTTGGTATCAATTTAAAAAAGTATCTTAAAAATAGGAAGAAGCCTGATTTGATATATTGTGCTGTACCTTCCTTAGATGCAGGATATGTAGCAGCACAATATGCTAAATCCAACAATATTAAATTCATTATAGATGTGCAAGATTTGTGGCCTGAGGCATTCAAACTTGTATTTAATACGCCTTTGATATCTAATATTATCTTTTCTCCAATGAAACTTAAAGCGCATTATATTTATAAAAATGCTGATGATATAATTGCAGTATCTGACACATATCTAAGAAGAGTATTAGAAGTAAATAACAAAAATATTAAAGGCAGTAGTGCTTACTTAGGTACTGACCTTCAATACTTTGATGATATTATTGTTCAGAACCCAAAGATTAATAAACCTTCTAATGAAGTATGGATAGCTTATATTGGAACATTAGGGCATAGCTATAATATTGAAGCAGTAATTGATGCTCTCAAACACTTAAAAGACAATTGTACAAATAACATTAAATTTATTGTTATGGGTGACGGTCCTCTAAAATCTAGATTTGAAGACTATGCTAAACAAAGAAATATCAACCATATCTTTACAGGTAGACTGCAATACGAAGAAATGGTTACGTATTTAAGGAATTGCGATATAGCTGTGAACCCAATTAAGAAAAGGTCAGCTGCTAGTATCATTAACAAAGTTGGCGATTATGCAGCAGCTGGATTACCAGTTATAAATACACAGGAAAGTGAAGAATATAGAGGACTATTAGAGAAATATGAAGCGGGATTAAATTGCCAAAATGATAATCATATTGATATTGCAGAAAAAATAAGGCTCTTAATATCTAATTCCGATTTGATTAAACGTCTAGGGAAAAATAGTAGGTTACTTGCAGAAAGAAAGTTTGATCGAAGAAGTAATTATAAATCAATAATTTCTAAAATCGAAAAGTACTTGAAATAGCTGTTATAGGATTGTATAGAAAGGAATATATATGAATATCTTACATGTATCTAGTATAACCAACAACAAAGCAAGTGGAATTAGTAATGTAGTACCATTACACGTGAAATATCAAAGTGAAATTGCAAATGTTGCACTTCTAAATTGTACTAGTTACAAACCTATAATTAATAGTGAAAACAATCTGCAGATATACAACTTAGCTGAAGATTGTAACAACAAAAGTATTGCAGATCTTCCGTTTCCATATAATAAACCTGATTTAGTAGTATTTCACGGTGTGTATTTTCCTGTTTACTCAAGGCTTACAAGATACTTAAAGGATAATAATATTCCCTATATACTAGTACCTCATGGAAGTCTTACAAAACCCGCAAGAGAAAAAAAGAAGTTAAAAAAGATAGTTGGAAGTTTATTGATATTTAATCGATTTATTAAAAATGCAATGGCAATCCAATATCTGTCTAATGAAGAATTAGAAAACTCTTCCCCGAAGTCTAGTCGCTCTTTTATTGGGAGTAATGGAATGAATGTAAATTCTGTAAAGAAGGAAATATTATCAGATATAGGTTTAAACTTAGTATATATAGGAAGATTAGATCCATTCCATAAAGGTCTAGATATATTAATAGAAGCATGTAGTAATATTCATAAAGAAATGAAAGAGTTCAGAATAAAATTAAATATATATGGACCAGATCATGAAGGTGGCGCAAGCAAAGTAATTGAACTTATAAATAAATTTAATGTTAAAGATGTAGTGATAATTAACGACGGTATATTTGGAGAAGAGAAAATTAAGATACTTTCAAATTCAGACGTTTTTGTTCAAACGTCTAGATTTGAAGGGCAACCCATAGGTATTATGGAGGCATTAAGTTTTGGGGTACCAGTAATTGCAACACCCGGTACTAATATGGCAGATGACATAGATAATAAAAAATGTGGTTGGAAAGCTGATTTAAATGCAACTGACATTGGTTCTACAATAATAAAGGCATATAATCAGAAACATCTTTTGAAGGATATGTCATTGAACGCCAGAAAATTTATAAAGAGTAAATACGATTGGAATCTAGTGGCAAAAGACACAATTTATAAATATAAAGAGCTGTTAGGGAGATAAAAAATGATTAGAGTCCTACATGTGGTGGGCAGTATGAACAGAGGCGGTATAGAAACGTTTATTATGAACGTGTATAGAAATATCGATAGAACAAAAGTTCAATTTGATTTTGCAGTTCATTCTACTAAAGTAAGTGCATATGATGAAGAGATTAAAAGTCTAGGAGGTAAGATTTATTATATAACTCCTAGAACAAAGAACATATTCCAGCATTATAGGGATTGGATTAAGTTGTTTAAACATAAAAAGCAAATTGAAATAATACATCAGCATGTATCTTCCTTAACGTATGTTAATCCTTTAAAAATCGCATCTTGGTTTAATATCAAGACACGTATCGTACACGCACATAGTACAGAAGCCGAAAGTAAGATACATTTTTTATTACATAAATTTAACAGTAAAATGATTCATAAGTATGCAAATACTTATTTCAGTTGTTCTGATAAAGCGTCAAATTGGTTATTTCAGGATTCAAAGATAAATACAAACGATATAACCATTATAAAAAATGGTATAAATTTAATTAGCTTTAAATATGACAATAAGATTCGTAGAAACCTTAGAGAGAAATTAAATTTAAACGAAAACTTTGTAATTGGACATGTAGGAAGATTTTCTAATGTAAAGAATCACAAGTTTGTAATTGACATATTTAGTGACTTTAATAGTAAGGTAAATAAATCAAAGTTACTGCTAATTGGAACAGGAGAACTTGAATATGAAGTAAAGGAATATGTAAAAATTAAAGGCTTAGGATCTGATGTGATTTTTCTTGGGAGTATTCCAAATGTAGGAGAATACATGCAAGTGATGGATAGTTTTGTTTTCCCATCTCTCTATGAAGGATTAGGAATGGTACTGGTGGAGGCTCAAGCATCTGGTCTTACTTGTTTTACATCAGAGGGAGTTGTTCCTACAGAAGCGAACGTTACGGGCAGAATAAATTACCTTCCATTAGAATTAGGGGCAGAAAGTTGGTCTGAAAATATAATTAATAAAGTCTATAATAAGAGTCCTAAAAGAGATCAGGTTTTTAAAAAAGAATTAAGTCAATATGATATTAAAGACGTAGCTTTTAGACTACAAGAATATTACTTAACTAAGTCGAATTTAATTTAATATATTTGGAGTTATTTATATGCGTATAAAAAGTTCAATAAAGAATTTATCATATGCCGTGGTTGGTCAGACTATAGGTATTCTTATCAGTTTTATATCAAGATTAGTATTCATTCAAATCTTAGGGACTGAATATTTAGGGATTAATGGGTTATTTACTACTATCTTAAGCATCTTATCACTAGTAGAATTAGGTCTAGGACCCGCAATGACGTATAGTTTATATGATCCACTCTCTAAAAAAAATACAGAGACTGTTAAGTCCTTAATGGTATTTTATAAAAAAGCATATATATTTGTTGGCTCTGCAATTTTAATATTAGGTGTTGTGTTTCTGCCTTTTTTGGATTTCTTTGTGGGGAATGAACACAGTATTTCAAATATCCACTTAGTATTTATGTTGTTTGTAGTTAACTCAGCGGTATCCTATTTTTACTCATATAAACGATCACTTATTATAAGCGATCAAAAACGTTATATTGCAACCTATTATAGATACCTCTTT
>NZ_JAWVPF010000008.1:0-251373 GCF_046592595.1 Terribacillus saccharophilus | reverse complement strand
ACGCTTTTCAAAATCAAAATCAGACTTACAGAGGTTCACTGGTTCCGCCACACGATAACCACCGTCCAGATATAAGTAAATTAGGATTTTACTTCGGAATCCAGCGTATGTCTTAACGTCAATTACGTTGAGTATCTTGTTTATCTCATCATCAGTAAAATATCGTATTTTCTCGGTATCTGTACGAAGTTGTTTGATTGGTTTCATTGGATTTATATCAGTGTAGCCTTCCCGATTCAGGAAGTTATAAAAGGTCTTTAGGTTGCGGATCCTAATATTAATTGTAGCCGGTGCTAAACCAATCTTGCCGTTCTCCCTATCAGAAATTCCTTCATATTGAATACGGTCGAACTGAAGGAAATTTATATAATCACGGACATCTGCTGATGATAGCTCGTGAACATAGCTTATTTTCGGCTTGTATTCAGAAAGAAACCGAGTTAGATATCCAAATACCAGATTATATTCTCGTATTGTACTTTTACGGCACCCCTCTGCCTTTTTCACATTTAAGAATTCGTCTATAGCTTCCGAAAAAGAATATTCCACAGTCAAATCTTTTCCCTCTTCTCTAACTTCGCGATTCCCTAACGATCTTTCGTGAACAAATTTATCATAGTTATAGTTGTGCCTCATAATAATTTTTCACCTCACAATCAACTTCTACAACAAGCACTAAAATCCCTTTAAAACGTTGATATGACGGCGTTTTCGAAGCTTTAGCGAAAGCAAACGGAAGATAACGAAGGCACAAAAAAATAGCGCCACCCTCCGAAGAGAATGACGCTATGTGTGCGATAATTACCGTTTACGTGGCTTATTTAATTTTCCGATGATCTTATTTATCGCTGAATGAGCAGATTGCTGACGCGCTACTGATTTCTCGGACGGATGCGTATATCGCTGTACCATCCGCATATCGGAATGTCCGAGGATCATCTGTAAGTGACGGATATCCCCGCCATCTTCGAGAAACATTGTCGCAGCAGTATGACGCAATATATGCGGATGCACTTTCTTTGTAATACCCGCCTTTTTCGCGTAGGCAATCAGCCGTTTACGGAAATGGTTCCGCTCCATTTGCTCGCCGTAGTTCGTTATAAATATGAAGTCCGTATCGAAGTCCACGGAGTTTTCCGTATATAATTCCTTAACTAACTTAACTGTCCGGGCCTGCAACGCAAGTGTACGCGCTTTGCGGCTTTTTGCGATAGCTGCCGGAATAGTTACGGAGTTGCCGTTAAAGTCGAAGTTTTGTACGCGTAGCCCCTGCGCCTCGCTTATCCGCATCATTCCGTCGATAAGCAGATGCATTAATACGTAATCGCGAAACTCCGGATAAAACGATTGGTCCGGTATCATTAATAATCGGCGTAATTCGTCCGCATCTAGGACTTCGATATTCGATTCTTCCTTGCGCAGATTCTTAACGCCCTCCATCGGACTTTCGAAAATATAGCTTTCATCGACGAGGCAACTGAAAAATACCCGCAATGTTTTAAGGCGCGTATTAACCGTCTCTATCGAAAGCCCTACGGTCTGTGCCGATTTCGGACGGTACTTATGATCCTCCCAGCGCACAACCTCTTCGCGCATATATCGGATATAGTCCCGGCATACCTCACGCTTTATGTTCGCGACCCTTTTTTCGATGCCTCGTGCGTCAAGATAACGTGAAAAGAATTCGTAGTTGTTGCGATATTGTTCGAGCGTATTCTTCGATCGCCCCTCCGCAACTTTAATTTCGTAGAACATCCGAAAGAGGTAGTCGAGGCTATCTGCGGACGATTTACCGACTGTTCGGCGACTCTTTACCGGACGTCCTCTCCGTCTCTCTACGCGTGGTTCATCGTTCATAAAAATATCACTCCGTATAGTATTTCGGAGGCACTACCCTACGGGAACTTAGCACCGCTACCCTACCGTACAAAGTCCCGCTACAATTCAACGAAAAAACCCGCCATTTGGCGGGCTACTGCGTGTAGTGATTCCGACTGGACTTGAACCAGCGACCCCTACCCTGTCAAGGTAGTGCTCTCCCAGCTGAGCTACGGAATCGATATGTAATGTAACGTCTTGTATTATTCTATTAAAGTTATATGACCTTGTCAACGCTTTTAGGAAAAGTCTTTTCTGATACCTTGAACAAATGGTTGTAACTCCATAATGGAAAGCAGTATATCCTCAATATAAAAAATCGTAGGAAACTAATAGGAATACTTAATGAGATACGAAGCCTCTTACGTGGTAAATTGGTTTTTAGGTAAGTATGTATAGCCTTCTTCTGTTCACCTGTGTAAAATTAGAATTATCAATCAATTTATAGGTGATGTTAATGCCTTTACACGTCAGTCTCAGTCAAAAGCAGCAGCAAGCCCTTACTTTGACACCATCTCTTAGGCAATCCATTTCTATTTTACAGTTCTCATCCGCTGAGCTTAATGAATATATAAAAGATCAGATCCAGACTAATCCCGCCCTTCAATTAGAAGCAGCTCCTTCCTATGACCGGGAATCCAGCTGGTCAAATACTTCTGCTGCAGCTGACACATACGACAAAATGGTATCTGAAGAATCTTTAACAGAACATCTGGAAAATCAAATTTCCCTATTATCCATTACACCTGATATAAGGGCGGCATTATATTATCTAGTAGGAAGTTTAGATGATAAGGGTTATCTGATTCTGGATAGGTTACATGCTGCGACTTCATTACGTATCAAGAGTGAAAAGTTAGATGATGCAATTGCTATACTTCAAACTCTAGATCCCCCTGGAATTGGAGCTAGAGACTTGCGCGAATGCCTTCTCCTGCAAATAAAATCTGCTGATTCCCTGGCCCATAAGATTGTAAATGGGCATCTGGGACTGCTGGCAGAAAAAGAATATGAATTACTTTCAACTATACTCGGTGTAGAATTATCCGTCATCTATGAGGCAGAATTACAGATTAAGTCATTACACCCCTATCCCGCTATAAACTTACATACAAAGCCTACTCATTATATTGCACCAGATGTGATCCTAAGACAAACAGACAGCGATATTCACATTATTGTGAATCAAACGCATTTACCAGTAGTAAAACTTGACCCCTCTTTTTCATCCATGCTTCATAACGACTCATCAAATGAAGTAAAACGATACGCAAAAGCAAGTATGCATGCAGCTTCTCAATTGATTAAAGGGCTGGAGCAAAGGCAACAGACTCTCTACAACATTACAAAGGAGATACTTGCATTCCAACCAGATTTCTTTAAAGAAGGTACAACAAGCTTAAGGTCCATGACGCTAAGAGATATTGCAAGCGCTGCGCAAGTCCATGAATCAACTGTTAGCAGAGCAACTAGCAATAAGTACCTGCAAACACCACTCGGTCTCTTTTCTTTCAAAGAACTCTTCTCCAAAGGAGTCTCTGGTGCGAACACAGATGCTTTCCATTCCGTTCATCAGATAAAGAAAAAAATGAAAGAACTAATCGAAAATGAGTGTAAATCCTCCCCTTTATCAGATCAAAAAATTGCAACCTTACTCCAAAAGCATTCCATCGCCATATCAAGGAGAACAGTCGCGAAATATCGAATGGAATTAGGGTTTGAGGATTCTAGAAATCGTAAAGAAAAATGAAAGCATCAGAGCGATGGCTCTTGATGCTTTCATTAGAATTAAATGATAGCTGTTGCAGATACACCTATACATTCTTTTTCAATTAACTCACATAATTTTTGCGATGCTTCCCGTTCATCTTCCCCTGCTGTCATAACTTCAATAATCATTCCTTCTGTTATTCCAAGTGTCATGATACCAGTTATAGACTTCATGTTTACTTGTGTATCCTCAAATCCAAGCTGAATAGTCGATGTAAACTTATTTGCTGCTTGAACTAGCTTTGTTGCAGGCCGAGCATGAATACCCATTTTATCTGTAATTATAAACCTCTCTACGAGCAAATTATCTTCCTCTCTTCTACTAATAAACAAAGGATTCATTTCTGATTTTTATAATATCATAAATGTATCCAATCTCCGACAAGGGAATTTCTACGCCGTAATTCTCTTCGATTCTGTAGAAAATACGCTTCATCAGATGCACGAACGTTTTGTGTTCTTCCCCGAATTGTTCCATATCAGAGTAATATTCAATAGGACTTTTCTTGACAAGCCGTTCAACGAGACAACTCATATGAATATATAAACTCATTAAAGTAGGATTTGAGAACGTGATATTCAATTCTTGCTGAATTCTTCCTAGGATGTCGCTTAGATTATCAATAAGCTTGTCAGGGTTGAGAATTGTTAAATGGTTAATAACACTTTCCAGAGAGAAAAGCTTCAGCATTGTTTCATTTAATTCTTCAATTTTTGCAGGCGGCAATATCCCACTGAATATTTCATTCAGCTTATTCGTATCTTTCTCTGAAATTATATCTTCCATAGCTACAAAAGGAATATGCGGCACCCTTGGATCGAGAGTACCTACAATCCCCAAAACATTATAACTAGTAAAGACATGTTCCTTAAGACCATTATTCTTTAAACTTAAGAAATCATAAGGAAGTACTGTGATGTTTTTCGTTTTGCCAATGCCTTTCATAAGGAGCTCTTTAATTTTCACTGCAGTTCCCATGCCAGTACCGCAGGTTGTAATGATGGCATTGTTCTTGTTACGTTCATCTTTAATCAGTTTGTAAGTTGGTTTGATGGATGCTGTAACACGTTTAAGTATTTCCTCTATTTTATCTTCACGCAGGATTGATTCTCCAACTTCAATAGCCATGGATGTAGTAATGTTATTTAATAATCCAATTGGACCTGGACCCTTAGGGTGCAAATGGTTTTGCAATTCTGTCAGTGAGCCCATATCAACCAGAAAAATGACACCATTGGTCGTATCAATAGCTTCCATGTAGTCCTCTATCTTATGAATAATATCAATAGGAGACACCTCTAATGGCATGTCGAAAGCCTCAAATATGTTCTCGCCAAGTACACTGTTTGCTACATGGGCTATACTGCTGGCTGTGGCAAAACCATGTGAAACGATCACCGACCTGATTCTGTCAGACTTCTTGTTTTTCTTTAACCCAGAGAGATAAAGAGCAATAACGGCAATATCTAGTTTATTAACATACACATCAAAGGTATCCCTGATTTTGTTGACGATCCTTTTGGCGTAAGTCACTTCATCCGGCAGCAATAACTGGATGGAATCCAACACTTGCTTAGCAGTGCCTTCTTCACTAACTGAAAGAGCTGAGCTGCATGCTTCGAATAAATAATGTGTCAGCCCGATAGTGAAGCTTCCCGGAAAGAGAATCGATGTATCCACTGGTCTATACTCCATATACGTAGTTATCAGTTGTTTTAGGCTAAGAAATTCAACCTCTTCGATTACTTTTTGGTTGCTGTACATGAGTCGGTCAATTTCCTGATTAACAAGGATAGCCAGCTCTGAGATACCATCCTTAGGATCCCTGTTACCGGCCAATTGTTTTATAAGAGACTGATATATATGATTTAATTTACCAGTTGATTGGTTCAAAAAGGGAAAATCATTTATTATTTTTACTGCCGGATGTATGGATATAGATTCATCCGGCAGTTCCAGTACATGTTTTTGTTTATTCAGTAAATAGTATTCAACTATTTCCTTTGGCAAATGGCGTTGTTGTATATGAATTCCATCATCTATAGCATCAATCGATTCTTGATAAGCTTTTGCACAAGACGTAGTAATTACATTCTTTAACTCTCCTACATTTCCTTTTGGACGATAGGCCATCAGCGCACGGATGACATCATGCTGGATACTTAATTTAACGCCGATATTCCTGCTTTCTTTTTCATAGAAAAGATAGATTAAGCGAAACTTCTCGTCATCGGATCGTTCCCTTAATGGAGGTATCGATGTAATGATCGGAATTCTCCTTATGAATGTAGGCAGAAAGGTTTCTTCTATTCCTTCTGTAGTTGCAAAAAGAAGCCTTACATCTGACTTTTTCCACTTTTGGTTATCTCCTAATGGATGAAATACACCTTGGTCCATGAACAGAAACAACTTCTCCTGTCCTTCCGCGGATAATCGATGCACCTCATCCAAGAAGAGTATCCCTCCGTCAGCGGACTCGATGATGCCTTTCGTATCTTTTACAGCACCGGTAAATGCCCCGCTAACATAACCAAAAAGATTAGCTGTGACTAGCTCTGGGTTATCAGCAAATTCCGCACAGTTCATTGTAAGAAAAGGGCTCTCAGGAGCGATAAGATTGCTTTCCAATGCGTATTCATACGTCAATCTTGCCAAATTACTTTTTCCTACACCTGTTTCTCCAGCAATCATGATTGGAAGACCTCTTGGAGGATAACTTATAGCTGCTTTTAATTGCTCTATTTGAGTGGACATGCTTCCTTCTGCACCGATGAATACAGAGAAAGGATCCCTTTTCTTGCTTTCTTCATTCTGCAAGTAGTGAAATAACTCTTCGTAACTTTGGAAGCTTGTTTGAAGCATAGACTTATTATAGTGCTCTTCCAAATGTCTCTTCATATGAAAATAAACCGGTCTAGTGTTGATCTTAACCATATCTCCCGCACGATTAAGTTCGTTTAAATACCTGCTTGCAGCACTTCTGCTTATTTGCATCAATGCTGCAATTTGACTGGCATCGATTCCAATCTGGTCCTTATGTTGATCTGGCAGATTAGCAGACAGATGTAAGATTTGTTGGATTATGTTATCTTTTATCATCTCGATTTCATCTCCCTATCCGACCTACTGAAGCTCTACCTTCATATTATATCTATAATTTTCCTAATAGTCAGAAAAATATTTAAATGTTAGCTACCTTACTTCCCATCATTGTGTGGAAGTTAGGGAATTTCGGAATTGCTGCATCTATGCCTTTATCAGCAGATAACAACGATGATAAGATTTGAAGGGGCACTATATACTCAAATGCAGAGAAGTCTTCCTGCTCTTGGAAGGCAAAAGCTAAATCCTGATCAGTTGTCTCAAAGGTTCCCTCTTTACCTATTACGTAACAATGATCTGTTATATTTCCCAAGAATTCTTTCATATTGAGCAGCCTTTCCTTATCCTTGTGTTCCGAGGCCAAAAATATGATGAAGCTGTCCGGGCTGATGCAGTTATAAACGCCATGCATGTATTCTTCCATTTCATAACCAACCACAGGAACTCTTGCAGTTTCCAGGAGTTTCAATGCTCCTTCCAGTGCTGTAGCGTAGTTTGTGCCATATCCAATCACAGCGATATCTTTTGCATTAAAGAAATCATCCTTAATTTTTTGGTACCATTCTTCTGACACTTTAGCTAGCTTATCTAGGTTTTTGAAAGTAGTTTGCAGTCTCTCTACTAATTGTTCATCTTGCTTCCCCGAAGCCTGCATAGCAAAGAGAATCAAAGTAAGAATAGTCCCAACATATCCTTTTGTTTTAGCTCCTGCTTTCTCAACAGAACCGATGGATAAAGGGATAAAATAGTCAACTGTTTCCGCTAGATCGCTTTCTGCATACTCGGAAATTCCTATTGTAGGAAAACCCCATTGCTTTGCTTTTTCAATCCCATGGATTGTCGATAGACTCCTGCCACCTTGAGAGATCCCAATAACAAGCTGTTTTCCGCCTAGATGCAGTTGCTCCCGCTCAAAATGTGTTGGATACATTACAAATACCTGTTTGTTCAGTAATTTTGATATCGTATCCTTTGCCACTAATGCAGCATGATAGGAAGTTCCCGAGCCTATTACATATATATTTTCGATATCGTTATTTGTATAAGCTTGCACGCTGTCCCCTATAATAGCTTCCTTACCTTGTAAAATAGATGTGAGTACTTCCTTTTCCTCATGGATAAATTGATTCATTAGATTTGTTTGCATAATGCTTCCCCTTCCTATCAATAGGTTTATAGAATTCCAGCCCACTTGCCTAAAATACCGACAGCAATGATACCAATCATAATATAGTTCACCTTAATCCCTTTTTTCAGCAGCAAGAATAGCAGCAATGTAAGCCCAAGCGGCAGGATATTCGGCATTATTTGATCCAGCGTATCCTGTAAGTTTACAGCAGCTCCCTGGATACTGATTTCTAACGGAGTTGTGAATTGTACCAAAGTACCAGTCATGGCACCTATTACAATCAACCCCAGTATGCCTGCACAGTATGACACTTTTTCCATGTTGCCCTTCTCATATAACGAGCCAAGGAGTGTTGTCCCTTGGTTGTAACCCCAGAATGTTCCTTTATAGCGCAAGAAGAAGTGTGGGATATTGTAAAGTACCAAGAATAGAATTGCTCCAAGTATGTTACCTTGGGTTGCAAGTGATATTCCTATACCAGCTGCTATGACCCGAAAAGTTCCCCAGAAGAAAGAGTCACCAATACCAGCGAGCGGCCCCATCAATGCTACCTTAATCGCATTAATGGAAGAGGAATCGAATACCCCTTTTTCCCTTGCATTCTTTTCTTCCATTGCCGTTGAGATACCCATGACGAAACTTGAAACAGCAGGAGTAGTATTAAAAAACTCCAAATGCCTTTTTAAGGCAGCAGCTAAATCACTCTTCTTTGGATAAAGCTTTAACAGGATAGGAATCATCGCGTATAGATAGCCTAAAGCTTGCATCCGCTCATAGTTGAATGATCCTTGAAGATGAAATGATCTCCAAAAAACCCTTCTTAATGTTTTTTTATCTACTAGCTCATCTTGGCCAGCATCCATTTGATGATTGAGTTGTTTTTCCTCCATTAGAGAAGCACCTCCTTGTCCTTATCTGTTGGCATAAGCTGATAGATTACAACCGCTATAATAGCTCCAATTACCGCTACAGGTGTGATATCGAGCCCAAAAAACACAGCTAAACCGAACCCCAGAAAATAAAAAGGCGATAATTTCTTTGTGAAGGTCATTTGCAACAAAAGCGCAAAACCTAATGCTGGGAACATATTCGCTGCAACTTGCAGCCCTTCCGTGATAGTTTGAGGAATAGCATTCACGATACCCTCCACCACTTCAGAACCTAATAGAATCCCCAAAAAGTTTGGAACAAAACCATTTAGGAAAAATAGTCCTACAGCAAGCCAGTGCATCAGCACAATTTTCTTTGTATTACCTTCTTCGGCATACTTGTCTGCGCGATGTATGAACGAAGTGTTGATAGTCCTTACAAGGATACCTAGAGATTGAGCAAGTATGGCTATCGGAACTGCTAATGCCAAGGCAACCTCAGCTCCGCTGTCAGTCATAATGGCAAAAGCTGTCCCTAAGATACCTCCAGTTGTAACGTCAGGTGGTGTTGCTGATCCAACGCCAACGATTCCCATCCATACCAGCTCTAATGTCGCTCCGACAATGATTCCAGTAGTGAAGTCTCCCAGCACTAACCCTACCAGCGGCCCCATGACCAGCGGACGTTCAAACATCATCTGTCCGAATATCCTTCCGTCTAAGATTCCAATCGCTCCAAGCAATCCGATGAGTATAGCCTCTAATACCATAAGAACTCCCCCTCCCGTTTAGACGACAGTTTCATATAGCTTCTTGCTATCCGTTGGTACCTGACGGATTTCCACTTCAATTCCGCGGCTGATTATTTCGTTCAAATTCTCTTTATCAGCTTCATCTACTGCAATCGCTCTGGAAATGAGTTTTTTACCCTCAGCCATCCGCATCCCGCCAAGATTGATACTTTTTATCCCGGAGTAACTTTCAACTAAAGCTAAAGCATCCTTGGAATTATCGACTAGAATCAGTGCTTTGAATTTTGGATCTTCCAATTTCGGAAGTATCTCGATGGTTTCAGTCACCGTTTTGACATATAGTGTGCTTCCCGGTGCTTTTGCTAGATTTAACGTCATCTTCTTTAAAGGATCACTTGCTGCTTGATCGTTTGCAACAATAACTGTATTCACATCAAGATGGCGGGACCAGGCAAAAGCTACTTGGCCGTGTAAAAGTCGATCATCAATTCTTACAAGTTTAATCATCACTGTTCCTCCTATCTATTTTGGTATACCTTTGGATAACAATTCATTGACATACACAATGCCGTTTTTTGCTTGGTATAAACAATGATCTATTAAATCGTTCGTTGACATCGCATCTTTTAAACTAAGCATTTCCAATACGAGTGATAAATTGAAACCAGTTATTACATGAATATTGGAACGACTTGTGAATTCAGCACATAGATTAGCGATGCTTCCACCGAGCACATCCGTGAGAATGATATATTCAGAATTTTCATCCTCATTGTTCAGCTTTTCACTGATTTCTTCTTTGACTGAATTCATTGTTCTCTCGGGATCCATACACACAGCTTCCATTTCATAAGTGTCCCCCATGATCATTTGAACAGAGTTCTTAAGTTCCTTTGCAAGATTGCCATGTGATGCGATGATGAATTTTTTCATCCTTTCACCTCCTCACTTAACTAATAAGCAAGAATCATGCCAATTAGTGTGATACCGATAAATTAACGTTATATTCTGAATTTTATTCTTACTGTGTCACAGTATTTCTGCTTCATTGAGTGTAGCGTGGTTGTGTGACTAAGGAGCAATCCATGCACTTTCAAGAGAGCGTTGTCTAATGACTCCTAAAACTGATGTAATTTAAATTACACGTCCTTAATTTACTTAATATTAAACAAACCGAACGGCAGATGCCGTTCGGTTCTATTAAATGCGTTATCATCTGAATAATCATTAAGTATCAGACAGGAGCAAAGTTTTACATTAATCTGTTTAAGTCCTCGCCGATGCATGTGTTCAGAAAAGTAAGGATACCAAGATCTTGACAGTAAATATAAATCCACTTTGCTGATTAATATAATCAAACAAAAAAAGACTCCAAAAGGAGTCTTTTTTATCTAAAATTAGATTTTGTTAACGTTAGCAGCTTGTGCTCCACGTTGACCTTGCTCGATGTCGAAAGTAACTTTTTGACCTTCGTCCAAAGATTTGAAGCCTTCGCCTTGGATAGCGCTGAAGTGTACGAATACATCTTCTCCGCCTTCAACTTCGATAAAACCGAAACCTTTGTCTGCGTTAAACCATTTTACTGTACCTTGTTCCATGATGTTGCCTCCTGTGGTGGGTTGAACCCACGCTTGTATTACTACCCTTGTTCAAACATATTATCTCAAGATAAAAAATTCTATATGAAGAGATTTCTCTTCTTGCAAATCTTACACCGAACAAAAATAATTAACTTCATTCTAACACGTAAAACTGAATATAGCAAATGCAAAAAAGTAGATATATTTAAAAAGTGCAAAAATATGGATTTCTTAATTTTATTCATTACTGATCTGTCTTCTTTTTCTGAATAAATGATCTCCATTTAAATAAAGAATTTGCCCATAAGCTGCATCGTAAAATAAGACAAAATTCTTTATTTATTTTTACAAATATATACAAAACGATAGTGCTTTTTATTTGGCAATCTATTATACTTTGATAGCGCAGTCGCGTAATACGTAAAGGTGGGCAATACATGTTCGATAATATTTTCGTACCGGGGCTGAATGGCATTGCCAGTTTCGTCTTTTGGTACCCATTTGTGATGTCGCTGTTTTGGATTGCTGGTACTCTTGTCTATATATGGTTTCGTGATAAAGACCAAAAAATTGATTTCGAAAAGGTCGATTGGCCGCTGATCAGTTTTTTGGTCCCTTGTTATAATGAGGAAGAGACAATTGAAGAAACGTTGGATAATTTACTAGGTTTGGATTATCCAAAGAAAGAGATCATTTTAATCAATGATGGCAGCAAGGATAATACGGCTGCCATCCTGAAACAGCTCAGTCAGAAGCATCCGAGTATCCGGGTTATCCAGTCGTATGAGAACCGAGGAAAAGCGAATGCTTTGCATCTTGGTGCGCATGCTGCCAGAGGTGAGTTTCTGCTTTGCTTGGATTCGGATGCGATTCTTGATAATGATGCACCATATTATTTGATTCATCACTTCCTGCATAAGGGTGAGCGTCTCGGTGCAGTTACGGGGAATCCGCGAATTCGGAATCGTAATACACTGCTCAGCCGGATGCAGCTTGTAGAGTACTCCTCTATCATTGGAGCAATCAAACGGACACAGCGGATTCTTGGAAAGGTTATGACGGTTTCAGGAGTAGTAGTGGCATTCCGGAAGCGAGCGCTCTTGGATGTTGGTTTATGGGATCGGGATATGATAACCGAAGATATCGCTGTCAGCTGGAAGCTGCAGCAGCGCTTTTGGGATATCCGCTATGAGCCGCGGGCCCTATGCTGGATGCTTGTCCCGGAGAGTCTGAAAGGCATATGGAAGCAGCGTGTCCGCTGGGCACAGGGCGGACAGGAAGTCATGCTTCGCCACTGGCGTGTGCTGTTCCGCTGGAATCAGCGCCGTATTTGGATAGTTTACTTGGAGCAATGGATCAGTACAATTTGGGCCTTTGCTTGGTTGTTTGTGACTGTGTCACTTCTGCTTACAGCAGAAACTTTCCAGGAGATGCTCATCTGGATCACCTTCACTTCCTTTGCCCTTGTATTTATGAGCCTGATTCAGCTTTTCATTTCTCTGCACATAGATTCGAAGTATGACAAAGTGAAACGGTTTTATCTGTGGGCATCCTGGTATCCTGCTATTTATTGGATCGTCAATACAGGTGTAGTCATAAGCGCATTTCCTCGTGCCATCAAATCACGTTATAAAGGAGGCTATGCGACATGGAAAAGTCCAGACCGCGGGATCGGCAGGAACAAGTAATCATATTGGAGAAGCAATCTTTGCCGCGCTTTATCGCAAGCCTGCTTTTTACATTGCTGATCTGGATGTATAGCTTGCTTGTCGTCTGGTTTTTTGCATCTGCTTTGTTCGATACGAATGATCGGTACAGCGGTATCTTAAAAATTGCTTTCAAGACATCGAATGCAGAGGTTCGGACTTTCATGCTGATCGGTGTATGTATTTTTCTGTTTTTCCTCCTCTACTTCTTTTTCTGGAGGACGTATAACAAAAAACGTTTTGGTAGTATGACACGTCGTAAGCCGCCAATGCCCGCTACAGTAGATGATCTTGTAAAGCTGGAGCTCATTCCAGCAGAAACGATTAAGAAATTACAGACAAGCAATTATATTGAATTTGAGAAAAATCCAGTTCGGGATTTGGAAAAATGAAAAGAATCCTGCTAATCCTTGCGGGTGTAGCAATAGCAGGGCTGATTACCTTTCGTGCCATTCACTTATTTGAGGCTGATGTAGCCGAAGAGACAAAGATTGACCATGCCTTGAATCAAGATGGATGCCTCGGACTGAATTATCATAGAGTGAGACGCCCGACAGTCTTTAATAAGACTGTCTCCTTCTTTACTCGGTCGGATGAGCTGACACGCTATAGTGTTTATACCGATGATTTTGAAGCACAGATCCAAAAGCTTAAAAGTATGGATGCTGCCTTTGTTACACCAGAAGACATAAGCCTCTATCAGAAAGAAGGCGCTTTTCCCGATCGTTGTGTGTGGATCAACTTTGATGATATTGATAGGACTGTGTATGAAAATGCTTTTCCGATTCTGGAAAAAGAAAATGTACCTTTTACTCTCTATGTCATCGCTGGGCATGTTGGGGATAAGGATTTCCAGAATCTGCAGATGGCCACTTGGCCGCAGATACAGGAAATGGTCGACAGCGGACTTGCTACAATCGGTTCGCATACATATGATATGCACAGACTGGAAGCAGACAAGCCGCTGTTTCTGGATGACAAAAATCTGGATGCATTCGCAAAAGATTTAAAGAAAAGTAAAGCTGCGATTGAAGAGCATTTGGATATTGATCCTATCACCTTCGCCTATCCTTATGGGAATACAAATGACAAAGTTGCTCAAGTTGTCAAAGATGCCGGCTTTGAACAAGCAGCTATACTTGCGCCGCAATCGATCACTGTAAAAGATGACGCCTTTTATTTAAATCGCATCGTCACGAATCCAGAAACATTTGAATCCATCATATTGCCTTATATAGAGGAACAGGAAAAAGGATGAAACATTGTTTCATCCTTTTTTGTATGCTTTTAATCGTTTTTCCAACGTGCCCGTGTGCAGTTCAAATAGGTTATGGTCATAATCATAGAAATAGATGGACTGCCCTTCTCCAGCAATCCGCGATCGGGGTGGTCTAATTTCTAGACCTGCCTTTTCTATCCTATCTCTATACGTCCCAAGATCACTTGCGTTCACTTGAAACGCAACATGGTGATATGTACGGTTCTTAATCTCATCCGTCTGCATAACAGCAATCCATTGCCGTCCAATAAGGAAAAACTTCTCCGGATATAGGGAGTGTATGTCATTTCCACTGTCATAAACTTCTTGCGCATCTAAAACTTCCAGAAAAAGCGCAGCTGTTTGTTCGAGATTCCTAACGACAAACGTAATGTGGCTTATCCCTTGGATCATTTAGGCTGACCCGCACTTTGTACAAACCCGTGATTCTCCAACTTCTCTTCTGCCTCCGCAACAATGACCTGCCGCAGATCCTCCAGTACCGGATGGAATTCCGTATGTGGCTTCAGTAAATAAACCATTTCTCTTTCAATCTCGAGCCATGTATCCATCGATGCTTCATTATGCTGCAGCTGTGCTTCCAGCTTATCTAAAGCGTTGGCTACTTTGGCTTCAAATGATTCTTTTGCTTCGAATTCCAGCCAAAGATCCTGGAGCTCCTTTCCTGGCTCTTCTTCCAGCATCTTTCTGATGTTATCGATAGCTGTTTGTTCTGCCAGCTGTTTTTGTTCTTTTCTATTTGCATCATACAGCGTATCAAAAGCAGGAACATCCTTTGCTTCTGCTTCGACTAAATCATGAATCATGATCATCTTCAGCAATTTCGCCATATCTAATTTCTCTTCTATGTATGGCTCTATCAGCACAGCCATCAGCCCTACGCGCCATGTATGTTCTGCTACACTCTCCCGCCTGCCGTTCGACAGCCAGCTATGCCGCATCTCAAATTTAAGCTTTTCAGCAAGCTTCAATACTTGCATGATTCCTTTCATCTGCTTCATTGATATCATCCCCCCGCTATGATATTACCATGATTTTGGGTATTTGGACTTTGTGCTAGATGCATCTACTCCTTAGCTTTCCAGCAGAACCCCACCTCGTGCTCTATTCATTAATCTCCAGGGTCAAATTTTTTTATAAAATGAGTACTTCTAAAAGGTAAAATCCACTCCTGTGCAGAATGTATACGCACATTCAAATTAAAAGGGAGATAATAATGATTAATCACATTTGTCAAGTCATGTTATATGTTAGCGACCAGAATCAGGCAGTTCATTTTTGGACAGAAAAACTGGGGTTTCTAGTGATTGCGGAAGAAGATGGCAGCCAGGGTATGAGATGGATTGAAATCGCACCATCAAATAATACGGAAACAAGTATCATTCTCCACAACAAAGAAATCATTGCGAAAATGGAACCCGAACTAAATCTTGGCCCCCCCTCTTTACTGTTCTTTTCGGATAACCTTGATAGACTGCATGAAGATTAATCAACTGATCATGTAACAGTAGGAGAAATAGTGGCAATGCCATCTGGGAGAGTTTTCAACTTTGCGGATTATGAAGGAAATTACTTTGCGGTTATGGAGAAAAATCATTAATTCCATATAGTAAGATTAACTGTAAGACCCATTTCACTAAATTGAAATAGGTCTTTTTATTTCCTCTCATAGGCGGAGATGGGTCTGTCAGTTTATCCTTTCGACCTGTATTATTCTATCTCTCCTTTCCATTCATGGTAAAATGACATTACAACCCTTCACAAAGCGAGGTTTAGCAGATGAAACGAAATGGTAAAATGGAAAGTACCATCATTGACAGCATCTATTTGGATGAGAGCTTGGAATTACGCTGGTATAAGCCGGAGTCATTCTCTCCTTTGTATAAGTATCAGTTATGCATCATGCAGGATGGCAATGATTACTTCCAAATGGGCAGAATCGCAACGTTAAGTGATCAGCTACATACCGATGGAAAGATTCAAAATACCGTCTTTGCTGGTATTCATTATCGCGATCGTTACGACCGAATTGATAAATACTATCCTGATGGTAAGAAGCATGAAGCATATCTGCAGTTCCTTCTGCATGAAGTGCTGCCGGTTCTGGAGGACGATCTGCCGACATTACATATGGGAGCCAGCAGGACCTTGATGGGCGATTCCCTGGCTGGTACCCTCTCCCTTGTTGCAGCCCTCCGTTTTCCACATACATTTGGAGGCGTGGTCATGCAGTCCCCATTAGTGGATGATGCTGTTATGCGGGAAGTACAAGATGCCAAGCAGCTGGATAACTTGTCTATTTACCATACGATTGGAACGAATGAGACCAGCGTTCCAACTTCTTTCAATAAAGATATGGACTTTGTGGAACCGAATCGAAAGTTGTATGAATTCTTCCGCAATAAGGCTGTTGATTATACGTATCGGGAGTTGCAGGATGCGGATCATACATGGAAGTATTGGCAGCGCGATATGAAACAGGTACTGACTGACGTATTCGGCTGAACCTTTGGCCGCATACAGCAGGCACCTTCTCTGGTATAATAAGAGGCATAAAGCGAACGATACGCATGCTATTCATTCTTAATTGGAGGTATTGAGATGAACTACACTGTAGCAATTTTTCCATCCGAGCAAGTGCAGCAAGAAGCCAATTCGTATCGAAAACGATACGACTCCGCTTACGCACTCATCAAACCGCATATGAAAGTAAGACAGCCTTTCCCATTGAATGAAGAAGATCTGATCGACGCTGTCAGTGAACTGAAACGGATTGCACGCGAGACACCTCCTTTCTCTTATCAGATCGAGAAAGTAAGTACGTTTGCACCTGCTCATAATACGCTCTATTTCAAGGTGACACCTTCCGAGGAATTAAAAACATTGCATGAGAAGTTATATCATGGTTTCTTCGAAGGTGAAAAAGCTTATGCATTCATTCCGCATATCACGATTGCGCAAAACCTTTCGAGTGGGGAATATGCTGATTTGCACGGAACACTGAAGTTAAAGCAATTCAAATATGAAGAACAAGCTGCACAATTCCATCTGCTCGAGCAGCAAAAAGATGAGAAATGGATTGTAAAAGAAACTTTTACGTTAGGTGAGGAATAAACATGGAAATATTCGTAGCAGAAAACAGCATCCAACAACAGGATGCTTTCCAAGTAAGAACACTAGTATTCGTTGAGGAACAAAAAGTGCCCGCCGATCTTGAGATTGATGAACTGGAAAATGAAAGTATCCATTTTGTTGGATACGAGGATGGTACGCCGGGGGCGGCTGCCAGAATGCGCTTGGTCGATGAGTATGCGAAGATGGAACGCATTTGCATATTGAAAGAATTCCGAGGCAAGCGTTACGGCAATGAATTGATGTGGGCCATGGAAGAGGAAGCGAAAAAACGCGGTATGCAAAAAGCGAAACTTAATGCGCAGACTCAGGCAATTCCTTTCTATGAACGATTGGGTTATACAGTCGTTTCAGATGAGTTCATGGATGCGGGCATACCGCATAAAACAATGACAAAGCAGCTATGAGACTTCCTTTGGGAAGTCTCTTTTTTGTATAGTCACTATTCCTTTGGGCATGCTTCTTTTAGAAGGGATGTGTTGCTCGTGGGAGTATATGGACAAATCATCGTGGAAGTAATATTCGGTTTTTTTGGTCTGTTTATATTGACGAAGGTACTCGGGAAAACCCAGATGAATCAAATCACAGCCTTCGACTTCATTGCCGCGATTGCAGTCGGCGAACTGTTTGGTAATGCCATTTTCGATCCGGAAGCTGGAATTCCCCATATCGCAGTCGCAATCATTACGTGGGGCATACTTATGGTTGTTATTGAGAAAACAACCCAGCGATTCAAACGAACGCGCAGTTTTCTGGAGGGAAAACCGACTGTAATCATTTCTAAAGGCGAACTCCGGTACGAGGATATGAAGAACAATAAAATGGATCTTAATCAGCTGATGCATCAGTTGCGATCCAATAGCATTTTCTCACTAGCTGAAGTGGATTATGCCATCATTGAAGCAGATGGCAGTTTAAGTGTCTTGAAGAAAAGCGCCTATCAAAATCCCACGCGGAACGATCTCGATCTGAAAGAACAGCCTAACCCTCTCCCTGTTTCCTTCATATTGGATGGAGAGATAATCAACGATAACGTCATTAATAGCGGCCAGACATTGGAATGGCTGCAGAAGGAAATCAAGAAGCAGGGCTTTAACAGGGTTTCCGAAGTAGTATATGCGGAATGGACGCCCACTAATGGGCTTTTTACCAGATCGTATTAAACTAACAGACCGTGTTGATATAATGACCTTTGCCAGTTAATAAGCTATATGTCTGCCAATCCATTTGCGTCTCTTTGGTTGATTGATCACGCTTTTGGCGCGGCATGGCAGCTTGGTAGTCCAGCCGATCCTGAACGCGCTGCTCGAAAGTATCTTTCGATTTATCGGACATAATCGGATTCGTCCTTTCAATTACATAACGATCGTTTTTCGGGCTGTTGACCCTGTTTTGATAATCCATGTATTGATAAGATGGAACTGGCACTGTCCAAGTCATGCAATCTCCTCCTCTGTTTCTGTATATACTATTCTTCTTTTCCCTGGTTTCCTCCTTGTCTAACCACATAAAAAAAGCAGCCTAGGCTGCTTTTTATCAGAACCAGAAGCTCTGGCGTCTTTTATCATCGTCGTTGTCTTTCTTCTTATGATCATCGTTATCATCGTGTTTGTGATCATCATTATCTTTCTTCCGACGGAAACCGAAGAATGGATCAAAATCAAAGTGATGATCATGCTTCTTGTCATGATCATGTTTATCATCATGATCGTGCTTATCATCATGTTTATGATCATCGTCATCTTTTTTCCGGCGGGGACCGAAGAATGGATCAAAATCAAAGCCAAAGTTATGATCATGCTTTTTATCATCATGATCGTGTTTGTCATCATGATTGTGCTTATCATCATGTTTATGATCATCGCCGTCTTTTTTACGACGGGAAGAAAAGAACAGATCATTATCATGTTTATGATCATCATGCTTTTTATCGTAATGATCATGCTTTTTAACGTCATGATCGTGCTTATCTTTGTGTACATCATCCGCATCCAGTACCACTTTGTCAGCTTTGATGATGAGATTCTTCACGTGGATGACCTTTTTTTCCTGAGACATATCTTTCACTCCTTTTCCTTGGACTCAAGTCTTGATAGTTTATGTAACCCATCTCGATAAGGTGTGCTATGTATGCCTAATCCCATGTTTTTTCCTCACCTCAAATACCTACCAACTTCTTGCATTATGCGGTTAAGTGCCCACACACAACAAGGGACCTCTCATATCTTATTAAAGACGAAACGTCATTACTTTATCATTTCGAGAGGGGTAAAATCATGAGCAACGCAACGCGAGAAAGTTCATCAATCGTTGTAGATATCGTCAGAGAAATTGCCAATGCACAAAGAGATATCTCCAGCGAATGCTGTGCAACAAGTGCGGAACAATCCATCAATGATCTTCTTGGAAACTTTGGAGGATCTGCTGGTTTCGATACAGTACCAATCTGCCTTTATAACGACCTTGGTGGTATCTTCCGCGGTTATGGAGTAGCTCCAGGAGCAACTCCAGGAACACTTGGACCGGTAGCTGCAAGCTACTACTTCCGAGTGAAAGCAGTTTACGATGATGACGCTGCTGTATTGGAACTGCTTCGCAGCCCAGCTGATATCACACTCATTCCTGATGGTATCGACGATCAAATTGTTACTGGCCTGGCAGCAACGGGTCTTTGCTTCACAGTTGACTTGACTAAATTCGCTCACATCACTACATTGCCAGCTATCTCTGCGTTCATAGGTACAAGAGCGGTTGACTAAAGTAATCGAAAAAAGTTCAATCTTGATTACAAGATTGAACTTTTTTTTTAGAAACCAAGTAATTTAATATCCCGTATGTCTTCAAGCTTCAATTCCCGCCTAAATGGACGCCGGATTGATTTAAATTGAATGAGATCTCCTTCTTTACCTGAAATCGTGCCAATCAAGCTGCCTTCTGCAGTAACAAGTTCACATTTCATTCTTGGTATTTGAGCAGGAAGATTCAAAAAATACTCCACTTTTCCCGCTGTCGGCAGATCCTTGAAATTGACCTTTTTATTAGTTGGCGCTACTTTCTTCTCTGTTGACTGAGCTTGTTCTTCTTTAGGTGCAGCAGCTTCTGGTTTTTCCTCTTCGGTTTTGACTTCTTTCTTCTTTCCTTTTGCCGTACGATAAGCCTGCTGCATTTCTGCATTTGGCAGATCAAGCTTAGGCTGGGCAATAAACAGCAATGGCTGCTGGTGCCTTACCTTTTCTTTGGACACTTTGCGCCCTCCTCTGCATTAGGATTCCTTCCCATTATATGCACGGAGAAATAGGGGGTGCCCAATTTACCCAAAAGAAAAGAAGACTGTCGACGAACAGTCTTCTTTTCTTTTGTCTTTGAACAACTTATGTCAGCAATCCCATAAAGGCTGTTGCCAGCCCAAAATAAATCAAGATGGATATAATATCATTGATAGTTGTAATGAATGGACCGGAAGCGATGGCCGGATCGATGTTCAGTTTATGCATAAGCAGCGGGATAATCGCTCCTGCCAGCGTAGCAATGATCAAAGTAGCAAAGATGGATAAACCGACGAGCAGACCCAGGAAAAAGTCCTGCTGCCAGAAGGCTACTACTACAGTAATAACGATACCGCAGCTAAGGCCCGTCATAATACCTGTCAGCCCTTCCCGCATCACCATACGCATTTTTCCGCGTTTGGCAACATCTCCTGTAGCCATACCACGGACCGCAACTGCCAGCGCCTGGGTACCGGTATTTCCCCCCATGCCGCCGATAAGCGGGATAAAACTCGCTAATATGGCCACTTGACTGAGCGTATTCTCAAATCGACTGATCAAGCTGGCCGTGATCATACCAAGGAAAAGGAGAACAACGAGCCATGGCAGCCTTTTGCGAGCAGACACAAAAGCACTGTCTTCCCCTCTTTCCGTATCACTGACCCCTGCTAAACGGCTGTAATCCTCATCTGCTTCTTCTTCCATGACATCGAGGATATCATCTACTGTGATGATACCAAGTATATGATTTTGAAAATCGACAACCGGCAGTGCCAGGAAATCATAATCACGCATCATTTGGGCAGCATGTTCCTGATCGTCTCCGACAGCGACACTCACGATCCTGTCGCTCATCACTTCAGAAATGAGCCAGTCTTTTTCCGCTATAATGAGGTTACGCAAAGAAATAACGCCGACCAGCTTCTTATCTAAGTCTACAACATACGTATAGTAGATAGTTTCTGCATCAGGTGCCTCTGCTCTGAGATGCAGCATCGCTTCCCGCACTGTATCTGTGGCACTGACACTGACGAATTCCGTCGTCATTATACTTCCGGCCGTCTTATCTTCATAATGCAGAAGATGCTTGATTTCATCGGCGGATTCTTTGTCCATGATCGTAATGAAACTAGCAACCTTGTTCTTATCCATTTCCTTTAGGATATCTACTGCATCATCCGCAGACATTTCGGCTAGTACCTGCGCTGCATAACGAGAGTACATCTCCGTAAAATACAGATCAGCATTTTCCCAGTTGACGTTCTCCATGATTTCTGCGGTTTCGTCAGGTGAAAGATAGGAATAAATCTGCTTCCGTATTTCTTCAGGCTGTTCCTCGAAAACAGCTGCTTGGTCATACGGGTGCAATTCTAGGTATTCTGCACGAAATTGGTCAATTTGCTGGTTAGCTAGTGCTTCCCTGATTTTATTTTGGTATAGTAAAATTTCTTGGTTTTCCAAATGATCCATACGTCTGCCTCCTCGCTTGCAAGAACACTCAATAGTAAGTAATATCTTGCTCCTTGTCAACGTAAAAACGGCTATTCTGTGAAAGGTTTAAGAAACTTTAATAGAGTTCACTTAATTTATCCGTCATTTTGTTGTAAACTGTAACAAGATTATATTCCACTCATTTGCAAAATCTAATCGCTTTTATAGCAGCTAGAGATGCGGAAGGAACGAAAGAAAGGTTTTGTGTATGAATTCTAACAAATTCCGGTTAGATCTAACAATTATATTAGTTTTGATATTGCTTTGTATCGTCTCTTCATTTACGTTGTTCGAGTTGCAGCCAACATTATCCGGCCTGGCAGCCCAAACACAATATATGCCGCGCCAGATCATGTGGTACGTACTTGGTGCTGTTGTCATTGCTGTTATGATGCTGCTCGACTATGACCGGCTTCGCCAGCTTGTGTGGATTTTCTATGGAATCGGCATCATCATGCTTTTGATGCTATTCTTCAGATTCCCAGCAGCTATCATCAATGAAGCAAACGGTGCGACAAGCTGGTTCATCCTGCCAGGTATCGGCTCGATGCAGCCTGCCGAATTTGTAAAGGTGTTTGTCGTCATCGCATTGGCTCATGTCATCATGTCCCATAACGAGAAGAATACAGTCCGCACGAATAAAACAGATTTGTTCCTGCTTGCAAAATTGTTTGCAGTTGCACTTCCACCAATGCTGTTGGTTGCTTCACAGCCAGACCTTGGCGGATTCTTGGTATTAAGTGCAATCCTTGGCGCAACCATCTTAGTCTCTGGAATAAGCTGGCGTCTCTTATTGACTATTCTCGGGATTATCTTAGGTATCGGTGTATTTGTGGCTATCCTGTCGTTTATCTTTCCGAACCAAGTTGGCGGTTTCTTACAGGAAACGATTTTCAAGCACGTGGAAAGCCGATTCCTCGGCTGGCTTTATCCGGAGAAGTATCCGGACTCCAGTTATCAGTACCGATTGGGATTGATGGCTATTGGATCAGGAATTCTTTTCGGGAAAGGTGCTTCCAACTTCCAAGTATCCATCCCGGAACGACATACGGATTATATTTTTTCTGCCATTGCGGAACAATTTGGGTTCATCGGATCAGCAATCGTGCTTTTCCTATTCTTCATCCTTATTTATCGGATGATTCAAGTAGGATTGGAGAGCAATGAGCCATTCGGCAGTTATTTGGCAGCCGGGTTCATCGGGATGTTCACGTATCAGATTTTCCAAAACATCGGAATGTCGGTAGGGCTTGTACCGATTACCGGACTTCCGCTTCCGTTCCTCAGCTACGGAGGCAGTTCGACACTCGCCTATATGATTGCAATCGGTATTGTGCTCAATATCCATTCGAGGACACGTACATTCATGTTCGAAACACAGAAATAAGCCTCATGAAAAAAGGGAAAGCTACTATAAGCTTTCCCTTTTTGTATATAGGAGTGATTCATATGAAATTAGATTTTATCGGAGATGTGCATGGCTGCTTGCCAGAGCTTCACGAGCTCTTCGGCACATTAGGATATGACATGCGTGAAGGATTGCCTGTTCACCCAGACAACCGCCGGCCATTTTTCATCGGGGATTTGACGGACCGAGGCCCTGATTCATTGGGTGTGATTGAACTCGTCTACCGTCTTGTTGAAGAAGAGCTTGGATTTTATGTGCCAGGCAATCATTGCGATAAGCTTTACCGGTATTTGCTCGGCAATAATGTTCAAGTGAAGCATGGATTGGAAACGACTGTAGCAGAGCTACAAAACTGTGAGCCGAATAAGCGCAGGAAACTATCGAATATGTTCATGCAGCTTTACAAAAAAGCCCCTCTCTATAAACAAATTCCTGATCTAGGTGTCGTTGCAGCACATGCAGGTATTAAAGAGTCCCTTATCGGCAAAGAAGGGAAAAAAGTCAAAAGCTTTGTCCTTTATGGAGATACGACTGGTGAAATGGACGAACTAGGTCGGCCGGTCAGACTGGACTGGGCCAAGCATTATCATGGGAACGATTGGATCGTCTATGGTCATACACCAGTTCTGGAGGCCCGTATCATTCATCATACGATCAATATCGATACAGGCTGTGTGTTCGGCAACAAGCTCACCGCCTGCCGCTTTCCAGAACAGACCTTACACAGTGTCCCGTCCCAGCAGCTGTTCGTCGAGGAGAAATTCCGCTCATTCGATTAGAAAGTCAGCCGGGATCGGTGAATGGAAGGTCAGGACGCGCTTTGTAAACGGATGAATGAAGCGCAGCTGCTGCGAATGCAGTGCCTGCCGGCCAATAATATCCGCACTGCCGCCATACAGTGTATCACCTGCCAGCGGGTAACCAATGGATGCCATATGAACACGGATTTGATGTGTCCTTCCAGTCGCAAGCTTGATTTCAACCAATGTATGATCAGCGTAACTGATCTGCCTGCGAAAGTGCGTGATTGCTGTCTGCCCATCTGGGCGGACTTCCCGCTCGATGATCGAGCCTTCCTTCCTGCCGATTGGTTTTGTAATTGTACCAGAGGATTCTGACACACAGCCCTCCACAAGAGCAATATACGAACGCTGGATTTCCCCTTGCTTTTGGTCGGCAGCCAATAGCGTATGAGCATAGCGATGTTTAGCGACAAGCATAAGTCCTGAAGTATCCCGGTCCAGCCTTGTCAGGATATGGACTGTATAGACAAGCCCTTGTTGTTGATAATGCCATAGCAACCCATTCGCAATCGTGCCTGATGGCTGATTCATGGATGGTATAACCGCAATCCCTGGTCGTTTATCCAAAACAAGAACATGTTCATCTTCAAATACAATAGGCAGTTCAAGCGGCTCTGCCGCCATATACGCACCGGCTTCTTCCTGCGGCAGCTCCACTTCCAAGCTATCACCGGCTTTGCCGATATGCCAAAGAGGCGCCGGCTGCTGATTGAGTGTTACCAGCTGCGGCTCCTCTTTGAAAGTCTTGAATAACCTTCTTGAAACGCCTTGCTGTTTGAGGAAATCCTTGATAACGATTTCCTCCTGCAAGGTCCAGCTTAGTTTCATAGCTTTTACCTCTTATCTGCGATGAATGAGTCATGCACTCTTTTCCAGAAAGGGAACGGGCGAAAGCGCGCAAACCGGACGCGCTGCTTCGCGACTGAACAAGTGATGGACTCGATATCTGAATGATTTTCTGTCATGTGATCGATGGCAATCAGGAAACTTTTGTCCAACGTCGGTCTTAGTGTACATGGATGATGGCTTGGCAAAATGAGCGGAGAACCAATCGTCCGAAATACCCGATTATTAATCGAAGCAAGCTCCGTCACTTGTATGGATGCCAAGGAAGGGTGAATGATGGCCCCATTCAGCGCCTTGTTATATGCTGTACTGCCGGAAGGCGTTGAGATGACAAGACCATCTCCACGGAATGTTTCGAAATGCTCTCCCTTTATGGAAACATCAAGTACAACCGAGCCATCCGGTGTTTTAACAGAGCATTCATTCAGCGCCAGATGCTCGTCCACCCTCCCATCTTTATGGGTAATGGATATATCAAGCAAAGGATACTCCACGATGTGATATGGTTTATTGGCAATCTGCAGCAGCAGTTTCTCCAATTCCTCCGGAACCCAATCAGCGTAGAATCCTAGATGTCCGGTATGGATACCGATAAATGCAGTACTGTCCAAACGATGGACATATGTATGGAAATTCTCCAAAAAAGTCCCGTCTCCCCCGACGGATATCGCAAGAGCCGGCTCCTTGTCATCATATTCGAAATTGAAATGCGCCAAATGCTCGATAATGGTTTCCTTGATCGCATTTGACTTCTCATCTCCCCGTGAAAGAACCGTATATTTCATCCCAGCTTACACCCCTATTTATGCTTTTTGATTTGCTGCTGATCATGATAAATCCGCTGCGCTTCCTGCACTTCATCCCGGATTTTGGACATTTCCTCATCCAGTCGGAATGCAGCTTCTGCCGCCGTTTTCAATCGTGTTTTCAATTCTGCAGGTATTTGACCATCGTATTTATAATTGAGCGAATGCTCATTTGTCGCCCAAAAATTCATTGCAAGTGTTCGAATCTGAATTTCGGCCAATACTTTTTTTTCACCGTGGATCGTTTCGACTGGATATTCGATTATCATATGATACGACCGATAACCGCTTTCCTTCGTTTCGACAATATAATCAATCTCATTTACGATATTGAAGTCATTCCGTGCTTTTAGCATGCCCACAACCGTATAGATGTCATCGACGAACTGTGTCACGATTCTAAGCCCGGCAATATCCTGTATTTCTTGATGTAACAGGTCGACTGTAACCTGCTTATTTGCCGCTTTTTGGAGGATGCTGCGTACTGGTTTTACCCGACCAGTGATGAATTCAATCGGAGAATGACGTGATTCATTTTCGAATTGCGAACGCATCCCCTTCAGCTTCACTTTCAGTTCTTCTACTACCTGTACATATGGTGCTAAAAATACTTCCCAGTTCATGCTCTTCATAGCCCCTTTTCTTCCCAGCAGCGTCTAGTTGTTCCAGATGCATTATATCTGCTTTCAGTGTATCATAAAAGCAGCTTGGCATAACAATGGAATACAACATATGGACACACTGGGGGTATCAGCATGCCGCAAGAGATAGAAATCGAATTCAAGAATCTGCTCACCGAAGCAGAATTCCGTAAATTATATAAAGCATTTGATATGGCAAACGCACCTGAAATACAGCAGGTGAACCATTATTTTGAAACAAATGATTTTCAGCTCAAACAGCATGGAGCAGCACTCCGGATCAGGGAAAAGAATGGGAAATATCAATCCACACTGAAACAGCCCCAAGGAGATGGGCTGCTGGAAACACATGACTATCTGACAGAGCAGGAGGCGAATTCCTGGCTGCAAGGACATATAACGCTTGGCCCTGAAATCAATAAGCAGCTGCAGGAGATGGGTATCGCAGCCGCTGATTTGACTTATGGCGGATCTTTGGAAACTATTCGCCGCGAGAAGTCATATAATGATACAATCATCGTCCTTGATAAAAGTAATTACGGTGATATAACCGATTATGAATTGGAGTTGGAAGCACAAAGCTTTGCCCATGGGGAGCGTGTTTTCCATACCGTCCTTACCGAAAATGGCATAGCGAAATGCGAGACACCGAATAAGATTGAGCGATTCTATGACAGCCTCCGAAACAGATAAGTTGCCCAACTTAGCTAGTGGCTGATAAAATAAATTTACAGTCAACCCCCACTTGGGGCAGATGTTAAGTTGATTGCTCTTTGCATAAGAAAGGAAGAATCAATGAATCAAGCTGAAACATTGTATGATGGTATTGGCGGACAAGCCATATTAGAGCAGCTGGTAGATGCATTCTACCGACGCGTGGCAGAGCATCCAGATTTAAAGCCGATTTTCCCGGATGATTTGACGGAGACCCGCCGCAAACAACAGCAGTTCCTGACACAATTCTTCGGCGGCCCGCCGCTTTATACAGAAGAGCACGGCCACCCGAAGCTAAGATACCGGCACCTCCCTTTCGAAATCACACCTATGCGCAAGGATGCATGGCTTTCCTGCATGGCAGCTGCCCTAACGGAAACTGACATAGAGGAACCGTACAGAAGCATAACATATGAACGTCTTGCGTTAACCGCACATCATATGATGAACACACCAGACGAAGAGAAAGGAGAATCGATATGAGCTGGGAATCTTCTAATTCAATACAGCAAAGGCCTGAGGATGACTGTGGCGGATTTTGCGGACTATTTCCTTCTTCGAAAAAACCCGTGGAGATTTACGTTTTTATCGATCCGCTTTGCGAAGATTGCTGGTCACTCGAGCCTTTTCTCAAAAAACTTACAATGGAATATGGTCAATATTTCACTTTACGCCCGATACTGACAGGTGATTATCAGCCGCTCGTCCGTGAACGGAGCGAGTGCAGCTACCCGAAAACGGTACTGCAGCCGGATAACATCTTGTTAAATAATGCCGTGTCCTTCCCATGGCGCACGTCACTGGCAATAAAAGCAGCGGAGCTGCAAGGAAGAAAAGCAGGTACCCGTTTCCTCCGGACTATCCAGGAAGCACTGTTTTTAAACAAACAAGATATTACTGCAGATGAAATCCTGATTGAATGTGCTAAAATCGCTAAGCTCGATTTGGAAGAATTTCGTGAGGATATGTATTCTGCTTCCGCGAAAAAAGCATTCCAATGCGATGTGAAGCTTTCAAAGGAACTGGAAATCGACGAATCTCCTTCCATTGTCTTCTTTAATGAATCCGAAGAAGATTCCGGCATTAAGATTTCTGGTTTATATAGCTACGATGTCTATGTCAATGTATTGCACCAAATGCTGCAGAGAGATCCGCAGCCGGCAGCGAAACCGCCTGTGGAGGAATTCCTTTCCAGCTATAAATTTGTCGGCAGCAGGGAAATTTCATTGATTTATGATTGGACAAATGCACAGACCGAGAAGGAAATGAAAAAGCTGCAGCTGAAACAGATGGTAGAACGCATCCCGATCAAACACGATACTTTCTGGAAATATAACATTACTTCGAAAGCTGAATAACTTTTTGCTGCACTTATTCCAAACAGCCGCACATTATGTGCGGCTGTTTTTCATTGCCTGGAATCGGGAAACGAAGAAGATGTACGAAGGAGGTCAAAAACAATGGAACAGCATTATTTCGATTCTAACGACTTACAGCTAGCTTATTTGGACAACGGTGCAGAGTCAGATTATGTCCTTGTACTGATGCACGGCTTGTTTGCACGTGCGAGTCTTTACAAGCCATTTATGGAAAGGACAGCAGATTGGCGAATCATCGCTCCTGATCTGAGAGGACACGGCAAAAGCGAGCATGCAGCAGAACTGAATAGTTATGACAGAAACGCCTACCTGCAGGATTTAGAGGCTTTACTCGAAGAAATAGGTGAAACGAAACGACTCATTCTTCTTGGCCATTCCTTATCCGGCGTGACAGCTTATCAATTCGCAGCCAAGTATCCAGACCGTGTAGATGGACTTATTATAGAAGATATGGGTCATAAAGTTTCGGGTGAACTAACATATGCCTTAGAGTTCGAGCAGCCAGCAAACACGCTTGCCGCGCTGTCACACAGCATTGAACAAGTACAGAATGAAAATCACTTCCTCTATTACGCAGAAAGTGCGTATGAAGCAAATGACGGCTGGAGGCTGTGCTTTCATCCCCAAGGGATTAAAGCATCACAGGACTATATGAATGGCGATTATACAGATACCTATCAAAAAGTCACTTGTCCGACATTGCTTATGCGTGGTGCCCACTCCCCTATCTTGTCTGAAGATGTATGGGAAGAGATGAAGCAGCTGCGGCCGGAAGCAGAAGCCGAACAATTTGATACATGCGGTCATAGCATCCATTTTGAGGATCTGGACAGCTTCACCCGCTCGGTTCACCAGTTCTTAAGAAAATGGAAAGCATAACAAAAAGGCCTGCCTTTCGGCAGACCTTTTTGCATGTATAACTTCTACTGAGGGGATGGGAGAACAATAATCCAAACAAAGGGGACTTGTTTGTGATGTTTCTCACAAATATAATGTACCATAACATATTATAGGATGGCAACTATTATGTGCACAATTTCACAAAAAAGTCACAAGCTCTCGTAGTCTAGTCTTTTCCAGATCAGCATAAAGTGATGATAGTCGGAGGTGGTAAGATGAAAGGAATCGGAATCCTGCTGATCGCCTGGGTCATTTTTGCTTTGTGTTTCAATATTCTCGGTATGCTTCATTTTGTATCCATGGCGATTACATTGCCCTTGCTGTTTCTATCATTACTGGCTGCATGTTTTTTCTTTACCAGAAAACGGACCTTCAAAGGCATGAAAAAACCGACGCGTTAGCGCCGGTTTTCTTCTTATTTCTGCAATAGTTTTTCCATTTCATCAAGCTTCGCCTCGAACACATCGAGCGCAGATAGAATGGTCTGTTTATCCGTCATATCTACTCCAGCAGACTTCAGCACCTCAATTGGGTAATCGCTGCTTCCAGCCTTCAAGAAGCCTACGTACTTATCGACAGCCGGCTCTCCCTCTTCCAGGATCTTAGCAGATAGTGCAGTAGCAGCTGCGTAGCCAGTAGCGTATTGATACACATAGTAATTGTAATAGAAATGAGGAATACGCGCCCATTCCAATCCAATTTCTTCATCAATGGTCAAACCATCACCGAAGTATTTCTTGTTCAAATCATAATACATGGACGTCAGATTCTCTGCTGTCAATACTTCTCCGTCTTGCTGATGCTTATGGATCATATGCTCAAATTCAGCAAACATTGTTTGACGGAAGACCGTACCACGGAATCCTTCCAGGAAATGATTCAGCAAATACAGCTTCTCCTGCTCATCTTCCACATTATTGATCATATATTCATTCAGCAAAGCTTCATTGCACGTAGATGCAACCTCGGCAACAAAGATGGAATAGTTGCCATAACGGTATGGCTGATTTTTGCGTGTATAATAGCTGTGCACAGAATGACCGAACTCATGCGCCAAAGTGAACAGATTGTTGACGTTGTCTTGCCAGTTCATCAGGATATAAGGGTTTGTACCGTACGCACCAGACGAGTATGCTCCGCTGCGTTTACCTTTATTTTCTTCCACATCAACCCAGCGGTTCTCGAAGCCTTCCTTCAGGATAGACTGATACTCCTCACCCAGTGGCTCCAATCCTTTTAGAACATAGTCCTTGGCTTCGTCGTATGTTACTTTCATATCGACATCTTTGACTAGCGGCGTATAAAGATCATACATATGCAAATCATCGATACCAAGCACCTTCTTGCGGAGTGCTACATAACGATGAAGCAATGGCAGACGCTCATTGACCGCTGCTACGAGGTTATCATAAACCTGTTCCGGGATCTTATTATTGTCCAGCGCAGACTGACGGGCTGACTCATAATTCCTTACTTTCGCATAAAAGTTATTTTTCTTCACTGTACCTGAAAGTGTAGAAGCAAAAGTATTGCGGAATTGACCAAAAGTATCATACATGGACTTGAATGCGTCCCGGCGGACACGCTGATCCTTTGATTCCAGGAATGTGACATAACGGCCGTGTGTCACATCTACTTCTTCCCCTTCTTCGTTCTTGATGCTCGGGAAAGTTAAATCCGCGTTATTAAGCATACCGAAAGTAGCAGAGCCATTATCTGTGACTTCGGAAGCCTGAGCAAGTAAAGTCTCTTCTTTTTCAGACAGCACATGCGCACGCTGGCGGCTTATTTCGTTCAGGGTATGCTCGTACACTTTAAGGTCATCGTTCTCTGTCAGAAACGATTGGATACGGCTCTCGTCAATCGCAAGTAATTCTGGAACAATATAGCTCATTTTGCTTGAGATCTGTGTAATCAATAGCTCCGCCTTTGATTGCAGTGCCTGATAATGCCCGTTCGTCGTATCTTGGTCATAACGCATATGCGCGTATGTATAAAGCTTGCCGATACGCTCAGACAGCTCATCCTGCAGCTTGAACATCTTAAACAAAGTGTCTGCGGATTCATCAAGCTTGCCTTGGAACGCTGAGATTTTATCTCCGTCCTCAGCCAATGCTTTACGCTCTTCTTCCCACAGGTCATCTGTCGCAAATATATTTTCAAGGTTCCAAGTTTTTTCTACTGGTACCTCACTTCGTTTTGGTAAAGATTTAGCTGATTTTGACACGAACATCCTCCTCCAATGCTGCTTACCTTTTTCTGTTCCAATTAACTATTTCGTATAGTAGCCGGGAAAATCCTTCAACTATAAGCATTTTCTCTCTTATATTATATATAAAAGCAAGAGAATCATGCGAAGAATTTACCTCAAAATAGAGATAATGCCTTTTTCTTCACGAAGGTATCAGCATCAATTTGCTCAAACCATCCGAGCTGGCATAGACGCTGCATATACGATTCCACCGGATGCGTACTGATAGGTACGGCAAAAGGTCTTGTGGCAGCTTCCCATCTTCTGCAGGCATACTTTAACCGATGAAGAGGGACGCTTTCCATTACAGATAATTGATCTAATTGCTCAAGCCACAAATCCGTCTGCCAAATATATGGCGGCACAGACATCTGATATTGTGTTTCAACAGGCTGTAAAACAGAAAGCGGTATATCTTGAAGAAGCAATCCTGCTTCATACAAGCGCATCACCCAGCTTTTAACAGAAGCAGGAGCAAATGTGAGCGGCCTCGCTACCGCTCTTGCTTGGATACTTTGCCACACCTTATGTTTTTCTTCAACATTTTGAGGGAGAACTTGGAATAAATGAGGAAAGAGTAATTTAGGAAGAGGGCGGAAAAAGAACTGACCAACAGTCTGTTTTTTTCCAGTGAGGAGAATGTTTTGGACGTTACAAAATGTTTTACTGTCCGAGCAATAATATAACATCTGTAATGGCAAGTTCTGCTTATATTGCATCAAGAAGCGCTGTTCCCTTTTTGGTAAGTCGAGCATATAAGTAGATGTACGTTTTAACCTGTTGCCGCCTAAGATCCATATAGGAACTATCCCGTTCCGCTCGTATGCTTCATTTCGCCGCAGCAGCTCTTCATCCGATATGGATGCACATTGATATTCGATTGCAAGTTCCCTTCCGCCAGCGGTATACAGAAGTAAATCTGGACGTCTTGTTGTATCTTTGACGTATTCCTCCAACTTTACGGTATAACCTTGGTTTTTCAGCCAATGGAACAGCTGCAGTTTGCCTCGCATATGGTATAAGCTTTCTCCTGTTCGGTCCAGCTCGCAGTCGTGGATTTGCTCGTGGGCGAAATGAGGAACAACCTTATTGCCTGCACGTATGATGACTGACTTTTTGCAGGAAGGACACAGAAAACGCCGCTTTCTGAAATCGTGGATCTGCTCCTTTCGATGTGCAGCAAGCAGGATCAGACTGCCATCCTCCAACTGCGCCTGCAACATAGCTATCACCTCCTTGGAGCTAGTATATAACAGGAAACAGTCAACGCAGAAAAAAGGCTCAAAAAAGCAATTTAAAAGCAAAAAAAATAGACATTCTGTAATGAATGTCTATTTACGAGGGAAGTATTGCTTCACGTTTGTAAGTGCGTCATCAGCGAAAATCACCTTGCCGTATTCTTCCAATCGGTAAATCGTTGTTTGGGAATCATAGCCGAATTCAAGTATCTGACTCAGAATATCCTCCTGCTCATCATCTCCGAGAATGGTGTCATCGAATTCCACATACAGCATATATCTGTCTTTGTAATGGAATAATTTGTTTTCAATGCCATACGTCTCTTCGAAATAGTGACTGAGCTGGATCACATCCTCGAAGTCTCGGAATTGAATAACAAAGGACAATTCTTCTTCATCCTCTTCTTCACTATCTTGCTGATGTGAACCGAATTTCTCCTCAAGGACCGAATCGACTTTCTCTTCCACAGAGGAATGGATCGTTTTATCATCTACATTCAGTTCTAAACTTTCTCCATCTTTGGAAAGCTGAGCCTTCGTTACGACAATTTCCAATCCTTTATCCATTGCCTGTACTTGAATCCAAAGCGGGCCATCGACACTGAAGTCCTCTTTATAATTGACTTCATCCATCATCTGCCAGAACAATTGCTCACTTCGTTCACGGTTATACCAAATATCTTCTTTATCGAAGCCGCGATCTTCAATATCTATATAAGATATATAAAATTTGATTGTATTCTCATTTATTCTTTCTATTTCCATGGTTTTCTCTCCCTCCAGTAAAGTGGCAGGTGAAAAACGCCCTCTTGCCTTTACACTTCCCGTATTCCCTTACCCTCAATCTAACTTTTTCTGTGTGTATTTCTATTTTATGATAAATCCTTCTGTATGGAAAACAGAAAGGCTTAAAATTGCCGAAAAAAGGCGAATGACCTTAGAAGGATTCTGTCCATTGTAGCGCATTTCAGAATATTTGTCACTTGAGGATGACTGGAAAGAAAAAAGGACGCAGATCCGAATGGATCTGCGTCCTTTTTTGTATAAGGTCAGTTGACCATACGCTGTGCTTCACGCAACTGGAAGGTACGCACAGTTCTTGGCAAGAAGCGGCGAATTTCATCCTCATTGTAACCTACTTGCAAACGTTTCTCATCAAGGATGATCGGACGTCGCAGCAGACCTGGGTTTTCTTGAATCAAGCTATATAACTTCTTCAATGGTAATTGATCTAAGTTCATATTTAGGCTTTGGAAAACCTTGGAGCGTGTAGAGATGATCTCATCTGTACCATCTTCTGTCATACGCAGGATTTCCTTGATTTCATCAAGTGATAATGTCTCGGAGAAGATGTTCCTCTCTGTGAACGGAATATCGTGCTCTTCTAACCAAGCTTTAGCTTTGCGGCAAGATGTACAACTTGGTGAGGTATAAAGTGTTACCATTTAACTTCACTCCTCAATACAGAATATGTTTCTATTTCTTTGCCCATGGAAAGATTTTATTTAAAATAATTTTAATTTAATCTCTCTATGTACAAGTATACTACAGTGGTCAAGTTATTAAAAGGCTTCCTGAAAGATACCACAGATTTTACACAAATATACGTATGCGTCGTTGTTATGGTTACTATTTACCCTGCATTCAGGGTTTCAAACACATTTTAATAAATTATTTCTGATTTTCTTTCAATGTATCAAAAATACTATCCTTTTCCGTATCCTTTGAAAATGTCAGCACTTCATCCGATGTCTGATAGGACTCTCCATACAGCTGCTTATCTTTGTACGTGTGGATTTGTTCATACATTTCCCGCATGGCGTCGAATATCTCCTCCTCTGTCTCACCATTAGGTGCCCAGTACAGGATCTCCATCGGATTTTCTTCTGCGGTGGCAAGGGAACGCCGGTTATAGCCTATCGTCTGAGCGTGCTGGAAACCTTGTTTTTCGTAGAAACGAAGACGTTTTTGGGAATCGGAATCATCATACTGCAGTGGTTCTACTTCAAGCAGGATAGGCTTTCCGCGCTGCTTCAGCTTATCAATCAGCTTGCCTCCGATGCCTTGTCCGCGCGTTTTAGCAGCAACATAGACATAATCGATAAATAGAAAATGGTCAAATTCAGCATACATCAGGACATGATCCGCGCTTTCATCCTTAAAGTATACATCTGCTTTTTCTTTCAGCAGTAATTCCATGTGTTCTTTCGATTTCATCTCTTCTATTGGAAAATACTTGCTCAGTTTCTCATACCAATTCATAAGGCATCTCCTTCAGCGACTTAATAACATAGTTATACCCGCGAACCCTCTTCATAAACAAAGCAGCCTCCCTTGAGGAGGCTGCTTTGGATCATGGTGTAAAATCGACACCTTCTGTATAGTTGTTTGCTGCATTCCAAATGAGAAATTCATCGATTCCATTCTCATTTAGCGCACGGATTTGGTCTTCTACTTCTTGCTTGCCATACTGTTTGGAAGACACCCATGGGGCCTCGAAATCCTGAATCCATGGTCTTGATACCGGTTTATTTTCAAGCTTGCCCAACACTTCATTCTCCACTTTGGCATATTCAGCTGTCAGCTCATACGGATGATCATTCGGAACATCCAATCCGAAATAAGACGTCCAATGGCTCGGATAAATCATGGAGGAGATAACATCAACATTGGATGAAATTTTGGAGAAGTTCTGACCAATCCCTGGTGCTTCCTCCAAAGTAGCTGCGTAGCCGAATATATCAACCGATGTCTGTACATCATAATTGGATAGTTCCTCTTTTGCATATGCGACAAAATCTGTTACTGCATTTACACGTTTTTGGACATTATCGGTATTTTCATCCGTATAGTCACCAAGGTCATATTGCAGTTCATCATCCTTCGTCTCAAATCCTTCCGGGAAACGGACGTAATCAAACTGGATTTCTTCGAAGCCCATCATCGCTGCTTCTTTCGCCAGTTCAACATTGTACTCCCATACTTCATGCTGGAAAGGGCTGACGAATGCTTCCCCGCGTCCATTTTTCCACACACTGCCATCTGTATTGCGGAAAGAAAGCTCCGGCTTCTTCTCCGCTAGCAACGTATCTTTAAATACAACGATACGGGCAATCGGGTAGATTTTATGCTTCTCTAATTCCTCCAGCATCTTCTGCGGATCGTCTATGTAGTTTTGTGCGATATCATAATAGGGTGATTTTTCATCGGGCTTATATGTAATGTTACCATGATCGTCTTTAATATCGATGACCATTGCATTGAGATCTGTTTCGTCCACCATCTTCACTAAACTGTCGAACTTCGCTCCCCCTGCACTGGGTCCTGTCACGTATATGCCTCTGACAGCATCGGGATAGTCAAAGGATAGATCTGATGAATATGTAAATCGTTTCATCACTTGCGGCACTTCATACGTTTCCACGGTCGAGGAGCGGGCAGTAAGCTGCTTTCCTTCCAGTTGCTCTCCTTCATTAGCTGCAAAGGCAGCTGTTGGCATTAGCACTGTAACAGCAAGTGCGGCGGTCATCATCGACTTCTTGAGTTTTCCCATTCTATCAATCTCCTATTTGGTAGTTAGTTTCATTATAAGGGAGATATTTGGCAGATGAAACCGGTTTTACCAAGTCTCTGACGAAATCTCCAAGTTTATGTCGCATTATACCCCCTCTTCCTAGTTATCCTTTTTTTTCATAGAGCAAACCTAAATATAAAAAACCGCAGCCAGAGGCTGCGGTTTTGCACATTAGTTAGTAACTGTGTTTTGTTTGTCTTTTTTGTATTCTTCAAATTCCTTTGATGTACACAATACCCAATGTCTTGGGCTGATTTCACGGAATTCCGGCTCTTCGCTTGTATCATGCTGACTCGGGTCATATACGATACGTTTGCGGTTGCGCTCGTAAATTGGATCCGGAAGCGGGATTGCGGAAAGAAGGGAGCGTGTATAAGGATGCACCGGATTCTTATAAAGCTCCTCTGCATCAGCAAGCTCAACCAGCTTCCCGAAGTACATAACACCAATCCGGTCACTGATGTATTTTACCATGGAAAGGTCATGGGCGATGAACAAGTAAGTAAGTCCTTTTTCTTTTTGAAGCTGCTTCATCAAGTTGACTACCTGTGCCTGGATTGATACATCAAGTGCTGAAATCGGCTCGTCGGCGATGATGAATTCTGGGTCTACAGCCAATGCACGCGCGATACCCAAACGCTGACGCTGACCGCCACTGAACTCATGAGGATAGCGGTTGGCGTGCTCTTTGTTCAAACCAACTGTTTCCAGCAATTCATATACTTTCGCTTTTCGCTCATCAGCGTTTTTTGCCAAGCCATGGATATCGATTCCTTCTGCAATGATATCCATAACAGTCATACGCGGGTTCAAGGAAGAATACGGATCCTGGAAAATCATTTGCATCTGACGGTTGAATTTCTTCAATTCAGATTTGTTTTTCTTTCCTTGTACGTTTTCTCCTTTGAAAAGCACTTCACCATCTGTGGAGTTATATAAACGGATGATAGAGCGGCCAGTTGTGGATTTACCACAGCCTGACTCGCCTACAAGACCGAATGTCTCTCCTTTATAAATATCAAACGTCAATCCATCTACTGCTTTGACGACGTTATTTCTTCCAAGTTTGAAATGCTGCTTCAGATTCTTGATCTCAAGTAATTTTTCCTGACTCATTATCGCGTCGCCTCCTCGGAATGATCCATTGACTCGATCCGCTTCTTAACAGACTCAGGCGGCTCGACTTTCGGTGCATCTTCATGCAATAGCCATGTTGCCGCATAATGCGTGTCAGACACTTTGAACATTGGCGGCTGCTCAACAAAATCAATTTCAAGTGCGAATTTGTTACGCGCTGCAAACGCATCCCCTTTTGGAGGTGCAATCAAATCAGGTGGTGTACCTGGAATCGCGAACAGTTCCTCTTCATCACTATCAAGTGTCGGCATGGAACCAAGCAGACCCCATGTATACGGATGTTTTGGATTGTAGAACACTTCATCAGTCGTTCCGATCTCAACTATCTTACCTGCGTACATTACGGCTACCCGGTCTGCTACGTTGGCAACTACCCCAAGGTCGTGCGTAATGAAGATGATGGATGTGTCTACTTTTCGTTGGATGTCTTTCATCAATTCTAGAATTTGAGCTTGAATTGTTACATCCAATGCAGTTGTCGGTTCATCCGCAATTAATATGCGCGGATTGCATGCAAGTGCCATAGCTATTACGACACGCTGACGCATACCGCCTGAGAACTGGTGCGGGTATTGCTTCATACGTGATTCCGGATTCGGAATTTGCACTAAATTCATCAATTCAATTGCTTTTTTCTTCGCTTCTTCCTTGCCAAGTTTTTGATGCTTAAGCAAGCCTTCCATGATCTGCGTACCGACCTTCATCGTCGGGTTAAGAGATGTCATTGGATCCTGGAAGATCATCGCCATCTCCTTACCACGGATAGCTTGCATATTTTTGTCTTTCAATTTGGTTATATCTTTATCATCAAAAAGGATAGAACCCTCTTTCACAAAGCCATGCGGCTGCGGGAGCAACCCCATCAATGCTTTTGTCGTTACAGATTTACCAGAGCCTGATTCACCAACGATTGCAAGTGTTTCCCCTTTTTTCAGATCAAAGGAAACGCCCCTTACTGCTTGTACTTCACCGCTATGGGTCTTAAATGAAACTTTGAGGTCATTCACCTCAAGGATATTATCTTTTTTCAAGGTAGTCGCCTCCTTTAATTATTTTCTCATCTTAGGATCGAATGCGTCACGTAGTCCGTCTCCAAGAATATTGAACACGATCATAAGGACTGAGATTATGACTGCTGGGAATACAAGCAACGATGGTGTAGTCAATAATGTTTTGAATCCGTCATTGATCAATGTACCAAGTGATGCTGCTGGTGAAGGCAGACCAAGTCCAATGAAACTTAGGAATGCTTCGAAGAAGATAGCTGATGGGATCGAGAACATTGTATTAACAATAATCAGACCCATAACATTTGGAACTAAGTGCCTTGCGATGATCTTCCGGTTAGGTGCTCCTAATGTGCGGGCTGCGAGAACAAACTCATGTCCTTTAAGCTTCAGCACCTCACCACGAACTATTCTGGCCATACTTGTCCAGCCTGTTATCGTAAGTGCAATGATTATCGCCCAAATACCCGGATCAAGAATCAGGATCATCAATATTACTACAACTAAGTTCGGTATACCGATGATAACTTCTAAGAAACGCATCATATAGTTATCCACGCGGCCGCCATAATAAGCAGCGATACCACCATATGCAACACCGATCACCAAGTCAATTATTGCAGCAGCAACTGCAATTAGAAGGGAAACTCGCGTACCATCCCAAACACGTGTCCATACATCACGTCCTAAACGGTCGGTTCCGAAATAGAAGTATTCATCTTCTACTCCTTTAGCAGCATATTTATCATACGTAGCTTTTACTTCAGCGGAGTTAGGACTTCCGTCTCCCTCGCTGACAGTTTCAAATGTAATAAAGTCAGTTTGATTATCAAACTGTAAATTAGCTTTCATTTCAGCAGCTTGTACATTATTACCATTAAAAGTTTTGGTTTCTGTTCCATCCAAGCCAAGGAAAGAAATGTCTTCAAGTACAGGAATTCTCGGACCCATCAATGAACGATTTAGATCCTGTTCTTTATACGTATAGTCACTTGCAATTGGAGCGAATATACTCATCAGAACGATAACAAGCAAAAGAAACAGTGAAATCATAAAAAATACATTCTTCCGCAGGCTTCTTACTGCGTCCTGCAGTAGTGTCGTACTTTTACGAGCCATGACATCACTTTGCTCTTGGGTGCGGTCAGCAGGACGGAAAAGGTTTTTATCCAGCTCTTTTTTTCGGTTTTCCATCATCTCAGTCCTTTCCAGAAAGCCTAATTCTAGGGTCGATCAATCCGTACAAGATATCGATGATCAATATCATTACAATGAACACGACTGCGAAGAACATTGTCGTACCCATGATGATTGGGAAATCATTCGAGGTAACAGATGTTACGAATTGTTCGCCGATTCCAGGAATTGAGAAGATCTGCTCGATAACCAGCGTACCTGTAAGCAGTCCTACAGCCAGTGGTCCTAAAATTGTAATCAATGGAATTAAAGCATTTCGGATACCGTGCTTGAAGATGATAGCTGCGCCTGCAAGGCCTTTTGCTCTTGCAGTAGTGATATAATCCTCATTTAACACTTCAATCATTTCAGTTCTCATGAATCGAGCGCATGTAGCCATCGGGAAGATTGCTAAAGCAATTGTTGGCAAGATCGAGTATTCAAATCCATTCCAAGTGGCAACTGGAAGGACACCCCATTTTACAGCCACAAAATATTGCAGCAAGCCCGCAAATACAAAGGACGGGATTGATGTACCCAATACAGCGATGATTGTAGATAAATAATCTGATATACCATTGTGATAGATTGCTGACACTAGTCCAAGTAATATACCCAAAACGGTACCGATAATTAAGGCTTGAATACCTAGTTGAGCTGATGGTCCAATACGATCCCCAAGTATGTCGGATACTTCTCGATTATCATATTTAAAGGAAATACCCAAATCTCCTTGGACAAGTCCTCCTAGATAGTTTACATACTGAACTGGAATTGGATCATTCAATCCATACTTTTCATAAATTACTTCTTGCTGTGCTTCAGTTAATTTGTTTGCATTTGCCAAAGGAGATCCCGGCAAAAGCTTCATTAACACGAATGAAATAGTAGCTATTAGAAATAGCGTGATTATCATGTAGATGACTCGCTGCCCTATATAACGTGCCATAAGAGCACCTCCTGAATTAATTGTCGAAAAATTCCCTATTATTCGATAACGCTCACCAATGGAAAAGAGAGTATACGCCAATAACGGGCTATACTCTCTTTCTCCTCATTCACTTCATATAAGTTTATTTTTAAACTTATTCTTCTGCAGCAGCGTTATCTGCATATGCCCATTTGTATTCAAAGTCGTTTCCGGCTGGGTTAGAGAATACGCCTTGCAATTTCGGGCTCTGTAGGTAGGAGTAACCTGCTTGATACAAAGGAGCAATTGCTGCATCCTCAAGCAATACTTTCTCTGCATCCAGGAAATTCTGCCAACGAGCTTCTGGGTTTGTCGCATTGTCAGTAGAAGCTTGCTCTACTAAAGAATCATATTCTTCACTTGAATATGCCATACGATTGTTTTCCCCATCAGTAACAAATAGGTTCATGAAAGTGTAAGGGTCGATATAATCCGGTCCCCATCCTGATACTTGGATATCAAAGTCTCCGGCAGTATCCAGGTCAAGTCTTTGTTGGAATGGTACTTGCATTGTTTCGATTGTAAGTCCTTCCAGGTTACTTTCTAACTGTTCTTTCAAGTAATCTACAATCTGAACAGAAATATCTGCGTCACCTGTAAGGATTTCAAGTGTGATTTCGTCTTGTCCAAGCTCTTCTTTCGCTGTAGCCCAAGCTTCTTTAGCTGCTTCTACATCGTAAGTCAATAGGTCACCATTAGCTTCACGGAAGTCCTTACCATCTGGACCTTTTACAAAGTCTTTAGGCATTAATCCGTTAGATACTGTAGAACCATTGTTCAATACCACGTTAACAAGACCATCTTTGTCGATTGCTTGCGCAATAGCTTTACGTGCATTCAGATTCGCAAGTGGAGTTTCTTCACCTGTGCGATTTTGGTTCAATTTCAAATACCAAGAAGCCATGTCTGGTACTGGTAAGTAATCAGGGTCATTAATACGTTGATCAACAAACTCAGCAGTCAATGAAGTACGATCAACTGCGCCAGTATCATAAAGGTTCACACCAGTAGCTGTATCTTTAACAACTTGAAGATTGATTTCTTCTAGCTGTACAGTATCAGCATCCCAGTACGTATCGTTTTTTACAAATTTCATTGTGCTTCCGTGGTTCCATTCTGTCATTTTGAAAGGACCGTTAGAAAGCAGGTTATCTGCTTCAAGTGCATAGTTTTCGCCTTGTTCTTCAACGAATTTTTGATTCAAAGGCATGAATGTAGGGAATGTAGTTAATGACTCGAAATATGGAACCGGCTTTTCAAGCTGTACTTCCAATGTATAGTCGTCAACTGCTTTAACACCTAGCTCGTCAAGTTCAGCTTCACCTTGGTTAACTTCAGTAGCGTTTTTAATGACGCCACTCATCATGTATGGACCGTATTCAGAACCTGTATCAGGATTGATAGCTCTTTGCCAAGCATAAACGAAGTCATTTGCTGTTACAGGATCACCGTTTTCCCACTCCGCATCTTCACGAAGTTTGAATGTCCAAGTAAGACCATCTTCACTAACTTCCGGATCGCCAGTAGCAATACCTTCTGCTAGGGAACCATCTTCGGCTAGACGGTATAGACCTTCTTGAATTTCGGAAGTCCACTGAATACCATATTGGTCATCCGCAAGTGAGGAATCCATAGATGGAATCTCATCACCGATTGTTAGATTGAATACTTGATCGCCGTTAGCAGAGCCTGAAGCGCTATCTCCGCTTCCGCCTTCTCCGCCGCCGCTGCCGCCTGAGCTGTCAGAGCCACCGGAACATGCAGCAAGGAATGAACTTAGTACTAAAACAAGTGCAAGCAATAGCCAGTTCGTCTTTCTCATGTAAAACATGACCTCCCCAAAAATTCTAAATTTTATCACTTTTCTACGAACAACTTGTTCGCAATTAGAATTATACAAGTTTTCTCACAATTTGTGCACCCCTAATTTTATACGAAATTTACAAAAGTGCGAAAACATTGCATTTTCATAACAAAAAATAGGACAAATTTACTAGTTTATTTTGCGTATTTCATGCTTAATTTTATACTTTTTACACAATTCCAAGTATAATTACCCCTATGAACAATCATACGCAATAGGAATAAATGTTCCCCAACTCCCTTTCATTCTTGTGCTATAATTGTTCATAATCTTTTGAAGGCGGTAATGTATATTGTTTGGTAAAAGGAACTTGATTCTATTATTGATTAATCTGGCAATCACAGGATTGCTTTTCTTCTTATCAGATCAGCACAATCTTCTTACTTTGATAAACTCACTCTTTTATGTTGCTTTCTTTTATTTTATCGCAGCGCTGTTGTTGTTCGTCATAAAAGGAAGAGTACTTGATGGGATAACGAGAAGTTTCCGGAGATTTGGCAAGTATATGAGCAGAGGGATGCTCGACTTTGAAGAAAATGGAGAGCCATCTGAATGGGTAAATCGTTCTTTCCTCAGCTTTATGCAATGTCAAGCTGCTGTCTTAATTGGACTGATGCTTATCCTCCTTGCGATATACTATCTTATCTGACAGACCGGCTTGCAAACCGGTCGCAACATGCATATAATGAATAACTAACAGAATATAAAAGCGACGAAGAAAATATAGTACGATACTCCTCTGGTTCAAGAGAGCTTGTGGCTGGTGGGAACAAGCACCATGGGTAGCGGAAATTGGGTTTTTGGAGCTGCGGGATCATCTCCCGCCGTCTAAGCAGGCGTTATCTGCAACAAGTGATCCTTCGTACAGGAGGATAATTAGGGTGGCACCGCGGTCTATTCGTCCCTGCAGCATATGCAGGTAAGCGAATGGATTTTTTTGTGTCTTTTTTAGGAGGATAATTAACATGAAAACTATTTTTTCAGGTATTCAGCCAAGCGGCAGCTTGACACTGGGCAACTACATCGGCGCTCTTAGCCAATTTCCTGCGTTGCAGGAAGAGAATCAATGCTACTTCTGTATAGTGGATGAGCATGCCATCACTGTACCGCAGGACAGATTGAAGCTAAAGCAGCAGATCCGTTCACTCGCAGCACTTTATCTGGCTGCTGGAATCGATCCGGAGAAGTCTGTTCTCTTCATTCAATCCGAAGTGCCTGCGCACACGCAGCTGGGATGGATGATTCAATCCATCAGCTATATAGGTGAATTGGAACGTATGACACAGTACAAGGACAAATCTGCTGGAAAAGATGGCGTTTCAGCTGCTTTACTGACGTATCCGCCGCTTATGGCTGCCGATATTCTTCTATACAATACGGATATCGTGCCTGTTGGCGATGATCAGAAGCAGCATTTGGAGCTGACACGCAATGTAGCGGAACGATTCAACAACCGTTTCAATAACATCTTTACAATTCCGGATATCCAGATTACAAAAGTCGGTGCTCGGATTATGTCCCTTCAGGAACCGACGAAGAAGATGAGTAAATCGGATGTGAACCTGAAAGCTTCTATCTTCATCCTGGACGAACCAAAGCAAATCGAGAAGAAAATCAAGAGTGCGGTTACCGATTCCGAGGGCGTCGTGCGCTATGATAAAGAAAACAAACCAGGTGTCAGCAACCTGCTAACAATTTATTCGGTTGCGACTAATAAAACAATTGAAGAAAGCGAGCAGGAATTTGCAGGCAGCGGATATGGTGAATTCAAACAAGCCGTTGCGGATGCAGTCGTGAACATGCTTGCTCCTATCCAGAAGCGTTATTATGAATGGATGGAAAGCGATGCGTTGGATGAAGTGCTTGATAAGGGCGCGGAACGCGCACAAGCAGTTGCAAACAAAACATTACGTAAAGCAAAAAAAGCGATGGGATTAGGTCGCGGAAAATAAAAATAACCGGCAGATGATTGCCGGTTATTTTTTATGAAGTTTTTGCTTGATCATTTTGCTCCAGTTCCCATAGTTTTTCATAGAAAGGCTGGCCCTTTACCATTTTTTCACAGAGTTCTTCCTGTTTTTTGCTCCAGCCGACAGAAACTCCATCATATAGCTTCTGCCATGCTTCCTGAAATGCCAATGATCGATTCAGATGATACTCCTCTGGTTTCCATTCTGTCAGCCAGTATCTGACCTGTTCCAAATTTTCACTCGTCTCAAGCTGATCCATCGTCATCATCAAGAGCTGCTTCAGCTGTCGCTCCTTCCTTGTGAGTCCGACCATTAAATCGGGCTTCAGGGATAGGATGTGGTACTCTTTCTTTTCCTCTTCTTCTTGCCAGTTAAAGATCTCGGGCTGGGCATCTTCAATCATCTGGTAAACAAGCCGCTCTTGCCGCGGAATAAGCCTGCTTTTTCTGACAGGTGTAATATACCCCATCGTATCGATTGCAAGGATTGCTTTACCGTTCGTTACAATGCAAGCATAATCGATGGCAATGCGTTCTTGATTTTTCCTTAGGAAAGCTTTGCGGTGAATCATATCCAACATTTGCTTCGGAAGCTCCCTCAAGTCATTCTCGATGTATGCGAACAGCGCATCTTCTATGTAGAGCAGCGGAACCTGATCGAGCAGCTCGATACCGTCTTCCTTTCGCCACTCATGAAAGGAGCATACATTATAGCCATTTTCTTCACCTTCAAACCAGTTCACCCAAATATCATGCATAAATAACATAGATATAACCCTCACTTTACTTTTCGATTCTGCTAATCCGACTCCGGAACGCGCTTGCATGCAGCTGAACCATTGGGTGTAGGAGCGCGCGCCGTGTGGCTTGTAGTAGGATACATTATGACCAACCAGCAAGGATTTATTCTTGAATTATATGATTGAAGCAAATAAAAAAAACCTCCTATTATAATAGGAGGTTTTGTAAATTACTGATATTGTTTGAAAACTAGTGCAGCATTATGGCCGCCAAAACCAAGGGAGTTACTTAAAGCGGCACGGACTTTCTTCTCGCGCTTTTCGTTTGGTACATAATCCAGGTCACAAAGCGGATCTTTCTCAGTTTGATTGATTGTTGGCGGGATCATGCCTTCTTGAATTGCTTTGACACAAATAATCGCTTCTACTGCTCCAGCAGCACCAAGCATATGTCCTGTCATTGATTTTGTTGAAGAAATAGCAGTCTGGTAAGCATGGTCGCCCAGAAGCTGTTTCAAAGCTGCAGTTTCGAACTTATCATTAAGCTCTGTGCTTGTCCCATGTGCATTCACATAGTCGATATCCTCTGCCTGCAACCCTGCATCCTCGATTGCTTGACGCATCGCACGCACAGCACCCTCGCCTTCTGGAGCTGGGGCAGTGATATGATAGGCATCACCTGATGCTCCGTAACCGACGATTTCCGCATAAATCGTTGCACCGCGTTCCAAAGCGGAATCAAGTGATTCTAAAATCAAGATACCCGCTCCTTCTCCCATTACGAAACCATCTCGGTTAGCATCGAATGGACGGCTAGCTGTTTTCGGATCATCATTGAAGGATAGTGCTTTTGCAGCAGAGAAGCCTGCGAAAGCCATTTTTGTCAAAGGCGCTTCTGATCCGCCTGTGATCATCGCATCTGCATCACCGCGTTCGATAACTTTAAAAGCATCACCAATCGAGTTTGCTCCGGATGCACACGCTGTAACGGAGCAGGAGTTGATCCCCTTTGCACCAAGCTGGATGGATACTTGTCCGGAAGCCATATCCGGAATCATCATCGGTACAAAAAATGGACTCACTCGACGCGGACCTTTTGTCATTAGTTTCTCAAACTGTTCTTCATATGTTCCCATTCCGCCAATACCGGAACCGATCCATACTCCAATACGGTTTGCATTTTCCTCTGTGATTTCCAGTTTCGCATCTTCCACAGCCATTTTACTCGCTGCTACCGCATATTGTGTGAAAAGATCCATGCGTTTCGCATCTTTCTTTTCCATATAATCTTCAGGGTTGAAGTCCTTTACTTCCGCTGCCACTTTTGCAGGGTAATCATCTTTATTAACTCGGGTCAAGACATCAACACCCGATTTACCTTCCAAGAGATTCTGCCACGTTGTAGCTGCGTCATTTCCAACTGGTGTCACCGCACCTAGTCCCGTGACAACTACTCTTTTCTTTTCCATACGATTGTTTCCTCCTTCTTCAGCAATAAAGATATGCTGAAGCTGTTCTGACTGGTCTGTTTTAAAATGATGACCATAATAAAGTGCTTAATCTGAAATATATTGTAACGTATTTTTTCTGTTCTGTAAGCTCTTAAGTGAAAACTAAATATCTTCCCTTCCAATAAATAGGTGAAGACATAGACAAGATACAGTCTCCATACATACTGTAGATTATGGAGGTGCGATAATGAGAAGAGACGATCGTATGGATGAATTCCTTTTTGGCAAGAGAAGGAATGCAGTGCCGGAACAAGCGGAATCAAAAAAAGAAGAACAAAAAAAAGAATTCAATTTAATGGAGACAGCAGGTACAATCATGGAAACATATGAGCAGCTTTCTCCATATGTAAAACACCTGAAAAACCACGCTGCAAAATTCATAAAAAAGAAATGAAGATTGGACGGAGCAGGTTTATCCATAAAAGAATCTGAATTGTGCATAGTGTTTGTGTAAAGCAGATAAATCATCCTTTATATTACGTGTGAGAGCGATAGCTGCTCGATCTTCCTGCTCCGGACACACCTCTTTTGAATAAAAGCGATAGTTGTCGATATCTTCATTTCCTGACAGCAGCTTGCTGATTGTTTGCATCACAGGTTTTATCGGGAGCGCATTTCTTTGGAAGTACTCATCATCAAATAGTATTCGTTTGCCATTCCATTCAACTGCTTCCTCATCCCTTGGCATCCATTCACCGTATAAAATCGGTAACATAATTTGTTTTTCACGTTCTGGGGTATCGTCTGCAGCATAACAGATATCTATGCTGGATTTATTTTCAATACTTTTATCCACTGCTCCGAAGAAACTGATATATGCTTTATAATCTGTATTTCTCATTCCTTCGCGGAACATCGCATGACGTCCGATGTACATACTTAAATGTGTCTCTTTGTCTGTTAAGGATTGCCCATGCAGACCTGATACTTCATGACCATCTTCCAATAATGCCTGCACTAGATGATACCCTTCCCAGGAATAACACTGACTGACGAGGAAATGCATGAAATTCACTTCTCCTATCATGTGAGGATTTGCACAAGAATCATTTTCTTTTTGAGCGGAACCTGCTATGATAGAAGTATATGTGTGAATGATAGAGGTGATACTAATGCGGTTTGTCGCAACAATTATTTGGGCTTTCGTCCTTAGTGCTGTCGCAGCTTTTGTACTGACGAGCATGTCCGGTGATCCATACGATATGTCACTAGTTATCGTTATGACAATCATCTTCAGTCTTGGTGTATGGATTGTATCTGCAGTCCTTCCAAACGGAGAAGAACACGAATAAAACCTTGCCATCTGGCAAGGTTTTTTCTTTTACCACGGAATAAGACTAAGTGCTGCCAAACCAACAAGCGGTAAAACCAGCCGGCGAAAACGTCCGCCTGGATATCCATATCCATACCCGTATCCATACCCCGGGTATCCAAATGGATTGCGGTAATCGTCGTCGTCATCCTCTTCTACAAAATCATACTGCTCATCTGCTGGTATTGCGAGATGGACATACTCGTCATCCACATCCAAAACAATCCCATCCATCTGATAGCCATCCATCAGCTGAATAAGGACATATTGATTTTTGTGCTGCCTGCACATTTCCATCATATGATGAGATTGCGTATACGTTTGTTCATAAGAATTCGTCACGATGAACACTCCCCCTTTACACCCACAGCCTATGCCAGGGAAGAGTCCTGTGTGCAAAAAAAGCCCTCTTGCCGAGCAAGAGGGCTTACTATTAATCCGGAATACCGAGTGCTATCTTTGCATAGCGCGACATGCGATCCTTAGACCACGGCGGGCTCCATACTATATTCACTTTCGTTTCCTTCACTTCTGGAATATCCATTAGAACGCGTTTGACATCTTGTTCGATATGGCCAGCCAACGGGCAGCCCATTGCAGTCAATGTCATTGTCACGATACCTGTACCATCTTCATCTATATCCACTCCGTACACCAAACCAAGGTTAACGATATCAATTCCCAATTCAGGATCGATTACGTTTTCCAGAGCACCGAGCATATTCTCTTCCAATGCTTGATCCATTCCTGCTCCTCCTTTATATCAGTTCATGAAACTGTTTGTCTGCATCTATTTAAACATATTTTCGTCAAAATAGAAATAAACTGCTATAGTACCTTCTCCAGCCATGCCGTTCCGGCGAGCATCGCTTTTCTGGAAACTTTGTGGCCAGTTCCCGCTTCCGTGACATATGTAAACTGCTCCTGGTCTGCGGCTTCATATTCCAGTGCCTCATAGAAACTACGGGAATGTATATATGGCACGACAGGATCTTGATCACCGTGCCAGAAGAACAATGGCCGGTCGCCGATTGTCTCTGGATGCAGGGATAGATCAATTTTCTCAAGCGAGCTGAACATCTGCTCCAATTCTTCATCTGCTATATTCATGTCGACGCCGGATTTTTTTACTGCATCCACCATCCCGCGGGCAAATGCCGCAATCTTTGGAGAGCCCATCATGACCATACCTGCTTTGATCCAATCAAATTGTGTCAGCGCCGCACAAGTGGTGATACCTCCCATACTGGTACCGCCAATTGCAAAGCGATCATTCTGTATCAATCCTTTTTCGGATGCGTACTGGTGAAGCTGCTGCAAATCATGCAAATTTTCCTTCACGATTGCGAAGAATTCCATTTGGCGTTTGCTTGAGCTAACGTTATCTTCCCGGATACCATGGTGGAGAGCTTCCGGTAAAAGTACACGATAGCCCTTGGCTGCCAGCATGTACGCAATTGGGAGATTATGTTCCCTGGCACTTGTGAAACCATGGAAATATGTAAACACAGGAAGTTCCTGGTCTTCGGTACCTGCTTGTTCTATACGAAGCAAAGGCACCTCGTTCCAGACTTCTTCTTTAATGACGATCATTTGCTTCATCCTCTTCTACGTTTTCCATTACCTACTGCTTCATCTTAGTATGCCCAGGCATCTTTTGTAAATCGATACTCCTTCGTCTTGACGATTTCTTTACAGATACGTAAGAGAAGGATACACTATAATGTACAATATAGAGGTGATAATAAATGGAAAAACATTTGATAGCACTTGATTTGGATGGAACACTTTTAACAGATGATAAACATATCTCTGAAAAGAACAAGCAAGCCATAGCGGCAGCAATACATGCTGGTCATGTCGTCGTTATCGCAACAGGAAGACCGCACCGTGCTTCCCTGGCTTATTATCGTGAACTCGGGCTTACAACCCCGATGGTGAATTTCAACGGAGCCCTCATCCATCATCCGGATGATAAAAAATGGGACGCTGTCCACTCCCCGATGCCGGTCCGTACGGCACGCAAAATTGTGGATACATGCAATAAGCTTGATGTAAAAAATATCATTGCAGAAGTGATGGACGATGTTTATATCGATCGCTTTGACCAATACTTATTGGATTTGTTTCATTTGGAGGAAGAAGATGATCCGATTAAAGTCGGCAGCCTGACGCAGGCGCTGCAGGATGATCCAACTTCCCTGCTTATTTATCCGCATGAAAACCAAGTTGCTTCCATTCGGGAGACGCTCGAAAAAGAGCACGCTGAAGTAATTGAGCATCGACGCTGGGGTGCACCATATCACATCATCGAGATCATCCGCAAAGGGCTGAGCAAGGCAGTTGGTCTGCAAAAGATCTCACATTATTATGGTATTCCACAGAAAAATATCATCGCCTTCGGTGACGAAGACAATGATTTGGAAATGATCGAGTATGCTGGCGCAGGAGTTGCAATGGGTAATGCAATCGGACCATTGAAAGAAATCGCCAACTATACAACAGGTTCGAATATGGAGGATGGCATCGCATCCTTCCTACACTCTTATTTGAAGCTGGAAGTACCGGCTAATTAACAATTTTTACAATTCATACTTCCTTCGTGCAAGGAGCAAACTAAAAGCGTAATCGGGTAAAGCCGGTTATGCTTTTACTTCTTTAGACGTTCGGAGGGGTAACGAATGAGTAAGAGGAGTAAATCAAAACGGTTCACAAGTCAAGGAGCGCAATCGGTTAGGCAGCATGACGATGTTTTTGTCTACCGTGAACGCTTCAGCGATAGTGTGAAGAAGCATCAATCAGAAAGCCATAATGGAGGGTTTTAGGATGGAAAACTTCTTCGAGAGAGCCAAGCAAAAAGTGCAGGGCTTGACAAATAAGCCAAGCCAGGATGACTCTGCAACAGCGCATGAGGCCATTCAATCTGCATACAACGATGCAACTGGTGAAGAAAAGCAGCAATTGCAGGACTTCGAGCAAAAGCTCGACCAGTAACAAAAAGAGGCAGATCCTTACGGATCTGCCTCTTCCTTATTCCTCTTCTTTTTTAAATGCAATAATTCCTTTGTTTCCATGCTGCAGGATAGCTTGCAAGATGACTGTCGACAGCTTATTAGGCGGGTATGGTTTGATCAAGTAATGATTGATGTGATAGTGCTTTGCCTTGTCCATTTCCTGAATAGCACTAGAAATGAAAATTGGAATGTGCTGCAGTTCTGGATCTTGTTTTATTTCATGAATGACATCCCAGCCATCCACACCATCGCCAAGCATCAAATCGATTACGAATGCTGCTGGCTTTATTTGTGACAGCTGTTTGATCAGCGCTTCTCCTGTAACAAATCTGGTTACGGAAAAGCCGGCATCTTTCAGTTCATCCTCCAGAAGGAGCGCCAAACTGCGATCATCCTCAAGCAGAATAATTTGGCGGCCGCGTTCGACATCAGGCAAGGAGGACTTATCTGCTTCAACCAATGGCAACACAATTGTGAAGACACTGCCCTCCCCCTCGGCAGATCTAACCATGATCTTTCCGTCATGCGCCTCAACGATTTCTTTGCAAATTGCAAGTCCTAATCCAGTACCTCCGATTTTACGGCTGCTGGAATTATCAAGCCGATTGAATTTCTGGAACAACCGTCCGAGTTCCTGATCTGGTATACCTATACCCTCATCCGAAATATGGACATAAAGCTGATGCTCCTGCTGCTGCACAGAAACAACCACATCTCCGCCTTCCGGGGAAAACTTGATAGCATTACTGAGCAGATTCGTCAATACTTGAATCATTTTATCCCGATCCACACTTACATGATCGTAGGTACTATTCTGCTGCAGAACTAGATTATGGTTTGTGTTTGTAGATTGGAAGTTCTCCATAACCTGCTCCACAATTGGGGTGAAAGACTGTTTCTCTTTCACATATTCCTGCTTTCCTGCTTCCATACGCTGCAAATCAAGAAAATCATTAATTAGATTCGTCAGCCTTGTTGCTTCCTGATGAATCGTTTGCAAATATCTCGCTTGGCGTTCCGGCTTCAGATCCTTCGTAATCATCAGTTCTGTATAGCCAAGCACACTAGCCAGCGGTGTTCTGAGTTCATGGCTGACCGTACTGACCAAGTTGGATTTCATTTGATCCACTTCATATTCCGCAGTAATATCGCGGTAAACGAAAAGGGTACCAATCTTCTCATCATGACGTTTGATGCCGACATGATAGAGAAGCAGCACTTTATTCTGCATTCCGCTCACTCGAAGCCTCAAACCAGTCTCAGGCTGTTCCTCTTCAAAAATAGCTTGTTTCACATATGCCTCAAATGCTTCTTTATTTTCAATGTATGTCTTGCTGTATTCCATCCAGCTATCATAATCATTGCAAGCGTCCCGTCGGGATTGTACGGCAGCCAGTTGCAGGTATACTTGCCAGTTGGCATTGTACTGCAGTAAATCCCCATTTTTACTGACAAATTGGATACCTTCATTCACATTATCGATGATATCCTGGTTAAGCTGTCTATTGTATTCTGTGAGCTCATAGGATTCGATCTTATCAAGGAATAAGCTGAGTCTATTCAGGATCCAATTCATTTCTTTCTTCTCCGACTCCCGGAAAGGCAGCTGGAATCTCGTACAGATAAAAACAGCGACCAGTTCTCCAGAAGAGTTCTGCACTGGAATATGAAGATCTTCGCTCATACCTGCTTCACGGTATCCAGCTTCCCCTTTATCTGCTTGTCTTTCGAGTACAAATGGTTCCGGGTTTTCTTTCAGGCGTTGTATCACAGTCTGGAAATGTGCTGCTACCGGCTCATCAAATTGTTTTGAAACACCAATTGCAGCCCACTCAGGAGTCTCCGTCATGAATATGACACCGTGGTCATATTGATAAAGTGCAGCAAGTTCTTTGATGATTGTATCCAGAAGTGCTTGCTTTTCCATCGTAACTGATAATGTGTTATTCATACGGTTCATTCGTTCAATGCCTTTTTTGGTTTCCTCGGTCTCTCGCAAAGAATCTCGGAGCATCCTCTCTGACTCGACAATTCGTGTAATATCCTGCTCGATTACAATAAGCTGCTCCAAAACCTGTTCTTCATTTGAATACGGTACGATTGTTGCATGAACCCAATAGCTAGTCCCATCTTTTTTCCCATGCTCCAGCGTGCCGCTCCACGCCTGCCCTTTAAATAGCTCAGGAAAAGCCTTGTTTATTTCAGATGTATCCTCTTCATGTGCGACAATACTAAGAAAATTCCTTCCAATAAGTTCTTTTTCCGGATACTGAGAAATCGAACTGAAATTCTCATTCACCTGTTTGACGACACCTTTATCGTCGAGGACCAACACCATGGAAGATTCATTCAATGCCCAATTCAGATTACGCAGATCATTGACAAAGCTCTCAAGCTGTTCTTGCTGTTCTGTCAGACGCGTATTCTTTTCGGATAGATTTTGTTCCCGATTTCGTATCCGCTTCGCCATATCCCGGAAGGCATCCGACAATATACCAATTTCGTCGTTACGCTCAAGCGGAGCAAGTGTTACATCCTTCCCTTGAGCCACATCATAGGAAGCAAGGGATAACTCATATAAAGGCTTCCCGATGTTCCGTGTGAACTGCCGGTTAAAGAATAACAAAATACCGAAGATCAGCAGGACAAAGAGAAACAGCATATACGATTCCCTCGTGTTATCCAACATGAATTCATTATGCAGTTCGGTTACAGCATCCTCGTTATACTGCCTTAGACTTTCTGTGATACGGAGAATATCATTGATTTCTGTTATCCGCTCATTAGCAGTACTATCCGTAATCTGCTCAAGGTTATCAGACGCAATAGCCTCCTGGAGCTGGGGGTAATAAGTATCCCAATATAAAGCCTCAAAATCCTGCAGACGAGCAAGGTTCTCACGTTCCTGCTGGGAGAGCTCGAACGCTTCCAGCTCATTAAGGTTATCCACCAAAGAAGCATGGGACCTCTCTCCATTCTGCCTCTCCTGTTCATTGGTATAAAGGGCATATCCCCGCATATGAAATACCATATCAGTGAAATCATTCTTTATATTCTGCAGAACGCCTCGCTTCTCAACAAGAATATTGCGCTCCTGTTCATATTCCTTATTCGTGGAATAATGCATATAAAAGAAGGCAGCTATGCCTACCAACGTAGCGAGCAGAACAAAGAATAGGATATAGAGGAATTGCCGCCTAATCGATTTTCGGAAGTAATTAGGCATCGAGAATATCCTCTACTAATAAAATCAGCTGCGCAGGACTAAACGGTTTGGCCATATAATAAGGTATACCCGCTCTTTTCGTCTCTTCGATATCAGATTGCTGCGTCTTTGCTGTCAGCATAATGATAGGACAATTCTGCTTCCATTCCGCTGAAAGTGCCTGGGCTACTTCGATACCTGTCTTTCCTGGCATCATATTATCCAGGATCACCAAATCAAAGTGGTTTGCTTGCATCTTTTCCAGCGCTTCGTTTCCATCAGCTGCATTTTCAATCTCATGACCTTCATCTTCCAATGTGTCAGTAATTAACATACGCAATACTTCTTCATCATCTGCCACTAATATCTTCGCCATTTTGTTTCTCCTCTCTTAGGTGCGCAGTGTCAGCCTTTTAATTCTTGCTGCCACTTCTTCGACATGGAATGGTTTGGTCATATAATCGTCCGCCCCAAGCTCTAGTGCCTTCACTACATCCTGGTTATCCTGTCTGCCTGTCAGCATCATGACAAACACATTCTTCTCATTCGAATAGGTGCGTAAAGCTGTCAGCACTTCGAGTCCATCCATATCCGGCATGACGCCATCAAGGAGGACAATGTGTTTGCCCGCTTGTCTAATCCAATCGGATTCAAGTAAGGAGCTGCCGGCTGCAAATGCCTTGAGCTGGACACGGTATCCATCCATCCGCAATCCTTCCAGACTATCAGAAAGCAAAGAGCGTATAATCCTATCATCATCTACTACTGATAGATAAAGTGTTTTGTAGGGACCCTCTTCCATTTGATGCTGACATGATTCGTATACATTCACTTGCTGCTTCCCATTACGTTTCCCGAAATACAGCGCTTGATCTGCTTGTTCAATCAGCTCATCCAGCGAGAATCGTTCATCATTTACTTTCGATGCCACACCTGCTGTAAAGGATGCATAAATAGTTGTCTGCGCTAGCTCATGCGTCTTGTGCATGAAACCTTCCAGAATTTCACGTAAGCGGTTCGCTGCAAGTTCGGATGTAATACCTGGCATTAAAAGAAGAAACTCTTCTCCTCCAAACCTGACTACATAATCCTCTTCTCTCACAGCACCTTTCAAAAAAGCAGCAAAATTACGCAGCACAATATCACCGCTAGCGTGACCATATGTATCATTCACTTGTTTGAAATTATCAAGATCAAGCACCGCACAAGTCAATTCTGACTCGCGTCCAGCCGGAAAGCTCGCTAAGAATGACCGATTATATACTTGTGTTAACGGATCGACAACGACTCGCTGCTCCATCGTATCCAAAAGTTTTAATCGGTTAAAAATGAGTTCGATCACCAATTCATCCACTTCATGTTGATCGATTATGTCTGTGATGCCATTCCGGAAGTATCGCTGCTTTTCCTCAAAGTCTAGATTTCCGCCAATAAACATTATTAAAGAGAACATTTTCTGCTGAACATAAACAGTATCTTCTTTCGTGATATGATCTCGCCAGCTGCCATCTATCAACGTTATAAGCGGATGTGCATCATAAAGATGGGCAATTGCGCGTTCCTTGTCCGCCGCTACAATTACTTGAAGCCCTTCCTTTTCAATACGCTCTCTCGCTCGCATGAGCCAGTCATTATTACTGGATATCAGCAGCACAGGCTCCTGTCTGATGAATTCCCTGGGTCTGGAAGGAAGTTCTGCCTGCTGCTGCATTTTTGCTTCGATTGCTTCTATTATCGGCATCCAATTATCCTTAGGCAGACGTTCCCCTTCTAGTTCCGCTATAAGGTGCAGCTGATCCTCCGCCACTTCCGACAAGGTATTTAGACCTATAGATGCACCTGTTCCTTTGATTTGATGGACAATTTGATACAAATCTCCTTTTCGTATCATGTCCTGCTGCTTAAACATCGCAAAACTTTCATTGATTTTTGCCGTAAATATCTCTTGGTACTTCTTCAATCAACACACCTCTATCTTTATTAAGCACTTAACTCTTGGTGTATTAGCTAAGATTGCAGGTTGATTATATCACAACAACAACCTTCAGCTTTGATTCCCTAAAAATTTACTTTTATAAAATATATCTGTTAAAGTTATTACCAATAGACCATACAATAAGTGTCCGCCAAACCAGATAATGATGGCTGACCAATCGTTTACACCAGGTACTGGCTGTTTGGCAACCAGTGACAAAGGAAAGTAAACAAAGGCCGCACAGATACTTAATCCAATACCGATCATCCATCTGCCTATCCGGCATCTTTTCCTCAACCAGAAGTAAACCAGGACAATTGCCCAGGAAATAATGATATGAAAGAGATTCAGCATAAATCCATTCCAATCCACTTGTCGGATAAGCGGAATGAAATCGACGTTCAGTAGTAATGTGTAAACTTTAACAGTAGTAATTTGCTGCCAAAAATACATCCAGACTGATAGCACGACGCCTGTTAAACTGCCAATCCACAGAACACGAAGTAACATTCCGAATTCCTCCTCTTCTTCTTTCACTACCCATACACGTTTCTGGTTAAGCAAGTTATTTCACGCTTTTTAATTCGTTCCCTATCTGCTATGATAGTGGTAAGTATGGACGCTAGGAGGGCAATAGCATGAGTATAAGAGTGGAAAATACACCGAATCCAAACGCAAAGAAATTCACTACTGATAAAATTATCTTTGAAGGCAACGGCAGTGTGTCTGTCATGCCTGGACAAACGAGCGAATACGACATCATGAATCAGCTGATGACAGTTGAGGGTGTCGATAATGTTTTCGGTTTTCAAAATTTCATTACAATCAACAAGCTTCCTAACGCAGATTGGGACGAGCTTTCTGCGAAAGTCGTCGCTGTCATGGAAGAAGCAGGCTATTAAAAAGGCTGAGGAGCAAGGATGCTCCTCAGCTTTTATTTATCTTTACGGAAGAATCCATAGATACCAGCTGTTTCTACAACGTTCATGAAAGCTGATGGATCTACTTCTTTAATGATATGCTCCAAATCATATAATTCATATCGGGTGATGACGAGCATCAGCATATTTTTATCCTGCTGTGTGTACCCACCTTTTACTGGAATGATCGTAATACCCCGTACCATTTTATTATAAATTGCTTTCGACAGCTCGTCCGATTTGGTTGTGACAATCATCGCTGTCACCTTCTCATAACGTGTATGAATCGCATCGATCACTCGAGTCGATACATACAGTGTGACCAATGTATATAGGGCATTCGCCGGTTCATTGAGAACACCGGCAAGAATGATGATTACGCCATTCAAAAGCAAAAAATACGTACCAACCGGTCTATCCTTCAGACGGGATAGAATCATGACCACGATGTCCATACCTCCGGTAGATGCTCCCCATTTCAGCGTCAGACCAACACCGACACCGGCAATAACGCCGCCGAATACAGCATTCAAGATAATATCATCCGACAGAGCCTGAATCGGAAGCAGCTCCAGCATGACTGTCATACAAGCAACCGAAAAGAGACTATAAATCGTAAAACCTTTGCCCACCTTCATCCAGCCTAGGATAGCTACTGGAACATTCAATATGAAAAGCCAAATCCCTGTACCAATCGAGGTGATGCCAAGTACCTGTGAAAAGAAATCGAATAAAAGCTGTGCAGCACCGGTAAACCCGCTGCCATATACACTTGCAGGTATCAGGAAGAAATTCAGTGCCACTGCATTGAGCAAAGCTCCGAAAATAACGACCACGATACGTTTTACTTCAAAATAGAACAATTATGTACCTCCTCATAAGTCCCATACATTAAAAAGCTTGCACAGAACGGCTGAAAGCTATTCCTGCGCAAAGCCCGCGAATCATTATAGCTGAAATCACTCCGAATGAAAATAGTTTTATTATGTAAGGAGCTAATAATAGCTCCCATCGTCATACCCGGATCTTTACATCATTATGTCGCAGCCAAAAGTCGATCTGTCCCAGATGTGCGAGCAGCTGTGGACCAGTCATCAATTGACCGAACCAAGGAGCAGTCACATCCTGCCCCTTGCTTTTGACTAGTGCGTCAATAGCTTTCCGGTCGAATAAGTCGAATAATCGTGCATCATCATCCCGGAGGATTTCTTCCATCCACTGCACGACAGCAGCCGTATAAACTGGATTATGCGTCTTAGGATATGGACTTTTCTTCCGATAAAGTACGTCATCCGGCAGGATTCCTTCGAGGGCTTTTCGAAGTATCCCCTTTTCTTTATTGCCATACGTCTTTATTTCCCATGGGATATTCCAAACATATTCCACCAATCGATGATCACTAAACGGAACTCGGGCCTCGAAGCTTGCTCCCATGCTCATTCGGTCTTTTCGATCAAGCAATGTAGGCATGAACCAATGCATATTCAAGTAAAACATTTGTCTTCGCTTCGCTGCTTCGGCTTCCTCACCGGGCAGCAGTGGCGTTTCATCAATTGTAGCCTGATACCTATCAAGCATATAGCCATGTAAATCAAGGTCTTCCTGCCATTCTTTTTTCAGCAGACTGTTACGGACTTGAGCCGAGCGGATCCAAGGGAAGCCTTCTCTATTCAAGTCATCCTCCCTGTAAAACCATGGGTAGCCGCCAAAAATTTCATCTGCACATTCTCCTGACAGTGCTACCGTAACGTTCTCCTTGATCCGCTCACAGAACCAGAACAAAGAGGCATCAACATCCGCCATACCCGGCAGATCGCGGAGAATGGTCGCTTCCTTCAGGAAGCCAGCTAATAACAGGTTATCCATTACATATGTCTTGTGATTCGTACCAAAAGCCTTCTGCATTTTCTCTACAAATGTCTGGTCACTTGCCGGCTGGAAATCGCTTTTCTTGAAAAATGTATCGTTCCCATCAAAATCAATAGAGAATGTCGATAGTGGCCCTTTGCCTGTTTCCTTATAGTGGTTCGCAGCAATTGCCGTTATCGCGCTGGAATCTACTCCTCCTGAGAGGAAGGTACCAAGCGGTACATCCGATACAAGCTGCCGAATTACCGAGTCTGTGAGCAGTTCCCTTACTTTTGCAGCAGTTTCTTCTATTGAATCCGTATGCTCTTTACTTTCCACATTCCAATAACGAGTCAGCTTTAAGCCATTCCGATCGAATTTTCCAATGTGAGCTGCCCGTAATTCCTTGATGCCTTTGAAAACACCATGGCCAGGTGTCCGTGATGGACCGAGCGCCAAAATCTCCGAAACGCCTTCCTTATCAAGTACTGCTTCCACTTCCGGATGAGCAAGGATTGCTTTCAATTCTGAACCTATCAACAATCCGCCATCTTGTTCCATATAGAAAAATGGTTTTACGCCTAATCGATCTCTCGCAAAAAAGAGGCTTTCCGTTTTGTCGTGCCAAATGGCAAATGCAAAGATTCCATTGAATTTTTCGACACATGCTTCCTGCCATTCGATATAACTCTTCAGCAGCACTTCCGTATCGGAATGTCCTTGAAAGGACCATCCACGCTGCTTCAATTCCTTCCGGATATCTTCTGTGTTGTAAAGCTCACCATTGTAAATCAATGTATAAGTCCCGCGCTCATCAGTGTGCTGCATCGGCTGTTTGCCTCCTGCAGCATCTACCACAATCAGTCGCCGGTGACCGAACAGGACATGTGGTGCGCCCCAATCATTGTACTCATCCGGACCCCGTTTCGATAATGTCTGAGCCATCTTCTGGATCACAGGTTGTTCCTGCACCAGATTTCGTTTGAAATTAACCCACCCGGTAATACCGCACATATGCCCGCTCTACTCCTTTTCTCGCCTATGTCATATATCAAGCCGTTACTTCTACAACATATGAAAAGCGGCGATAAACGTGAGCAAAAGAAAAAAACCTGCCAAAGAAGGCAGGTTTATGGCAGGAATCCCATCGGAAGGATACCGAAGCCAAGCAATAATGTAATCACCAGCGCGATGAAGAAGATAATCCACCAAGCTTTTGCGGATTTTTCCTTCTTCAGTTTCACAAGGATCATCTCCATGCAGACGATGACAATCAATCCGGCAATACCCTTGATGACTGCTTGGACAGTAAAGGAAGATCCAGATGCATCAAAATATCTCCATAACAGTACAAAACCTGTATACAGGATAAGCAGGTAATCAAGCCGAAGGATCATATGCGGAATTGTTGCCTGCTTTACTTTCCTCTCGCTATAAAGAACAAGCGCAAAGAAGAAGAGCAAAAGACCCAGTCCCCAGCCGATTATATGTGTAAGTATCATTCCGTCCATGGTGCGCCTCCTTTTATTATGTACCCGTACATCATACCATGATTCCCATATTTACCGCATCAAGACACACGCTGTTCGTTTTTCTTCCGAAGCGGCTGAATTTTCCCATACGTCAGTATGCGCCACAGCCATTCAATCGGTCCGAAGGTGAAATAACGGAACCAGATTCTGCTCATCATCACTTGGAGAATGAAGACACCGACTACAAAGCACACAAAACCTAACAAGGAGAACTCCGCATATAAACCGAACCCGATATTGTAGAACAAGACGAACATCAATACCGATTGGAACAAATAATTGGACAAAGACATGCGTCCAACATAGCTCAACTGACGTGCAATCCAGCTGAAAACAGGCAGATTTGAAACGAGCGTTATCAAGGAGAGATAAAACAACGCGCATGCTGGTCCGCCAATAGAGTCCTGAACAATGCTCAGCCAATAGGGTGCACCAATCAAATACGGTCCAGCTTTAAAGACCAGAAATAGAAAGCCTGTTATGACCGTAAACCAAATAAGCTTGCGGCGATTGGACACCGGATCATGAAACAGCTTCACACGAGCAAGGTATGCGCCTAGCATCAACAATGGGAGCAGCAAGAACACGTTGAGGATTATGCCGCCAACGCCATTCATTGACCAATCCGCTAGATTCTGCTGCAAGATATCAATGTATGTTCCATTACTATAAGCTGCAATTTTGCTAGGTATATCATTCAAACTGACCAGCATTTCTTCCATGCCTTCCTCGAACATCGATGCTGCTAGATATAATACGGTAAACAGCAGGACCACCGGGAGAAGCAAAACCGGGATCATCGTCAGCAAGACCCATCTTGGTGTGTAAAGAAAAGGAATAAGCAATAATCCTAGAATCGCATATGTAAAGAGAATGTCACCATACCAAATAAGAAATGCATGTACTGCTCCCAGACCAAGCAGCACGATCATCCTTCTGCTTAGGAACCAACCCGGCTTGATGCCGTCACGTTTTCGGCTATCGAATATAAGCTGCATTCCGAATCCAAATAATATGGAAAATAACGTATAGAAACTAGCTTGGAAAAATATATCGATGCCGCCCAACAAAAAAGTATCAAGTGGTGAATCCCATTCAGGGGAGTCAAATCCTGGCATATAGTAAGGAGACCCGAATGAAGGTGCGTTCACCATGAAAATGCCGAGTATTGCTGCCCCTCTTGCCGCGTCTATCCAGTGCAGCCTGTTTGTCTGCGGCATAGGTCTTAATGTCTCCTTCATGTATTTCCGCCTTTCTTTTTTTGAATTAGTACAGATGCACCATTTAACAAAAAAATATGGTTGTCTTCTGTCAAAATTGCTAAAATTAGTATATCACATGCTGCATAGCGGAAAGGGTTAAATTATGTTTAAGAAACTAGCTTCCGATGCTCTAGGCCTCTCAGATATCGGTAAGATCATTCCTCCAAGTGATTATGATAAGACAGATGCTGATGATTATGTCATGAATGAAGATAACGAAAAAATCTACTTTTTGATTAAAACGAAGCAGGATGAGTATTGCTTTACAAATCTCGCTATCATCCCATGTTGACGGTGAAAGTGCCGTTTCTTCCAAACGTACTCTCCGGCGTTATCCATATATGCAGCATCGTATCAGCAATGTTTATTTGGAAACAGCCGGTAAAGTGGACTTATTTAGTTAACTACGAATTGTGTACTATTAATGTATACTATTGATTTTCAACTTTTCACGTTACTCTTCATTAAAACCACCTTTTCACATTGTGTATAAATCTCCTATTTATCCTTAACCTACCCTAGGCTCACATATCTGATCGTTGAAGTACGAACTCAATAATTTTAAATAACACAGAAGACCTATTTTATAGTAATAACTATAAAATAGGTCTTCTAAAATCTAATATGATCATGGCTAATTTTTTTGTTAAGTATAAAAAACAGCCACCTCCATAAGAAAGTGGGCGCCTCGTTATTGAACTAAAGCTACCCGTTAGCTTAAAAAATTAAACTCTTACCAATTGCGTGTCATAAGCAAACTCTACATTTAAACCAGAACTTTTCAACTTCCTTTCTAACTCTTTAAATTCACTAAAACTCAACCCATTCGGTTCTTCGATGTGCGTTAAGATAACATGCTTAGCATCAAGAGTATTGACAATTTCTAATGTTTCATTAAAGGTTGCTTCTTCCTTAAAAACAGGATGGTCTTCGGGTAATAATCTTTCGCCGCTTAATGGATGAAATTCGAATATACCTACTGGTAATATAGCGAGGTCGACACCAATTACATCCTTATTTGGTTTCCAATTATTCAACTCATCAGTAGCAATAAGCACTTTTTTACTATCGCTTTCAATTATAAAAGCATAAACATAATCCTCCGCCAATCTAAATGGAAAAACTTTTGTGTTGTTCAAGACTAAATTCTCTCCATCATTTAGTCGATTTATGTTAGCAAATCCTTGTGATTCAAAAAAGTTTAAATGGTCACTACTACCAAGAAATGCTTTGAAATCTATATCTACTTGTTCAGGAAGGTAAACTTCTATTTTATTATGATGAGGGGGATAGTTAATCCAATCCGCACTGATAGATTCTATAATTCTTCTTCCCATAACATGGTCTGGGTGCCAATGGGAATATATAATCCCGCTAACATTATCAATGGTAGAACGGTTGATTTGATGGTAAATATCTTCTGGTGTATCTATCAATAAATTAGGACCATGTACAAATATACTTGGACCCATTCTACTAAATGGTACTCCTTTATTTATTGCCTCTAAACACACATTACACTTACAAAGTGGTCGTGGTATCGTTATTGCACCACCTGTTCCAAGAAATTCAATTTCCAATTCGAACAACCCCCTTTAAACATTTTCACATTATAAAATATATACAGTTATAATGATTATCTTCTAAAACATTACTGCCCTGTTTGTTCAATAAGCTACTTCAAAATCTGATTGTACCATAAAGTGGATAATGATTACCTTTTCCTAGAAAAATCTATACAAAAAAAGCTATTATCAAAAGATTAATAAAAGTTAAACCTACATATTGTAGGAACAAACATTCTATGTTACTATATTTAGTGTATTTAATTGGTAACATAATCCATTAGTAGAGGTGATATGTAGTGCCAGAAACAACGCATAAGAAAAGTGTTTTAGTTGAAATGATTAATGAATTAGATTTACCTGATTATGTTGTAGAGAAAACAATCCAAAGATATAAGTCATTGGGCGAATGGTTTGGTAGAGAAGGTAGTTCATTTAAAGATGTAGATATAGACATCTTCCCACAAGGTTCTTTTGCGTTAGGTACTACCATAAAACCTATAAACGATAAAGAAGAGTATGACTTAGATATGGGATGTAAAATCAATATCTCTAATTTTAAATCTCTTTTTTCGCAAGAGCAGTTAAAAGAGAAGGTTGGAGCTGAGCTTGAAGATTATCGGGTTGCAAAAGGTATTAAAAAAGAATTAGAAGAGAAGCACCGTTGTTGGAGACTAGAGTACATGGATGAAATAAGATTCCACTTAGATATAGTACCCTGCATTCCATTAAATGACGTTAATCAAGGTGATTATAAGAAGCAGTTAGAAGATGTTTTTAATTATTCGGAGTCTCTAAATAACTCCGTAGTGGATGCTGCAATAAATATAACTGATGATCGAAATGCTAATTATAGCATTATAACACCAGATTGGAATATTAGTAATCCTCAAGGTTACTTGAAATGGTTTGAGAGTCGAATGACAACAGATGAATCAAGAATCTTTAATAGTGCTTCGATAACACCAGTTCCACTTTACAATCGAAAAACAATACTGCAAAGGTGTATTCAATTATTAAAAAGGCATCGGGATAACATGTTTGGGGATAATGAGAGCAAACCAATTTCTATTATAATAACAACATTGGCAGCTAGAGCCTTCAATGGAGAAGCAAATTTAGAAGAAGCAATTTTAAACCTATTGGAAAATATGCCATCATATATTAACACAAGCGGTCCCAGAGTACCGAATCCAGTGAATCCTAATGAAGATTTCACTGATAGGTGGGATACCCCAGAAGGACAAGAATTAGATTTAGAAGGGAACTTCAAAAATTGGTTGTTACAAGCAAGGGTTGACTTTAACAACTTATTAGAAACTAAAAGCTATGAAACTGCTAGTTTAATTTTAAATAATAAGTTCTCTATGAATATAGATACTGACTTTCTAAAAGTTAATTCACAACCCACTAAAGAAAAACCTAGAATTGTAACTTCCCTACCTAAAAATCCACCAAAACCTTGGGGGTGACGGACATAAATATTAAAGAACTTGAAAAGTTTCTGCAAGCACATCCTCAAATGTCTCTAGCTCCTTCAAATAAAGAAGCGTTTATAGTACAAGGGGTTTTATCTTTTGATATTCAAGATGATTCGTATGGGAATATAAAGGATGAATTTCAGCTAAAAGTTGTTATTCCTAAGAGTTTTCCAAGAGATATCCCTATCGTCTATGAACTTGATGAGAGATTCCCTAAGATCGCAGATTATCATGTGTATGCAGATTCTTCTTTATGTTTAGGATCGCCTATGAGCTTAAAGAAACGAATAAAGGACAATCCTACATTGGAAGATTTCATTCAGACTTGCGTAGTTCCTTACTTTTTTGCAATTGCATTGAAACTTCAAGGGAAGGACAACTTTGTATTTGGTGAGTTATATCACGGTACATTAGGAATTATCCAAGATTATTTAGAGGTATTTGACCTTAATAATGTCCAACAAGTTATTGATTTACTAGAGATACTGAGTCTTAAATCCAATAAAGGAAATAAAAACATTTGCCCCTGCGGATGTAATCGTATAGTAACAAAGTGTCCTCTTCATAAGAAGATAGTTGAATATAGAAACGTTATGAGCAGAAAAGAATACGCCGAGGAAAGAGAAATCATCACAAAATATTATAACGAATGGAAAGAATACCAATCAAAAAATGCAACAAAAAAATTAATTCCATCAGTATAGTAACTGATTAGAGGTGCTAGGGATAGTGAAGAAAGTTCTCTTACAATGTTCTATAATTTTGTTACCAGCATTAATAGGTATCTTTTATCCTATTCAGAAGATTTTTTATGGATTGCTTTCTTTATTAACAATAGATGTAACAAAGTTTGATGAAATTTTAAAAAGCATTATTAGTAATGAAAGAATAATATCTATTATTTGTGGTATTATCTTTTCCATATTAATTTATATATGGAGGACAAAGGCTAATAAAGATAAGCAATTCAATACGGCAGACAAATATAACAAGTATCCAATATGGGTATTTTGGTTAGCTAGTAAGGGGCTTGGATACGGAAAAGTCAGTCTAGTTAGAGTACCTATATACTTACAATACAAGTTGCTATTAAAGGATACATTTCATGAAACACTTGTAGACGAAGTAGAAGAAAAAGTACTACCAGTTGTTCTGACCGAAAGAAATATGGATCATGATTCTAAGGAATTAAATTTAGTCTTAATTGATACCTACAATATTACTGATGAACAGATTCCATCAGACAAAATTCAACTTCCCACTATTATCATTAAAAGTGGGAATGAGATAGACAGCAATCGATCGTTTAATCCAGAGTTTATTAAAGAAATAAGAAAAAAAACCCATGCACTTAGCAAGAATTATATTCAATTGAATGTGTTTTCTACGACTAACACAAATCATAATACGTCAATTGTGAATAAGTGTTTCAAAAACGGTGGTAGAACGGGATTTAAAAACGTTTATGTATATCAAGCATCAAGAAGTAATCATGTGTTTAATGACTCTTATAAAGTATTATAAGAATGATGACTAATAACTAAATATAACTTGACGAATAATTTAAATTAATAATTACATATGGAAAAAGCTTTACTTCTTGGAAGTAGAGCCTTTTTCATTTGGAATTCGTGAAGAAAAGCAGGACATAATTATAACCATCTTGCATGTAATCTAACTTGAAGAAAAGTAAATAATTTAATATCAGGAGAATATATATGAGTGTAAAAGTATTAAATAGTTATTACTTATATTATAAAAATGTACTTAAAAATAAAAATCTACCGAATGATCAACTTAAATTAGAAATGCAAAATAAATTCGGAGAAAATAACTTAATAGAAATAAGAGACTGGGGAAGAACAACTAGTTTCAAATCATTAAATATTAGAAAAGGTGAATCAGAAGAATATGTAATTCCCTTACAGTCACCTGAAGAAATACTGTCTCTAAGTAAAACATTTGGCGAGAAACTATTAGAGGATTACAATTGGGTAATTCCACCCTATATTCAAAAGCGTATTATTAATGAAATGATTAAAATAACAAAAATAGATGATGTAGAAATTCTATACAAGTCAACCTATACTCCTATATATTTCGCTTCACAATTAACAAGTACATATCGTGAAATTACTTTATTTCAAAAATATATATCCCTTGTCGAAGAAGCAATTGGATGTTTTTTATTAGGAAAAACCGCTGCCGCAATAACTTTGTTACTTACAATATTAGAGGGCATTGCAAGAGAATTTTGTGATGAACATTCACTTTTATATAATAAGCATGGTTCATCGAGTGCATTTGAAACCTCTATAAAGTACCGAAAGAAAACATGGAGAGATAATGTTTTACTTTATGATTATGAAAATAAAATTAATCAAATTCTCCCTAGTGATTATATGAATGACGAGCTTTTAATAAAAGCGGATGAAGCAATGGATATGTTTGTTTCTTTCGAAAAGTATGGTTTAGATTATTTATATAAATCTGGCTCGGATTTTACTTTAAACCGTCATAGTATTTTACATGGATATAATAGAGATTACTATATACCATTAAATTTTTATAGACTGTTTTCATGCCTAGAAATGCTATCTGTAGTAGTATCCAATAATTTCATGCCAAAAGAGTCAGATCAGCACGAAGAAACGCTTAAAATACTATCAAGATTTCAGGTTCTCGGAAATTTACGTAGGTTTTTCAAATAATAGGATTATCAAAAGTTACTATTGACATAGGAGGTAAAAACAATTAACTTTGCTAATTTATCTATAGAAGCCTCGTACGATTTATTAAGTCAAACAATGGATTTTCAAAACCTAACTCAACAGCATTTAAAAGAATTAATTGATGAATTTGAATCTCTAAATTTTAATATCTCTTCCGTGAATAGTGCTAAACTAATTATTCATGAGGCTTCACATTATCTTGATAATCTGGTTACTTTATCTGGACAAGAAATGCTTGTTAAAACTTATAATGCCTTTAATGAATATGAGCAGTTTAACCAAGCGCTGAATAATAATGCAGCTAAGCCAACTGTACAAAATATTATTGATTTCCTTAACGCATATAACAATTGGACAAATAGAAGTTTCACAACTTTACTGAGCAATGATTCTTATAAGCCTGGATTTAAAAACTGGTCATTTAATTATAGTACAGATAGAAGCTTAGACATTTATAATCAACCAAATGGACCCGAGATTATGTTGTTCACTTTCAAACATCAAGATAGACCATTTGCAAAAATCCCATTTTCTATTGAAGCGCTTTGGGAAACTAATGCAATGTGGGCCGAGATAACCTATCATTTTGAAGTGGCAAGGCAATTAGAAAGAGATGGAATGATTGTAGAAGGCAATGATATGCAAAAAAAGTATGAGGAATATCTATATAACCCAAATTTGTTTGTCTATTCCATAGCTGCTCATCTCACTTCTTCCCTAATAAATATAGGGGATATACTAAACGCATTCAAATTAAGTAAAGCACTTTCAAGTATTAGTTTAAATTTACCTTTTCGATACTATAGTCAGTTAAGGAAGACAAATGGTAAAGTATTTAAAGGTTTGGTCAACAAATTATTAAACAATACTACCAATCTTAATCCATGTACTATTTACTTAGTTTTATTGGAAAATGTAGTTGAATCCGGTATTAATCTCAATGATTTAATAAGTAACGATGGAATAGATTTAAATCAGATTCTTTTTATTAATAATCTGCCAGATAAATCACTTTTAAAAGAAGAAATTCTGTCAAATATGTATAGACTAAACCTTCAGGTTGACGGACCGCATACAGAACTTTATAAATTTCATAAGGACACCGGAATAAATTTATTCACTGTCCATGGTATAGAAGGAGGACTTAATGTTCACCCTGGCTTCTTAATTGATTTGGCTAATAAATCACAAGCTTGCATTTTTCAAGGTTGGGATGAAGAAGCATTACTAGCAGATGAATCAGAAGCGCTGAAGAGGAGGGATTACTTCCAGATACTTTTCAAAAAAATTATTACCTAACATCTTTGCTTTATGCTTCTACTTTATCTTAATATGGAAAAAACGAGAGATTAGTGACAAGAGTTCTCAAATTACATTTGATATATAAATATATAAAAAGCTCTACTTCAAATGGAAGTAAAGCTTTTTATATTCTATGTACATGAACTAGATCGTGCAATCTCTGACATTCTGCTAAAAGTTTCATATTTTTTTCTTTTAATTCTCCTAGCTCAATTTCCTTCACCTCTCTCCTTTTTCTTTCTATCTCTAACTCATCTTCTAATTTATTTTTTTTCTTTTGAATATTAATGATCTGCCTATTTAATTCATCAATTAGATTTTTAAGTACACCGTGCTCTTTAGAGTATTTAACCTCCAACTTCTTTTCTGCCCTCGATTTTTCTGTATATCTCTCTTCCCATAAATTTTTATTCCATACTTTTAGAGTATGTTCTTTATACAGTGCAGAGCGTGATAGATCAGTATAAGATTGAAGTTTTTTAGCAGTAACCGGACTATTTTCTCCTTCAAAATCTTTTATGTCTTGGATGGCTTGATTGATTATATCAATTGTATTTTGCCGACGTTCGTGTTGATACTTTTCAATACCTTTATTTATTTTAATCATTCCACTGTATCACTCCTTAATTGCAACTTTTGTTTAATATTTCTTTTATACTTATCTACACCAATGTCACAAATTTGTATAATTCTTTCTAAGCAATTAACATTCCTTATGGCATTCTCATTAGACGCAGCACGTTTAGGTTGGCCAGTGGTATCATTCATAATACCTCTCCAATATGTTAGTTCCTTTTTATAATCTTCATAATACTCTGCTTTAGGTACAAACCAGTTACATTCGTAACATTCAAAATGTATTGACGTACCATCTGGCTTACAACCAGATATCATACTACATAGTCCAACACCTTTTTTACTGTTTGCTTCCCAGGTAAGATACATTCTAGGATCTTTATTAAGACGTTCAAGCACTTTAGAATCATCTAAGTTAAAGATGCGTCCTTTAAATTCGACAGGAGCTTTCTCTGGACTTTTTAAGCCCGTTGATTCCATCCACATCTTCTTATGCATTTCCTTTTGTTGATGAACATAATTCATCGGCATTGCAGTTCCTTTGTCATTTCTAATAGCAAGTATTTGATCCATTGTATATCCACCAATATAAAGCCTATCAGTTGTGGCGTTATGCCTAAACTGATGACTTGTGATTTTATAAATCTCTCCATCACTGTCGGTTACATTACACAATACTGCTATTCTATTTAAAACGTTATTAAATCTTGTACTGGGAAAAGGCATTAGCTGGTCAAATCTTTTAGTTAATCCTTTCCTCAATCTATCTCTAATTGTGTAATCATGAATCGAATATCCAACTTGATTCATCTTCTCTGATATCTGCTTAGGTGTATCTTCTGGGAATCTTTGTTGATATTCAATTATCTTTTGATAGATATCACCTGGTATGTAAGATTTAATCCTGCCATTCTTAATGGTAAGTTTAAAAACTAATGACAAAAAGAGAAAATTGCTGTATCTTTCTTCAATTGAATGATTCTCAAGTAGTTTTTGTGTCTGCCTTTGAACCTTTTTTATTAATTCAACAATATATTTACCGTGTCCTGAATTTATTATAGGAATTGTTTTTATTTCTTCTGTTATATAGCCACCACTCTGTTTTGTAGTGGGTATGTTAATTACATACATATTGTAGAGTGATTTCAAGCAGTTTATAGGAATGGATGTGACCTCTGTAATCCTATTAGGAAATGAACGTTGCAACCAATAAGCGAGTCTATAGACGTCTGGAATCTCATGCTTTTCATCCTTCATAATTCTATCAAATTGCTTAACCACTTCTGGGGGAATGTACTTATTAGGGTCTGAGATTATTTCTACTCTAAATGGATTTTTAGTCTTAATAGCTAATCTGTCTGGAAACTCTGGAAAAGCACTCATTAGTGAAAAGAATTCCTTTAATACAGCATATTTTCTCATTTTAACATTTTCAGAGTAGCTTCTTTGTTCTCTTAATTTCTTTTCATAGTAATCAATAATTCTACGATTAATTCTTGATAAAGGTAGTGAAGGAAATTCCTCTCTAAAAAATATTAGAAAGTGATTTATATTACCTACTTTTTCTTTAATTACAGGAATACTATTATTTGACATAAGAGAATAATATTTAACCCAAACTCTAAATTCTTCCGTTATAAAACTAAAGACTATGGTATAACTAGACTTTTCGGACGAAGATTTATGCTTTTTATTACAATACCATTTATCATCTTCAAACTGAAAATTTCCATATTGATGCGATTTTAACTTCAACTGTAGTTTAAATGATTCAATATCAGTATTTATTTGCAATGACTTCTTAACTTTATTCTTAGTATTGCTCAATAGAAATTCCTCTCCTTTTAGCGAAGTTTTCTATCTTTTCTATAGTGTTTACGTATACATTAAGTAAATGCGATTCTTGTTGATAGTCTCGATATTCTTGATAGTTTTCAATACCAGAGTTTTTATATTCTTCCTCTAATTCTTTAAGATACTTTTCCTGCTCTCGATATAAGTGATACCATTTTGGTAATTTCTGTGGACCGGATATTAGCATCTTGCATCCTACGCACTTCTTTTTGTGACAAGGGCCGAATGATACATGTTTGACACATGTTCCATGCCCTTCTGGAGTCTCTCTTGAACCTAATTGTATTTCTTTAAAAAGAGCTTGTTTTTCTACCGTATTGTATGTGTCCTTAACTTCCTCACTAATTGTTTCTTCGAATAACTCTTGAAACATTTTGTGATCTAAGTCGGCAATCTTTTTCGCTTCTACATCTCTATAGTATCTTGCAGAAGTTCTCTCTGAATGATTAATATAATCCGCTACTTTTCTCAATGAATGACCCTTTGATAGTAAATCTACTATTACAGTCTTCCTACATTGATGATTAGTGTAGTGGAAGGGGTTCTTATTTTCATCGAATATATTATATTTTTTAATCAATCTATTTATGGATGTTGCCAGGGGTCTTCCCACAAACTCAACAACCTCTGAATGTCTATTGATTGTAACGAATATTTTATCTGTGTCTGCTACGAGTCTTAAATCAGAAGTTAATTGTTTTTGATTCTCTACAGCTTCTACTACAATGTCCGAAACCGGAATTGTATGATATTTTGACTCTCCACTCAAAATCCTTTGACTTTCCATTTTAGTATTTAAATATGTGAATAAATTGGTTCCAATTTCCTCATCGAATGTTATACAACTAGAAGTAATAGCTTGTATGTCTGAGAATCGTAATCCGGTGTTCATCATAATTGTCCAAGCATTTTGATACATATCCGGTAACTCATGCATTACTTTTTCAATCTTCTCTATTACTTCTTCTGGAATATAATTTGTACTTTTACTAAACGACTTTATATTTGGCATCTTGATTTCGCTGAATGGATTACTTTGTTCTGAATCTATCTTTTCAATATACCAATCTAAGAATTGGCCTGCTTGTTGATATAAGTTATATATGTAGGGCAATTTAAAGTACCGTTGACCGTCTGCCTTTTTTAATTGTTGTAGATGATCTAAAAGATGGAGAAGATGATAGTAATTTATATTGAATATAGAATCAACATTATAAGGTAGTTCTGCAAAGTGTTTAATAATAGTTGTAATTGCGTGTACACGCTTATATAAAGCTTTATATTTAATTGCTGTCATTTTATACAATTCATCTATGTGAATTTTTAAATACCTTTTATCATTTTCTGAAAGACCTGAGTAAACTAATGTATGTTTCCTAAATCCTTGTAAGCGCTTTTCTCTTAAAATCCAAATATCATCTTCTAACTTATATGAGGAGGGGGTACCACTTAGAGTATTGTATATATGCGTTGCTACTTCATTTAAAATATTTAATCTGCTAATCTGATTAAATGGTGTACCTACTTCATGTTTTCTTGTCGAACCTTTAAATATGTATCTTACAATTTCAACTTTTGATAATGACATTTCTTGATCAATTAACTTTTCTCCAACTCTCCATAGAAATGCCTCAAAGATCTCTTTGTACTCAATACTGGAATAAATCCTTTTAATTAATGATTTGTCTCCAAGGGATGGAGAGAGCCTCCGTATAGAAACAATATCATCACGTTGACATGCGACAATGAACATGCTGAACCTTTCCCTTAAGAACTTTTGAATCGTTTTTACTGGCGTTGTTATTTCATTGATAATCTCGGCTCTCATTGTAAGTTTACCAGTCAAAGCCTCGGTTACATTATTAGTCTTCATATATCTGAGTATTGTTTTATAAGTAACCTTATTTACATTTAATTCATTAAAAAAATAAGAGCATAAAAACGAGCAATAATCTTCAAATTCCTTTGGACATAAATATTCCATAAACCGGAATAAAGTAGCATTAATATTTTTATATTCTTCAAGAGTTTTAGCAATTCCTGATGTGTCTTTTTCAACTAAGAAACTTCTTAAATTATGAAGTATTTCTACAAGGTCGGATTCTATAAAAGAAACCGGTTTTCTAAGGTGAAATTCATGTTCGTTTATACAGATGACTTTAAAACCATTTCTATCCACTTCTTTTTCTAAGATACTTATATTAAACAAATGAATTATCCTCCCCGGCCCTCTATAGCTTTTTAGCTTGCCTTTCAACAATATCTTTGGCTATTTCAGCTCTTTTTCTTGAATCAAAGACCTTTACATAATTTTTAAGTGAATCAATAGTATTCCAACCCATCTGTTCCTTAATAAAACCTTCAGTTACTTTACCTTCTTCTAATAATTCTAAAAGGTATTGTGCATGAGTGCTTCTACCAGCGTGAGTGATAGTTTCTTCGGGATTTAAACCAGCTCGGTTGGCTGCTCCTTTCAGTATCTTTAAATAGTTCCTTCTTTCTAAGGGATTCCCTTGACCAGGACCTTTATGATTTAAAAATAGGAACTGAGAAAATTTAATGTCTGATTCAAACCTATCCGAACGGATATAATCAATAATTTCCTCGTTTAATGAATCACTGATGTACAATTCACGCTCTTTAGATTTCACGGTAGCATCATTTAAGTTATCATAGTTTTTTTCGAGTTTTAGTATTCCATTGTGAAAATCATAGTGATTCAAATGTAGTCCTAGACACTCACCTATTCTCATGCCAGTTTCCAACAATATTTTAAAAACTATTTTATCTCTTCTTACTAAGAGAGCATCAAGAAGTGCTTCAATTTGAGATTCACTATACCATTTTAAATGGTTACGCCTCTCTTGATATTTAAGCTTACTTGTAATATTATTTTCAGCTACCTCAAAATTGTATATTTGACCAAAAAGAAATCTTTTTCTTAGGTATCTTCTTCCAGTTCTTTTATTACCCTTTGCTCCGTATTTAATGGGGTTTTGTTCTATCATATCTTGATCTTCTAACCATTCATAAAATCCTTTAATTACACTTATATATTGTGCAATAGAGCTAAAAGAACGTTTCCCCTCCATTTTCACCATAACTTCATCACCGTATAAAAGATACTTAATGAATTCCTCTATAATAACTGACGAGCGGACATTTCTATAATGAATTTTATATCTTACTTTCAAGAATCTAAGAAATATCACTAATTTATTTGCATAACTTTCGCCAGTCTTATAACTATTTAAACTTGTTATTTCTAACCATCTATTAACCTCATATAGAGGTAAATCATCTTCAGTTATGTAATATTGGTAGTTGTAATTTTCAGTATTTGATATATACTTCATGCCTTTTTCCACTTTTAAACCATATGTTTCTCTAACAACGTAACCTGACATTATTATCCTCCTAGCTTAAAAAACTATCTTACCGATTCTATTCTGGTATATAAGCTCTTTTCTAACTAGCTAGTTGTAATTTTTTATCAAATATTCCTTTTAACGTCACTATTATCGTATAATAATTTGAAAATATTGTAAAGTAGACACCAGGATTGAGTGTATACTATTTGTCTATGAAGAATCCTGCATTAAATTGTAATATGTAAACTATTAAAACAATAGAATACACATAGTTAACTAAAGATCTGGATATCGAAATTAAATTCTCAATTGATAATCAAGTAATCAGTATCGACGTAAAGAAGGACCAAATCGATCAGCTGAAAGATTTATATAAAGCCCTGCTGCGCATCGCAGAAATCAATTATGAAAACAGCTTGTACACAGATATGGCACATACCAGCCTGGATAAAGCAGCAGCTATCCTGCAGCAATCCCGGTATACGGATGGTACGCTGGATGAGACGTACAAAAAACTGACTGAATTCGGCTTTGAATGGCTAAGCTCCACAAAAGATAAATACCATGCACATGACTTCGGTGCTGTTTACGAAAAATATATCAATAACTAAAAAAGAGTGACTCGTATGATGCGAGTCACTCTTTTTCATAGCGGTCCTTCCCAAACTCCGTCGTATTTCTTATCCGTACTCAATACCTCATGCGCAAATGTACATACAGGCACAATTTGTTTCTTTTGTTCCTTGGCATAATCCACTACTCGATCTATCAATTGTTTCCCAATACCTGCACCTTGCTTATCTTCTATCACCATTGTATGTTCGATGACAATATCATCTGATTCTCTGAATGTCACCTCTGCATCAGGCTGGTCACTGTTTCCGATATAAAAACGCCCTTTTTCTTGCTTGATGTCAGCCATCGTACCACTCCTTCCTTTCCTTACTCTACCCGCATGATCAGTCAGGTATTCATCTGGTCAGCAGGTGTTTGCCGCTTCCAAATGTAGGGTAAAATCGAAAGATGAAACTTTAAGTAGAAAGGCGTCCTATATGCTTATCAAATTCTTACCGAGACCTATACGAAAATATCTACATATGACAAAGCGACAGCGAAAGTATGAGGCACAGCTCAACCTTTGGGTGATGCCAACCATCTATATCGCCGGGACACTTGTTCTCGTATCAATTCCGCTTTTATTAGATCTCTACTTTAATCTGCCGACGAAGACAAATGGATTCTTTAATGCTTCCGCATCAAATACTGGCACTCTCGTCAGCGCATTAGTCAGTGGTACACTGCTTCTGGCGGCTTATACACTGAACTCCATACTAGTGGTGTTAACGAGTTTCAGTTCAGAGTATTCTCCACGTATGTTATTCAACTTTATCTCTGATCGGACGACACAGCATATTCTCGGTCTATTCTATGGAAGCTTTGTCTTTATGCTGATCTCCTTCCTGTTCGTCACAAACAGTTCCCGGGATTATTTTACGGCTGTGCCAATTTCCAGTACGCTGGTCACACTTGCCGCCGTTATAGGCTTTGCTATATTTGTGAACCATACGACTACATGGATGCAAATGCATAATATTGTGGATGCGATGAAAAACGAGTCAGAAAGGATCATCCAGTCAACATTAATTGATGAGCTGGAGCCTTACCGGTCTGATGAGCCTGGCTACACATTTGAGGATTATACGAGTTACACGTGCAAAGCATCTGGTTCTGGTTATGTCCAGCTGATTAACTTTGTGGATATGATCAAGCAGGCTAAGGAAGACAACGTTGTTGTAAAAATGAATGCCAAAGCAGGTGATTTCGTTTTAAAGGGCAACCGATTGTTCAGCTATCGCGGACCTGGCGCGCAGGATGTGCAAATTGAGAAATACAGCAAGCTCATCCAAATCGGGCATAAACGTTCCGAGATACAAGACGTAGATATGAGTATGAACAAACTAAGTGAAGTTGCCATCAAGTCGATTGGAAATGATGATCCAACCTCTGCAATCAATACTTTTCATCAAATGGCGGATCTGATGATCAATATTGATGCGTCCACCACATTGCATCCTTATTTACAGGACGAAGATGAGCAAACACGCGTTGTCTATAACACAGTGACTTTTTCTACTTATCTGCATGAAGGCTTTGGTCGGATACGGCACTATACACAAAAAGACTATCTGCTCATCTTAGAAATGATCCAGATTTTCATCCGGATGACGGATTCGATATCCGAAAAGAATTTCCCGATTATCTGGGAGTTCGCCAAGGACACGATACTCCATATTTCAGGTTCTGCTTTTTTCCAGGCAGACCGGGATCGCTTACTTCAATATCTAAAACATCTCGCAGACGTCACCGGCTACGCAAAAGATTATTATCAGCTGGAACGACATCTGCAGCCAAATTAAAAAAAGGAGACAGCAATACTTGCTGTCTCCTTTCTTATACTTGCCGCAAGAAACCTTTATCAAAGAAATATAGATATCTTTCCTTGACCGGTTTCTTCCAGATTCGTTCAATTGCTGTAGCATATAGTTCAATCTGTACCCGGTACTTCTCTGTCAGAATCTCAGCTCTTCTATTCGGATCTTCTCCATAAAGCGTATCCGTTTTATAATCCAAAAGTACAAGTCCATCTTCTTCCACAAGAATTTGATCGACCACACCCTGTACGACTACTTTATCAGAAGCTGCATCTGTCCAGTCGTTGTACAGTTCATTCGCAGGCAGTGCCAGTGTAAAAGGTGTTTCCCGATAGAAGTGTTCCGCTTGGCGAATGCGATCTGCTATTGGGGAATCCAGGAAATCAAGTATCCGCTCCACATCAATCGATGCTGCAGCATCCTGCTGTAAAAATTCCTTATCTACCAATTCCAGCAGAAATTCCTCCAGCTTCTTCTTATCCCATTCCTTTTTGATATCCAGCTGCTGCAGGACAGCATGAACAGCACTGCCTCGTTCTGCCGGTGTAAGTTCCTTCTCTTCCTGCAGAAAACGTGGTCTGCTGGAAATTGGGGCTCTTTGCTGAATACGGTTCATTACGCCGATATCGCTGTAGCTGTCCCGAATTTCCCGCTGACGCTTAATTTCAGTCACGGTCTGCTTTGCCCGAAACTTTGTTGCTTCCGTGTGCGGATACTGATAAGTCAGACGCTTTGCCACTTCATCTTTCCATTCCGGATCTTCTTCTCCTGGATGCCATTCAGAAATACGCTGAAGCAACTCTTGGTTTGCTTCTTCTTCCTGTTCATCAGACGTTAGGTAGTCCCTGCTTTCTTGGATGCGTATACGCCACTGGGAACTATCTGCCGTGATTTCAGTCGGCAGCTGCCGGGACAGCTCTTCTGCTCTCAGTTCGATGGCTTGTTCATGCCGCATTAGCGCAGGTGCCACCCAATCCAAATAAGACGTTGCTTCCAAGCGATAATGCGAAGGCAGTACCCAAGACGGATGTTCCGCCACCTGATGCCACTTTTGCAGCTTTTTCTCCAATGATGCGACATTACCGACCATGACCAATTTTTCTTTTGCGCGTGTCAAGGCAACATAAAGCACCCGCATCTCTTCTGCAAGTGACTCCCGCTGCTTCTCTGCCTTTAATGCATGGTAAATCAAAGTAGGATACATAAGTCGTTTCACTGGATCAATATATTTACTGCCAAACCCTAAATCTTTATGCAGTAAATAGCGTTCTCTCAAGTCCTGCTGATTGAATGTTTTATCCATCGCACCCGTTATGACGACAGGAAACTCAAGACCCTTGCTTTTATGGATCGTCATGATCCGTACTACATCTTCCTGTTCACCTAAAGCCTTCGCCGCTCCAAGATCGTCTCCGCGTTCCTCCATTCTTTCGATGAACTTCACGAAGCGGAACAATCCGCGGAATGATGTATTCTCGTAGTTTCGCGCCCGATCATAAAGGGCGCGCAGATTCGCCTGACGCTGCCGGCCGCCTGGAATACCGCCCACAAAATCGTAGTAGCCCGTTTCCCTCATGATTGACCAAATCAGAGCTGACAGCGCACCCTGTCTTGCCTCCATTCTCCAGGAACGAAGCCACTCCATCAGCCGTTCGATTTTGATAGAGATCTCATCATTGGCAGTCCGAATATAAGCCCTAGCAGCTTCGTAATAGCTGCTTCGCTGGTCAGCCAGTCTTATTTTGGCAAGATCATCTTCCTTCAGACCGATGATAGGAGAACGCAAAACGGCAGCGAACGGTATATCCTGAAGCGGATTATCGATTATTTTCAGCACACTCATCATCACTTTGATTTCAATGGCTTCCAGATAGCCTGTCGAAAGCTCTGCGTATACCGGGATGCCTTGCTGTTTCAGCTCTTCCACAATCGCCGGCGCCCATGTCATGGAGCGCAGCAGGATGACAATATCGCGATATTGTATATCGCGCTGCTGCTGTGTGGATTTATCGACAACTTTCATTGCATCGTGACCATCGTGACCAATCCATTGCTGAATCATCCTGCTGTACGCACGGCCTTCCAGCTGTGCTTTTTCCAAATCCTCCACCATTTCGGTATCGGTGTCAGCGTCTTCCGTTTCTTCCGTACCATCACGATTGATAATGACTAATTCAACGTCAGTATCATCCTGCTTCAAATCATCATACATTTTATTTGCATAGATGAGCTCCGCTTCCTTTTCATACTGCATTTCCCCGACATCTTCTGAGAAAAGCTGACGGAAAATATAGTTCGCCCCGTCCAGAACCTGCTGCCGGCTGCGGAAATTGCTGGCTAAATCAATGCGCATACCAGGATGTTCTGGGTCAGAGAAAGTTTTATATTTATTCAAGAATAACGTCGGTTCAGCATGACGGAAGCGATAGATACTCTGTTTGACATCTCCAACCATGAACATATTCCCGCTTCCTGAACGGTCAGAAAGCAATGTAACCAATGTTTCCTGTACCAGGTTTGTATCCTGGTATTCATCTAATAATAATTCCTTGAATCGATTCTGATAGCTTTGGGCAATGCTTGAAGCTATGATCTGTTCCGGTGTGCTGTTTTCATCGATCAGCACTTCCAGGCAAAAATGCTCCAAATCTGAGAAATCGACCAGTGCCCGCTCCCGTTTTTCCAATTGATAACGGCTGCGGAATTGCTTGACTAATAATGCGAGCTGCTGGATTGATGGGTAAAGCTCGAGCATATCTGATAAATAGACTTCAAGCTTTCGAGCAAACCAGTCGCCGGCAAGCTTGCCCCATCTCTTCTTATAAGAATCACGCAATGCTTTTGCCTGCGATTTTTTCATGTCATCACAGTCAACCTTTTTACCGGAAAGTCTGCCGAATGACTGCTCTTTGATGAAACTTACAGCATCATCCCAGCTTCCTTCCACAAGCAGTTTCGCTTCAGCAATGAACTTCCTTTCAGCCTCGAACGTTTCTGCGTAATGATACGGTCCATCCGGTTCGCGTGTCAGCGCGAGAGCTTGATCTGCTTCCTGCAGCATCGCCTGCAGCTGATCGTTTGCCTCACGCTTCAACACTTGAAGCCATGGCAATTCATTCTCATCCTGGATAGCCGACACATTATACAGCTCCGCCATCTGATCAAGCCAAGCCTCCGGATATGGATTCTGGGTAGCAAAATCATACAATTTCAGAATAAGATCTTCTACTTCCAAGTCATTGCGGTCATTGCTGAAACGGTCAACTACGCCAAAGAAAGCTGCTTGCTCCTCGCCTTCCTTACCGTACCATTCTTCAAGCAAATCCCCGATTACTTCCTGGCGGATCAAATCTGCTTCCAAATCATCTGCAATACGGAACCCTGGATCCAAGTCCAGAAGATACGCATACTTGCGTACAACGTCCAGGCAGAACGAGTGGAGCGTGGAAATAGACGCGTTCTGCAATAATGACAGCTGCTTGCGAAGATGCTGTGAGGAAGGATTCTCCTCAAGCGCCTTTTCAAGGGCTGTTCCTATCCGGCTGCGCATCTCTTGCGCCGCTGCATTCGTGAAAGTCACGACCAGCAGCTGATCGATATCAACCTGATCGTTTTGATTCACAAGCTTTTGTATGATACGTTCAACCAAAACAGCAGTTTTCCCAGAACCTGCAGCAGCTGCGACTAAGATATCATGACCTTTCGCGTCAATAGCCAGCTGTTGTTCATCAGTCCACTTTACCATGTCGTTCCACCTCCTTTTTAATGCTATTCAAAACATCTTCATCCTTCATATCTTTTATTGCACGATACTGATTGCCGGCAAGTGATGCGTCAAATTGGCACACTGCCTTGAAATCACAAAATGTACAAGCACTTCTATCATGATGGCGATACGGATTCAAGTGCACCCCGCCATTAGTTATATCCAGCCCAGCTTGTTCCATTAAAAATCTAGTATGCTGCTGCAGCGCATGGAAAGTGTCTTGATCTGCCGTCTGGGAGCCAGCTCGGAATGCACCATCCTTTTTCAGGCCTGCCGGAATGATTTTACTCATCCCTGATTCCAGTGATGTATCCATCATCCGGGCAACAGATTCGTTTTCAAGCAGCATGCCCTGCATTTTGAATTTCTTGAATATCTCATCCTCAATATCCACCTGTGATCTGCTTGATTGGGAGATGAGCGGATTATGCACATGGAAGTACAGCACGCCTGCCGGGGTGGCCTTGAGACCGAGCCACTGCTCCGAATGAGACAAAACAACATCCAGATAAGCAAGCATCTGGAGCGCAAGACCATAGTAGACTTCTGTCAGATTCAGCGCTTTGCTGCTGGATTTATAATCAATGATACGAAGAAACAAATCTTCCTGATCGATTGCCTTGTCGACGCGGTCAATTCGCCCTCTCAGCTGTACATCGTAGCCATTTGGCAGTGTGATTTCAATCGGCGGCAGTGTCTGGTTCTCCCCGAAGTCTAGCTCGAGCCCGACCGGAGAAAATTTGCTTTGCCGCGCCTGTTCACTCAGCGTGTAGGCAGCACGTGCAATTATTTCCTGAAGCTTTTGCTGGATATATTTGAACCGATTGGAGCTATGGAGAATCTGGTTCTGCAGTACAGGTGCGAGGCTGCCCATCGCCCGTTTTGCATATCCTGTTGCATCTTCCCGGTTGAGCTGTGCATAATTCCGGTCCTCCAGCTGCACCCAGTCTGTGATTTGCTTTAATGCTTCATGGAAAAGCTGTCCGATATCCGGGGCATCCAGCTTGTATGTCCGTCTGTTTTCCAGACCAAGACTGTACTTGGCAAAATGCTGATAAGAACAGCGATAGTAAGTTTCCAAGCGAGATACACTTGCCTTCACCTTTTTCGGGAAAAGCTGCTCCTTCGTCTCTTCTGCCAAATCCTCTGTTTCATTCCGATATAAGAGACTTTGGAGTATCCTGCCTGTGAGCTCCTCCTTGCTCTCGTGGCTGATGAACCAGTTCAATACGCTATCCCAAACAGGATGAACTGGATAACTCCGCATTTTGCGGGCCAGCTGGGTCGTAAGCGCAGACCGGCTCTGGTCGATGGTAGCAACAAAACGAGCCGTATCCAGGCTGTCCTCCGGATCCTGCAGCATGCGCTCGTCACAGCACCAGTCGAACAGGTCCTTCATGCGCTGTACAAGGGAAGAAGCCATTTTTGCTTTTCCTTCCTGGTCACTGATCGGATAGCTTACCCAAAGCCGCTCACTTGCTGCCGTAAACGCAAGATACATATAAAAGCTTTCATCCAGCAGCTGGCGCTTGCTTCCGGCTGCAAGCTGCAAGCCGTATACAGCCAGTACTTCCCGGTCTTCCTCGCTGATAAGTCCATCAGGCTTCGGCTTCATCGGCCACACACCTTCGTTGACTCCGAGCAGGAAAGCACATTTCAATCCGCTCACCTTACTATGGTCGATCGTACCGACAATCACCTGATCCAGGCTAGGCGGAATATGGGCAAATTCAAGTGATTCAAAACCAGTCTCCATCGTGTGTCGGAAAACTTGCAGGGAAACGCGTTCGTCCCCGACAATCTCCACTGCTTCATCCAACAGCTGAAGTACACTGTCCCAAACCTGATCTTGCTCCCTTGCTCTTTCCAATTCGCCGCGATCATCAAATACAACTTGCATTGCCTCAAGACGCTGCGGTACTTGCAGCTGTTCCAGCCAATTGTAAACAGCAACCGAGCGCTCGCGGAATGTCTTGCCTTCCCGCAGCTTCCGATCAAATTTTTTCATCGCATCCGCTACTTGACGACGGTAATGATTGATCCGTTTCTGGGTTTCCAATTCCTTATCTGTTTGACGCGTTGTATCAAAACCGCGGAACCGCTGGAAAATCCAGTCTTCCTTCTGCAGCCAGCGATCCCTGGAGCGGATACCATATTCCAGGCAATAGTTCTCCAGTTCATCAATCGCTTCTTCCGTCAGCGGATAGACTTCATCGGTAGCTGGGATGAGGCCTGTCTTCAATACACGGAACACAGCTTCATATCGCCAATTCCCGTCAACAACTTCCATCCCTGAGCGGATCAGTTCCAGCAGCGGATGATGGATCATCGGCTTTTTCTGATCGATGAAAACAGGTATATGATAATCCGCAAATACTGTTTCAATCAGTTCATGGTATACATCCGCCTGTCTGAGCAGCAACGCAATATCTTGATAACGGTAGCCTTTTTCCCGTACGAGCTTCACAATCTCCTGCGCCGCACCTTCCACCTCTGCTCTTGGGTGGACTGCCTGTGCCAAAGTGATTGGTACTTCCTGTTTAAATGTCGGGGCTGGACGAGTTTCCAAATGCTTCTCCAAATGAAGGAAAGCAGGATTATTCCCGAAGCGCCCATCAGAGGGACTCAGCTGCTCGATTGACGTAATCGGTACGTTTCTTTCCTGTGCCGTCTGCTTGATCTGAAGGAATGTATCATGTGTACGTGCGAACAAATCCAGCTCGTCGACATCCTGACGGTTTGCACCGTCCAATGTAAGCGTTACTGTCACTTGCTCTGCTTCTGTCATCAGTGCACCAATCACCTCCAGCTCCTGCGGCGTGAATTGATGGAACCCATCCAGATAAATCTCTGATCCTTTGATAGAACGCGACAATGGTATTTTAGATGCCAGCAAATGCAGCTGGTCCTCGCTGTCGATATACTTATCCCGTAAAAGAGCGGTCAGCCGATCGTAAATATAGCTGATATCCTCCAGCTTATCCCGAAGTGTAACTTCAGGGGAATGCTGCTGCTGGAACTGCTCCATCTCCCGGATTTGGGCATGAAGAAGCTCCGGCGTGACACGATAGCGCTTCAGCTCCGTGATCATGCTTTCCAGCTGTCCCATAAAACCGTTCTTCTCGATTGCTTTCTGAAAGACATTCCAGTCAGATTTACGTTCCTCGGTAATTTTCCGGAGCATCATTTGTACACCTGTCGATGTTATGAACTGCTTAGTCGCACCGCCTGTCTCCTGCAGGACATACCAAGCCAGCCGCGACAGACTGTATACCTGCGCACGGATGCTGCCTTCAACTCCGGTCTGCCTGATCAGTGCCTGCTCCTGCTGGAAGGTCATTTGATCCGGAACCAAATAAAATATATTCGACCCCATCGGATCATTGTTTAATTTAGCTGCAATTTCATCGAGACATGCACGGCTCTTTCCCGCTCCGGACCGGCCGATGATAAAACGTACACCCATTCTAAGCTCCACTCCTGTCTTCCAATCTAGTAATCTTATTCTATCATGTTCAGCGGTTTAAAGGAAAACAGATGCGCACATTTGTTCGCTTGTATATACTGGAAAAGCTCCTTATCAAAGATAAGGAGCTAAACCCCAAGTCCCGAAGCGGACATTGGCCAGAACTGGGCATCTACTTTCCCGACAACTTGTTCAATCGGAATGAAGCCAAATGAGCGGCTATCAAGGCTGTCCCTGCGGTTGTCACCCATTACGAACAGCATTCCGTCTGGTACTGTCGTACGCCCGGTAACGTCTTTCAATGTGAAATCATATGTCAGCTGACCATCGACATCCTTCTTATAATTTTCCAGATAATGCTCCGGTCTGTATTCACCGTTTACGAACAGTCTGTCATTCCTTACTTCCACTGCATCCCCCGGCATTCCAATGACACGCTTCACATAATCCTCATCCTCTGTTGCGTGAAAAACGATGACATCGAAACGTTGGATACTATCTGCGTCGTTCATGAACTTGTTCACCATCAGGAAGTTACCGTCCTGCAAGGTCGGCTCCATTGACTCCCCTTCCACACGATAATCCGCAAAGATTAATTCCCTGGAACAGAAAATCAAAAGCACGATGCCGGCAAACAGGAAGAAAAACTTCCAACGTTTTTTCTTTTTCATGTGCTTTCCTCCGGTGTAAGTGTTTTGCAACACTTTACCCCGGCTTGAATATCTTTAATCCTTATGTGATTGCTCCTGCTTCCCATTCTTCTTCTTCAATCTTCCTTCTACGTACTTCCCTATCATCCAAAACAGGATGATTGCAACAGCTACGACGACCGTCTTGATCGGGTTCTCCGCAAAGGAAGTCAGACTGTCACCAACATAAGCAATAGAAAATATCATCAGCGCTTTACCGAGAAATACCGCCAAAGCGAACTGCTGCAGACTGATCCTCGATAAGCCGGCGACTACATTGATGATAGCCGAGGGCGAAAATGGAAAGCATAAAAGAATGAATAACGGGCCAAAACCATGACGATCCAGCCATTCGGTTATTCGATTTACTTGTTTATTATGCCGCAGCCAATTGATCACACGTGTATGTCGGTACCGGCGTATCAGCCAGAAAACAGTAATCGCTCCAAGCGACGTACCAATCCACGAATATAGGAAGCCCCATAGCAGGCCGTACGCCACAGTGTTCGTCAGTACGAAGACAACAAGCGGCAGAAACGGCAGGAAAGCTTCCAAATAGGGAAGCAAAATGCCGGGTATAGGACCCAGATTCTCATATCGATCAAGCAGGGACTTTGCATAATCGTCCCATGTTCCATTACGGAACATTTCCATTAAGTCGTTCCATCCAAAACCTAAGACCATCTAACCATTCTCCTATTCCCAGCAAAACATCTTTTATCTATTCTAAACGAAAAGCCCAAGCATGCAAAGTCTGACAGGATAATCCCTTCTTTTCCTGCATTTGGTTAGTCAATTTGAAAATTACCTGTAGTATCCTGTTTTCACTTTGCATACAATAGGGTATACTAGAACACATGTTCGTATTAGGAGGAAAGGCATATGCGTTGTCTTAGTGAGTCGGAATATAAGCTGGGATCCCGCTTTCTGTTTCTATCAATGGCCATTGTTGTCCTGCAGCAGGATATCCGGATTGTAGAAGAAGGAAAGCATAAGATAAAAGCGCATCTGTTACATACATTACAATCGATGGAGAAAGCTGCATTGGAGGAGCGCCGACAGCTGCGCATCCAGCTTCGTCAGCATAATATGCAGATTGTGACAGCAGAGAAAAACGACGCCTTCACCACCTTCCTTTTCATCACGAAGGAATGTGAGGAAAAGCGGAACTATTTCAATCCCGCAATTCGGAAGAAAGTCGAGGCCATTTTGATGGAGCTTACACAAAAGGCTCCGCAATCTGGTCCCCGCCATACTTCCACAAATGCCTGATCCGCTTATCCAGCAAAAATCGGTATTGCGCAGTTCGCTGTACCTGGTTCATCATGGATCCATATGACACATCAAGGATGAGTGTATGGCCATTTTTAAATGTGAGGGTTGTTCGCTGATGCGGGGCGGCTTCTATCCGCTTGATGTGGGAATGGGAAATCCAGGAGCATGCATGGGAGAGCGGCGAAGAGGTAGGAAAGAAATACATACCGCTGACGGGGTCTATCGATATCGGGGCCTTGTGTGTGATTCCGCATATATCCTTCACACCTGCCTGTCTTCCTTTTAAGCTGCTTCCATAGAACTTGCAAGCCAAATCGATGAATCTGCTCGGAGGAGTGCGAAAGGTAAAACTATCTTCTGTTTCGATAACCTCACAGCCAGGCTGGCCGTTTTCGAGGAGCTTCGGCAGTACAGCCATTGTAAGCGGTGTGAGTTCTGCCATGGTTGGATTTTGTTCTATCTGCTGCATCTTAAAACATCCTTTCTGATGCAGGGAAAAGAGGGATTGATTCTACAATAGCAAAATCTCAAGTCTAAAAACAGGAGAAATCCGCTTTCTTAATAGAATCCTTACAAAAACAGGTAGAGAGCTTATTTCTCTACCTGTTTTCCTGATAAGATTCAATTGTTTCAATACGCTCCTGATTAGATGGATGCGTAGAGCGCAGCCATTCGAACAGCGGCCAAGGATTCGGATCGCCTTTGGAAACCTGCTGCATATTCTGGAACATGCGAATGCCTGCTTCAGTATCAGGTGCATGCTCCAGCGCATAAGTATCTGCCTGCCGCTCCATTTCCCGCGATACATAAAGGGACACAGGCTGACTTGCAAACTGCAATGTGCTAAGGATAAGCAGGAAGAAAGGCACTGCTCTAAGCTGATACGCACGTATCTGTCTTTTAGCCAATAACTTGTCTGATAGTCTTTTTGCCACCCAAAGGAGAATAAAACCAAGAACAAGAAAACCTGCAGTCCCCCAGTACACATGATGCAGTACATAATGACCGATTTCATGGGCGACGATGAACAGCACCTCGTCTTGGTCCAAGCCGTCGACGGTCGTATCATATAGTACCACACGAGCACTGCCGAAAAGCCCCGTCACATATGCATTATACGTAACTGTTTTAGAGCTTTTATCGACTTCCAGCAGTGTTGCATCGGGAATTCCAGCCTCACCAGCCAGCTGTTCTATCTCTGTTCGCAGCTCCCCATCCCGAAGGTGATAGAAATCTTCATAAAGGGGATCAATCCACATCGGCTGGACATAAACAACAAAAATGGCACTTGGTACAAGCAGCAGCCAAAGAAGCAGCCACCACTTTTTACGGAATCTTTTCATTAGAAACTGCGATACGAAAACAACTGCTGTGACAGCCAAATAAAAGAGAAATAAGCTTAGTACATATTCTCCTGCCCAATCCAAGAACGGCTGGACACTGATCTGTGCATGGCGCGCATTCCAATAACCCGCTATCCGGAATGGCAGCTGAATGATGCCGTAGCAGACAGCCAAAAGGAGCAGATAAAAGGCTGTCGCAACAACTTTAGGCAGTCGCTGTTCCATTTTAGCAGCGACTGCCTGCAGCTTATCGCTCTTCCAAACTGCATAAAGGAATAGCGGCAATAACGGAAGCCTTGAAAAATAAACGGCATGACCGATACTTGCGTAAGTGCTCACACCGCTATTCCACTCCGTATAGAAGAACGGAAAGAATATCCAGATTGCCAAAAGAAAAATCATATAAGCAAGCAGTACCCGTTTCATCCGATTCCTCCTGTAAAAAAGAGACGGCCCGGAGGTCGTCTCATAGATGATCAATACATAAGATCAATAAAGTCATCCTTCTCGATCTTACCTAGGTAGTGGCTCACATTTACATCTGCCAGTGCTTGCTGAATCGACTCGCGTTCATAACGGACACCTTTCAGCTTTTCTTCAAGCTCTCCGACTTCGCCGACTCCAAAGTAATCACCGAAAACGCGGATTTGCTCAATGATGCCGTTCTTCACATCCAGGCGGATATCAACATTCCCTGATGGGAATTTATGCGTCTGCTGAATATTGAAGCTCGGCGACTTGCCGTAGTTCCATTCCCATTTCTGATAGCGTTCTTCACTGATTTTATGGATTGCTTTCCAATCTTCTTCTGTCAGCTTGTAACGCGGTACATCCTTTGTATCCTCCACATTGAAAATATAGCGAAGCAGGATGTCCTTGAATTCGTCCATAGGAATTTTGTTATCCATGAATTCCGAGATATTCGCTACACGGCTTCTGATAGATTTGATTCCTTTGGATTCGATTTTCTCTTTCTTCACCTTCAAAGCGGAAACGACATGTTCGATCTCTGAATCGTACATCAATGTACCATGACTGAACATCAATCCGCGAGTCGAGAATTGCGCATTTCCGGAAATCTTGCGTTCACCAACAAGTAAATCATTCCGCCCTTTCAATTCTGCTGGTACACCAAGCTTATTCAAAGCATCCGTAACCGGCTTTGTGAATTTAGCAAAGTCCTGGAAGCTGTTGCCATCATCCTGTGTAATGAAGCTGAAATTCAAATTCCCTAAATCATGGTATACAGCTCCGCCTCCGGATAAGCGGCGTACTACCTTTATACCGTTATCGTCAACGTACTTTGTATTGATTTCTTCAATCGTGTTCTGGTTCCGGCCGATGATGATGGATGGTTCATTGATATAAAAAAGCAAATATGTATCGTCTTTGCCGAAGTTTTTTAGCACATACTCCTCGATCGCAAGGTTGATCCTTGGATCTGTAATACCTTCATTATCGATAAAACGCAAAATAAAGACCCCCAGTGTCAGAAATTGTTTACCCTAGTAATATTCTACCGAATCCTCAGCATGATAGCAATTCAGATAAAACGGGAAGGTGTTACCCTTCCCATGTGAGCCCTTCGTATGCAAGGTTTACTTTCCCGCTGTAGACACTGCTTGCTTCTTCCAGCAGCTGCCTGTGTTCCCCGAAGTGCGGCAAATGACTGAGAAAGAGATGCTTCACACCAGCTTTCTCCGCAATGCCGCCCACCTGCAGGCTGTTCATATGACCGGCAGACTCTCCATCCTGATGCTGGTAGAAATTACAATCCGTGATAAGCAGATCGGCATCCTTGCTGAACTCCGCCCATCCCTCCAAATAACTGGAATCAGCTGTATAAACGATATCAGAGACACCATCTGTAATCCGCATCCCATAGCACGGTACGGGATGTTTTGTTTTCATAAATGTGATAGCAAAAGGCCCAATGCTCAAAATTTCATCCGGCTTGTAGGCAATACCCTCGGTAAATTTATGCGTCAGGTTCTTAAAGCCCTCTTCATCTTCCTCGTGACCATAAATCGGCAGCACGTCTTCTGTACCTTTCAAGCTGTTCTGTACTTGCCAAACATGCTGCAGAGCTCCGATGTCTGCGATATGATCCGGATGATAGTGACTTACGACAACCGCATTCAATTCCTTCGGATCGATGAAAGCCGGCATCCTCGATAGCGCACCGCTTCCGCAATCCAGCAGCAAGGCATACCCGTCCTTTTCCACTAAATAACAAGAGCTTGCACTCTCTCTGCCTGGGTATGCACCCCAAAATCCTATCACTGTCAATTTCATACTTTCTGCACCTCTCCTTCTACTGTTACCATTACCGAAATCCATGCATATAAACCACCTAATCTGTAAGGAGTTCTCCAGTCAAGGACTAGTCTCCTTTCTGTACATATGACATAATATAACAAAAAGAGAAAAAAACGCATGTGGGGGAAATATCATGAGACCAGAATTGACGCGTATCACAAATGCAGATGATTTTTTAGATTATTATTGGCTGAAGGAAGAACTTGTCCAATTCTGCCGGGAAAACGAATTGCCTGTCTCCGGTTCCAAGATGGAAATCACAGCAAGAATTGAAAGCTTTCTGCGGGACGGTCTCATAGAAAAACCAAAACAAAAAAAATCACGCAAAAGAAAGAAATCAAACGAACCACTCAGCTACTCTACTATCATCACAGAAGACCATCGATGCAGCCAGAAAGTACGAGCATTCTTTAAACAGGAAATCGGACCGCATTTCCATTTTTCGACCTACATACAAGACTACTTCCGGGCAAATATCGGCAAAACATACGCAGATGCCATCAATGCGTGGCATGAGGAAGAAACCCGCAAGCAAGACTCTGCTTACAAGAAAGACATTGCCCCTCAGTTCGAATATAACCGATTCATCCGTGACTTTTTCTCTAACCCTATAAATAAAGGAAAATCGCGCAGTCAAGCTATCGAGGCTTGGAACAAGAAAAAAAGCAAGCCATACTCCCATAGTTCCTGATAGCTTCAAGAGCTTAAATATGCTGTCGAGATCAAAAAGAATAATTAAAAAAAGCTTCTCCCTCAGGAGAAGCTTTTTTCGCGTAAGTAAGCAAGTACATTTTGTACCGCTTGTTCGCCACTATCAATACAATCCGGGATACCGATTCCATCGTAGGAACCACCTGCAAGGAATACTCCTGGAAGGTGAATGGCCATATTGGCGCGCACATCAGCGACACGCTGCAAATGGCCGACTACGTATTGCGGCATCGCTTTTTTCCAGCGGCTGACCACGGAAAATTGCGGCTTGCTTTTTATTTTCATGATTTTATTCAAATCTTTTAAAGCGATCCGGACAATTTCCTCATCGGATAAATCCACTATACCGCTGTCATCTGGTCTGCCCACGTAGCAGCGGAGCATGACTTTGCCTTCTGGCGTCGTACCTTCCCACTTTTTATGTGTCCACGTACATGCTGTAATCCGGTACTTACTGTTGCGTGAGATCACAAAACCTGTACCATCGATATCCTTCTTGATAGCAGAGGCATCGAATGTCATCGCTACCGTTGCAACAGATGTTGCCTTCATCTCTTTCAGCTGTTCCATGAAGTCATACTGACTGAACATGCGCTGAACCGCAAAGAAAGGTGAAGCAAGCACTGCGGCATCCGCACGGAATACTTCACCATTGCCGAGCAGCAAATGATAATGATCTGCTTTGCGTTCGATATGATCGACACTTGTTTCCAGATGAACAGTACCAGGATCAAGCTTTGCTTCCATACCTTCCACCAACGACCCAAGTCCGTTCTTCAAAGAAAGGAATGCACCCGGAGGCTTTACATCTTTCTTCTGTTTAGGAGGTTTTGGCATCGTCGCCTGCAATCCTTTGATAACACTTCCATACTGCTGTTCTACTTCATAGAATTTTGGATAAGTTGCCATCAAACTCAATTCATCGATTTCACCCGCATATACGCCAGACAAAAGCGGCTCCAGCACATTCTCTACCAGCTCATCACCGAAGCGTCGGCGGAAGAATAATCCCATGGATTGATCCTGTGCTTCTTTTCCTTTTGGCAGCATCGGTTCAACGCTTATACGCGCTTTTGCTTTGGTAGAAAGCAAACGTGACTGATAAAACGGCTTTAATTCCGTCGGTACACCCATAAAGGCCCGTTTTGGCATCTTATGCAGCTTCTTGCCAGCCAGGATATAGGACTGTCCCGTATTGTTCCGAACAAGATCCTTCTCCATGCCGATGTCATGAATGAGACGGGATGCTGATTCCTTACGTGCTAAAAAAGAATCAGGACCGCGTTCAATTACAAATCCATCTTTTTTAAGCGTGTCAATCTTTCCGCCAAGATGGCTGGACGCTTCAAACAGCTTTACTTCATAATCCAGACGATAGGCGCGTATCTGCTTCTGAAGGTAATAAGCGGTCGTCAGGCCGGCAATACCGCCCCCGACGATCGCTATCTGTTTTTTCTCAGCCATGACGCTCAACTCGTGCCTGCTGCTCCAATACCACCTTCGCCAATGTATTGATGAACTGCTGGTCTGTATTCGGCATTGCAGGACGGTAGTATTTTGCGCCTAATTCGTCACAAACGACCTTACACTCATAATCATTATCATAAAGCACTTCCAAATGGTCAGCGATGAAGCCGACTGGTGCATATACGAAGGAACGATAGCCCTTTTTCTCGTAAAGCTCGCGAGTAAGATCCTGTACATCCGGTCCAAGCCAAGGATCTGGTGTATTACCTTCACTCTGCCAGCCAAGCTCTACATTCTTGATACCAGTCTGTTCTTGGATCAAATCTGCTGTACGTTTCAGCTGATCAGGGTATGGATCGCCATTTTGAAGGATTTTTTCTGGAAGACTGTGAGCAGATACGATCAGTGCTGCTTTATCACGCTCTTCTTTGTCCATACCCGCAAAGATTTCAGAAATATTATCTGACCAATATTTGATGAAGCCTGGTTCGTCATACCAGCTTTCCACAGACGTGATTTGAAGATTGCCAGCTTCTGCAGCTGCTTTATGAGCACGCTCGTTGTAAGATTTCACACTGAATGTGCTGTAGTGTGGTGCCAATACGATTGAAATAGCTTCTGTAATACCATCCTTCGCCATTTCAGCCACACCGTCTTCGATGGAAGGCTCGATATGCTTCAATCCAAGATAAGCTTTGAATTCGATAGCATCCTGATACTTATTCAAAGCAGTTTCCATTGCATCAGCTTGTTCCTGCGTAATACGTGCAAGCGGGGAAATACCGCCGATTGCTTTATAACGGCTAGTCAAATCTTCGAGCATTTCCGGTGTAGGCTTACGTCCGTGACGGATATCTGTATAATAACGTTCAATGTCTTCTTCTTTATAAGGCGTACCGTACGCCATAACTAGTAAACCAACTTTTTTCTTTGTCATGTCTTACACCTCGGGTTATAAATTAGAGTTTTGTTTAACGGAATACGAATGGATGAAGGCAGTCAGCTTCTTCAGCACACTTGGCTGGATTTCCGGCGTGACGCCATGACCAAGATTGAACACATGCGGTCCAGATTCCCGGCCCTGGTCCAAAATCGATTTAGCTCTTTCCTCCAGAACACTCCATTCGCTTGTCAGGAATGCTGGGTCAAGATTACCTTGAAGCGTCTTCGTGATACCTTTTTCCCTTGCTTCTTTAATGGAGATTCTCCAGTCAAGTCCTATTACATCCACCGGCAAATCGTTCCATTCCATGATCAGATGACTTGCTCCTACACCGAATAGGATAAGCGGAACATTTGTCTCACGAAGCTCATTGAATATACGCTCCATTGTCGGCTTGATGTACATACGATAATCTGCTGCATTCAAAGCCCCTACCCATGAGTCGAAAATCTGGATAGCTGATGCTCCGGCTGCCACTTGTGCTTTCGCATAAGTGATAGATACTTCCGCAAGCTTATCCATCAATGCAAACCATGCAGCTGGGTCACTATACATAAGCGACTTTGTCTTATGATAGTTTCTGGATGGTCCGCCTTCGATCATGTAGCTAGCCAATGTAAACGGCGCCCCTGAAAAACCAATCAGCGGTACTTCCAGCTGTTCTTCTGTCAGCAGCTTGATCGTATCCAGTATGTATGGAACGTCACGCTTTGGATCCAGCGTGCCAAGCTTCTCCACATCTTGGATGCTGCGGATAGGGTTGGCGATCACAGGACCGATTCCTGACTTGATATCGACATCTACGCCAATACCTGGCAGTGGTGTCATGATATCTTTATATAAAATTGCTGCATCGACATCATACTGTTCGACTGGCAGTCTTGTCACATAAGCTGCTAGCTCAGGCTGATGCGTAATTTCAAACAGAGAATATTTCTCTTTGAGCTCGCGGTATTCTTTTTGCGATCTCCCTGCTTGGCGCATATACCAAACTGGCGTGTAATCCGTTGCTTCTCCGCGGAATGCACGCAGCATTGTATCATTTTTGATGTTAGGCATAATCGTTCTCCTTCGTCTCCTCATTATCCGTTCCCACTATACGAAATTTCATAAGTATTTGTATAGCATTTGACTCATAAAAACCCCATTTTTTGCAGAATTGTGTCAGAGTCGTGAAAATCGTCAGAATCCGAAACCAGATAGGACAGTATGGTTGGATTCAGCACCGCTTTCATCTGTCAGCGGATTGAACGGAACTACATAATAGGTGGCGTCTTTCAACGGATTGACTTTATCCACTGTAAAGGATCCTTTTCCTTGTACTTCCCCGATTTTCTCTGCACCATCGTCTGTTTCTTTGTAAATATGATAGATGATTCGCTTATCATCGCTTGCTGTCCAGGTCAAATCAGCATTAACGATCCGAAGACCCCCGAAACCGTAGGATATAGAAGCATCCGTAATGGTCGGCAATTCAACCGGACCGCCGATATCTTCTGCGTTTTCCGGCTTCTCGAAGCTTGTCGACATTGTCCTATATTGAGAAACTTGCCGCAAAATTGATTTCGTGAGCGCTGTCGGCATCGAACTGCCGCTCTCCAGATAGTTCTTATCGTTTGTTTTGTCGTAACCCATCCAGCTTACTGCGACATATTCTGGTGTGTATCCAGCAAACCAGGCATCCTTATCCGCACCATCCACAGTCGGATGCTGCGTCGTTCCTGTCTTTCCAGCCAGAGCCCCGTAATACGTACCAGCCGTTCCGGTACCCCCGGTGATGACTCCTTGCAGCATACGTGTCATATCCCAGGCAGTCTGTTCCGAGAATACGTCTTCTGTTTGCGGTTCTGCCTTGAAGGCAGCTTCCCCATTACGGTCATAAATCGCATTGATGGATTGTGATTCAATCCATTGTCCTTCATGTGCAAATGTCCGGAATCCTTCCGCTATTTGAAGCGGCGTCAAGCCTTCCTTCAAGCCGCCAAGGGCAATTGACAGACCTTTATCCTCCGGCAGGTCGATATGCATTTTCTCCAAATACGATTTGCTTGTTTTGATACCGATTTGGTCAAGCAGCCAAACAGCTGTCGTATTCTTCGATTCCTGCAAGGCCTCATACATTGTGATGTCGCCTTCATACTGGTCGTTGTAGTTCGATACAGAATACTTTCCATTGTCATAAGTCTTCTTCTCATCAGGCAGCTCACTGTATGCGTTGTAATCGCCTGTATCCAATGCCGGCCCGTAAACCGCTAGCGGCTTCATGACAGATCCTGGCTGCCGCTGAACTGTCACCCGGTTCAAATCCCCGTATTGAAACTCACGGGCTCCTACTGCTGCGACGATTTTGCCTGAATTCTGATCAAGCATCACAAAGGCTCCTTCAATGCTATCGGTCGAACCATCGAAATACGTATCATCCTGCATCGTATTGTAAGCTGTGCGCTGGATGTCTTCATCCACATTCACCACGATACGATATCCGCCTGTACGCAGATTTTCCAAAGATAGATCATATTTCTCCTGTGCTTCTTCTGCTACCAAATCAATATAACTCTCGATCCAAGGACGCTCTTGTTCTTCCTCAGGCTCGGTTACGCCAAGTTCCTCCGCTTGAGCAGCTTCCTTTTCATCGGCTGTTATATAACCCTGCTCTTCCATCTCATCCAGCACAAGATTACGTCTTTCTTTTGCCAAGTCCGGATTATTATTCGGCGAGTACGTATTCGGTGCTTTTGACAAAGCTGCCAGCATCGCACTTTCCGAGAGCGTCAAGTCGCTTGCACTCTTATTGAAGTAATAATTGGCTGCGGACTCTATTCCATAAAGGCCATGTGCAAAATAAATTTCATTCAGATAATATTCGAGGATCTGCTTCTTCGTGTAATGTCTCTCCAAGTATATAGCAGCCATCGCTTCCTTCGCTTTTCGAGTGAAGGTCTTATCATTTTTGAAAAAGAGATTTTTGGCTGTCTGCTGTGTAATTGTGCTTCCGCCTTCTACTTTGCTCATTGCCAGAATATCACGATACAAAGCTCGTGCCGTCGCACGGAGATCAATACCATGATGACTGTAGAACCTGGCGTCTTCTATGGAAACAAAAGCATTTTTTACATGTTCGGAAATCTCATCGAATTTGACAGGCTCCCGGTTTTCTTCATAGAATTCCGCTATGACTTCCCCATCCTGGTTCTCGACTGTTGAAGCTGCCTTCAACGTCAGATCATCTTTATCAATAACGAGTCTTCCCCCGAAAAATAACAGGATATAGACAGCCGTGATGCCCGCTAAAATAATACCCGTTCCGAAAAGGTACAATGTCTTCCTGCGCATCCGTTTATGCTGCTTATGCTCTGATCGTTTCATAACGTTTCTTTCACCTCTTACAAATCCCCCATGTTCATTCTATAACCCTTATTATACGACAAAAAATGCCATTTACCCATCTTTCTATCCATTGGAGCCCCAGCTTGCATTACGCAATGTGTAATTGCTACACTGACTTTAACATACTGCCAGGAGGTTGAATACAAATGATCGCACACTTTACAAGCGGTACGACTGATTTCCTTCGCCAGCTGAAGGCAAAGAATGAAGCAAAAATTTGGGTATTTGAAGGAGCAGAGGGAGCCCTCGCTTATACAGAAGAACCAAATGCTGCTATATTTTCAGCACCACGCAGCTATGAGCAGGTGACTGGCACAGGTGACCTTCCGGATAAGGGGTATATTGCTATCAACAATATTCCCGTCACAGAGGAAGGCCGTCCGATTTTTGAAGATGTTTTTAAACGCAGAGCCGGCAAAATAGATCAAACTCCTGGGTTCAAAGCGCTCCGGGTGCTGCGGCCTCAGGAAGGAAACACCTATCTTGTGCTGACAGCATGGCAATCCAAGCAGCATTTCGAAGATTGGAAAACGTCAGAAGCTTTCCAGCAGGCTCATAAAAAAGATGCTGATAAGCCGAAGAAACCTCCATTTAGCGGAGGTCCGGCATACGTCACCACGTATCATATCGACAACGATTAATAAAACAAGGCCTGTCCGACTGTACGTACGGACAGGCCTTGTTTTATTAATGGGAACGTATCTTTTCTCTTTTCCCAAGCTTATGCTGCAGCCACTTGTATAACAAAATCCAAATGATAAGAAAGATCATCCCGTATGCAAAGCCGGCCAGCACATCCGTCAAGTAGTGAACCCGGAGAACATACCGGCTAAAGCCAACCAACACGACGATAAAAACTGCCAGGGATGCAGCGATTTTCCGCTGGCTATCATTTAAGTAATGCCAAAGGAAATACAGGATGATGCCATATGTAATAAACGACACCATGGAATGACCTGACGGAAAGCTGAATCCTTCGCCATCCACTAACGCCAAAATCGTCGGGCGTTCTCTTTCTACCAATTGCTTAATGAGAAAATTGAACTGATAACCCAGAGCGGCAGCTGTAAATACAATACCTGCTCCGATTAAATCTCGTTTTCCTATTGCTAAAAACAGTCCAAATGAAAATGCGAGCACGCTTAAAACAATGCTCGATCCAAGCTCTGTAACCCAGCGGAATACATCATACAGAAATGTCCCCTGCAAGGATTCCGCAAACGGTGCTGTCCACTGATCGAGCAGCGGATCTGCGTGCAGCCTGACATCAATTGTGAGTATCACAGCTGCTATAATGGCAATTGTAAATAACAGAATGTATCTGTTCTTATGCTGGATTTCCATTTTGTCACCTCTGACTGATTGTACTATGTCACTTGTTTAGAAAACAAATCCAAGGGGAATATATCCTACAGATAGCCAATCAGAAAGGATGATAAACATGGCAGACAATGTTAGAAAAATCAAAGATGACTCTCAATTACAGGAACTTATTGATGGCTTGAACCTAGACTTGGCAAATGAATATGCCGCTTCCATCATGTATACAACATACAGCTCCGCTGTTTCAGGCCTATATCGTGCGTATTTGAAACCATTTTTCGAGGATGAAATAACAGACGAAATCGGACATGCAAAATATTTGGCAGATAAGATTGTGACACTCGGCGGTGTGCCAACTACTGTTCCGGCTGAAGTTCCGTATCACACCGATGTAAAGAAAATGCTGACAGAAGCACGGGATGCGGAGCAGGATACCATTGATCGCTATGAAAAACGCAGACAGCAGGCAGAAGATCTTAACTTGACTGAGCTTGCTACCAAGCTGGAAGATTTAATTGCGGATGAGACGAATCACCGCGATGAGCTCAACCGTCTTTTGAGCGACTCCCGCTTATCTTAAATTACGGAGCCCATAACCCTTTGGTTATGGGTTTTCTTATGTATTTTCTGAATAAATCAATAATTATTAATAGGAAATATGCTATACTAGTCTTATTTCATATGAATAAGGAGGCTGGTGCAGCATGCTAGCGAATTTTTTTAACAAAATCGATGAACTGTATGAAGATATGGTTGCCACGAGAAGATACCTTCATCAGCATCCCGAACTGTCCTTTAAAGAAGAAAAGACAGCAGCATATATTGCAAATACATATGAGGAACTTGGTATACCCTGCGAAAAGAATGTTGGCGGTAACGGAGTAGTTGCCACTCTCAAAGGCGGAAAACCTGGTAAGAAGATTGCCTTGCGAGCGGATTTCGATGCGTTGCCAATCCAAGAAGAAAATGATGTTCCTTACAAATCCACCGTACCAAATGTGATGCATGCATGCGGTCATGATGGACATACAGCAACGTTGCTTGGTATTGCCAAAGCAGCCAAAGCGTTGCAGGAAGAATTACCAGGCACGCTTGTTTTCGTCCACCAGCATGCAGAAGAATATGCACCGGGCGGAGCGAAGCCGATAATTGAAACTGGTATATTAGATGATGTAGATGCCGTGTTCGGAACACACCTCTGGTCGAACACACCGCTTGGCACAATCGAAACAGCGGATAAAGAATTCATGGCAGGAGCTGATCGCTTCGAAATTGAAATCATCGGTAAAGGCGGTCACGGTGCCCAGCCACACCAGACGAAAGATGCCGTTCTTATCGGATCTCAAGTCGTAACGGCGCTTCAGCAAATCATAAGCCGCCGATTGGATCCATTGTCAACAGCTGTCATCACTGTCGGTACTTTCGAAGCTGGTGCAGCGTTCAACGTCGTCGCCGGAACAGCAAAGCTTACCGGAACAGTCCGTACATTTGACACTGCTGTCCAGGAACAGATCAAAGTGGAAATTGAAAATGTACTAAAAGGTATTACAACAGCCAACGGTGCAAGCTACACATATGACTACATCGAAGGATACCCGCCAGTAATCAATCATCCTGCAGAAGCACAATTGGTACTGGACGCTTCAAAACAAGTCGCGGAAGTTAAAGAAGCAAACAAGGTTCTTCCTACCATGACTGGTGAAGATTTCTCTTATTACTTACATGACAAACCCGGAGCTTTCTTCTTCACCGGTGCAAAGAAAGAAGATCATTATTATCCGCACCACCATCCGAAATTCGACTTTGATGAAAAAGCAATGAGCATTGCTGCAAAGACATTACTCAGCACATGTATTGCTTACCAATAAAAAAAGATCAGCGTGAAAACCAATCACGCTGATCTTTTTTATGTTAACATGCGGATACGATAGGCATGCATGGCAGCTGTACCCAGTTGTTCGAGAAACTTACCGTTGATGATGGCTCCGACGAAAGCTCCGACACCCGGCAGCATCTGCACCATTTTGATCAAATCGATATGATCGCGGTACTCCTGCTGCAGCACCCGCCAATTTACATCCTCAATGGCCCCGGTAACTTTATTCCAATGACGGATTTCTTCCCACAGCTTCACTCTCGTATCACTGCTTGAGAAAGTGGCACTGAAAATCTGCAGCAGGAAAACGCGTTCGCTGAATCCTGTCACATCAAAGCCATAGATTCGGCCTATATCGAACAAGCACTTCATTTTGATGCTAAGAAGAAGCGGAAAGTCAGCCATTCCTAAGAGTATTCCTCCAGCCCCAGTACCAGCACCTTCCAGTCTCGCCGTCGTTTTATAGCGATTGATGACTTTGCGGACCTCTTTTTCACGTTGCTCAAAACTCCATTTTTCATCGACTTTGATTGGATAGATGTAGTTAGAGGACGTCAGACTGAGTTCGATCATTTGCCGAATTGCTGTTGTGATTGCCGTATGGACCGCTGCTGGAATTTTATCGGTAATCACATCCTGGGTACCTTTCGAAAGTCGCTGAAACCTGCCGCCGCGACGCTGCAGGGAATGGTAATAAAACATCGCTTCCTTCAATTTTCTTTCCTTATAATAGTCTTCCTCCATCTGGATCTCCCCCTATTTCAACCGTTTCGGTACATACATACGGACAAATCCGAGACCGAAGGCAAGTCCTGCAACAAGTGCCAAAGCGAAACCGACCACATCGACATGCAGAAGGAAAACAAGACTAAGCAGCACAGCTTGAATGATGGCCAGCTGCTGAAGAAGAGACAGTAACGCACGTTTGCGCGTGTCGCCAGCTACCGGATAAAGATCCATCCAGGCGATAGTACGGTGATGCTTCCACATACCTATTAACTGGAATCCTGTCAAATAAATGAATAACAAAGCAAACGCCAGCTGCACCCAAAGATTCGGAATGAAGTAAATGATAACTCCTGCCAAAATTGTCAGCCGAAGAAAGAGCCCGAAATAGTCCCCGCCTCTGACAAAAGTGACCCGGAACAAATAATCATATGTGTGTTTCTGTGCAAAAGGAACTCGCTTCGTGAAGAGATTGACAATAGACTGCCTTTTATGCACTTTTGTTTTCAAGTGCGGTACATCAGCAAATTGGTTCGCAATACGATAAAATGCCTGCATCCGTGCTTGATCTTTTTCAATCAGCAAGTCCCAAGCCAGCCCACCCTGCCTCCGGCTGATCGTATAGTCTACAAAAAGAAGTACGACAAACAGAACCGTCAAAACAGCAGCAGCGATGAAATTGCCTCGCAAGAACAACCAAAAGCTTCCGACATTCAGCACCAATCGAATTGTCTGCTCGATTCTTCTTATGTTGACATTTCGTATCTTCAGCATCCACCAATTCATGTGAAGATTCCAGAGCTTGAATACAAGCAGAACAACAAATACAAGCAGATAGGATGTAAAGCCCTCTCCTAAGTCTGCCGCAAAGAATAAAGGCGCCAGCGCCGCTGCAGCTAATATCAATAAGTAAAGCTGCGTAAAGAAACTGTAGCCGATCGTCAATTTGAAATAACGGTGCAGCTTAGGTTCAAGCGGCAGCAGGAATATCATATCTGCTTCTTTCAATAAAGTCCGCACAGGGCTGTAACTTGCCAGGAGGCCGAATACAGCACCAATTAATAGCGCAGCAGGAAAGTCCGGAGCTAATCCCTCAAGCCACTGCTGATAATAATAAGCGAGTCCCGAGATCAAAAATAGCATCGCTATCATCAGATGCTGGTTGAATATGTACCGCAAATAGCGATTCATTTCTTTCATATGCTCGGTAAGCCGCTGTTTGAAAAATGTTTCTGCATTAAACATGGCTGTCTTCTTCTTTCGTCAGCTGTACATACACATCATCCAGCGTGGCATCTCGCATGTCAAATTCATTGCGAAGCTCGTCCATTGTACCAGCCGCCCGGAGTTTTCCATCATGCAAAATGACAATACGATCGCAATAGCGCTCGGCTGTAGCCAGGATATGTGTCGACATGAGGACACCGGCACCGTTTTCCTTCGCCTGATTCATCAGCTGTAAATAGGATTGGATTCCCAGCGGGTCGAGTCCGACGAAGGGCTCGTCCACGATGTAAAGATCAGGCTCGACAAGGAAAGAACACATGATCATTACTTTCTGACGCATCCCCTTTGAAAAATGAATAGGGAACATCTTCAGTTTCTTTTCAAGCCGGAATTCCTTCAATAAAGGAGGAAGGCGTTTATCAAAGTCCTCCTTTGACAGATTATATGCTTGCGCAGTGAGTCGCAGATGGTCGTATAACGTCAATTCATCATACAGTACTGGCATTTCCGGTATATAGGAGAAATTGCTTCGATATGTTTCAGGTGAAGCAGCAAATGTGCTACCATTGATCTGGATGCTGCCGCCCTTCGGCTGCATAAGACCGATGATATGCTTGATTGTTGTACTTTTACCAGCTCCGTTGAGGCCTATGAGTCCGACGATTTCCCCTGCATCAACTTTGAACGATATATCGTGCAGGACATTTTTATGTGTATATCCACCTGTCAGTGAATCAATATGTAATAAAGGCTGCATTAACCTTTCCCCTTTCTAAAGCACGCTTCTGCTAAAAGTTTACCAAAGCACGCCGTATTTGCCAAAATAAAACGGTTATAACCTGCGCCAGCCTGCACATACTAATTTCGAAGCAAAGAAGTTGCCAAGGGGTTTCCAAAGCAGGACCCATTCTTAAAAAAATGAGGTGTTGGTAGGAGATACAGACCGCTACGTCCGAAAAGTAAGCTGATTTACATTTGTAAGCAAGCTGAAAGTGTACTGGCGCTAACTGCGTAAGCCGCTGTACAGTTCGAAATGGTTTTACTCTTGGCAACCTTGCTTCCAAGGCAGACACTCCCAAAACGCGAAGAATTCCAATATTCCGGCCGTTACGGGATGTCTGCCTATTTTATTCGACTTACTTTACAAGCATGTCCATTCCTTTATACAATATGTATACACGTTAAAGGAGTGATCGTATGCACGAAAAGGATTGCATCTTCTGTAAAATCGCTGCTGGTGAACTGCCATCTGCGAAAGTTTATGAGGATGAACACGTACTTGCTTTTATGGATATCGGCCAGGTGACGAAGGGGCATACCCTTATCATCCCGAAAACACATACGAAGAATATATACGAAACACCGCCTGAAGTGGCAAAAGAAGTATTTTCCCGAGTACCACAGATTGCCAATGCGATCAAGGAAGCGTTCCAGCCGGCTGGATTGAACGTGTTGAGCAATACAGAAGCTGCTGCAGGTCAAACCGTTTTCCATCTGCATGTGCATCTTATCCCGAGATATGGAAAAGGCGATGGCTTCCACGCTACCTTTGAACAGCATGACAATGTTGCCAGTGAACATCTTGGTGAATTGGCGGAAAAAATCAGCAGTAAAATCCAGTAAGATTGTCTCAATAGGTTTCACTGCTACATAGGAAGAGAAAATAGTATAATGAAGTAGGAAGGAGTGGATATGATGGCAAGTGGCAAATCAATCGCTTTAGGTATACTCGTAGGCAGCACAGTCAGCGCTGCAATCACGTTGCTGACTGCACCGTCCTCCGGCAGTGAACTGCGCGCAGATGCTAAACAGCGCAGTGACGAATGGAAGGTAACATTCAATAACTTGAAGAATGAAGGTACACAATTGAAAGAACAGATCGCCAGAACGTCTAAGGAAGGCGCTGTTATGTTCAAAGAATTATCGGCTGATGTTAAAACTTCTATTGATAGCTGGAAACGCACGGTTGAACCGCACCAAAAGAATATCCAGAAAAGCCTGTCTCAAATCGAGAAAAGCTTGAAAGAACTGGAAGAAAAAGCAAATCAAAAGAACGGCAACGAATAAAAAATGCTCTCCGTTATGGAGAGCATTTTTTATTTCATTTCATTCATTTCGGATTCTTGTTCGTCCATATCAACCGCCGTCACCGCATACGTCGCATCCTGATCATCAATTGAAATATTCTTCCGTTCAAAGGCAGCTACACTTGTAACTAGCTCTCTCTTTTCCCCATTCAATTTGTAGATACGATACCCAACAATATCTTCATCTCGTACCGCATGCCAGCTCAACGCGTTTGTACTCTTCTTTACCTCGGTAGGCGCTTGCGGCAGTTTTGGCTTATCTTGCTTAAGCTCTGTTGTCACAACCAGACGATCCGGATGTGTCTGCCGTTCATGGTCGAATGTGCCTGTACAAGTAATCAGATTCAGTATAGCCTTGTCTGATGCACCAAATATTTGTCTGATTGGTGCATCTTCAGCCGGATACGCATGCATCTCCTTCACAACAAAGGTCAGTTTCTTTCCATCCTTATCTGTAATGTACACTTCATCGCCCTCTTCCAGGTCGGTCAAGTAAAAAAACACTGCCGGTCCCTTCTTACTATCAACGTGGCCAGCGATGACAGAACTACCTGCACTGCCTGGTTCATAACCCGGCTCATACCATCCAGTAATATGATCGTCTGCCGGTACTTCCATCTCTCCGTTCTCCAGTTCCCCCTTCGGTTGTACAGTTGCATCAACATCAATTGCCGGAATTTCAATTCGATCCGGTACTATTCCTTCCATTTGCTTCTTTCTCTCTTCTCGAATTTGATCTAGCTTCTGACTCTGTTTTTCCAAAAGAGGAAATTCCGCAACCTTCTGATCTGAAAATTCATTTTCAGTACTCGTTTGTTCCGTTTTGGTTTCAGTTGTTGGCGGCGGCGCTGCCTGGCGCTGGAATGGATTCATCTTGAGAAGGAAAAAACCGATTACCAGAACACCTGTAATGAGATAAAGTATCGTCAATCGCATCGTATCACCTGCCTATAGCAGAAAGAAGAGAGGACCCACGCCTCTCTCCATTCTAGTGTTTTATTTTATTTTAATTTATTTGCTTTTCTTTGAATAAGGAATCCACTACCGACAACAAATAAACCAGCAGCAGTTACCCAAATGATAGATGCTGCGTGGTCATTGCCGTCGCCTAAGCCTGTATTCGGCATTGCTTCCGGCATGTTCTGACCCGCAAACATATCGGGGTTCTGTTTCACAATTGCATCGCTCAATGTCTGCCCTATTGTGAACATAAAAGCATATCCATCACGATATGTTTGATAAGATTGTTCATAATCACCAGCAACATGCTGTTCAAAAGTCATAATGACACTATTCTCATGCTGCATGATTGCGTCTTTGGCTGCATCCGCTGGTAAGTTTCCTTCTGTTGCAGTACCTAGGAATTCACCGAACTTTGACGCAAAATCATTTTCCAATCTGCTCTTCGCAGCATCGATAGCCTCTTGATCCTCATTTGCTACCGCGCTTGCCAAGTCACCTTGTGCATTGATGTGATCTGTTGTCCATATTTGTTCAAACTGATCCGCACCTTCATCACCATAAACAGAAGCGATAGCTGCTTTGAAGTCAGCTGTGTTCTGATCTTCAGCCCATGTCACGAAGTCATAATCCTCTGCTCCCATTGCTCCTTTAGCCAAACTCATTTCAGCTAAGGCGAAATGCTCAGCAGCTAATTTATTCATTGCTGAACGAAGATCTGCTGCTTGCGTATCAACTGCAGTGTTTTCGAATTTATCAGGGCTTTGTGCTGTAATCGCTCCGGACAACGCTTTACTGATATCGAAAATATTATCAAAGCCTTTTAAATAATCGGAATAAGCTGATTTATAATCACCTTCTACATACGCATCAAATGTATCCTGTACATAATCTTCATGTGCCTGTACAGCTTCAATTGCTGCTTCTTCCGGAAGATTGCCTTCTGTTGCTGTTGCCAGGAAGGATCCAAATTCATTTGCGAAATCCTCCACTTCCTGCTCCGCTTTTGCTTCAGCTTCCTCGTCTCCATCCCTTACAGCCTTAGCCAAGTCATCTGTATACATATTATGCGGAGTGAAAATGTCTTCGAATTGCTGAGCTGCTTCCTCACCATAAATCGATGCAATTACTGGAGTCATATCTTCTCCGTTCTGTTCTAATGCCGCTTGCGCCGCAGCTGCATCTGGCGCACCATCATACGTTTTCATCATGGATTCCACCGCAAGTGTATAATGTTCGGAAAGTAAATGATCCAAATTCGCTCGCAGGTCAGCTGCGGGTGTAGTAACTGTTGGAGCTTCTTCCGCTTGTACGCCGACGGCCGGGAAAACAAGTGCAAGTCCTAGTGCTGGTGCCAGTAATTTTTTCATTTTCATGTGTATCTCTCCCTTTTTGTATTGAAAGACTTTCCTTTCTCTATAACTGGCTAACGCATAGAGTTCTAAAGTGGATCACTATTTTTTTAAAAAAATAAAAAAAGCTGCATCATGTATGATGCAGCTCTCCTTTATGTCAATGGAGCACTCAATAACATATCACCCTGCGGTGTTTCGCTTTCTGGTGTAGGTTCCTTTGTTATAGCTACAGTATCCCAATCTTGCAATTCTTCATCCAAACTGAAGGAAACTGCTCCTTTTCCTTCGGTATCCGGAAGAAAAGTACCTGCACGAGATGGGACGCCATCTTTGAGGAGCCACACCTGATAGGCTTCTTCTCCTTCGAGCGCCTCCAGATTAGCTGCCTGTACGATTAATTCACCTCGCTCACCCTGACCTACGATCGCTGCACTGCCTTGAGCTTCATACCCCTCACTGGCAGCCAAATCGACAGCCTTCCGTGTTTCATCCAAATCAATCGTCCGTTCTTCTGGTATATCATCTTCAGTATTTTCCCTCTCATTCATAACCAAATAAACATTACCAAGTAGAGATGCCGCTAAAGCTGCGGCTAGAACCGGCATGACAATTCGACGCTTCTGCCGTTTCGAAGTATCAGTTGATTGTGGAATAACTGTCTTAACAGAATTGCTCTCTCCATGCTCCTCGGAAAAGATATGATCCAATACACGATTCTTCATACCTGCAGGGGGGGTAACTGCTTCCGATGCATACGGCAAATCATCCATCATTTGCTGCAGTTCTTCTAATTCTTCCCGACAAGAAGGACAAGTTGCCAAGTGCTTTTCAAATTCAGCAGATTCTTCGTTTGTCAGCTGTCCATTCAAGTAATCCAATAGCCGTTCACAATTGTTTTCTTGCATCCTATACCCCCCCTTTCTCTTTCACCAATTTGCTTTTCATATGTTTTAAAGCCAAACGGACACGCCCTTTGACCGTACCGAGCGGAATATCCAGCTGACGTGACAGCTCTGCTTGAGAATATCCTTTGTAATACAGCATTTCGATAATTTGCTGCTGCTCCTTGCTCAAATCTCCCATCGCCTTTCGCAGAATCTCACCTTTTTCTTTCCACTCCACAATGTCTTCTACTACATCCTGATCTGCTTTATCGTCGTTCTTTTCTTCAACTGGTGCCGGGGCCCGCTGCTTCTTCCTGATCAAATCGATACAGGTATGTCTGGTAACCGTCAGCAGCCAAGAAGAGAACTTCCCTTTTTGCTCGCTATAAATATCTCGCTTCGTCCAAAGCTTCAAGAATACTTCTTGCACCGCTTCTTCTGCGATTTCCTGCTGCTGAGTCATGCGGAAGGAGAAGGAGTAAATCAGTTTTTCGTATTTATCATATAGCGTTTCGAGCGCTTGCTTGTCCCCTTGCTGAGTCATGGTATATAACTCAACATCATTTCGACTCATAGCTGCTCCTCATTTCATAAGTAGAATATCTTCCTTGCATAGCGTACCAAAATTCATGTGAAGTAGATAGTCTGTAAGCTAACGGCCGACAGTGACTTTTGGATCACTATACTGTTAATGTAGACCTTCATAATTCTTGTTTATAGGAAAAACCCCTTCCAAAGGGAAGAGGTTTTTCCTATAATTCATTTATTTCGCTTCCAGATCCTCAATAGAATCTGCATCTACATAGTTTGGAACAACTAATCCAGTTTTCGCACCTTCCAAGTTAGGTCCCAAATCGACAACTTGATCCTTGTATTGCCCATACAGATCACCGTGGGTTGTGGGCAGCCAAGCTGCTACCATGGCATCAGCTTCTCCGTTGGCAATCGACTGCCACATAACTGCATTATCAAGCGGGGTAATGGAAGTATTATAGCCCAAGTCGTCCAGTACAACTTTCATCACATTCGTAGAAGCAACTTCAGAATCCCACTCCACATATGCGAGGCTGACCTCCTGGCCGCTACCTTCCTCTGCTCCTTCTGTCCATTCAGCTACATGATCAGCGTGTCCATCAACCCAATTCCGGGCAGCTTCTGCTGGATCCGTACCTTCACTAACTTCCAGCATGACTTCTCCCATATCGTCCGTCGACCAGTTGAATTGATCAAGCACTGTGTTAGCACCTGGTACATCATCAGCAAATCCTTGGCGCGTCATCGTGTTGATTGTTTCTTCACTTCCGAATGAACCCTTCGGATCTTCGAGGTATTTCAGATCATACTTACTGAACATCCAATGCGGAGTCCAACCAGTAATGATGATCGGTTCTTCATCCTTGATAGCCTCACCTAGAGTTGTAGCCATGGCACCGCTGGAGGATGGCTGCAATGTCCAACCATTCAGCTGGTCATACTCTTCGATTGCTCTTTCAGTTGCACTCATAACACCTGCTCCAGCTTCGATTCCAGTAATTGTGTAATCTACTTGTTCGCTGAAGCTGTCTGAACTAGAACTGTCATTACCGCACCCTGCTGCCACTAATGTCAACGCTAGCCCTGCTGCTGCACCTAATGTTTTCCACTTTTTCATGTAATCGAACTCCCCTTTTCCTTTAGTTATTGAAAGCCTGTTTCAGGCTATATCACTTATTTGATCTATCTTTGTAGATGTTCTGTGTAAAACGGTCAATGATGATTGCAAGTACTACGATGCTTAGCCCCGCTACGAAACCAGGACCAACCTGTGCTCGCTGTAAGGAAGACAGTACTTCACGGCCAAGACCTGGTGCACCAATCATGGATGCGATTACGACCATGGAAAGAGCCAGCATAACAGTTTGGTTGATACCAGCCATGATTGTGTACTTCGCCATCGGCAATTCCACTTTAAATAGCTTCTGTGGTCCTGTTGAACCGAAGGCATCTGCCGCCTCTACCAGCTCCTCCGAAACTTGGCGGATACCAAGATTCGTGAAACGGACAGTTGGAGGTGTTGCAAAAATCAGGGAAGCAAAAATACCCGGTACAACCCCGATGCTGAAGAAAGCAACTGCGGGAATTAAATAGACGAAGGCAGGCATTGTCTGCATGAAGTCAAGAATCGGCGTGATGATCGTTTGCGCAATTTTACTTTTGGACATCAGGATACCAATCGGAATACCGATGATAATGCACAAAATACTGGATGTCAGTACAAGTGTAAACGTATCAATCAATTGATCCCATAACCCTTGATTCCAAATGAACAGCAATCCTACAATACTGAATATTGCTAATCCGAATTTCTTACCTGTCATGAAGAAGGCCAATATTGCGACTAGCAAAATGAAAATGACAGGAGGAATAGCATCGAGACCTGATGTGATTACATCCATTAAATCTCCTAGTCCATCCTTAATTGGATCGAACAAGAAAGCAAATGTATCTGTTAGCCAACTAACAAAATCAGTTGTCCATTCTGCAACTGGCAAAGCCTCTATATTTTCCATAAAATTAAGCATTCCCGTTCACCTCACCCTCACCAGCAAGCGCACCGATAACTGCACCTCTGACGATAATTCCTAATAGCTTGCCGTTCTCCGTGACTGCTAACGGAACCGGCGAATCGTGGATGACCGCGAACAAGTCATGCAGCGGTGTGTCCTTCTCTACTGTCGGCACATCTCGCTGGATAATTTCCGATAGGTTTTTCACTTCGTTCTTTCTGGCTTCATTCGCTGCATCGGCAGTGATGATTCCTTGCAGTGCTCTTTTGCTATCGACAACCAGGATGCTCGACAGACCTGCTTCCCTCATACGCTCCAATGCCACACGAGGTCCATGTTTTTCTATGTTGACAGTTTCTGGTCTTTTCATGATCTGCTGAGCAGTGAGTACTTTCGCGCGATCCACATCTTCGACGAACTTCTCGACATAACTATTGGCCGGATTCATGAGGATTTCTTCAGGCGTACCGATTTGGACAATGTTTCCGTCTTTCATCAATGCGATGCGGTCACCGATACGGAGTGCCTCGTCCAAATCATGTGTGATGAATAAGATCGTTTTTTTCATTGTTTCTTGCAGGTCCAATAGTTCATCTTGCATATCTTTCCGGATAAGCGGATCCAAGGCAGAAAAAGCTTCATCCATCAGCATCACTTCAGGATCATTTGCCAGCGCACGTGCCAGTCCGACACGCTGCTGCATCCCTCCGGATAATTGATCTGGATATTGGTCAAGATAGCTTCCCAGTCCAACAAGCTCCAAGGATGTCTTCGCTTTTTCGCTTCTTTCTTGTTTGCTCATTCCTTGCACTTCCAGTCCATATTCTGCATTCTGCAAAATCGTTCTGTTCGGAAATAATCCGAATCGCTGGAATACCATACTCAGCTTTTGCCGGCGTACTCGGCGAAGCTCCTTCTTATCCATCTTCGCTAAGTTTTCTCCATCAATATAAACATCGCCTGTTGTAGGCTCGATCAGGCGGTTGATCAGACGGACCAATGTCGATTTACCACTCCCTGAAAGACCCATGATGACGAAGATTTCACCCGCTTCCACTTCGAATGATGCACGATTCACACCAACTGTGCTTCCAGTTTCTTTTAAAATCTCTTCCTTTGTCTTGCCGGCTTCTGCCAATTGCAATGCAGCCTTCGTATTCTTACCGAATACCTTGGAGAGATTTTCTACTTTTATAATCGGCACAGCATTCACCTCTTTTTTCTGTAACATGATTGTCATCATTAAGATAACTCTTTGTAACAATGACTCGACTCAATTTATGTTAAAGAAAAAGTTCATACAACACAAACTCTATAAATTGTCATTTCAGTCCATAAAGTTCGTACAGAATATACTGAACAAACTTTAACGGCACTTTTCCTCCTATTTCCTCCTTTATGCTCTTAAATGCTGTGTAAGATAGCAGTTCCTTTAACCTTTCATATCATGTAAGCTTAGTACAACTGCAAGGGTAAGGGGAGGTAACAACTATAGTGAATGAAAGAATTTCATCATACGAGGCGCTTATAATGGAATTGACGAGGACAGGTGAAATGTTTCGTTTGTCAGCCACTGAGGCCCGGCTGCTTGCCGTGTTATATATTGAGAACCGTTCACTTACCTTGGATCAAATGGCAAAGTTCATCGGAAAAAGTAAAACAGCTGTAAATATAGCTATCCGTAATTTATCTCACTTGGAACTCGTTGATCGTGTGTGGGTCAAAGGCTCAAGGAAGGATTATTATACGAATGTCGAGCCTTTATATAAAAAGCTGATGACACTGCAAGTCAAACAATGGCATACCCAGACAAACCGGCAGTTTGAAGCTATGGAGCAGTTAAGACAGACCATTCCGGAAGATGATCCCGATTGGAAGCATATGCAGGAGAAACTATCCAGCAGCCTTCAATTCCACGAGGACGCAGCTGCAATACTCGAAAAAATAACCGCTACCAGCTCGAGCTGATAGCGGTTTAATTTGGAATCTTTATTTTATCCGTTCAGAAATATTCATTCTATTGAAAAACCCCTTCCTATAGGAAGGGGTCTCCATAATCAATCTTTAGGCTGCAAATCTTCGATAGAATCTGCATCTACATAACTAGGAACGACTAAACCAGTTCTTGCACCTTCGAGGCTGGCACCCAAATCAACAATTTGATCCTTATATTCCTCGTAAAGATCACCATGCGTCGTAGGCAGCCATGCGGATGCTGTTGCATCTGCCTCGCCCTGCGCCACTGCCTGCCACATGATAGCATTATCAAGCGGAGTTATCTCTGTTTTATAGCCTAAATCATCCAAGACAACTTTCAAGACATTAGTAGATGCAACCTCGGAATCCCATTCTACATAAACCAGACTTACTTCCTGTCCAGTGCCTTCTTCAGCACCCTTTGTCCATTCCGACACCTTATCAGCGTGCGCATCTACCCATTTTCGTGCTGCTTCTGCCGGATCAGCTCCATTATTTATCTCCAGCATCACTTCTTCCATATCCTCAACATCCCAGTTAAACTGATCAAGGACCTTATTGGCACCAGGTATATCATCTGCAAAACCTTGGCGTGTGAGTGTATGAAGGGCTTCTGCTCCGCCGTAGGAGCCTTTTGGATCTTCCAGATATTTAAGGTCATATTTCGCGAACATCCAGTGCGGGGTCCAGCCTGTGATAATAATCGGCTTCTTGTCCTCGATAGCATCATCCAGCGCAATTGTCATAACACCACTTGAAGACGGCATGATCTCCCAGCCGTCAAGCTGATAGTCTTCAAATGCCTTTTCCGTTGCCTTCATGACGCCGGCACCCGCTTCGATACCTGTTACTGTGTAATCCACTTGCTGACTGAGGCTGTCTGAGCTGGAGCTTTCATTTCCGCAGCCTGCTGCTACCAGTGTCATTGCCAGACCAGCTGCGACACCTAGTGTTTTCCACTTCTTCATGTAACCGAACTCTCCTTTTATCACCTAACGGAAAGCCTGTTACAGGCTTTATCAGTTATTTTGATTTGTTCTTATAAATGTTTTGTGTAAACCGGTCAATGATGATAGCCAGCACAAAAATACAGAGTCCAGCTACGAATCCAGGACCAACCTGTGCACGCTGCAAGGATGCCAATACTTCACGGCCAAGACCAGGTGCACCGATCATGGAAGCAATAACGACCATGGATAGAGCAAGCATAACCGTTTGGTTGACACCTGCCATGATTGTGTATTTTGCCATAGGCAGCTCTACTTTGAATAACTTCTGCGGTCCAGTCGATCCGAAAGCATCCGCTGCTTCGACTAACTCATCGGATACTTGGCGAATACCAAGATTCGTAAAACGGACTGTTGGCGGTGTTGCAAATACCAGGGAAGCAAAAATACCCGGAACAACACCAATACTGAAGAAAGCAACAGCTGGAATCAGGTAAACGAAAGCTGGCATTGTTTGCATAAAGTCCAGTATAGGTGTAATGATAGTTTCGGCAATCTTACTTTTTGCCATTAGGATACCAATCGGGATACCGATGATGACACAAAGGATACTGGCAGTCAGCACAAGTGTGAACGTTTCAATCAGCTGACCCCAAAGATCTTGATTCCAGATAAACAATAAACCAATAATGCTGAATATCGCTAAACCAAATTTCTTCCCAGTCATGAAAAAGGCCAATATAGCAACAACCAAAATGAAAATAACTGGAGGAATGGCAGACAAGCCATCCGTAATGATGCTCATGAAGCTTCCCAAACCTTCCTTGATCGGATCGAATAAGAAGGCAAATGTATTTGTCATCCAGTCGACGAAAGTAGTCATCCACTCTCCAACTGGTATTGTATTAATATTTTCCATGAAATTAAGCATGGTCATTCACCTCGCCCTCACCAGCAAGCGCACCGATAACAGCACCTCTGACGATAATTCCCAATAACTTTCCGTTCTCTGTGACTGCTATCGGAATTGGCGAATCATGGATGACTGCGAATAAGTCATGCAGCGGTGTATCCTTTTCCACTGTCGGTACATCCCGCTGAATGATTTCTGATAGATTTTTCACTTCGTTCTTTCTAGCTTCATTCGCTGCATCAGCCGTAATGATCCCTTGCAGCATGCGTTTGCTATCCACCACAAAGATACTGGATAGACCTGCTTCACGCATGCGCTCAAGCGCAACACGAGGACCATGCTTATCTATATTGACTGTTTCTGGTCGTTTCATGATTTGGTGGGCATTAAGTACTTTTGCCCGGTCAACGTCCTCAACGAATTTCTCAACAAATTTATTTGCCGGATTGATAAGTATTTCCTCAGGCGTACCGATTTGAACGATATGACCGTCCTTCATCAAGGCGATGCGATCACCAATGCGGAGTGCCTCATCTAAATCATGCGTGATAAACAGGATCGTCTTCTTCATTGTTTCCTGCAAATCCAATAACTCATCCTGCATATCTTTGCGTATAAGTGGATCAAGTGCTGAGAAAGCTTCATCCATCAGCATCACCTCGGGATCATTTGCCAGTGCACGTGCCAGTCCGACACGCTGCTGCATCCCTCCGGATAATTGATCTGGATATTGGTCAAGATAGCTTCCCAAACCAACAAGCTCCAAGGACTCTTTCGCTTTTTTCGTTCTTTCCTGTTTGCTGATTCCTTGTACTTCCAATCCGTATTCTGTATTCTGCAGAATCGTGCGGTTCGGGAATAGACCGAATCGCTGGAATACCATGCTCAGCTTTTCCCGGCGAACACGGCGGAGTTCCTTTTTGTCCATCTTCGCCAGATTTTCTCCATCAATATAAATGTTACCTGTTGTCGGTTCGATCAGACGATTAATGAGTCGAACCAAAGTGGATTTACCACTTCCTGAAAGACCCATGATAACGAAGATTTCACCGGCTTCTACTTCAAATGATGCGCGATTGACACCAACTGTGCTTCCTGTTTCTTTTAGAATCTCCTCTTTTGTCTTACCGGCTTCCGCTAATTGCAGAGCAGTCTTTGTATTTTTTCCGAATACTTTAGAAAGATTTTCTACTTTGATAATCGGCACAGTATTCACCTCTTTTTCACTAGTCTTCTGTAACTTATCTGTAATAATTAGGAATATTTTCCCATAGCGTTGTTTCGACCCTATTAATACTAAACATAAAAAACAAACAAATCAAACAAAATGAATCGTTGTATCTGAACGTATAGTACGTACAGAATATACTGTACAAAGTATACGTTTGTTTTGCATCTATTTACGCCAAAATGCTCCTATATGCTGTGAGATAGTATATTTTCGTTTCATGAAGGGTTCACGCAATTCAAAGAAAAAGCAACATGAATGGCGCTGTTTTCCTGTCTGTTACAGAGACTTCCTTGACGGCTATATTATATGTAGAAAATCGTCCAATCACTCTATAGCAGCGTGCAAATTAAATGGACAGGATTAGATTTTCACTCAAATAACTATCCCTTACCCTAACCAGGCTGTTGATAAAAAAATAACCGCCATCAGCTCATGCTAATAGCGGTTTTTCATATCCAATAAAATCAGTTCATCTACCAGACCTTTATATGTATCATCCTGCTTCTCCTCACGAAGTGCCAGCAGCACATCCCAATAATACAGCTTCTCGGGCAGCATACCGACGAATTCCAGGAGCAGCGACGTGTAATCAAGCAAGCCTTCTTCCTTTTGCTCCTTATATAAGCGGTTAAGCCGCTGGAGCATTTTCAGGACAGCAGCATACTCCTCCTCATTTATATTCCGTTCAATGAGAAGCTTACGAAAAGGGTATTTATCCAACACTCCAGTCTCTGCAATCAAATGCAGATGAAAAGACAGCGTACTCTTTTTTTCTTCCTCCATAAAAACGCTTCCTTTGTCTCTCAAACTGACCGTTTCCTATGAACGGATCTTGTTCTTATATTTTAAAGTAAAATTTCCAGGAAAGCTATTGATTTTCCCGATCAAACGTACTATTATCTCTTAAGTGAAGAAAGCTCACCCTATTTTTAAGTCAACTGAAGGGAGCAACCGGACATGAATTGCTGGAGAAGTGTCGATGTGAAGAAAGATCTCGGTACCAATCGGATATGCCTTATTTCCTCGATGATCGGAATTCTGACTTTCATCATTCTTTATCCGATGCTGACGCTGATCCATCCAAAAATGGAAATGAAAGAAACAGGTCTCATACTTGTATTAATTTCTCTATATTTACTTCCATTCATCCACGGGATCACGCATTTGATTCCTTTTTGGATGACAGGGAAGCGCTGTGAGTATAAACTGCATTGGCTCGGACAATTTATCCCGAACCTGCATTTCAAGGTCAGGAATGAAACAAGCCGCATTATTCCGTTTATTTCCTTGATCATGCCGACTGTACTAATTACACTGCCCTTGCTTGCGGCGGCGATTTTCATGGATACAATGCCTATCTATTATATCCTTCTTATCAGTGTGAATGCAGCTATGACATTTTCAGACGGCTTTTACCTTTCTAACTTATTGCAGGCGCCGCGAAAGTGTGTCATTGCAGGAACAGACAAAAGCTATGATATTTTAGTTAAATGACGCTCCCTCCTGGAGCGTTTTTACATATGGAAAAACTGTGGAATTGCCTCCACAGGTTGCCTTTTACCCTTGAATATATGATATATTGTCTTATGGGGAAACGGCGGACAAGCCGCCAATCAAATATAAGTGGATTAGGAGTGTTTGTTTTCATGAAGAAATTGGCTATCGCTGCAGTATTCGCGACAAGCGTTGTCGCACTATCAGCATGTGGTTCCGGTGAGACAGTGGTAGAATCAAAAGCTGGGGACATCTCTAAAGAGGATTACTATCAGGAACTAAGTGACAAATACGGTTCTCAAGTATTGCAGACAATGGTTCTGGAAAAGGCCCTTGACGATAAATATGATGTGGACAAAGAACAAATTGACGAACAGGTGGACACACTGAAGGATCAGTACGGAGATACTTTTGAATCTGTCCTGCAGCAAGCCGGTTATGCAGATGAAGACGCCTTCCGTGAATCTGTGAAAACAAGCCTTCTTCAACAACAGGCAATTGCAGACGGCGTGGATGTTTCTGATGAAGAAATACAAACTCGCTATGATCATATGAAAACAGATTTAAATGCAAGCCACATTCTTGTTGCTGATGAAGATACAGCGAAAGAAGTAAAACAAAAGCTTGATGACGGTGAAGAGTGGGATAAACTTGTTGAAGAATATTCCACTGATACTGGCACAGTAGAAAATAACGGCTCTTTGGACTGGTTCACTGCTGGTACAATGGATGCTGCTTTTGAAGATGCTGCTTACAAACTGAAAAAAGGTGAAATCAGTGATCCAGTAGAATCCAGTTTTGGCTGGCACATCATTCGCTTGGATGATACTCGTGATACGGAAGAGGAAGTTGGTTCCCTTGATGAAGAACGTGATCAAATCAAGACAGAACTAGCTATCCAAAAAGTAGATTCCGCTGAGCAGCAAGAGAAAATCAACAAAATCTTGAAAGATGCAGACTTTGATATCAAAATCGACGAATACAAAGATTTGATCGATGATATGACTTCTACATCAACAACTTCCGGCTGATAAAGGAAAAGGAAAAAGACCGAAACGAATTCGTTTCGGTCTTTCTTTTTACTTTTTATCTGCACGTCTTGCTTTCTCTTCCTCCATGCGCTCCATATAAACATTTCCTTCACGCTCGATGAATTGTTTCTCTGTTTGATAATCATGCCGCTGCGTACGGAATGCCATGAAGCCGCTGCCGACCATGCAGAGAAAAACAAGCATGACCCACAATGGAATATCCGGCATTGTAATACCCCCTTGTCCTTGTTGTGTAATATCTATGCCAGCGGACAAGGATTTAGACATAGATTATGATGCCGCTCGCTGTTCTTTGTGATAGCGCTTGAACATCATATTATAGACGAAGGCACTGACAAGAGCCAACAAGGCAAGGATAGTGAATGTGAGCTGATAACTCATATAGCTTACGAGCACAAGGCTGAGCGGTGCAAGTACCTTCCCAAGCGTAAAGCGAAGACTTGCTGCTGAAAAGTATTGTCCACGGCTTTCTTCTGAAGCCAATGTCGCAACAAAGCTTTCCTGCAAGCCGACTACCATAAGCTCCCCGATTGTAAATAGGATGATTGCGACTACAAAAATCCAGAAGCTTTCCGTCAACCCGTAAAGCCAAATACCAGCCGCATAGGCAATACTTGATGCGACAAATACACGGGCAATCCGGAATTTGGTGACAAACTTTGTTGTGAATACCGTAAATATAGCTACTAATAGACCATTTAAAGCCAGGATAAGTGAAAACGCTTGTTTTCCATCCACTTCTATCCGGAAATCACCAAGTGCAAAGACAGTTTGATTGGAGATGACCTCGCTCGTATAAACAGCTATCAGGATATCCAGCTGCATGAACGTTTGCGCCACAAGCACACCCGCCACGATGAAAAGGAGGAAAGTCCGGTCTCTGGCAATGATGCGATACGTCTGAAGTTCTTTCCAGACGGCTTTGTACCATGCAGCATGTTCTGCTTTTTCCAGTCTCTTCTGCGGCACTGTTTCCCGAATGAATACTTGCATGATTACAAATAGAATGGCAGTAAGCAGGAATCCAGCCAGCAGCATCTGGAAACGGTACGAGTAAAATAGCACGGTCCCGATTAATGGTCCTACCACTACAGCAATATTAACGCTTGTATAAAAGACAGCAAAAACCGATGCCCGATGTTTTTCCTGAACTACATCCGCTACCATGGCATGTGATGCAGGCCAATACAGCGCACTCCAAATGCCCAGGAAGCTGAATGAAAGGAATGTCAGGGCCGATGACGTCAGCCACGGTGAATTCGCAAATGCGAACACCAGGAAGGTAACAGATTGCCCAGCAACTGCGATACTCATCATCCTTCTCCGGCCAAAACGATCAGCACAATATCCACCTACCAAACTTGCCAGCACGGAAAGCACTTGGGATAACATGAGCAGCCATCCAGCCCTGTCTTTCCCGAATGCATCCTGGAAAAAGATCGTCATGAACGGGAAGTAGGCCCAGAACAAGAAGTTCATCATAGCTTCCCCAAGTAAGCGGATCTTTAGATTCCGATCCCAATCCTTCCATCTCATAGTATTCCCTCTATTCTATTTTTCTCTCTATCTTTCACTCCCGCTCGAAAGCAGGTTTATAAAAGCTGCGGTTCTCCAAAGAAAAGACACGCTCCGAAAAATCTCCCGGCGCTACTTTATCCATGACACGCTGCAGCGTATTCATTTTCGCATCAATCAAGTCGATCATATGAAGGAGCTCGGCTTCACGCACGAGCGGCGGCTTCGGACTGCCCCATTCCCCTTTTCCATGGTGACTTAAGATCATATGCTGCAAAATCATCACTTCTTCAGCTTCGATTTGCAATTCCCTTGCTGCTTGGGCAATCTCATCCGACATGATCGAAATGTGGCCAAGCAGCTTTCCTTCCACCGTGTAGGTAGGATTCGTAGCCCCGGACAATTCCCGCAGTTTACCGATATCATGGAGGATGATTCCTGCATAAAGCAGATCTTTATTGATTTCCGGATATAAGTTTTTCAACTCGCGCGCGATACGCAGCATCGATACGACATGGAATGCAAGTCCGGAAACAAACTCGTGATGATTACGTACGGCTGCTGGATAAGCAAGCAGCTGCTCCTGATAATTGGATAGGAAATATCGCGTTATTCGCTGCAAATTCGGATTTTCCATATCAAAAATAAATGATGTCAATTCTTCCAGCAGCTGTTCCTTCGAAAGCGGCGCTCGCTTGACGAAGTCATGTGCATGCACGCCATCATTCGGTTCTGCCAACCGAATAGCTTGTATTTTAAGCTGCAGACGTCCGCGGAAAGCGTTCACCTCACCTTGGACTTTAATTACTTGATCTGCTTGATATCGCTGTTCATCCGCAGGTGAAGCATCCCAGAGCTTCGCCTCGATATCTCCGGTATCATCACCTAATATCAATGTCAAAAAAGCCTTTCCATTACTTGCGATAGCTTTGTCTGCTTGTTTGATCAGCAGAAAGCTATCGAATTTATCTCCGACCTGGAAATACCCAATACCTTTTTTCAACGCTATTCTCCTCCCTCATAAATACAGCCCTTACTATGCTAGCAAGGGCATCATGCTCCAATGCCCTTTATCTCTTTGGCGGCTTTGGAACGTATTTGAATATTTCTCCTGATTCAACCACATGTATGAATTGCAGAAGCCACGTGTAATAATCACGAGCGTACAGAAGGCGGTCAATGTCTTTATCGATCTTGCCAATCAGTTCCGGATCATCAGCATATTCCTTCAGCTGCTTCAGTTCCTCAATCGTCTCCTCCGCTTCTTCCAAATTCGATTGAGTGCTTTTCTCCCACTTATTACCGAAAATTGACGTAAAAGATTTGTACCAGTCTTCCTCCGATTTATATAGATCCTTCCGCATACCTTTCTTATATGCCGTTTCTACCATTTTCATCTCGGCTAATGCTCTGACACCTGTGGACATGCTCGTCTTGCTCATTTCCAAAGCATCTCTCATATCATCCAATGTCATTGGTTGATCCGCAAAATAAAGCGCACCATATAGTCGGCCAACAGATGAGGTAATCCCATATAAATTCATATTCTTAGCAATAACCTGTATGAATTTTTCGATCGATTCCTCGTATTTAGCCCAATTTTCTTCGTTACTCGGCACTGCCCGACCCTCCAGCTTACAAAAATCCAATTTTTATCTTAATAAGTTTACCATTATTATCGCCTTTTTGCGAATGCTAAAACGTTACAATGAGCCAGTTTTCTGCGTTTTTTCAAGCTGGAACAATGTAAACTCCTGAGTCCATTCAGATATGGGTGCTTCCCATGTAAACAAAATGATTTGCTGCACATCTGCAGCAGCCTGGAGTATAGGCAGAAAGCGCGCTCTTCTTCCACGATCTGTATGATTGAATGCATCGTCAATCAATAACGGTAAGCTCTGCTGTGCACCAAGGTTCCGTGAGAGCGCCAGCCGCAGGCAAATATAAAGCTGTTCAATCGTGCCTCTGGAAAGCTGCTCCACAGCGATATTTCTGCTGTATTGATCCTTTACAACCAAACTCCCTGCCTCAGTCAGTCCCAGTCCGCTATACTGATCTGCCACTTTGGAAAATAATTCACTTGCTTCGCCAAGGACGAGTGGGAATCGTTCTTCCTGAAACGATCTTTTTGTTTGAAGCAGCATATCATAAGCGAGTTTTTGTACAGCCCACTTTCGTCCAGCAGCTGTCAGCATCTGCTTCTGCTGCTGCAGCTCATGATAAGCTGCAGATGCTGTTGTATCTGATTCCAAGTCAGCAAGCTTCACTTGCAGCTTGGCAGCACGCTGCCGATTGTTATCCAGCTCTTCTTCCACAAGCCCCTGTTCCGTTTCAAGTCTGGCGATTACTTGCTCTACCTTATCCTGTTTGTTTTCCAATTCTTCTGATGCATGCTCTCCATCAGGCAGGATAGCTCTTATCTGCAGATGATAATGGTCCAATTCTTCCATAAGCTGTGTCCTATTTCGAAATTGTTCAGCTAACACCAGGAACTGTTTGTCATCTTTAGCTTCGGCACTTCTAAGAAGATTTGCCTTTTGTTCCTGCAAAGGCTTGAGCTGCTTATCCAGACTGTGTATGTGCTGCTGTATTTCCTGCTGGCGAACAATCAGCTGTTCTTTCGCATGTCTTAGCTTTTGCTGTGTCTCGATCACATATTCTGCTTGTTCAATTGTTTTTTCTGTTGATAAATCGTTCGGCAGATTCAAGATGCTACGCAGCCGATCAGAAGAATTCGCAAAGCGAAGCTGCTGCGCTTCGTGCTCTTTGTTGACCTTGTTCAGCATATCTGCCAGCTGGGCCCTTGTTCTCCACTCTTGGACGGCCTTTTCCCAATGAACCAGCGGCACGTCCTTTAAGGAAGGGAACACCTCCAGCTGCATCGCTTTCTTTTGCTGCAAACTTTCCCTTTGGATCTCCTGCTTTGACTGATCCTGCTGTAAATCCATAAGCTGTACTTCCAAGGGATGACGCTGCTCCTCCAATTGACGCCAGCGAACTCGCAGTTCCTGCTGTTCTGCCAGTTTTTCTGATATATAGGAAGAGCGCTCAGGATTACTGAAAGGCCGATGAGCCATACGCCAATTCAAGACTGCACCGATCAGAAGAAAAATTCCGCTTCCAGCCAAGAGCCAATTTGCACTCAGAATACCAATACCACTTACTAGCACCGAAAAAACTAGCAAGAGGGTAATTGGTGAGAATGCTGTCTTACGCGAATGATTTGCTGCATGTTTTCTGTCTTTCTTGTGATGGAGTTCCCGATATTCTTTTTCTGATAGTAAGCTTCGATGGATCCTTTCTTGCAGATGATCAATTTTATCTATTTCCTGTCTTTTTGCAGCGATAGCTTGTTGAATACGTTCCCTCTCGGCATGCAGGATCATCATTTGTTCCTGGAGCGTACGCCATTGCTCGGCAGCTTCCGCCATACTAGAATCCCAAGTGAATTTTTCTGGATATGGGTAGCTGAGGCGCACACCTGCTAATTGATTTTGAAGGTGATCACGTTCTTGTTCTATTTGCTGCATTCTTTCATTTATGGCTACCCAATCCGTCCTGGCTGCCAGATCATACAATTCCTTATACAAGTTATCTTTCAAAAGCTGGTCTTCTGCTGACACCAAATCTTTATGGATCAAAGCAGATTCCTTTGCATGGACATGATATTGGGCTTCCAAAGGCTGCAGCTGATGCTGGATTTTCTGCATCACCTCGAATCCATCAGATGGAAATCCCTCAACATGCGAAAGTTGGTTCAGCTGTCCCTTGGCGAATGACGCTTTCTTCTGCCATGGTATGGCCTGTAATAGTTTCTTCTGGACACTCATCTGCGCGCGCAGGTCCGCTTTTCGCTTCTGTAATTCCTCTGCTTTATAAAGTATTTCCTGTAATTTCTCTTTATCCGGAAGATATGCTGCTTCCTTTCCTGTCAGCTCGAAAACAAAGCGTTCCTGTTCGGAGAAGGTTTGCAGCAATGCATTGATTTTTGGCTTCCTTCCGTGTGGACGAAATAGCTGCTGCAATTCCTGCTGGAGCTTTTTTTCCAGCTTGTGAACGACAGCTGACCCTGTTTGCCCTGCATCCAATAGGACTTGTCCCAGCTGCTCCTTGTCTGTCAGCTGCAAGGAAACAAGTGCCTGCGTATCTAATGTGAAAACTTGGCGAAATGCAGAAGCATCCATGCCGCCAAGCTGACTATCAAGCCATTGCTGATCTTTTTGCTCGGAACCTATATAACAAACAGCCTGTCCATTGTGCTGGTCAAGGATCCGTTCGACAACTGCTTCTCCATCAGGTAAACAGAGATGGAGCCGTCCGCCTGGAGTACCGCCTGTTCTTGGTTTATAGGCTTCAAGCTCCCTTGGACGCATCCCGAATAACATGTATATTAGAAAGGCTTTCAGGGTGGATTTGCCAGCCTCATTTTCTCCCTGTACGATAACAAGCGAGCTGTCCTGGAAATCGAACGTATAATCATGCCATTTACCAAAATCATAAATATGTCCGCCGCTGATGCGCATCGTCATTCTACCTCCAATAAAGTTTGGATCAGCAGTTGTTTCGCTTCCTCCAGCATTCCCTGTAATTCTTCCTCGGTATAAGACTGCTTGATTTTACGGAACTGACGGTTTCCCATCAACTCCTCCAAACTGCGTGTCATTTCATCCGCTGTATAAGTAGTTTTGTACAGCGCAGCAGTAAAATCGTTTCGCTCCAGGAGCTGCTCTTCCTTCAAGTCAAGCGTTGCCTGAACAGAAAAACCAGCAAGCAGGAGCTGGCTGCCAAGAAGCTGCTGCTCATTTATAATCTCCATCAACTCATCCAAACGTTCCTCCTGACTCCACCGCATCAACAAATGTGCAGGCCCATGGAAGACTACGTGGAGGACTGCATGACCAAACGCTTCTTCCCAATTCCTACACCTTTCTACCAAGTCCCGTTCCACTTCATATAATGATGCTCCTTCTTTGACATCTATTCCCACTGTTTCGAACCGAATATCCTGTAAAGGAAGAAACGTCCTTGTACACGATTGTCCCTCCAATTCCACCAAATAGCAGCCCTTTTCCCCGGACTCTTTCCGATGTCTGCCCTGAATATTTCCCGGGTAGACAATTGGCGGCTGTTCGGACAATACTTCGCGCTTATGGATATGCCCCAGCGCCCAATAATCAAAGCCGGTCTGTCTCAGCTCATCTAGACTGAAGGGTGCATAGACATCTGCATCACTTCCTGTCCCCAGACTGCCGTGAAGCATGCCTATCTGATGAATCCCTTCTCCTTTTGCTTCGTATTCCAGAGCCTTTTTTGTTTTGATATGTCTTGTCGTATAACTGAAACCATGGATTGCCGCTGCTGGCTCGCCCTTCTTCTCATAGAAGAAGGTTTCCACTTTGTCAGACTGGAAGATATGTACATTATCCGGATACGTCATCATTGGTTTTGCACCTGTGAAATCGTGATTTCCATACAGCATGTACACATCGATACATTGCTCATCAAGTTCTTTAAAAGCTTCGCGCAAAGCAACGAGTGCTTTGAGAGATTGCCTATTGGAATCAAAGATATCCCCTGCCAGTAAGACAAAATCCACTTTATTGGTTGTTGCACTTCGTACTAGCTGTTTCAATGCTTGGAAGGTACTGTCCTGCAAACGGCTTTTCATAGCTGGATGCGCAGCAGTCAACCCTTCCATTTGGCTGTCCAGATGAAGATCGGCAGCATGAATGAAGGTTAGTTTAGGCAGCATAAAGGGTCCTTTCTAATAGTCGTTTGCTTCTATAGTAGCATGCACGCTTTACGAATGCACGTTCGGTTTCAAAACAAAAGAAAACCTCCCTGCCATATGGCAAAGAGGTTATTTCTTACTCCTCCGGCTGACCGTAAAGCTCTTCCAAAGGTTTTGTGATGATTCGGCTGATATCATTGATTGCAATGTTCAAACGCTGTTCTTGCTCCATCAATTTCGCAATCTGTTCGTTCTGCTGAACTACTTGGACCACGCTCTGCGCTTTTTGTACTTCTTCTTCCGTAATTTCTTGACCTTGCATTTGTTTTTGCTGCAATTCAAGTTGGATGTTACGGAAGTTTTCGAACATCTGCTTGGAAGATGCGTCGTTCATTACCGTATCATAAGCGGCTTTCAAGCCTTTGAATTCTTCACTTTCGCGGATTGCTTTTTCTAAGTCATACGCATGATCGTACATATTAGCCATGGGTACGTACCTCCTCATTTTTACTCAAGTTCCACTATAACAAACCGACAGAGCGCTGTATAGTTCGAGCCATCAGATAAAGAGTGCGATAACTCCCTGGACGATTCCAATGATACCACCCAGCAGGAACCCGAGGTATGTGATCAATTTGAATTCCTTGTTGGAAATGGCCAGGACAAGCTCTTCAACACGTTCCAGCGGGAAGCCGGATACTTCTTTTTCGACCATCTTGGCAAGCTCCAATTGTTCCATAATAACAGGCACCTGTTCAGAAAGACGTTGAAGTACTCGTCCAACCAATAGAGTCAGCTTACTTTCAAATACATCGTCATGTATGTCTTGCATGTATACTTTGATCGGCGTATCCAGCAGCTCATCAAATGGTATCGATTTCCTGACTACTTGCTGAATGGCATCTTCCACTGTTTCTTGTCCGATGGTTTCTGTCACTTCGCCTACTTTCTTGCTCATCAGCTTATTCAGCTCATTAGTGAGCAGCTGATGGAGCCAGCGATGTGTGCCCTCTGCCCCTACTGATTCAATAATCACAGGCTGAATTTTATCAACCGCACTATTAGGGTCCATAAAGGAGGATAGCATGCTGCCAAGAAATCCTCTTCCTTGCAGAAAGCTTTGGACAAGCTCCTGTATCTTCCGCCTGCCGTCATAGCTATCCACATAAGTCACAAGCATATGCTGGATATGCAAACCTGCCCTGTCAGCTGCTGCTTCTGTCTTTTCTTTCAATTCTTCCGGCAGCAGGCTGCCTAGTTCCTTCTCCGCCTGTTTTTCCAGCTGTGTTATTAATAACGCAGCAGTTTTTGTATGCAGTTCATCTGTTTCAACAGTTATATTCAAATCAGACAATAGTTGACGAGGTGTACGCTCAGAACGAAGGAAACGGAACAGCTCCTGCTTAGCCCATGTGTTAACCTTCATTTGGAAGTTTTCATCAATCAGTTTAGCTTGCATTCCTTTTGGCGTAAGTAAATGATCAACAACCGTTTTTCCAAGCGACCGGGCCAAGTCACTTCTGCGTTTAGGAATCAATCCCGGGGTAAATGGAACCCGCCATTTCCCTATATATATAGCTCGATGGGGCTTAAACAGCATCTTAATCGCCAAGTAATTCGTGATACCGCCAATCAAGGCACCAATAAGCGCCATGGACAAAATCAACCAGATATCTCCACTATTCATGTTGTATCGACCTTTCTGTTTACTTCGGTTTTAGTATAATACAAATGACACCAATTACAAAGAAACAGATTGTCTGGATAGGAGAAGTGCGTATGATAGAGGAACTGGAAAGACTATTTTCAGGTATAAAAACGGCAGACAGCCTCAATGGACTCGATACAAATACGTACCATTGGTTTCGATTGGAGGATGGGGAGCTTATCGGTCTGCCCGCTGATCAGCTGAACGGACGCGAGCTTGCCTTGCTTCATCACATTGGTTCGCCCGTCACCATACCGACTGGCAGCAGTACAGATACAGCCTGGTATCAGCTGCTCCACAACGAAAGTAAGACGGATGAATTAACGGAAAATTCCTTATATGCTTCCGGCTGCCGCTTCATTTTCTTTACTATAGAAGGGCATGTTAAACCTGAGGTGTTCAGGGAAGCAATGGACAGTCTGACCGATCATCCACTAGCATGCCTCTGGTTCACGAAACAGACGGGTATGCTGATTGAAAGCCGTCAGGCGGAACCTATTTCTTATGAAAAAATCGTCGATATGCTTATGTATGATTTATCTGTTCCGCTCCGACTATTTGTAAGTCCTTGGCTCCATTCAGTGAAAGATGCTTCAGAACAATATGAGTGGCTGCTTACAGCATACAGACAGATTCCATCCCATTCAGCCAAACACGTGCTTCATTTCCATGATGCTCTACCTCAGCTGATCAGTATGCTGCTTCCAGAGACGGACCGTAAATATATCATGCATCACATCCTGCAAGGATTGAATGAGGATGTCGAACTTCTCCGTACGGTCCGTATGTATTTTACTTGCAACCAAAATCTTACTCTGACAGCGAAGAAATTATATATACACCGCAATAGCCTGAATTATCGTTTGGACAAGTTAACAGAGAAAACCGGTCTCGACATCCGGAAATTCCAGGATGCTTTTGCCCTTTACTTGGCCCTGCATAACCTTCCATAAAGAAAGAGGCACCTAAACGGTGCCTCCCTTGCCATCAATATTCAATTAGAATTGTCCGCCGCTAAGCTGAGACTGCGCAGAAGCTACAAGACGTTTAGTGATCTCTCCACCGACAGATCCGTTTGCACGAGAAGTTTCGTTGCCATCAAGACCTACACCGAATTCTTGTGCGATTTCGTATTTCATTTGATCTAGTGCTTGTTGTACGCCAGGTACTAGCAATTGGTTTGAGCTGTTGTTGTTCGCCATGTTTGTTCACCTCCTATGCCTATAGTTTGGGCAGGAAGGCGTTTTTTATCAGGCTTACTTATTGGTACTGCTGGTCAAACATGGCAATCATTTCGGATAGGTCATTTCCTCAGGTTTGATGTACGAATCAAATTGTTCTTCTGTCAGTAATCCGCTAGCTATCGCTGCTTCTTTCAATGTTGAATTTTCCGCAAATGCTTTTTTAGCAATCTTCGCAGCATTTTCATAACCGATATGCGGGTTCAAAGCAGTAACAAGCATCAAGCTATCATGAAGATTTTTTGCGATTTTTTCCCGGTTCGGTTCAAGACCAACCACACATCGGTCATTAAAGGACAACATACTATCTGCCAAAAGCTGCGCAGATTGGATGAAGTTATAAGCAATGACCGGTTTGAAAACATTCAGTTCGAAATTTCCTTGGCTAGCTGCAAATCCGATTGCAGCATCATTTCCCATCACTTGAACAGCTACCATTGTAACTGCTTCGCTCTGCGTAGGATTGACTTTACCAGGCATGATGGAGCTGCCAGGTTCATTAGCAGGAATCTCGATTTCACCAATTCCGCAGCGCGGCCCGCTTGCCAGCCAGCGCACATCATTGGCTATCTTCATCATATCAGCTGCAAGACCCTTCAGCGCACCATGCGCATACACAATTTCATCATGACTTGTAAGAGCATGGAACTTGTTTACCGCAGAACTGAATTCTTTGCCGCTGGCTTCGGATAGTTCGCGGCAAACCTTCTCAGAGAAATCAGGATGTGCATTCAATCCTGTTCCGACTGCTGTACCGCCGATAGCCAATTCCTGCACAAAAGGCAGGCTTGTCCTGATCATCTGTTCGGATTTTTCCAGCATTCGATGCCAGCCGCTGATTTCCTGCCCGAGCGTGAGCGGTGTTGCGTCCTGTAAATGCGTACGGCCTATTTTCACGATATCCTGATATGCATCAGATTTTTCCTTCAACGTTGTTTTAAGCTGATCCAAAGCTGGCAATACCACATCTTCCAGCTGGGTCACAGCTGCTATATGTAGAGCTGTCGGGTAAGTGTCGTTGGAGCTTTGAGACTTGTTGACATCATCATTTGGATGCAAACGCACTTCTTTTCCATGTTCTTCAAGCCACTTGTTTCCGACAAAAGCGATCACTTCATTGACGTTCATATTCGATTGTGTCCCGCTGCCTGTCTGCCAGACAACTAGTGGAAAATGCTCATCCAGCTCGCCGCTAATAATCTGATCTGCGGCATAACCGATTGCATCACTTTTATCTTTTTCCAGTAAACCTAAATCATGATTTGCCTTTGCGGCACTTTTCTTGAGTAAAGCGAAAGCGTATACAATTTCTTTCGGCATTCTTTCTGTACCTATCGGAAAATTCTCTCTGCTTCGCTGTGTTTGTGCTCCCCAAAACTTGTCTGCAGGAACCTGAATTTCACCAATAGTATCCTTCTCCATACGAAATTCCATTTTACTTCCCCTCTCCAAAGTCTTCATTTGATAAGGCACCTTTATTGTAACAAAAAATCACCAAATTTGCGGCTATCATCTTCGGAAGGTTGGCCATCTTTTCATTTTTGAAAAAATTTAATAATTTCGCTACCTTTCCTGTTTACAATATGTTAGAATCGAGTTGAGTTAATAATCAATCAATTTATTCCGTGCAGTACCTATAAGCACACTTGGACAAGTAAGTCTTTGGCATACATACTAATTATGCCGCTAAATCTGTATGTGACCTCCCATCACATAAATTGGAGCCACTGCCCATTAGGACAGTGGCTCTTTTTCAGCTCTTCAGATCGGACTCCATTTGGAAATGCTCCTCCAATGTTGTTCCTTCTTCATATATTTGCTTCGCCAGATCTTTTCCGACATAACGGATGTGCCATGGCTCATAGCTGTAACCGGTAATATCGGACTTTCCTTCCGGATAGCGAATGATATAGCCATATTCATGTGCATGCTCTGCCAGCCATTTTCCTTCATCTGTATCGATGAACGTTTCCTCCAGCGCCAACGCCATCTCTGCAGAAGTCAAATCGATAGCAAGCCCTGTTTGGTGTTCACTGCGGCCAGGTCTGGAAGATACTTTATCCGTCTCTTCTTGTCCTTGGGTCGCCACATTATTTTCGTAAATTTCCTTTTGCCTTGCTTCTGAACGGTATCCGCTTGCTGCTACCAGTTCCATTCCGTCCTTCTGGGAAGCGGCAAACAGCTCTTCCAATGCTTCTGCTGCTTCCTTACGCATTTTCCGCTTTTCCAGGTGCTCACTGAAGTAAAAAGGCACGTCCGGCTCAACTAAGTCCTTTGGTTCCCAGCCATCCGGAAACTTCCTGGTTTTGTTTACGACAACTTCGATACTATCGGGGTTATCAACCGTTACCGGCTTCTCGATTGTGCCTACCACATCTTCCGCTTCTTCTTGATGCTGATCAGGCTTAGCCTCAGCTGTCTGCTCCCCGGCAGCTTTATCTTCTTCCTGCGGCTGCTCTGCCTGCTGATTCTCTGTCTGCTTTTCGGCAGTAGTATTTTCATTTGTGTCTTGATTCTGGCTTGTTTGCTGATTTTGACATCCAGCTGCAACTAACACAGCGCTAAGCGCAGCAAACAGCATCAAACGCTTCATTTCTAAAATCTCCTCTTCGTACATCTCGTTTTGAGGATATTATAGCATAGGTGCCACTATTTTTCGCACGTAAAAAGACCTGCCTTGTCCAATGACGAAACAGGTCCTGTAAAATTATTATGTTATTCGAACGTATAGGGGCGGTAAGCTGCACTTAACTCTTTGAATCGTTCCGTGTCTCTTTGGTCTATACACTCATTGATTTGTGCTTCCAGTCTACTCTTGTTCCAGGTAAAATAAAATTCATCCAGCATAAGTCTTGTGGCCAGCTTCACTTCAAACGAAATTTCCCGTTTAGCAGTAACATAAGCACGCTTCCTCTTCGTTCTTTGCAGACGATAGACAACTTTATGCTTTTTCATGGAACGATTCCCCCTGGTTCCTTTTTTCCATTATGCTGGATTCACATTAATTTTGCAACAATTTTCTGATTTGTTCGTTAAATTAATGTAAATGCGGAACAGGGTGATGTTTTTGTTCATTCGGATCAGGCGGTTTGACAAATTTCAATGTCAGTAATGCTGCAACAAAAGCTGCTCCAGCAAATGTAACGATCAACCAAATAAAATCCACTTTCAACAAAATGGCTACAGCAGGCGGACCAGCGGCAACACCGACATATCGCATGGCACTTAATAATGACGTGATTGTTCCGCGGACATCCTTTTCCATATTACTTGTAACCAAAGAATCCAAACAAGGCAGTCCGGCTCCAATTCCTACACCAGCAACAAGGAAAACCGCCATCATGAAGAAAACGCCCTTCGAGAAATAGAGAGCGATTGTTACGACACCTGCAACGACCACTCCTGTGAAAATAATCCATTTCATCAGCTTTCCGTTATTTTTAATCCATTTACCTGTCAGATAGGATGCCAGGCACAACGCAGCCAGTGGTATTGCCAAAACTGCACCCTTCAGTATACCGTGCATGCCATATTCCTCTTCCAGTACTGTACTCAAGTAGAACAAAATGCCGAAGAGAATAAACATAAGAATGGCACCAATCAAGAAAGTAGCTGTCAGCCAGCCTCCATGTTCATGGAATGTCGCTTTCGTGTTTTTCATAAATGTCTTGAAATCATTGCCTTTTTTATCATCTTTCGGCTTTTTGATAAGAAAGAGGATCAATAAGAAGGATATAGCACAAAAAACGGGGATTGCATAAAAAGGCAGATACCAGATAAACCCTGCCAACAGCGCTCCGAGTACAGGACTCAATACTTTTCCGAAAGTATTGGCTGTTTCCACAATACCTAATGTGGCACTGACATCTTCTTCTTTTTCAAACATATCCCCGACAAGCGGTAGTACAACTGGTGCTGCACCAGCAACACCTATTCCCTGGAGAATCCTTCCTATCAAAATCCAGATATACGGATTATCACTGCCAACGGCAAATATACCGGCTATAAGTCCGCCAGCTCCAGCAATAACCAGTGAAGGCAGAATGACCGCTTTCCGTCCGAATCGGTCAGATAAGAAGCCTGCGATAGGTATGAATATGATGGCTACAATGGAATAGAATGTGATGATGAAACTTGATTGCAGCTTGGTTATGTCCAATTCCTCTTCCATCAAAGGCAACACCGGCAGCAGCATGCTGTTCCCAAGTGTCATGATCAAAGGGATAGATGCCAATGCTACAATTGCCCAGCGCATATCCTTTGGTGATTTACCTAATTTACTTGTTGAAGCATTCTTTTCACCCATATGTCGTCTCCTGCCTTTCACAAACTACTTTCATTTTCTGCAAGACAGGAGTTTTTTATCCAATAAAAAAAATCCCAGATAAATCTGGGATTAATTTGCCTGCATCAGGGCTTGATGATCTGCATAAGTCCAGTAACAATTACGCCAGCCTTGTTCACGGGCCAGCTTCTCGAAGTTTTCTGCATCGCTTCCGTAAAAGCGGATGATCGCTCGCTCCGGCGTCTCTGCTTCAGGGCCGATCACGATATCCAGTTCCTTGTAAAACCGTACCCCTTCCAAGCTGCCTTCAATAATGATCTTTTCCTGACTCATTTTTTTCAACCCCTTCGTATAATGATCTCGCAGAAGAATATAATGTATTATCTTGTACCCATTCTGGACAGGCATTAACCGTTCCTGCTTCAGAATCAGATCGGAGGAAATTTTACATATGGGCCAGTATGATAATCTGAAAGCTGGTGAGAGAGGAGCTTTGCTCAGCATCGCAGCGTATTTGCTGCTATCCTTCATCAAATTGCTTGTCGCCTATATCGGGGATTCAGATGCCTTGCTTGCCGATGGGCTGAACAATACAACAGATGTCGTAGCTTCCGTCGCCGTACTAGTCGGTCTGCGCATTTCCCGCAAACCGCCTGACTCCGACCACAGATACGGGCATTTCCGGGCGGAAACAATTGCTTCTCTCGTTGCAGCCTTTATCATGATCTCTGTTGGTCTCCATGTTCTATTTGATACATTTGAGCGTTTAATGGAACCTGATTATGTTCAGCCAGATATGCTCACAGGCTGGACCGCTTTGGGCGCAGCCATTGTCATGATGCTCGTATACCGTTACAATTCCGCCTTGGCCAAGCGAATCAAAAGCCCGGCCCTTATGGCAGCCGCGCAGGATAACAGATCTGATGGCTTGGTCAGTATAGGTGCTTTTGTGGGGATCTTCGGTGCCCAATTCGGCTATTATTGGCTTGATCCGCTGGCTGGGTTCATCGTCGGGATACTGATTTGCAAGACAGCATGGGATATTTTCTATGATGCTACTTATTCCCTTACGGATGGATATGATGTGGACAGGTTGTCAAAAATCCGTCACAGTATCCTCGAGGATAAAGATGTTTTGGAGGTAGTCGAAATCAAGGCGAGGCTGCACGGAAATCAATCTCTCGTAGATGTCATCATCCGGGTCGATGCCTCCCTCAATGTGAAAGAAAGCCATGCCATTACAGAAAGATTGGAAAGAATACTCATCAGGAAGCATGACATCTTTCATACTTTCATCCATATCGAGCCATGAAAAAAGCCTATACCAACTAGTGGTATAGGCTCCTCTTTATTCTTCATCCTGATTTGTCAGGATGACTGGACCATCTTTTGTGATGACGATCGTATGTTCATATTGAGCGGACAAAGAACCGTCAACTGTACGAGCAGTCCAGTTGTTATCGTCCATCTGGCTGCCCCATTCGCCGATATTGAGCATCGGTTCGATTGTGATGACCATACCTTCTTTCAGGCGTGGTCCTTTGTTTGGCAAACCAAAGTGCGGAATATGCGGATCTTCATGGATGGTAGGTCCAATTCCATGTCCTGTGAAATCACGCACGACTGAAAAGCCTTCTGCTTCTGCGTATTGCTGGATTGCATGGCCGATGTCACCGATCCTCGCACCAGGCTGAGCTTTTTCAATTCCTTTGTATAAGGATTCTTTAGTTACGTCAAGCAAGCGCTGTGCCGCTTCACTGATCTCACCGACCCCATAGGTCCATGCAGAGTCTGCTAGACCGCCATTTAAGTTTACAACCATATCGATTGTTACGATATCACCATTTTTCAATGGTTCATTTCTTGGGAATCCGTGACAGATTTCATCATTGATAGAAGCACAAGTTGCATATGCATAGCCATTGTAGCCCTTCTGTTCAGCTGTTGCGCCATGCTTAGCCAAATAGCCTTCTACGAATGAATCAATTTCCATTGTTGTGACCCCTGGCTTGATCATGTTACGAATTTCTTTATGGATATCGGCAAGCAGCTGACCTGCTGCCCGCATCATTTCTATCTCACGCGCACTTTTGCGATTAATCATTTGTTTCTCTTCCTTTCTGACGACAAAGCTTACTTTTCCACTATAGAGTGTATCATACTATGCCAAATCGTTTAAATTGTTGCGCTGATTATTTTTATTCATTCCAACGGTTCATTGTCCTTCATATTGGAATGGTTGGCAATCAGCAGCGCAAATACAAGCAAGACTATCGCTAACGCATAAAGAAGGATTGTGAGGGGGTTTTCATGGTCAATGATAATGAGCCGAATGATTGCAGTAATTCCTATGTAAATAAAATAGCGAAGCGGAAAATGGTAGTCATGCGTAAAGTACTTGATTATTAAACTGATGAATTCAAAATAAAGAAAATAAACGATGATTCCTTCTGCTAAGTAAAAGTAGCTTACTTCTTCATTACGGATTAGCAGCACATCAAAGATAAATACTGTTTTCTTCAATAAGAAAACGACTAGGATCATCGCAAGGATGGTCAAGGTAACATTTAATACTGATTGAAGAAATACAGCTATGAATGCCGTTTTCTTTTGCAGTTCCCGCATTCTTCCCCCTCCTATGCTTGTCTTAAATATACTGACATAAGTGAAGATATATGCGATACAGATATAGACTTTTTTAATATAAGATGCCCTTGAATAATTGGAAAGGAAAGGCCAGAATGGAAGTAATAGACAAGGAGGTCATGCAGTGATACAAATCGATCATGTACATAAGCAGTATGGAAATAAGAAGGCTGTCAGCGATGTCAGTCTGACAGTCCCTAGCGGAAAGATATTCGGGTTCCTGGGACCAAATGGCGCTGGAAAATCAACCACGATTAAAATGGTGACTGGTATTCTGCCAGTTGATTCAGGGACTATCTCCGTTAATGGGAAGGACATCACTACGGACACAATCGCTGCGAAAAAGGAATTCGGCTATGTTCCGGACAGTCCAGATTTATTCCTGCGTCTGAAGGGCTTGGATTATCTTCATTTCCTCAGTGATATTTATGGAATTGCCGCTGATGTGAGGGAAGCAAGGATTGAGGAGTACAGCAAGATGTTCAGCATTTATGAAGCTTTAGGAGATCAGATTAAAACGTATTCGCATGGCATGCGTCAAAAGCTTTTTATAACTGGCATGCTCGTGCAGCAGCCCTCTGTTTGGATTCTGGACGAGCCAATGACCGGTTTGGATCCAAAATCTTCTTATCAACTGAAGGAACTGATGCGAAGTCACGCAGCGAACGGCAACACTGTCTTTTTCTCCTCTCATGTATTGGAGGTCGTGGAACAGCTTTGTGATGAAGTGGCCATTATACGGAAGGGTGAGCTGCTCTTCCAAGGTACCTTAACGGAAATGCGGAAGAGATTCCAATCAGATGAAAGCTTGGAGCATATCTTCCTGGAGCTGACTCAGGATGCGTAAGCCGATACAATCCCTCATCCGAATCCAGCTGAAGATGCAATATGCAAATGTATTCCGGAAACCGAGTGTAATTATCGGATTGGTATTCGGGGTAATTGGACTACTCTTTATTGGTATGATGTTCGGCGGGTATATGCTGCAGATCATTGCTGTTATGTACAGCTTGTTGGAGCCATCCGGCAATACAGACGCGATTCTGGGTTCCATATTTTTAATGAATTTCTTCCTTATTTTCATCTTATCAATCATGTTAATCATGAACACGTTCTACTTTACGGAGGATATTACATCATTCCTTCATCTGCCAGTCCACTCTTATCAGCTGCTTATCGCCAAGTCGCTGAATCCGCTACTGTATGTTTATTTGCTTACAGCAGCCATGTATTTACCGGTCAGCATTTTTTATGGGATTTTAAGCGATGCTGGTTTCATGTATTTTGTCTGCGTCCTGCTCCTCTTCTTCCTAATTCCAACGATACCTTATGCGTTGGCGGCTGCTGTGGTCATGTTTGCCATGCAGTTTGTCAATAAGGGTAAGAACAAGGATAGAAGTAAAGTCATCGGCGGTATCATCGGATTTGCTTTACTCATCTTACTGAATGTCGTCTTACGTCTACAGCAGGATCCCGAGCAAATCGCAAAAGTGATAGCCAACAATGCAGAAGAAGGCGGTCTCCTGCAGATCGCAACAATGTACTACCCGCCTGCTTCGCTGATGTCACATACACTTACTACTGCGGGGTCATGGCTAAGCCTGCTTTACTTTGTCCTTGTACTGCTGCTTGCAATCGCTGCGGGGCTTCTCTTCTTTGCAGCTGCGCAGAAATTCTATCTGAAAGGCGCATTAGGTATTAATACTGGTTCAGGCAAAGTATTCAGCGGCAAAGGTCTAGCTCGCAAACCAAAGTCAATAATCAGAGCATATTGCTCAAAAGAAATACAGACCATTTTCCGGACGCCGACATTCTTTCTGCAATGTGTCGCTGGAGCTTTTGTCATGCCTGCACTACTGGTTGTGATTTTCTTCATGGGGGATTTTGCTTCTGCTACAACCATGATGGAAGGATTAAGCGGCAGCATGTTATTTGTGGTCATCCTTTTCGCGAATGTCTTTTCAATCGGGCTGAATCCGATCAGCATCATCAGCTTCTCAAAAGATGGGCACAGCTGGGAAGCACATCTGTTCCTGCCATTAACCATGAGACAGATTGTCTTTGCCAAACTGCAAGCTGCGTTCCTTATCAATTTACTGCCGCTCACTGTTTTATTTGTGATCGCTGTACCCGTGATACAGATGAATGTATGGGAAGCATTGATATGGGTGGTTATAGCTTTGTTGGTTAATGCCGCAGTTACTGTCGTCGGAATGGTCTGCGACTTACTTTATCCGAAACTCGGCTGGACAGAAGAGACCGAGCTATTCCAAAACAGGCTTGCAACTTTAATGTCCATAGTAATATCGGCGGGGGCATTCGTTTTTCTGTTTGCTATGCTGCTTATCCTGGAGATGTCGATGCCTGTTTCGTTTATTGTCACAGTGTTGTACATCAGTACAGTTATTTTCCTTCTATTCTATATCGTCAGCAGGCTGCTGAAGACTGCAGACCGAACGACTCTCTCCAGATAAAAAGAAGCTTTGCACAATATTGTGCAAAGCTTCTTTATTTATGAATTAATAGCCGTAGCCGTATCCGTAATCGTGGCCACCTACATAGGATGAACCGACAATAATCAAAAGGATGAATAGTACAACCAAAAACGCGAAGCCGAAGCCTCCCTCATTCCCTTTAGACATTTTACTTCCTCCTTCTCTTACAGGATACTGCATTGTATGTGCAGAACCCATAAAGGAGAGGGCATATACCTAGGCCATTTAAACATAATCCTTTACTGCATAACGTTTTCCGTTTTCGATTTTACTTCCAGTAAGAATATCTGCTAGTACACCTGCGACAAACATCGGATCCCTAAGCGACTTGTTTGTTACGTAATCCTTGAACTTTTGTACTTCTTGGAATTGTTCCGGTTCGCTCGAACGAATATCCGCCTGCATATCCGTATCCATGATGCCGGGATTGTAAGCAATGGCGATATTACCAGTATCAGCTTCTGCTTCTTCGAGTGCTACTGTCTCCGTATACCTGTTCAGACCTGCTTTTGATGTGCTATAAGCACTCCAGCCATGCACCGAACGTTCCGCTGCACCGGATGTCACATTCACGATAACAAGCGGGATGTTATATGCTTTAGCATATTTGAGAAAAATGGAGCACGCCAGCATCGGTGCAGTTAGATTGATGGCCATATGCGCTTCCCATTCAGAAAGACTGTAAGCATCAGCAGTTGCAATAGGTCCAACCACACCGGCATTGTTGATCAAGTAGACTGTATCATTAGCTTTTGTAAAAATGTCTTTTGCTAATTCCTCAAAAACATTTGCACAAGCCGCTGTATCCTGCAAGTCACCATAACGGTATGTATAGCTGGCATTATCCTTTCCTTCATAAGAAGGCAGATTGTCGCTATTTTTTCTTGCGACTCCGAACACTTGCATTCCTTTATTCATCAATTGCTTGGCGATGGCTTCCCCCAGCCCGCGGGAAGCTCCTGTCACTACTGCTGTTTTCATTTTTTCTCCTCCAATTCTTGTAATATAGCTGGAATCCCTGCATAAATACCGACGATTTCCTTCATCGACATTCGCACTAATCCACTTGAAGACGGCGCAACAAATTCTATTACATCGTGCGTCACCGAAGACTCCTGAATGCCCCAGCCAGTCTGTTTCACCTTACTGTATTGCTGATAAACACCTTTACCGACAAAACAAGCCACTTGCGGACGATAAAAGGCAAGTTTCTCACGGAGCACCTGTGCCCCTACTATGTATTCTTCCTTGGTTATATCCGCTGCAGCCTTGGTCGGCCTTGCTACTATATTCGTAAAACCTATCCCCTTAGCCAGCAGATCCTGATCTTCAAAAGGTTCACATTTCCGTTCTGTAATACCTGCTTGATATAGGATATTCCAGAAGCGGTTATTTCGATTTGCGTAGTGATGACCAGTTTCGCTTGAGCGTACACTCGGATTAAAACCGATGAACAAAAGCCGCAGTCCTTTTTTGATATGATCCGGTATTGGTTCAAGATTCATTGGAGCACCTCCGATCTTCTTACATTGTAGCTTGCAGATTCCGATGACGCAAAAAAAGCACAGCTTTGCTGTGCTTTTATCAGTTTTCTATATAAATTGCCTGGCTGCCAAGCTGCTCCCAAGCTTTCTCGAAATTCTCGCGGTCCACTTCCTGGTCTTTTTGGCCATATGGGTTATTGATGAATACAGTGTCTTCTGTATAACCCGTGACTGCCACGCTGTGAACGCTGTACGTTACATCAACTTCTCCATTTGGTGTGTCCCATGTTTGTATGTCATTAACCGGGGCAAGACTTGCAGTTGTAATGATCCAAACCGGATTGCCATTATCCAAAGGCTGATAAATAGCATCTTCTACTGTTTTCCCAGTCATATCGACTGCTTTATCACCTGCTACTTGTTTCGCGACATCCATGACAGGACCATGATATACGCCAAGTCCTGGTCCATTGGGCATGTCCCCTACGAATCCTTCATTTGGATCGCCATGAAGACCGTTATCATAATTAAGCGGTACATTTGCGATCTGATCTGCCAAGTCATTCTTTGTGACATCATATCCAGCATACTGGAGTATCATCGCCAAGCTCGTTACCTCACAGCCATTATATAATTGTGGTGCATCCAATTGATTGATCAAAGGTACATTCAATGGCCCGTCTTCAACGGCAGACAACTCAGGTGTATCTTTTTTATTCGTAACCTCTGTTTTTCTTGCTGCAGATTCTGATTCTGCCCGCAAATCATCCGACCGATTCTGGTAGGTTAAAACTGCCAAGACAAGCGAAGTAGCAGCGAGGCATACCAAGATTACGACATATATATTTTTCATCCTTTTCTCTCCTGTTGGATAGCTAGTTAGAAATTATGATACTAATTATAGAGTAGCCAAGCTAATGATTACAATATACGCGGTTATTTTAATAAGATTTAGTTCAAATGCCATACTAACAAAGAGGTGATTTCAAATGAGCAGAAAAAAAAGCCAGTATGAGAAAGCGGCTACCAGTGTAAACAGACAAGGACTTTCTGAAGACGCAGCAAATCAGGAACCAAAAAGCCAATTGGAGCAGCGTGCCAAGAAAAAGAATACAAAGATATGAAAAAACACAGCCTCATCTTCAGAGGCTGTGTTTTTATTTTTTCCGTGCTACGACGAACCAAAGCTGGGCATCCTGTTCCGCACCTGCTTTAAAATCCACTCGCTGTTTATGAAGTGTCAATTCGACAACTTGATAGTTATCCTCCAGCAGTGCATACAATTCTTCTTCCTGGAAGAAATGTGCAATCCGGTCATGAACGAGGAAAGTATCCTTTTCCATTTCCAATCCTGCACCATACAGCTTCTCATCTCTTGCTGACAAGCAAGAAAAAATCAGCAATCCATCCTTGCGCAGCAATGACGTGAAATGGTCCAGCAGCTGTTTTCGCTCTTCTTCTGTATACATATGAAGTATACTTGATAGATAAATGCCATCGAATCTTTCTGTCGAAGAAAATGGCAGATTCAAATAATCCCCAACAAAATGATTTACATTTGACAAACCGACTGCCTTTGCATGGCTGCTGGCACGCTCGATTGCCACTTCTGATATGTCACAAGCTGTCACTTCAAATGCATACTCCCCAAAGAAGTTGCTATTCCTTCCATATCCGCATCCTGGTACGAATAACTGCTTCGCTTGATCTGCAGCAAAATATGGATAAGCCATGACAGCTGATGGTGTTGCTTCCGTTCCCCAAATGTCCCCTGCTTCAAAACGACTATTCCAATATGTTTGTAACATCATACTCATAGCGCCATTTCCCCCAGCATAGAGTTATATATACTTTCGGTAAATTATTTTACAAAGAATTTACTAAGCATAGTGTAACATGTTTGGACAAGGTTGAAAGGGTTATTTCTAAAAAAAGATTGTAAAGTAATACTTACTACAATTTGTGCATTTCTTCACTTATTCCACTCTTCACGCAGCAGCCCCATACGAATTGAGTCATAGTACTCTCCATTATAATATCTGCATTTCCTCATGCAGGCTTCCATCTTCATTCCAAGCTTTTCTCCTAATCGCACCATTCGTTTGTTTCCTGACCAAGTCGTATAACCTACCCTTACAATCGGCAGCGTATTAAATAGATGGGTGATCCATTGCCGGAGTGCTTCTGTTCCATATCCTCCATTCCAATAAGCAGGATCAAAGATCGTGATACCCATCTCCAGCCACTTGGAAGGTTCATGTTCCCAGTAATAACCCACAGTTCCAATGACGGTTCCGTCTGTTTCCATCACCCATTGGTCTGGGGAGTTTTCACCAAAGCGAAAGCTTGCCAAAAATTCATCCTTCGGCACGTGAACAAAACCAAAATAAGGTGCGTCCCATTTCTTCCACTCTGGCTCCTTTTCTCCATATTTCAGTTCCCAAAGAACCGGACCATCTTCTTTTCTCACCGGTCTGATATTCACATTAATCATCTTGCAATTCCTCCATTCGAACCTGCGGCCAAAGCAGATGCCAGTTTTTCTGTTTTACTCTTTTAAGATAGATAGAGTGATTGCTTGTACCTCTTTTGTATAGTGGAGACGGTGCAACTCGGCAAGCAAGTAAATCATCCACTCCATATGGTGCAATCAAATGTAATCCATCCCCATTCATCCTCACGCCAATGCTAGTAGCCGTCTCTGTGTAGCAAGCTATTGCATGTTCTGTATTTCTAAAGGCAGGCATGTTATTCACTTCATGCATTCTTGCCTGGTTTTTCACTGACCATGGTACATCTGGTATCATTTGCAGTAGCATACTTTCATATTTCTTCTCTATCACTTTACTTGTATCGAAAGCATCAAAATACACAACATCTACATCAGGAAGAGGAGTACGCCTCGTATACCCATGTTGGATATCCCAAACCTTAGACCTGACAAAACCGGCACTTATACAGAAATCCGGCAGCTGTAATCTGGCTGCTGCGCCAAGTACCTCCATCATCCACTTGTCTTGTCTGATTGCTTCCAGTACATCTTTTTCTGTTTTAAGCATTTTGGCGTGTATCTTATTCAGGCTCATAGCGATACACCTCCAAATCGACTCGGCCATTCAAGATTTCCAGTCCTTCTTCATACAATCTCTCCAGCTGTTCATTCCGTGTCTCTTCATCTTGTATCTTCAATTTTCCATCGGCACTGATGACACGATGCCACGGAAGATCATGTTTTCGGCTCATACTATGTAATATCCGTGATACCTGCCTGGCTCCACGCGCTTTCCCTGCTGCAGCGCCGATTTGCCCATACGTCATCACTTTTCCTTTTGGTATCGATTTGATGATACCAATCACTTTTTCGGTGAAGGGATCCATCTCATGCCCTCCTTTTTTAGAACTATCTGTCAATTAGTATAGCAAACTTCCAGCTGCTGTGAAATTGACTTAAAAATATGATAGACTCTATCTAAATAGTCTAGTAGGTCAACTTCTGTTTAACATCATGCTGGACGGGCTATGTAGTAAACGAGAGGAGAATGTGTAATGAAGCATATTGTATTTTTTGACGCAAGCTGCCCACTTTGTTCAACTGCAAAGCAAGTCATCCAAAAATTGGATTGGCTCGATAATGTAAAATGGATTCCGGTACAAAATATCGAGAATTATGAGCGTTTCCGTTTCCTTGCCAAGGGTGATGTATATGACCGCATTCATATGATGTCTTTCAAAGGTGATATCTACAAAGGACATGAAACTGTTAAAAAGATTTTGACGCTGCTGCCGGTTACCGCAGTGTTAGGATGGCTTTTGTATCTCCCATTCCTTGATCCTTACTTGGAATCCCTGTATAAATGGGTGTCTGATAACCGCCACGACTGGTTCGGTACAAAACAACTGAAAGCAATTTAAAAAAGAAGGGGCTGCTGCCCCTTCTTTTTTACAAATATTTCTTCAATACTCGTTTTCCTTCATAGCTGAATAACACATGTTTTCCTTCAATATACGTCTCCATGTGGACGAATCTTCCCCATAGCTGATAAAAATATGGAAGTGTCCGTTCTAGATATGTTAAATCCAATTCGACACCTTCATAATGATGCTTCAGGTACAGTTCACCATTAGACATATAATCGCCGTCAGTTACAGTCAAATAAGGAAAACCTCCATTTACCCGCATCGTAATTAACTGATCACGTACTGCTTCCCAGTCTTTATCGGTGATTTTATATTCATTTCCTTGTTTCTGGAACAAATACATATCTTCTCGGTGCACGAGGTCTTTTGTCAGGTAATTTCGAAGGAACGATATATCCGACTCTATTTCCCGAACCTCGAACATTTTCTCTCTGCCAGAGCCTGGCTTCACACCATACCGTTTCATTTCTTCGGTCGGATTGTCAAACCTCTCTTCGATATCTTCAAAGATCTTGATACCGAGATAATATGGATTGATCTGGGATGGAGAAGGCTGGACGACACCAGCATTGAGCTTTGCATACTCGATTGCTTCATCACTTGTCAGATCCATCTCTCGTAGAATGCGTGCATGCCAGTAGGAGGCCCAGCCTTCATTCATGATCTTTGTTTCAAGCTGCGGCCAGAAATACAGCATCTCCTGCCGCATCATTGTCAGTATATCCCGTTGCCAGTCTTCCAATGTTCGGCTGTATTCCTCTATAAACAGAAGAATATCTTTTTCCGGACGAGGCGGGAATGCTTTTCGTTTTCTTTCTTTTTTATCTTTTGATTTTCCTCGATCAACAAACCAAAGATCATCGTATTCCGTCGCCTTTTCTGGACTTTCATCTGTCTCATCATCATTAATATCCCAGCCCAGCTTCGGACGCAGCAAGGATGGATCGATATGCTCCTGAATTGCCAGTACCGCATCAAGGAAATCCTCGACTTCCTTCTTGCCAAATTCTTTTTCATATGCAGCAATACGTTCCGCCGTAGCTGCCATACTATCGACCATATTCCGGTTTGTATTTTGGAACCTTACATTATTTTTAAAGAAATCACAATGCGCAAGGACATGGGCAACAATCAATTTATTCTGAACCAGACTATTGGAATTCAATAAAAAGGCATAACAAGGATTGCTATTGATAACAAGCTCATAAATCTTACTCAAACCAAGATCATATTGCAGCTTCATCTTATGAAATTGCTTCCCGAAGCTCCAATGCGTAAATCTCGTCGGCATACCATAAGCACCAAATGTATAGATGATATCAGCAGGACAGATTTCATAGCGCATCGGGTAGAAATCCAGGCCAAAGCCCTTTGCGATTTCCGTTATTTCCCCAATAGCCCTTTCCAATGCGTGTGTATCGGATTGCAGCACGGGCCTTCTCCCCTTTGTACGTAATAGTACTCATACATATGCCGGGAAGACAGAAAAAAGACACCCGTCTGGGTGTCTTTTTTTCATTCGCTTACTTTTTGATAATAATAAACCAGCGTCTCCATTCCTTTATCAAAGCTTTCCAGCGGGAAGCTTTCATTCGGGGAGTGCAGTCTGTCCTCAGGTGTTCCGAAGCCAAGCAGAACTACTGGCATCTGGTAAACCGTATCAATCCATTCCACAACAGGAATCGAGCCTCCCATACGTACGAAGACCGTTTCTTTACCGAAGGCCTGTGTCAGGCTCTCCGCTGCTTTTTGAATCAGCGGGTGATTCGGATCGACTTTGTACGCTTTCGCTTTGAAGGGTTCTGGTCTCACTTCAACACGTACGCCAGCAGGTGCATGCTTCTCGATATGTGCCGTAATTTTCTCTACGATATCAACTGGATCTTGTCCAGGAACGAGACGGCTCGTAATCTTAGCAGTTGCCTCAGCCGGGATGATGGTTTTCGTTCCTTCTCCTTGGTAACCGCCGTACATACCGTTGATTTCCAAAGTCGGACGAGCCATTGTATGCTCCTTGGCAGTGTATCCTTTTTCAGAAACTGCTTCCGGTACACCAACAGTCTGGACAAAGTCTTCACCCGGTGCCTGTGCCATCAGTTTGCGTTCTTCCTCAGGCAATTCTTCCACACCATCATAGAAGCCTTCTACTTGTACGACTTCTTCTTCATCCTTCAAGGAACTCAGGATATGAGCCAATGCCTGAAGCGGGTTACGGACGGCCCCTCCATACATACCAGAATGCAAATCACGATCTGGTCCGTATACAGAGAACTCAAGCGCTGCAGCACCTTTCAAGCCGTAAAGCATCGTTGGCTGCCCTGCTTCTACCATCCCGGAATCACTGATGATAGCAAAATCGGCTTGGAACTGCTCGGTTTGCTCATGCAGCACTGCGTGCAAATTCGTACTCCCGATTTCTTCTTCCCCTTCGATACATACTTTCACATTGATCGGCAACGCGCCTTCTGTTTTCATGAAAGCTTCAAATACTGCCAGGTGCATGAATACTTGACCTTTGTCGTCACTTACGCCTCGAGCGTAAATCCGTCCATTGCGTTCTGTCGGCTCAAATGGCTCGCTGTCCCAAAGCGGAAGCGGATCTGCCGGCTGGACATCATAATGTCCGTAGAAAAGTGCAGTCGGTTTATCCGGACCTGCACCAAGCCATTCACCTGTTACGATCGGATGACGCTCTGTTTCTTGGATCGTCACGTTATCGAAACCGATTTCCTTTAAATAATCAGCCGTAAAGCCAGCTGTTTTTGCAACGTCTTCCTTATATGTACTATCTGTGCTGATGCTGGGGATCCGAAGATATGTATAAAGCTTCTCCAGCAATCCCTCCCGATTTTCCTGTAAATAAGCGACAACTTGATTCGTCATAAATGCCACCCTTTCCTTTTCTTACTAGTGTAGCATAAATCGGCTGATTCTTGTTTAGCTTGTACCTGCCGGTGGAACTTAAAAAGAAATACACAGTTACGTCAGGAGGAGAACAATGGGTAATGTATTGATTGTCGCAACGAATCATGACAGCCTGAAACAGACACCCCATACAACAGGACTCTGGTTCAGCGAGCTGACGAATTTTTACGATAAGCTAAAAACACGCCATATCATGACTATCATCAGTCCAAAGGGTGGAAATATTCCGATAGATCATCGCAGTCTTACAGGGTTATTCAAAAGCCACAAGCTGCGTAAATACTACCGGGCTCCAGGATTCAGGAGATTATTGGAGAACAGCCTGTCCCCAAAAGAAGTGAATGCTGCCGATTATGATGCCATTTATTTTACTGGAGGTCACGGTACAATGTGGGACTTCCCTGAAAATAAGGAGCTGCAGCAGCTGACGAGGAATATCTATGAAAATGGAGGCATTGTTGCCGCAGTTTGTCATGGCCCTGCTGCATTGCTGAACGTAAAGCTGTCTGACGGAACCTACTTATTACAAGATAAGACAGTCACAGGTTATTCTGACCGCGAAGAAACAGCTAGCCTGAATAAGCATGAGATTCCTTATAGTTTGGAAGAGCAGCTTAAAATTCGTGCACTTACGTATCACAAAGCGAAAGTACCATTCAAAGGACATGTGGAAGCAGATGACAGACTGATTACCGGTCAAAACCCAGCAAGTGTGAAAGATGTAGCCAAAGCAGTCATCAATCGCATTGAACAAAAGGAATTTGCCGAAAACCCTCGTTCCTTCCGCGCTGTACTGCGAATTCCAGAAGAAGAACAGATTTTAAGAAGAAAGCCAGCCCCGTAAACGGAGCTGGCTTTTTATCAATCTTCCATTGCTTGCTTCAAGTCTTCGATCAAATCTTCGCTATCTTCAATACCAACGCTGATTCGGACTAAACCATCCGTAATTCCTAATTCAGCTCTGCGCTCACTCGGAATGGAAGCATGTGTCATCTTGGCTGGAAGGGAAATAAGACTTTCCACTGCACCAAGACTTTCCGCTAAAACGAAGTATTTTGTCTTGCGCAGTACTTGATCTGCTTTTTCACCGCTGCCGACATCAAAGGAAATCATACCGCCAAAGCCTTCTGCTTGGCTTGCAGCAATATCATGGCCTTTATGCTCAGGCAGCCCTGGATAATAGATTGTGCTGACTCCTGGGTGAGCCTTCAGGAATTCGACAAGCTTGACGCTATTCTTCTCGATAGCTTCCATGCGGATACCAAGTGTCTTGATTCCGCGAAGAAGCAGCCAGCTGTCCTGCGGCCCAAGTACAGCACCAGCAGAGTTCTGGATGAAGTGGAGCTCATCAGCTAGTTTATCGCTGTTTACAACAACAAGCCCTGACACGACATCGCTATGGCCGCCAATATACTTCGTCGCACTATGAAGTACGATATCCGCTCCCAGATCAAGCGGGTTCTGCCAATAAGGTGTCGCGAATGTATTATCGACAATCAGCAGCAAATCATGCTTCTTCGCAATCTCCGCCATTTTCTTGATATCAGTGATCTTCAATAACGGATTGGTCGGTGTTTCAACATAAATTGCTTTTGTTTCTGGTTTGATAGCTTTTTCAACTGCTTCTGGTGAACTTGTATCAACGAATGTATGACCTAACTGGTAGCGACTCAGCACTTTTGTCGCAAGGCGGTAGCTGCCGCCATACACATCGTCCGTCATGACAACATGGCTGCCTGCTTCAAACAGCATCATCACAGAAGTAATAGCCGCCATGCCAGAGCTGAATGCAAAGCCTCTTTTCCCGTTTTCCAATGCAGCAATCGTCTCTTCCAATGCATGCCTCGTAGGATTTCCTGTACGGGAATATTCATAGCCCGTATGTTCACCAGGTCCTGGCTGTTTATACGTACTTACTTGGTATATAGGAACACTGACTGCTCCCGTTTTTTCGTCCGATGTTATACCACCGTGAATCATTTTTGTTTTCCGTCTCATCGTAATCCTCCTTGGTAAATCTGCTGGCTGAGATAGCGCTCACTGCTATCCGGGAAAATGGTCACAATCGTCGTCCCCGGCTTTGCCTGCTCTGCTTCTTTCAGCGCTGCAGTGAAGGCAGATCCAGAGGAACTGCCAACAAGCAGCCCTTCTTTGGAAGCCAATTCTTTTACGTAATAAAATGCATCGTCATCTGTGATCGTATGAATGGCATCAAAATATGCTGTATCCATATAATCTGGTAAAAACTCCATGCCTATGCCCTCTGTACGGTGGGATCCCGGAGCTCCTCCGTTTAGGATGGAACCCTCCGGCTCCACGATGACTGTCTTCACAGCAGGGTTCTGATCCTTCAAATAACGAGCTGTTCCCATGAATGTACCGCCTGTACCGCCGCCGGCAACGAAAATATCAACTTTACCTTCGAGATCACGCCATATTTCCGGTCCGAGCGTTTTATAGTATGTTTCTGGGTTGGCAGGGTTGGCAAATTGCTGCGGGCAGTAGCTGTCAGGAATTTCATCCAGCAGTTCTTTTGCCTTTTGGATGGCACCTGTCATCCCTTCGGATGTGGGTGTGTTGATCACCTTGGCTCCAAGTGCCCGCATGAGCTCTTGTTTTTCCTGACTGAATTTCTCTGGTACACAGAAGATGACGGTCACATTCCGTTTCAAGGCTGCCAGTGCAATACCAATCCCAGTATTCCCTGCAGTCGGTTCAATGATCGTTCCATTTTCCTTCAGTTTTCCTGTCCGGAAAGCCTCATCTATCAAGTTGACACCGAGGCGATCCTTTACACTACCTCCGGGGTTATAAAACTCCAGTTTCGCAAATAAACGAACTCCCTCCGGAAGAGAAAAGTTCGTTATTTGCACAATCGGTGTATTCCCAATCAGTTCGTGTACTGAATTATAAACAGCCATTTTCTCCCTCTATTCAGCGAAAACTTGACGCCATTCATCTTTTTTGGAAAGCATTTCTTTCGCGATCTCCTGTGCACCTTCCAGGCTGTGGTTTGCTGCCCAGCCGCACTGCACTTCGTTGCAAGCAGGCACTTCAGCTGCTTCCAGTACATCTTGCAGCGTTTTCTCCAATGCAACTAGGATGTCATCATAGCTGTCATTGTTCAGAATGGATACATAGAAACCTGTTTGGCAGCCCATCGGACCGATATCAAGGATGTTATCGATGTGATTGCGGATATTCTCGGCCATCAAATGCTCCAAGGAATGCAAGCCTGGCATTTCCATATATTCCTTGTTTGGCTGCTTGAAGCGGATATCATATTTATATACTTTATCGTGTGCTCCCTCTGTCGTACCAACTAATCGTACATACGGTGCAGCAACTTTAGTATGGTCTAGGTTGAAGCTTTCTACATTCATTTTCTTTGTCATGATTGTCTCTCTCCCTTACGCTTTTTCTGCTGTGATCAAATAGACGAAGCGGTTCATTTGCTTAAATGTAACATGAAAACCATGCGTTTGAAAAATGGTACGAAGCACTTCCATCGTCGTATAATATTCTGTCGTCAAATCCTGGACAAGTCTGTCGTAGCCTTTATCTTTCTCTTCCTGGATCAGCTGGTCACGTCCCTCATCACTTGAGAATACCGTATCAGCAAATATTACTTTTCCGCCTTTAGGCAGCAGCTCTGCATACTTAGAGATGGCCTGCTCCTTCTCAACGTCTGTCAGGTGGTGGAAAGCCCATGTACTTACGATGGCAGAAACCTCATGAGGAGGCTCTGGAAAAGAGAGAAAATCACCGTCCACTATTCGAAGCTGCGGGAATTTCCTTGATGCATGTTCGCGCATCTCTTTAGAAGGTTCAATACCAGTAACATTCAATCCTTTAGCTAACAGCTTTTCGGAAAGGTTGCCTGTTCCAACCCCGAACTCCAGTGTGTTTCCTTCTGCAGCATCCGCGACTGTTTGCAATATTTCATTATATTTATCAAATACTTCTTTATATTGTGGATCCTGGCCAGTAACCGTATCATCATACGTCTCTGCCCATTCATCGAACATATCGATAAATTCGCGGCCCATTTCATCACCTCAAGTGTATTATCTTGCATATCCAAGTAAACGAATAAGGATTATCATGTTTATGACAGAAGAATACCATAGTACCCCAGTTTATTCAATGAAAAGTTATGATGTCAGTCATATATTCCCCTTTTCGGGAATACAAGATCACAACTATAAAAATAGTGGAAAAGTTACAAATTCATACTATATAATAAGATAGAGAGGAGTGGTCGTCATGATCGATCTGCGTAGTGATACGGTCACCAAGCCATCAGAAGCGATGCGAAAAGCTGCTTATGAAGCAGAGGTCGGAGATGATGTCTATGGAGAAGATCCAGCTGTAAATGAGCTAGAGGAAACGGTTGCCGATTTACTTGGAAAGGAAGCCGCACTATTCGTGCCAAGCGGTACTCAGGGGAATCAAATCGCAGTACTTTCTCATTGCAACCCTGGTAATGAAATCATCCTGGAAGAGGAATCGCATATCTTCCTCTATGAGGGTGCAGCTACATCTATTTTTGCTGGTGTGCAGACACGTACACTGAAAGGGGAACGTGGCGCCATATGTCCAGAAGGATTAGCCGGTGCTATCCGTAAGGACGATATCCACTTTCCGGAAACAGGCTTGATTTGTCTTGAAAATACGCATAACAAAGCTGGCGGAGCTGTCATCCCGATTGAAAATATGATGGTAATTGCCCAGATAGCACGTGAACATAACATTCCGATACATTTGGATGGAGCACGCTTATTCAATGCTTCTGTTGCTTCAGGCATTAGCGTAGCAAAATATGCGCAGCTGACCGATACGGTCCAAGTTTGTCTTTCCAAAGGTTTGGGAGCACCTGTCGGTTCTGTCCTGGCGGGGTCCGAAGTGTTTATAAAGAAAGCTAAGAAATGGAGAAAACGTCTTGGAGGCGGCATGCGCCAAGTTGGAATCTTGGCAGCTCCAGGCCTGGTTGCATTGCGTGAGAATGTAGAGCGCCTCGCAGATGACCACGAAAATGCGAAGCTGCTGGCAGAAGGTCTGGCTGAGATTGACGGTATTGAAATAATGAATCGGGTCGAAACAAATATCGTACTTGCAGATGTGCAAGGTACTGGCATGACAGCAGATGCATATGTACAGCTGCTCAAGGAACAGCAAGTCCTCGCAAATGCATTCGGTCCTTACAGTGTTCGTTTTGTCACACACTATGATGTTGGAAAAGGCGCGATAAAGAAAGCTTTAGCAGTTGCTTCATCGCTTTCCAAACAGCCAAATTAAAAAAGGGGCTCCCGCATGGGAGCCTCTTTTTTATCTTTCGTTATTTGGGAAGACGCGGTTCAGCATATTGCCGAATTCAAGGAAGAAGCCTTGTACTGGCTGACCTTCATCGATTTTATTGTTGTAATCCTCTGCCATTCCTAGAAAATCTGGATCTGCGGATACATATACATTATCGATATCTTCGTCAACGGATTTCACTGCTTTTTCCACATCATTTTTCATCTCGTCTGTTACGTCATTATTGTTGTTATTACCAGTAGCTGTGTTGCCCATTCCATTGTTACCCGTGTTGCCGTTGTTTCCATTATTTCCGTTATTACCATCGTTTCCATTAATACCGTTGTTACCGTTATTGTTATCGTCCTTCATATCGACAGCCACAAAAGCATTGTTATCCGTTGTAAATACATACGCTCTATCTACACCTTCAACTTCTTCCACTTTTCTTGCTACATCATCTGCAACTTGGTAACGCGGCTGCTGATCATCACCATTTTTCTGACGATCATCGCCATCTCCTGTATTATCCGTATTCCGGTGTACCAAATTGTTGTCCGTATTATTGAATCTCGTCGGTTCTACATTGCCCATGCCAGTGTCATTGTTATTATCGTCATTCTGACAAGCTGTAAGCGTAATCGCAGCAAGGGCAGCCATGCTGATTAATTTCCACTTTTTCATTGGTGTTTCCTCCTTTGATTTGCCATACTGCGCTTAGTATGTACGGTTTTTTTCACCCTATACAAAGGAGGAGACCCTGCTGCTTATATCTGCCAGCAATGTTCTTGCTGATTGGAGAGATACTATCTATACCCTGACAGGAAGGGGATTGCGCAATGAAAGTCCAGGATTACGAAAAAGCACTGCTATTTACGATTTGGGGACAGTGGGATGATCTGCTTGTCCTCATGGTACGCACAAAGGATGATATGCTTTCCAAGCGGATTGAAATCTTTTTGCACGCCTTTCATTATCCCTCCGAACAGCACGCCGTCGTGAAATCACATGAAGAGCTGATTCAATATATCGATCATGCACTAGGTCATACCACTTTGTATGCTTTGGACATGTAAAATAAGACTCGAGCATGCAGCTCGAGTCTTATTCATTTACTGATCCTCCGGCGTTTCGCTTTCCAGATTCTTGAACTTTAATTCGAATAAGTCTTTTCGGCGATCATGTAAGTGACGAACAGTACCTGTCTTACGCTGTCGCTGCAAAATCTCCAAATCGACATCGCCAACAACAACTGTCTCGATATTCGGCGGACACTCTCCAACAATTCCATCACGCGCAAATTCAAAATCAGAAGGTGTGAAAATACCTGACTGGGCATATTGGATATCCATATTCTCTACTTGAGTCAAGTTACCGACCGTTCCTGCAATGACAGTATACACTTGGTTTTCGACTGCACGAGCCTGTGCACAATAACGAACTCGCAAGTAGCCTTGGCGATCATCCGTACAGAATGGAACAAAGATGATATTCGCGCCTTGATCAACCGCATAGCGTGCCAGCTCAGGGAATTCGATATCATAACAAATCTGGATGGCAATTCGGCCGCAATCCGTATCAAACACTTTCACCGTGTCCCCAGGCTGGATGCCCCACCATTTTCTCTCATTCGGTGTAACATGTATTTTATATTGCTTCTCAATTGTCCCATCCCGTCGGAACAGATAGGCAATATTATATATATGATCGTCCTCTTCCACAAAGTGCGAGCCTCCGACAATGTTGACATTGTAGCGGACAGCCAGACTAGTGAATAGCTCGATATACTGCTCCGTGAATTCAGATAGTTTCCGTACTGCTTTTGAAGGTACTTTTTCTTCAAGGAAGCTCATAAGCTGTGTGGTGAAGATTTCGGGAAATACCGCAAAGTCGGAGCCGAAATCATAGGCGACATCCACATAATATTCCACTTGCCTTGCAAATTCCTCAAATGATTCGATTTGCTTCATCATATATTGTATAACCGTGATTCGTACCGGATAAGAAGTCTTGAAGTGGCGTTTTGACTTTGCATGATATTCAATATTATTCCACTCCATAAGGGTAGCGAACGTAGCGGATTGCTTGTCATCGGGCAAATAATCACGGTTGATCCGCATGACGCGGAATCCGTTCATCATTTGGAAAGTAAGTACAGGATCATAGATATTCTGTGATTCCACTTCCTCCACATACTCCCGCGGTGTCATTTCATCCTTGTACTTATGGTAATTCGGAATTCTCCCGCCGATGATGATGCTCTTCAAATTCATCTCTGCGGCCAGTTCCCTCCTAGCTTCATAAAGACGCTTCCCTATCTTCATGCCGCGATAATCCGGATGCACCATAACTTCAATGCCATACAAATTGAAACCATCTGGATTATGGTTTGTGATATATCCTTCATCCGTGATGTCATCCCACGTATGTCGATCGTCGTATTCATCAAAGTTGACGATCAAGCTGGAACAGCTTCCAATGATTTTACCGTCAACTTCCACGCAAAATTGACCTTCTGGGAATATATCAATATGGCTTTTCAAGTGGCTTTTTTTCCATGGCTCCATGCCCGGAAAGCACAGTTTCTGCATGTCCAGGATTTGATCAATATCTGCTTCCGTAATATTACGTAAAACAACCTTCTTCTCAAACTGTGACAAATCAAGTTCAGACATAGTAGGTATCCTCTCTATTCAGCAAAGTTCACTACTTTTTACCCTTCTTCATATACATGTAGTCCTATTATGAGCTAAAAGCCTGTCTAAAATCGATACTTCCGGACACTGATTACCTACTCCGTCCTAAAAAAGTTTAGTCGTCGTCACGATCTCCATCTCTTTCATCATCACGTGCATCTCTTTTTTCATTTTCTCGTTCATTTCCTTGCTCTCTCGCAGAGGATTGTTTAGATTCTCCGGGTTTATTTCCATGATTATATTTTTTATTTTCTTTTTGTCTCTTCGACTCTTCTTTTTCCACTTGCTTTTCTTTTGCTCGTGATTCCTTCTGAGCTTCCTTCAGCTGCTTTTCAGCTTCTTTTGCACGCTTTTTTTCATCCTTATTTTGTTTCGCTTCTTCTTTTGCTTTTTCTTTTTCTTCCTTCATTGTTTCTCTTGATCGCACCGCTTCTTCATTCTTTTTCTGTTCAGCTGGTGCTTTTAGCGGTTTGGCTTCTGCCTGTTCCGCCTCTTTATTTACTAAATTTTCCCCTTGCTGATCCGCCTTCTCTCTCTTTTCAGAGGATTGTGTTCCAGCAAGCGCAGGCTCTATGTCATTGTCCTCATTTGTCTGAAGGGATGTCTCTTCCGCTTCTGCTCCATCTTCTTCCACATCATCTTTATAAAAATCTTTAATAATAGCTGAATCCGATTGTGTAAGAGCAGGTACAGACTTGGATGAGCCTCCATCCAGAATGGACTCCGCCATGATCTCATTCATGGACTTTTGCTCGTCCTGCGCTGTTTCGCGTACCTTATCGGGTACTTGGTACGAAGCAATATGTAATGTATCGTTAAAACCGTTGATTGAACCCTCCAAAATATTCGTCAGCTGTTTGTCCTCTTGCTTGGTATCAATATAATTCACACCAATAATAATACTTTCCGAGTCAGCTAAAAGACCTAAGTCACTCGATATCCGCAATATACTTGCCGCAACCGTCTTAACATTCTCACCTTGCCAATCATCCAGATTAGCGAGAACTGTTTTCGCATCAGTATTCAAAGCTGCCACAGAGACAACATCCATACGATTATTCACTTTCAATTCAATGCTCGGATTAAAATCCAAACTTACATAAGCGTATGCTTTGTTGCCGTTGTACCAGGAATAAACCGGGAATAAAGCCATAACAAATACAAGGACCAATACGGCAACCCGCATGAAATTCTTCATGGAAGGTGTCCAATGCCTGATTGTTGTTCTCCGGACCAGTTCATGTGCACTGAATTCGACTTCTTGCCCGATTTCAGCCTGCCCTTGTGCACTGATTTCCAGGAATGTGCCTTCACTGGTCAGTACAATTGTGCTGCGGCGGCTTTGCTTCACGACGACTCCTCTCTTCACTAACTCACCCCCTTCATGTAGTCCTTCAGGTAGATATAATCCTCACTCAGTATAATGAAAATAGCGAGAATATACTTCCTGTTCCTTTCCAGCGTCTTCTTACTTACTGTTACCTTTTCGACAAGCTGCTTAATCGGGATTTTCTTTTTTCGTATCACATAATCCCGCAGCTCATCATCCTCATGAAGGATTTTGGCTGCTTCGATTGCCGATTCCCTTGCATCACGGTGCTTTGGTGCAACACGGATCAGCTCCTGGAAGGATAGCTTGTATTCCTTCAGTTTCTTATCGTACTCCTCAATTTCAGCACGGCGATACCACGCTTCCGTTTCCTGATTATAAGCCGTTTGGGCAGCTTCCGCCTCCCGCGGATTTTCACTGTCATCTTCATACAGCTCATCCAGTGAAGCAGCAGGAAGACGGATTCGTTCACGTCTGATATAGTCAATCGTCTTTCGCTTGATCACAAGCTTGGCAAACGAAAGGAAGGAGCTTCCTTTGTCATCTGCATAAGCCAGCATCGCTTCATTGAAAGCCGAAAGGCCAATACTGAACTCTTCATCCTTGGAAGGATCGATAAATCTGCGGCAAACCTCGGAAACAGATTTGGCTATGAAAGGCTGATAGTTCTCAATCAGCTCATTCTGCATCTCGGTATTCCCGGCCTGCACTTGTTTGATCTGTTCTTCTAATTTTCCGCGGTTAGGATCATTAGACTGGCGTAGATACAAGACCTATCACCTCCAGCCTTCTATATTTTTCGTAACATAATTGTAATTTTCGGGTGTAACCATATAATTTCATTTGTGAATTTCGTATAAGTTCAATCGTAATTTTTATATATGACATATGACTTACTCCAATACATAACCAATATGCCTATCATACAACACCTTGAGTGGGACCTGCTTCTCAAAATAATTACAAAAAAATTAAATCTCTGCAACAATAACCCCCATAAAAAAAGCCGTCCTGTATAATCAGGACGGTTTTTTTATTAACCCGCAGACTGTTCGATGCCGCTTTGCTGCATCAAATACATCTGATAATATTGACCCTGTTTCTCCAATAGGGACATATGATTGCCTTGTTCCAGTATCTTCCCGTGATCAAGGACAAAGATCTGGTCAGCATGCATGATCGTCGAAAGCCGATGTGCAATAACCAATGTTGTCCTTCCCTGTTTCAGAACATCCAAAGCCCGTTGGATAATGGCTTCTGTTTCCGTATCAATATTGGCTGTTGCTTCATCAAGGATAAGAATGGATGGATTGAAAGCCAATGCCCTCGCAAATGAGACAAGCTGGCGTTCTCCCATAGAAAGAGTAGAGCCGCCTTCCTTAACTGGTTCATCATATTGCTTCGGCAGCTTGGAGATGAATTGATCCGCTCCTACTGCTTGCAGGGCCTGGATTGCCATTTCCCGAGAAATATCTGGGTTGTTCATTGTTACATTCGTCAGAATCGTACCAGTGAATAGAAATGGATCCTGCAGTACGATTCCCATACTGCTTCGAACCTGTTGGCGTGACATTTCTTTTGTATCGACACCATCGATCGTTATTTTACCCTTTTGATGATCATAAAACCGGAATAGCAAATTCATGATAGAACTTTTCCCAGAACCAGTATGCCCAACAAAGGCTGCCGTCTGACCGCTTTTGACCTCAAAGCTAAGATCCTTCAAAACATAATCTTTATCATTATAAGCAAAGCTGACATGTTCAAAAGCAATCTCTCCGCGATTCTTCTCACGTTTAGCTTCCGAGTCCACATCTTCCCCCTGCTGATCAAGCAGCTGGAATACCCGGGAGGCCGCAACACGTGCCTGCTCAAGAAGCGGCAGCTGGTTCACAGCATCTGTGACCGGATTGAATAATCGGTTCAGATAATCGACAAAGGCATAAAGAACACCGACAGTTACAATCGAGCCGCCTGTTACGGCAGCTCCGCCGAAATACCAGATGAATGCAACAAAAGCCAAATTACGAAGCACCGTCACCAAGTTGTGTGAGGTCAAGGCACTAAGCTTCATGAGTTTACGCTGATACGTGAAGTTCCGCGTATTCAGCACTTCGAATTCGTCTTTCGTCTCTTTTTCCCGATTGAATGCCTGAATGATTGGCATACCTTGGATCGATTCATTGATACTGCCATTAATCTCACTCACTGTTTTTCGGACGACTTTATTGTATTTGGTGCCAAAGTATTTATACACCTTCATCCATGCCCAGAAAATCGGAATGACGAGCAAGCAAATAGCAGCCAGCCGGGCATTCAGGAAGAACATCGCAACGAAAATACCGGCCATGTACACGAAACTCGTGACAAAGGTTGCTAGTACCCGTTCATATAAATCACGAATTGCCTCTGTATCATTTGTAATCCGAGCTACTATCGTACCAGCTGGACGATCCACATAATAATTGATTGGGACACGCTGCGTATGGGCAAAGATATCATTCCGCATCGTGCGGACAATTTTATTGGAAGCCTGCTGGAGCAGGAATGTCTTCCAAAACTGGAATATTGCTGCGATGAAAAGAAGCGCTGCATAGACAATCAAAAGTATGATGATTGGCTGGAACTGCGGACTGAAAAATTCATACAATTGACCAGCTGAAAGTCTCGTGCCCTCTGCTTCTTCTGCCCCTCCAGGACTATCAACCGTAATCATCCCATTCTCAAATGATCTGCTGCCATCCAAAGGCAGCACCGCATCTGTAAAATAAAAGTGCCTGCCAATCTGCAGTATCGTTGCTTCACCGACTGCATCCTCTTTCGTTTGTATTTCATCTGACCTTACATATGTCTTTCCCTCATAATTCACTGTTTTATCGTTTTCATCTTCGATCTCATACCAAGTAGCTTCGATACCGAGGATATGATGGTCAATGATCCGAGCGGCGATTAAAGGTCCTGCCAGCTCCAATACCACTGCAATCAGCAAGCAGACAAGACCGATATTGATCGTCTTTTTGTTGCTTAGAGCATATCTGAATAGTCTTCGTTCTGTTGTATTTTTCTTCATGAGGAGATAACCTCCTTATCCTCTAGCTGCTGCAAGTAATACTGGCTTGCATACCAGCCGTTTGCAGCCAAAAGTTCTTCATGCGTGCCTTGTTCCATAATCTTGCCCGCATCCAGCACAATGATCAGTTCTGCATGCTTCACTGCCGATAGGCGGTGAGCTGAGATGATTGTTGTTTTATCCTGTCTCTCTTTTTTCAAGTGTTTGATAATATTAGCCTCGGTCTTACCGTCGACCGCACTCATCGAATCATCGAGAATCAATATTTCCGGATTCTTGATAAATGCACGCGCCAGAGCTACACGCTGCTTTTGGCCTCCTGAAAGCGTTACACCGCTTTCTCCGACTTTCGTATCCAGTCCTTCTGGCAGGCTTTGAATATCCGTCAGAAAATGAGCGAGTTCCATTACACGGAATATCTCTTCATCGGACGCATCATGTTTACCATAACGGATGTTCTCTCTGATCGATTTTGAGAATAGAATCTGTTCCTGCGGTACATAGCCGATCCAGCTGCGAGTCTTTTCCAATGTAAACTGTTCAATCGGCGTACCTCCAAGAAGCAATTTCCCTTCTCCCGGGGGATACTGTCGAAGCAGCTGCTTGAACAGCGTAGATTTACCGGCCCCAGTCTTTCCGACAACACCTAGTGTTGTTCCCTGTTTGATTTCCAGGGTGATATTTTGAAGACGTTCTGTATCATTCCCTGGATAGCGGAAGCTGACAGAATCGAAAACAATATCTCCTGGCTTTTCCTTGTCAGCAGGTTCAGATGGGTCTGTTACATCAGCTGGATAATCGAGTGTCGTGTTGACACGATCAAGTGAAGCATTACCGCGCTGCAGGACATTGATCAGTTCCCCTACTGCGAACATCGGCCAAATCAGCATGCCAAGATACATATTGAACGACACTAAATTCCCCAGTGTGATTTCATTCCGGAAGACGAGCAAGGCGCCATAGCCGATACCGATTGTATAGGAAAGCCCAACAAGGATCTTCATTGTCGGCTCAAACAAAGCATCGATCTTGGCTACTTTGATATTTTTTTGATAGACATCCTCCGTCATATCCTGGAATCGCTGCTCATCTTGTTTTTCTTGAACGAACGCCCGTGTGACACGTATGCCGCGTATCGATTCCAATACTTCATTATTTAAGTTACCGAAAGCTTCTTGCGCCTCTGTGAAGCGCTCATTGATTGCTTCACCGTATTTATGCATCACGATTGCCATGATAGGCATCGGGATGAGCGCTACTAGTGTCAGCTCCCAACTGATTGAAAACCCCATGATTCCGATGATCATCAGCATGAAAATACTCGAGTCGACCAAAGTCAGTACACCGAAGCCGCTTGTCATATAGATAGCCCTTAAATCATTCGTACCTTGGGCCATCAGATCACCTACTTTTTTCTTATCAAAGAACGTAGGTGTCATACGGAAGAAATGTCCCATCAGCTTGGAACGCATCAGCCTTTCCAGGATGGCGGATCCACTGAACAGCGTGTAATCCCATACGTAGGAAATGACGTAGTGCAAGACAATCAGAATAAGGAACAGGCCCATAACCTGCCATAGTCTCTCTGTTGTCAGAGAGTTATAATTAATCTCATCAATTGTCAGGCCAATCAGTTTCGGAGGGATCAGCCCGATCAAGCTTGCAATAATTAGTGCGATAATCGCGATTGTATATCGCTTCCAATATTTCAGGAAAAACCAATCCAACTTTTTCAATACATCAAACATACTTTCCCCAACCTTCTCTCGCAAATTTGTCTCCGTTGTTCAGCTAGCCATCATCATTCCAATCTTCTCCCCATTGTTTCGTCTGAACTTTCAGCATAGCCTTTCCTCCTTGTTTTCTAGTTATGATTAAAAGCCGAAAGGGAACTCCGACTCGTATCAACATTCCTTTGAAATTGCGCATAAAAAAAACGCGCACGCCCGCAGACGTACACGTTCCCAGAAGTAAGCAGCAAGCGATATGCGGCAGACTCCGTCCAGATAAAGTAATCCCTATAAAGATTCCGAACAAAGGAGGAGCTGCCCATTATGAAGTTGGCTGAAAAAAGCTATTATCCGGTTATTCATTTTGGGTTCCTCCTTTCAATTGTTATTTTATGCATAATAAGTATATACATACCGGTTTAAAAAGGTCAACGTAATTTTCAAATAATTTGAGCAATAAGGAATAGGTAAACACTTGTCTTGATATGGTAAACTAAAGAAGATAACTAAAAAAAGGAGTGTCACGATCTATGTTATTAGATGACATCTTGGCTCATAACCAAAAATTCGTAGAAGACAAAGCATATGCACAGTATGAAACAGACAAGTTTCCTTCCAAGAAAGCTGTCATACTAACCTGTATGGATGCGCGCTTGCTTGAATTGCTGCCAAAAGCAGTTAATTTGAAGAATGGAGATGCAAAAATCATTCAAAATGCTGGCGCAATGCTCGTTGACACTTCTGACAGTGCCATGAAAAGTATCTTAGTAGCCATTCATGCCTTAAAGGGTGAAGAAGTATTTGTAATCGGTCATAAAGACTGCGGCATGCACCATCTGCACGGTTCTGATATGCTGGAACAAATCAGCAAACAAGGCGGAGACGTTGAGACATACTTGCGCCAGTCAGCCAGTGAAGATGTTGCCAATACATGGTTCGATGGGTTCAACAGTGTTGAGGAATCTGTAGAAAGCAGTGCTTCCTTGATCGCGAATCACCCATTGCTTCCAAAGCAAGTACCAGTACATGCACTTGTAATCGACCCAGCAACTGGTGAACTTACTGTCATCCGCAACGGATACGAAAAAACCAACTGACAAATTGTCAGTTGGTTTTTTTTGCATGTTCTTTTATGATTTCAATTACACGTTGTTTTGCTTCTTGGCTTTCATAATGGCTCATAGCACGCAGAATTTCATTTTTATGTTCTTTGAGATCCTGCAAATGCTGAACCAAGGAAGCACTTGTCAAATCCTCTTCTTCTAACACATCTGCATAGCCTTGTTTCTTAAAGGAGCTTGCATTGAGAAGCTGATCTCCCCGGCTGGCTTTACGAGATAACGGCACTAGGAGCATCGGCTTACGCAGCGCCAAGAATTCAAAGATAGCATTCGAGCCGGCACGCGACAAGACGAAATCTGATGCTGCGAACAAGTCGTTCAGCCCTTCATTCACATATTCGAATTGAACATAGCCTTCTTTATTGATTGCTTCATCCAGTTGATTCTTACCGCAAATGTGAATGATTTGGAATTCCTGAAGCAAGGTATCCAGGCTGGAGCGGACTGCATCATTGATTACTTTGGAACCACCGCTTCCTCCCATGATTAACAAAACAGCCTTATCTGGTGAAAAGCCTAGATTCTCCAAACCGACCCGGCGGTTGCCCTGAATCAGCTCATCACGTACAACTGCTCCAACCCATTCTGCTTTCTTGGCAGAAACATGTGATACAGTTTCAGCAAATGTAGTCACAATCTTCTTCGCGAATGGCATAGCCAGCTTATTCGCAAGCCCCGGAGTTATATCTGATTCATGGATAACAGCGGGAATATGACGGAGCCATGATGCGAACAAGACTGGAACCGATACGAATCCACCTTTGGAGAAAATCACATGCGGTTTCACTTTCCCCATGATTCGATATGCCTGCATGGTGCCTTTCATTACTTTGAAAGGATCCTTGAAGTTCTCTTTGGACATATACCTTCTTAGTTTTCCTGTTGAGATACTATGATAGGTCACGCCTTCCATCGGTTCAATGAGGTCACGCTCTATTCCATTTTTTGAACCAATGTAATCGATCTTCCAACCTTCCTGCCTGAATACAGGAATCAAGGCCACGTTCACGATTACATGGCCGGCAGTGCCGCCCCCCGTAAATAGAATCCGTTTTTCCTTCATGTTGTAAATCCTTCCCTTTCCCATTAAAAGCACTTCTCTATTTAATATATCTGTAATTTATTTGTAATATAAACGAAACATTTTATCGCCTATTCTATCCTAAAGGATATTTTAGAAAAAAGAAAGGGCTTTTTGTCATATGACCAATATATGCTTTTTCCATATCCATTTTGCCTAAAAACAGAAAAAAACAGCAGTGAAAGACCTGCTGTTCAGACGGAAACTTCTGTTTCTTCATTCGAGAAGAAGCGCTGCATGGCATAGAAAACGTCGGTTTTCTTACGCAGCACATAATACCGGAATTTCGGATGGTCCATTTTACGGAAAATCTGCATCAGCGTAGAATGGCGGTTATACTGGTTAACCTCTCCGTAGCCGAACATGCTTGATTTCTCGATAAGCTGATTGATCAAACCAATGCAGCGACTATTGTCAGAAGTGAGGTTATCACCATCTGAAAAATGGAACGGATAAATATTATATGCAGATGGCGGGTACTTCTCGTCTATTAATTGCAACGCTTTCCTATAAGCAGAGGAACAAATCGTTCCGCCGCTTTCCCCTTTGGAGAAAAAGGACTCTTCATCGACAACATTTGCCTCCGTATGATGGGCAATGAATTCGATTTCCACTGTTTCATATTTTGTCCGGAGGAATCTTGTCATCCAAAAGAAGAAGCTTCTTGCCACATACTTTTCCCAATTCCCCATACTTCCGCTCGTATCCAGCATAGCAAGCACGACAGCCTTCGAATCCGGTTTTTCAATCGCGTCCCAGGTTTTGTAGCGTACATCTTCTGGATAAATGGGAGCAAATGCTGCTGTACCGCTCAGCGCATTACGCTTGAACGCTTCCAGCATTGTCCGTTTTTTGTCGATATTCCCGACTAGTCCTGTCTTGCGGATGTCATGAAACGCAATATCCGTCACAATCATCTGCTGTTCATCTTTTTGCTCCAGATTCGGCAGCTCCAGCTGGCTGTAGAAATTCTCTTCCAGTTCCTCAAATGATACTTCAGCTTCGTAATAATCCTGTCCAGGCTGATCCCCAGCTTCCCCTTGTCCCTTGCCAGGTGCCTTCTGCTGACCGCCGGCACGGCCCAGCACATCTCCTACTTTACTGTCGCCTTTTCCTTGGCCGGCATGTTTGTTCTTGTCTTGGCTATAGCGGATTTTGTATTCATCCAAAGACCTGATCGGTATTTTGATCAGATCCTTCCCATTAGACATGATTATATTTTCTTCCGTGATCAAATCGGGCAGCTTGTTCTTTAATACTTCCTGGACCTTCTCCTGATGCCGCTTTTGATCATCATATCCTTTTCGATGGAGGGACCAGTCTTCTTCTGACACTGCAAAATGATTGGAATCACTCATTCGCCAGCCTCCTTAAGATAATTAGTCTATCTTATGCGGGAGTGCTGCTATTGATTAAACAAACTATAGAAAACTGTTAAATTATCTGAAAATTCCGCGCGAACGGATGTTCACTTTGACATGCGGAACGATTTTAATCTCTTTGAAATCCTTATCCCAATCGAGCTTCTTCCAATGAGAGGGATAATGACCGTATATGCTCCTGCCGATTCCAAACACATCGCTATTCGCTTCTTGGATTGTTTTGATCGTTTCATTTGCTTGGTCAGTCAATGACTGTTCCAGGTTTTTTTTGACCTCAGGTAAATCTTTCAAAGCAAGATGATCCTGCGGGTATTCTTGAATCATTACAGTCAGATTCAATGTTATATCGGTCCTTACTTTATTCTGCTTATCTGGCTTCGACTTGATTTTACTGGAAAAATCCTCAATATTAATGGTCGTATAGTTATCTGCTTCCGGCTTCCTGCCATCAAATATCTTAGTAGTAATGCGGGCTACTTTACCTTTAACCTTCTTCATCAGTAAAAAGAGCGTCGTATGTTCGAAAGGAATATCCTTCCCGGTATAACTTGATTTATGGAACAGCGCCAACCCTTCATAAGACACTGTTTTCCCACCGTCCCCAACTTTTAAGAGTGGTAAGCTAAAGTCTTCCCCTTCCTCATAAAGCTCGGAACCGATCGCTTGCAAACTGGTCTCGAGTGTATTCGTTGTTTCCACTTCGGATTCAACTATACCTTCTATATATTCACTCGGGCGTGTTTCGGATTTAGGAACTACTTTCAGCGCTTGTTCTGCGTTACCCTTTACTACCACAGGCACCACATCCAGATGCATTCTCGGATCCCGGTAATAGGCATCCACATACGGATAGATATCCTGACGGGCAAGTTTATCTCCAAAAAGAACAACATCGAGCTGTGTCGGACTGTAAGTAGATGATAAACGTCTATCAATATTCGTTCTTGCTTCCGAGGATGTGTTTCCAGTTGCCGTAAGAAATTGGGTTGATTCCTGCCCTGGTCCTTGTGCGCTATTCTGTACATTTGGTATGAGGATGGTATTCGTATATATACCATCCTCTGTCAAATCATAGGCAGCCGAAATTCCGAGCTTCACTTCTTTGAATTCCCTAGTGTCCCAGCATCCCGACAAAAAAAGCGTACAGCTCAGCAATATGATAGTCAGCTTTTTCATTGCTCTGCCTCCTTTTGCTTATCCTTTCTGCGCACGTAAGATAGAAGGAATAATAGAATCGGTATGTATATCGTGAAGTATTCCGTAATTAAATCCTGGAAGTTGATAATACCTCTAATATTCTTCTCATTAAGTCCTCCCCAATAAGAAACAGCTAAGACTATGATGGAAGATGAATATACATTCAACATCTTTTTCTTCGGCTTCGGAATCTTAGCAAACGCCCTTTCAGCACCATACAGATAAGCTGCAAAAGCTGTCATAGCAAAAACGGTCCACATGGCAAGGACAAAAATATCTATCCTTGTGATGATGACAGAGTCAGCAGTTCTCAGCATGTAAAGAACAGGCTGTGACACATGTTCAATCTGGTCTGATCCGAAATGTGCAAAAGAAACAATGACTGTATACAAGTAGAAAAAGATAACAATCAAGTTAGCACCGATAAGCGTTCTGTTTTTCTGCTTGGAGCTGCCCTGTGTATAGGGCAGAAAAAGCAACAGCAGCACATAACTGCTCAAGGAATAGATGGTGACGCGGATACCTTCCATAAACCCTGAAAAGGAGGCTTGGCCAATCGGGAGCAGATAAATGAACTTTGCATCCACAAACCCGAACAGAAACAATACTGATATAAGAAACAAAATAACCGCAAAAAAGGTGAATACCTTGGCAATGACCGTAAGTCCTCCCGAAATGGTATAGAGAGCACTGATGAGCAAGAGCAGATAAAGTACCATAATTGGCGTTTCCGGTAGCAGCCATTGGTTGATCAGTTCACCGTAAGAAGTCAGAAGGTAAATAGCAACTACAAGAAAATACACATAGTAGCCAAATCCAGCTACATTGCCTAACGGTTTCCCAAAACTGCTTCTTAAAATCTCAAACAAACTTTCCCCTGGATAACATTTGCTTACATGTACCATCAGCACTACAAAGACGATGGAAATTGCGCCACCAACCAATAAGGGGATCCACCCATCTGCTCCCACTTCTTTATGCAGGACAGTAGAGAGATTTAGGATATCGACACCAATTTGACTCTGAATAAAGATATAGGCAAGCTGAGATAATGTGATTTTCTGCTGTGTATCACTTTTTGCCATATTGCTCACCCAGTTCATTGGACTTGTATGGGCGCGGTGATTCCAATTGTTCCGGCCGGCGCTTCATCAGGAATTGCGGCACCCGGATCACTGTATCCTTTAGATCCCGGAATTGGATCGGTGTAAAGTAACTAAGCCCTAATGATTCCATCCGGCAAAGATGAATCAGTACCATCAATAATCCAAAAGCTATCCCGATAAATCCAAGAACAGAGCTAAGAATGATTAATGGAAAAGTCAAAATCCTTAATGAATCACTCATTTCATTCGATGGCACAACAAACGAAGCCAGGGAAGTGAGGGCAATAACGATTACCATCAAGTTAGAGACCAATCCCGCTGTAACAATCGCATCACCGATAACAAGACCGCCGACAATACCGATTGTCGAACCAATCGGTGATGGCAGCCTGATACCGGATTCCCGTATCAGTTCAATGACGATCACCATCAAGACTGCTTCTACTATAGGCGGATAAGCAATATCACGAATGGCTCCTAATACTGGGGAAATCAGCGCTTCCGGAATAACTTCAAAATGAAAGCCAACTACCGCTATATAAAAGGAAGGCAGCGTTATCGCAAGAATAAAACTGAACAAGCGGATTAGACGAATATATGTTGCAACTAGCCAGCGGGTATTGTAATCATCAGGTGATTGATAAAATGCGTAAAAAGTAACCGGTGCAATCAGACATGTAGGGTTGTTAGCAAATAAAATAGCAATCCTTCCCTCCATAAGTTGTGCTACTGTCTTATCTGGCCTTTCCGTACTCAAAAATTGCGGAAAAATGCTATAACTGCGATCCTCGATATACTCACTGAATGCCCCTGCACTCAATAATGCATCACTGCTGATGTTTTTCACCCTTTTTTCCATTTCCTGAACGACATCCGGCTTCACTACACCATCCACATAGATTAAAGCAATTTCTGATTCTGTATAATCGCCAACCGTCTGCTTTTTTATTGTGAGGCTTCGATGCTGAATACGTCGGCGAATGAGGTTGATATTCTGCTTGATGTCCTCATTAAACCCATCATGCGATCCTTTAATGACCTTTTCATTCATCGGCTCCGTGATAGCCCTTGTCACATTCTGCTGCACATTGAAGAAGTAACAAGCCGCGTTTCCTTCTACTAAATAAACAGCCTTCCCTTCCAGAAGTGCAGTTACTGCTTTATTGAGATCATCACTTTCTTCCCGATCTTTAATTCTGTGAATATCTCCATCCATCTCCCTTAGCGGTACAAAAATATACCGCTGCATCTTATCAGGATCTGTAATGTCATCCAAGTAAACCAATGCTTGTTTATTACCTGGAAGCAAACGGACTTTTAAATCGTTCGAATTTCTCAATTCTTCCTGGATGTAGCGAATGTTTTTCTCAAGAGATGCTGTGGATCGATGCGGCGGCATCTTGTCTTCTCTTATGACTTTTTCTTGTACCGGCTGGCTCTTCTTCTGTTTGAAAAAACCCATGGCGACGCACCTCTCCTTGTTTCATTTCCGTTAGTTTGTGCAGGTGCAGGAAAGATATGTAGGAAATGAGAACACAAAAAAACCGCCCTAATACTAGGACGGTCTTTCTATTGTTTATCCTTCCAAGAGGAGATCGTACGGATCTTCAAGCAATTGCTTGATGCGTACAAGGAACTGGACTGCATCTTTTCCATCGACGATACGATGATCGTAGGAAAGTGCAAGGTACATCATTGGACGAATCTGGATTGTATCATCTGGCATGGCAATTGGTCGTTTTTGAATTGTATGCATACCTAGAATCCCAACTTGAGGTGTATTCAGGATCGGCGTTGAAACGAGTGATCCGAAGATACCGCCGTTTGTAATAGTGAATGAACCTCCGTTCAGTTCATCCAAGCTGAGCTCTTTATTGCGAGCTTTCTTGCCTAATCGGGAAATCTCACTTTCAATACCCGCAAAGTCTAGTCGATCAGCATCTCGCACGACTGGTACAACTAATCCATCATCAGTCGATACTGCAATGCCAACATCGTAGAATTTCTTAAGTACAATTTCATTACCTTGAATCTCTGCATTGATATAAGGGAATTCTTTCAATGCCCCGACAACTGCTTTCGTAAAGAAGGACATAAATCCAAGCTTTACGTCATGCTTTTCGAGGAATTTATCCTTTCGTTCACTGCGCAGTTTCATGACTGCTGTCATATCGACTTCATTGAACGTAGTCAGCATGGCGGACGTGTGTTGTGCTTCCACAAGTCTATTTGCAATCGTCTGACGGCGGCGAGTCATTTTTACGCGCTCGACAGGTTTTTCGAATTCTGTCTTTGCCGATTGCTTCGTTTTATCATCTTTCGCCTGTTTTGCAGGTTTTTCCTTCGGTTTTGCTGCTTCCTCGACATCTTCCGGACGAACTCTGCCAAATGGATCACGCGCTGAGATTTCATCGAGGCTTATACCTAGTTCACGAGCACGCTTACGTGCTGCAGGAGTTGCCAGCGTATTTTTTGCTGCAGCAGGTTCAGCTGCTTCAACTTTTGTCTCTTCCTTCGTCTCTTCAGCCGGAGCCTCCGCGACAGCTGCTGCTTCTGCTTTCGTCTCTTCAGCAGCAGATGCATCTGCTTCGCCGCCTGCTTCTCCATTTTCATCGACTGTAGCGATAATATCTCCTACTTCCACATCATCGCCAGCTTCCTTCAGCAGTTCCTTCACTACACCGCTGTATTCCGCATTGACTTCCACATTAACCTTATCTGTTTCCAATTCGAGAACAGGATCTCCTTTCTCGACATGGTCACCTGGATTGACTAACCACTCGGAGATTGTTCCCTCTGTAATTGATTCTGCCAGCTCTGGTACTTTCAGTTCCTTCATACGCTAACTCCTCCCTTGGACAGCTTTAAGGCTTGATTGATGATCTGCTTCTGCTCTGTTTTATGGATTGCAGGCTTTCCTACTGCAGGTGATGCACGATCCGGTCGGCCGATATATTCTAGTGTCTGGTCTTCTGAAAGGATTGCTTCAATTCTGTCACGGACGAATGTCCAAGCTCCCATGTTACGTGGTTCTTCCTGCACCCATCTAACTTCACTGATAGATGGATAATCTTCCAGTATTTGTTTGATTTTCTGGGCTGGGAATGGATAAAGCTGCTCCAGACGGACGATATGAAGTTCTTCAAATGCACCCGCTTCTTTCTCCATCGCCTCTTCCAGGTCCACCATTACTTTTCCGCTTCCTAATACAAGAGTTCTAGCTGTTTCAGCCGTCGCTTCGTTGTTAGGCTGAACGCGCAAGGACGAGAAGCTGCCTTCTGTGAATTCTTCCAGCTTACTTGCCAAACGGGCACTCCGCATCAAGCTTTTTGGTGTCATGAGTACAAGAGGTCTTGCTTCTTCCCTGCCACCAAGTTTTGCTTGTCGGCGGAGCAGGTGGAACAGCTGGGCGGAACTTGTTACATTAGCGATAATCAAATTATTCTCTGCCGCAAGCTGAAGGAATCTCTCCACCCGGCCGCTTGAATGTTCCGGACCTTGTCCTTCGTATCCATGCGGCAGCAGCATAGCCATATTGGACTTTTCGCCCCATTTAGCACGGCCAGCTGCAATAAATTGATCAAAAAGAACCTGTCCAGTATTCGCAAAGTCACCGAATTGTGCTTCCCAAAGTACAAAAGCATCCGGATTGTGTACACTATAGCCGTATTCAAAGCCAATAACGCCTGCTTCCGACAGCGGACTATTATGAAGCGCAAATGATTTTGCTTCGTCCAATCCATGCAGTGGTGAATATGTCGCGTCCGTTTCGATATCATGCAGTACAGCATGCCTGTGGGCAAATGTTCCCCGTTCTGAATCCTGGCCGGTCAGACGTATCGGCGTACCTTCCTGCAAGATGCTGGCATAAGCCAATACCTCACCAACAGCCCAGTCTGCTTTGCCTTCTTCTTCAAATGCCTGATGCCGTTTGCTGATTATCTTGATCAGCTTCTTAAAGACTTGGAATCCTTCCGGTCTTTTTTGAAGCTGTCTATTGAGGGAGAACAATGTATCTGCCGGGACACTCGTCTTGATATCGGGCAGATCGCATTTCAAAGCTTCCGGTTCTGGTTTCGGCAGCTTTTCCTTTGCATCTTCTTCCTTCATATTCTGGAAGATGTCTTTCAAATGGTCACCGACTTGCGCACTTAGAGCATCGTAGCCTTCTTGTGCTGTGATGACTTTTTCTTCTTCCAGTTTCGCAGAGAAGATTTTCGCTACCGTATCATGTGCATCGATATCCTGATAAAGGATCGGCTGTGTCGAACGCGGTTCGTCCATCTCGTTATGTCCATAGCGCCGGTAACCGACAAGATCAATCAGGATGCTCTTGTGGAAACGCTGTCGGTAACGGAAAGCCAGCAATGCTGCCGCCACACATGCAAGTGGATCATCAGCATTCACGTGGACGACTGGAATTTCGAAGCCTTTCGCTAAATCACTGGCGTATCGCGTAGAACGCCCGTCACGGCGATTCGTTGTGAAGCCGACCTGATTATTAGCGATTATATGCACAGAACCAGCAGTCGTATATCCCGGCAAATCTCCTAAGTTAAGCGTTTCAGCGACAACACCTTCCCCAATGAAAGCAGCATCACCATGGATGAGGATACTAAGCGCTTTTGACGGATCTTGATCCGGATATCCCGGCTGTGAAGTATTATCCTGTGCCGCTCTTGTAAATCCTTCTACAATCGGATTCACAAATTCCAAGTGGGACGGGTTGTTTGCCAATGTGATCGTTGTATGCTTCTCTTTTCCTTCATGATGTTCCGCTACAGCACCAAAATGATACTTCACGTCACCTGTCCAGCCGCCATGCAGCCCTTTTGAACCTTCAGAAGGAAGCAATTCTTTCTCACCAGTGTGATTGAATTCAGAGAAGATAAGATCGAAAGGCTTGCCTAATACATGTGCAAGAACAGATAACCTTCCTCTATGTGCCATGCCAAGCATCACTTCATCAGTATCAGCGAGACACGCTTCTTTAATGATGGAATCCAGCATCGGAACCATCGCTTCAAGACCTTCAATGGAAAAGCGCTTCTGACCGACGAAAGTGCGCGCCAGGAAAGATTCGAAACCTTCTACATCTGTAAGCCGTTTCAAAATCTCTTTCTTGTCAGCTTCACTCCATCCAGGAATATAGGATGCAGTCTCGATCTGTTCCTGAAGCCACTTGCGCTCTTCATGATTACCGACATGATCATACTCGAAGGAAGTGGTACCTGCATACCTTTCCTTCAGCAGCTGCACGGCATCCAATGCCGTATGTACATTATTCGGAGCGTCTTCCCAGACAAAGCTTGCCGGTATATCCCGCAAGTCAGATTCAGTCAGCTGGAAATCCTCCATTTTAGTCAGCACCGTTGTGTCTGCATGCTCCCCGCCTACCGGATAAATATCCGCTTCCAGATGGCCATAACGGCGAATTGCTTCTACTAGCTGAATCGCTGCCGTGATTTTCTTGATGGATGCTTCGGATACACCACTAGGAGCGTCTTCCCCTTGACGCTGCATGATCCTTGGCTCTCCATGTGTATCGAATAGTTCCTTCAATGATGCTTCCACTGATTCCGGATCTTGCCTGTATTTGTCGTATTGCTCTTCCACATAACCCATATTCGGTCCATGGAAGTTCTCCCAGAATCTTTCGCTAGATTCCTTTTGTCCCACGACTGTTCCCCCCAATAGAAGTAACTTTTTTTGATTAGCAAAGGCTTAGAAATTGGAAATTATTTTAAGTGGCTTACTACGATTTCACACTCTCAATATACCGTAACGAGACAAAAGATACAACTAAAACAAGAAATTTTTTAAAACGCTTTCTTTATTGATATATAAGGGTTTATATTAATCCCTTTCATAAATATCATCATTTTGAAAGCGTTTTTACATTTTTGTTTCTGTAAGAAAAAATCATTGCTTTTTTAAATTAAAAAAAGGATAATCGGAAAGCTTTTTTCCAATTATCCTCCATCTTTATTTGTTTGCTGTTCTTCTTTTATTAAACCAATACAATGTTCCGCCTAACACCAACAGTACAGCGCCAGCCAAAAGATAATTGAATAGCTGACCTGCTGTGTCAGGAAGAATTCCGCCGAATGGTGTCGTTTTTTTAAGGTCAGCAGGTACATGCGATACAGTATTCACTGTATTGTCACCTGATGGCTTCGTTTGATTCACTGGAATACTTGTATTGCCATTTTGATTGTTAGTCCCATTTTGATCATCAGTGCCAGGCTTCCCACCGGAATCAGCTGGTGGATTTTCTCCTCCGCCGATTATTGGATCCTCCTGCCCGCCGTCTGCTCCATCATCTCCTGAAGGATCCTCAGCTGGCGGTTCATTGCCATTGTCACCTGGTGCAGGAGCTCCACCGCCAGTAGTGAATGTCCATAGATCTGATTTCACCTTGCCGCCATGCTCATCCTCTGCGACAGCATACCAGGCATATTCATGGTCAGAGGTCAATCCATCCCAAGTAATAGAAGCAATTTCTCCACTTTTAACATCTTCTGCTTTACCTATTTCCTTCGTCCCGAAAACATTTACTTCTACATAGTTAGTAGCCACGCGTTTCTTTTGTGCATCCAATTCAAGCCCGATAGAGAACTCGTCTGTTCCCGGGAACTCTTCTTCATCATAATAATTGTAATCATCCATATATGGAGAATACGTTTTTACTTTAATTTGATCTGTCTCGGCATCAAAGAGCAAGATTCGCATATAACCTTGTCCGCCTTCAGGACCTGCCTGATAATCGGCAAGCATTTGATAGACTTTACGATCGGTTACGCCATCGCCATCGTCGTCGATTTCATCAATGAGCATATCGGCAGCATGATAGTGACCGCAAAGAACAGCAAACACATTTTCATTGTCCAGGACAAGCTCTTGGTAGAGTTTTTCACCCACTGGATGACGGTTTCCGGATGAAAGCAGATACTCATGGAAGTTCAAAATCGCCTTCCGATCCGGATGTGCTTTCAGGACCGAATCTGCCCATGCAATACCTTCATCATCGATGCCCCAGCCAAGATAAACCATAATATAGTCATTGCCATTAGAGGAAATCAAATCATAATGTCCTCTGTTATTCTTATAAGAACCACCATACCAAGGTTTATCCTTGAAACGGTCCTCTCCGAAATATCGATAATAATCGGTATAGTCATTACTTTTTTGCTCCACATCATGGTTTCCGGCCAATACACCGTATGGAACGCCAGCATCATCCAGCACCTGCATCGCTTTGTCTGCGACTTCCCATTGATATTCCTGGTCTGAGAAGTTCACCAAATCACCAGTATGGAATACATAATCAATGTTGAGTTTGTCCTTGTTATCCGCTATCCAATTCACTTGCTCGTTGTAGATATGCGGATAACTCTCAGAATAATACTGCGTATCGGACATCCAGACGAAACTATAATCATAATCCTCATCTTCAATTGCGATTTCATCCTGGATAAGCACATTGATCTTATAGTCTTTCACAAAGTCATCGACATTTACGGACCCTTTCAGATCAAAGTCCTCATCTCCTGCTACTTTGTAATCGATCAACTGCCAATCTTCTTCCTGGTGGTTCCACGCATACATGGAAACCTTGCGTCCTGGCAGGGAATTACCGCTCCAGTTGACTTCGACGACATGTTTGTCGTCAACATCCTTGGAAACAGGAACCTCAAATCGATGGTAAGGGAACTGCGTTTCGCTGTCGTTGATCAGATACTTGTCATCTACATCAGCAACCTTATCAATATCATCGCTGCTGAATGCTTCTTCCCCTTCTGGTGCATAGTCGGATGGCGGCTCATAATCGGCTGCATTCTTGTACGCTTTGATTTCACTATCTTGGCTGACTTTATATTTATGCCCTTGATAGAAAGTTACGTCCATGTCATCTCCGGTAGGGTCTGTCACCTTAACTTCAAGTTCCGGATTCTTTCCGATATTCCCCGCTTCATCCTCTGGTTTGATCAATTCCGGAGCAGCTGGGTGCTCTTCAGGAGTGGTGAAATTAATTGTACGAACTTCTTCATTTCCGGCTCTATCCTTTGCGCGCAGCACAAGTGTATGATCCCCACTTGCTAAGGTCGCAGAAGAAGTCTCATAAGGAAGTTTAATTTCTTCCCCATCCAGCTTTGCCGTAAAGCTATCAAGACCGCTTAACGCATCATCCGCACTTGCCTCGATCGTGAATGGACCTTTGTACGTTTTTCCATCTTCCATTGTTGTTTCAATGACAGGTACGGTATTGTCGACTGTCACGGAAACTTTGTCAGATGCTTCTCCATACTTTGCTTCAATCGTATGCGTACCATCTTCTGTTTCTGTTGTATCCCATTCATATGCATTTGCCTGGAATTTCTCTGGCTCAATGTTGAAAGTAAAGTCTTGAACTGGACGATAATTACCGTTATCCCCAATATCGATTACTTGATTGGGATCCGCAAACGCTGGATCGTACAATACAGTTCCATCTCCTAATACTAACCGGACATTTTTAGCATCAAAGTCGTCCCGGTTTTCTGGAGATTCCAACTGGAACGGAGAAGCCTTATTTCCGGCATGGATACTGATTGTATTCTTTCCAGCCTTCAACGTATCCGGGTCAACAGGAACTGTAATAGTCGTGTACGTATCGATCCAGTCATCGAATATACGCAGTACTTCGCCATCCTGTACAACTGCATTTTGGAAATACGTATTGATGCCATTCACATCAAACGCGAAATAAGCTTCCGTTTCCAGTGCTTTGTCTGTCTGCTGGACTTCTTTCCCATCTATCAGCAAAGCTGTTTCCTGATCTGCGTTATCAGAAGTGGCTTTCAGCTTATATGTTCCAGAAATCAACTGCCCTTCTTCCACGTTCAAACGCGGACTGGACTCTTTCTGATCACGCTCGATACTTACTCGTTTCGTTTCTGTTTTCGTTTCATTGAATCCATCTGTTGCAGCAAAATAATATTCCACGTAATCTTTCGCGATCAGCTCTGGTGTGTAAACCGTATGATGGTAGTAGCCTGTCTGTTCATTTTTAGTTAGATCAACCCGCTTGAAGTCACTCGTATCATCTGTACGATAGAAGACGGATACACGTTTGACACCTTTATCATCTGAGGCATCTGCAGAAATTTGCAGATCTTCCGTCTGGTTAATGGTATCTTTGTCTGTCAGATCTTCCACTTTCGGTGCCGTAAGATCTTCTTCTACTTGAATAGGTTCGCCTGGCACTTGATCGGAAGTGACACTTCCAGGAGTACCAAGGGCTGAACCAGCATTCAGCTTCAGCATATTTGTCGTGCCATCAAGCGGATACTTGAAGTTGATTCCCATATTAGCGACCGTATCCTTGACGCCAGACACCTCGTTATACGTTGCCATTGTAATTGTACTTCCAGCCTTTGTCGCAACACCGACACCGCGCTGGTCGCCATTGGCCATCCCGCCGGACTGGACTGTGAACAAGTTTTCGCCAAGGGTTAAATTCGTCCCGTAATTCTTATTGAAATCATCAGCAGTAAAATCATTATTGGAACCGTTGATAATCCAGAATACAGCAGTCTCTCCGGGCTGGATGACTGGACTTTCGTCCGGCTTCCAAGAGGTCACTCTAGTATCAGGGTACATGTACGTCAATTCATAGTCCTGCATATCAACCGGAGCTGTGGTATTGTTGTAAACTTCGATAAATTCATATCCGTCGGCCCCATTTACATTCGAAGAATCAGGGACCAATTCTGTCACTAGTAAGGATGGGAGCGCGGAGAAGTCTGTATCCGGCTGTTTCACTTCCACTTTATAAGTGTCGGTTTTGGCACTGTTGAACCCATCGGAAGTTTCTATATAATATTCCAGCGTTCCAGCTTCCAGTTCAGCAGTAGGAATTTCTGCTTTATACAATTCTCCTGTATGCTCCATACTGTATTGCTCGAATTCATCCGTTCCCTCTTTTTTGATATAAAGCGTCACATGCTGGATGAAATTCTCTTCTTTAATTGCAGCTTCGATTTGAAGCAATGCAGGAATGGTAACTGTCTTCACCGGCTCATGACTAATTTCCGGAGCTGTTTCATCTTCTTCAACCTTAACGGTTTCTGCTGGAACTTGCCCATCAATCAATCCGCCAGGAGAAGCGTTCAGCTGCAGTCCTACCTTCGTCATCTGCGCGGTACCGGAAGCTTTGTACGTGATTCCTTGATTTGGATACGTATCATCGATTCCCTCTGAATCATTATAGCTTGCTGCTGCAAGCTGAGCCCCGCTGTCAGTTTGGAACGCAATCGTTCGGGCAGATCCATTCGCCATCCCATCATTGTGGATTTCAATTACTTGCTCTTCTGTCAAATCAGTCTGGTAATGGCTGTTAAAATCAGCTAGACCAAGGGATTGGTTCGCACCATTCTTGATCCAGATCACAGCCTTTCCCTTAGGATCCAATATGACGGAGCGATCGATATTCCAATCCGTCTGTCTTCCATCAGGATATTGATAGGAAAGTTTATAATCCTTCAAATCCATCGACTGATTGGAGTTGTTATAAACCTCTATGAACTCATATGCATCAGCTCCACCAGCATTATCACTGTCTGGGACGATTTCAGTGATAAGAACCGGCGGCTGTGTCTGCGGATCAGGCTCGGTAACGGCTATTTGTATGCTTTGCAGCCCATTGTCAGGAAAACGCAATGGCGTATCTCCGCTAATCACATCAATGCTGTATTGGAAGTTCGGGCTCCATAACACTTCTTTCGGGACGACAGCCTCCCAATTGCCGTCACCTTTGTCTGCCATATCCACCTTTTGTTCGCTCATGCCGGGGGCAGTGACGTATGTGAGGACTGCAGAATCTGCATTCCCGTTTTCAATAGCTGCACGGATGACAAGATCCTTGCTGCTATCTGCATTGGTGATTGCTTCGTGAACGAGTGCAGGCTGTTCAGGCTGCTCCTCCTGGGCCGGCTCATCTGCTGCTTTTGTTTCTACCTGTACATCTTTTTCGGACTCTTTACTCTCTTCAGCTGGCTGTTCTTCTTCTGCAGCATCAGCTTGTCCTTCTTGTTCTTCAACCTTTGTTTCTGATTCAGCTGCTTGATCCGCTGCTGAATCCGCAGCTTGATCCTCAGAAGCAGGGTCTTCTGTCACATTTTCCTCAGGGGAATCCTGCTGCGAGTCTTCCAGTGGTTCTTCTTGTTCAGCTTGCTCTATCTTTTCCGAACCGGGTGATGGTGCTGCCAGAATGGTCGGTGTCTCTTGATCATTTGCGAAGTGGATACTTTCTTCCTGGTCCACATCCTGGAAGTGGAAGACAGAAACGGAGGTCTGCTCAGTAGTTGAATCCGTAATGGAAAGCTGCTGTTCATCGTCTTTGAATATGTAGGGTTCTGTCACATTGGTGAATGATGCGTCTGTCAATTCTGTCCCGAAGTGACTGTTGAATGCTTCGACTGTGGTCTCATGGTTCAAAGCAAGTACTGCATAGCCGTCTGCCGGAATTTGCTCCTCTTGCTCTTGTACAGTAAGCGTATGTTCCCGATCGGTTGTGTATGTGATGTCTAGATCTTTCCAGGATTTCGCTTCCTCTGTTCCATTATGTACTTCAATAAAAGATAACGCCTCAGCACCCTGCTTCTCGCTGCCATATACCTCCGTGATCGAAACCTTGTCCTCCCGAAGCTTTTCCTCTGCATTTACGGCTGGAATGGATGCAGGTAAAACAGCCTGCATAAGCAGTAAACATGCGCTGAGACCAGCCGCCATTCGATATGTACGCTTCATATAGCTCCCCCTATCTTTTATCGGGGATTGTCTCCCCGCATTCATTCTAGAATTTATGTATTAAGGATCAATAAAGAGATTGTAAATTGTTGTCATAATACTTCGACAAAAACCGATAAAGTGTTAACCAGAAAAAAATAAAGCGACATCAAGCCGCTTTATTCTCCAAATTTTGTTGAGTAAGTAACAATCTGTTCAATAAAATGCTCGCTAGCCGGAGAACGCACACTTCCCTCACGCCAAGCTACACCTATCTGCCTTTCTGTCGGTTCGATGAGCGGAATGCTTCTGACATGATGCATATGCAGTGTTTCCAAGGATGGAAGCAGAGCAATGCCCTGTCCTGCGGCAACAAAACCCAGTATAGTCATCATATCCTCACTTTCGAACGCAACTTTTGGCTCCAATCCATATTTTTCGACCATTTGTTCAAACATTACCCGGGCACTATAGCCTGGGCGAATAAGCAGGAAGGGCTCGTCTTCTATCTGGTGCAACGCCAGCTGTTCTTCATTTGCAAGCGGATGCGTATCTGATACAAAAACATAAAGCTGGTCTGTCCATAGCTTTCGCCAGGTTAGGCCCTCCACTCCTTGATCCATATTACAGATGCATAAATCAAGCTTTCCTTCCCTTAACTGATTGATCAATTCCTCTGTCGAACCTTGATTCAATGAAAACTCAACGGACGGGTAAATCTCCTTGTACTGTTTTAACAAACGAGGTATATGCTGCAGTCCTTGCGATCTCATAAATCCAAGTGTAATTTCCCCATACTGCGGATCCTTCATCTTCCGTATATGCTTTTCTGCTTTCGCCATTTCATCCAAGATTTTGACAGCATGTGTATAAAAAGCATCCCCGTAACGGCTGCGAACAATTCCTCGCCCCCTTTTCTCAAAAAGCGGGACTCCCAGCTGTTCCTCCAGCTTCTGAATCGACCGGCTCAAGGCTGGCTGCGAGATGGCCAAGGCCCTTGCTGCCTGAAGGTAATGTTCTCGCTCTGCTACTTCCTTGAAATAAACTAACTGCTGCCACTCCATATTTTCACCCATACCTTTTCTGCATTATTCATATGTTATTTATGCATTATACAATACTATTTCATTATGGTTAACTAAAAGTACAACTAGAAATGAGGGAACTATTATGGCTATTGAAATTATCCTTATTATGATTGCCGCAGGCCTTATTGTCGGCTTTGTCGGTGCCGGAGGATCAGGATTCATCATCAGCATCCTGACAGTGTTGTTCGGTTTCCCGATTCACGTTGCATTAGGCACTGCTCTCACATCGATGCTGTTTTCATCATTTTCAGGTGCAGTGAGTCACTACCGAGAAGGAAATGTGACATTGCGGGCTGGATTGATCATCGGGATCTTCGGTGCAGTTGGCGCCTTCATCAGCTCTCATTTTTCCGGAATCATTCCGGAAGATATCCTGAATTACCTTACAGCTGGAATGCTCGTACTATCTGGTGTAGTTCTTTGTATCCGTCTTTTATTGATGGGCAAACCTTCTAAAAAAGAAAATACAGTAAGTGCATTTATCTACCAAAACAAAATTGTTTACTTCATATCAGCCGCCTTGCTAGGCATCATTACAGGAGCACTGTCCGGATTGTTTGGAATAGGTTCCGCTCCATTCATCCAAATTGGACTGCTTATCCTGCTCGGACTTTCTGCGCAGCAATCTGCCGGTACTACGATGATGATTATCATTCCAATCGCCTTAGCTGGCGGAGTCGGCTATGCACAGCTCGGATTCCTTGATATCAAACTACTATTGGAAGTAGTTGCAGGAACGATGATTGGTTCATATGTTGGGGCGAAATTCACAAAACGTGTCCGTCCCGTCTACTTGAAGACAGCGATGGTACTGCTTCCGATATTTGCTGGTTTCCTGCTATTATCTGCATAAGACACACAAAAATAAGCCGCCGGGATCCCCGGCGGCTTATTTTTATCTGTTCAACAAACTTCCTACATAACGCAGCAGGTCGTTTGCCGATGTGGAATTATAATCATATTCGTCAATCAATGTTGCGACTACTTCGTTCATTTTCTTCAACTGCTGCTCATCTGGCGTTTTTGTGGACGTGGTGATTTTCACTACATCCTTCAGATCAGCAAACAGCTTTTTCTGGATTGCTTCGCGCAGCCGTTCATGAGATTGATAGTCGAACTTCTTCCCTTTTCGTGCATACGCCGAGATCCGGATAAGGATCTCCTCACGGAAAGCTTTTTTCGCATTCTCCGAAATTCCGATTTGCTCCTCGATGGAGCGCATCAGCTTTTCATCAGAAGGCATCTCTTCCCCTGTCAGTGGATCATGGAGCTTTGTCTTGTTGCAATAAGCTTCTACATTATCCAAATAGTTATCCATCAATGTTTTGGCTGACTCTTCATAAGAATAGACAAATGCTTTTTGTACTTCTTTCTTCGCGATTTCATCATATTCTTTACGGGCTACTGCAATGTAGTTCAAGTAACGTTCGCGGTCTTCTTTCGAGATGGATGCGTGGCTGCTAAGCCCATCCTTCAAGGACCGAAGTACATCCAATGCACTGATTGAACGCATTTCCTTCTTGATGATTGTACTGGAAATTCGGTTGATCACATAACGCGGATCAATGCCGCTCATCCCTTCATCACTGTGTTCTTTTTTTAGTTCCTGGATATCTGCGTCGCTGAATCCTTCCAGCTGCTTCCCATTATAGAGATGCATTTTCTTCAGCAAGCTGATACCGCCTTGGTTTGATTCTTTCAATCTGGTAAGAATGGTGAACATTGCAGCAATCTTCAGTGTATGCGGGGCGATATGGACATCTTTGATATCACTCTCCGAAATCATCTTTTGATAGATTTTTTCTTCTTCATCTACTTTAAGATTGTAAGGAACCGGCATGACGATCATCCGTGAATGCAATGCTTCATTCTTCTTATTCGAAATGAAGGAACGATACTCTGATTCATTTGTGTGCGCGACTATCAATTCATCGGCACTGATCAAAGCAAAGCGGCCGGCTTTGAAGTTTCCTTCCTGCGTCAAGGAAAGCAGATGCCAAAGAAACTTCTCATCGCATTTCAGCATTTCCTGGAATTCCATCAAACCGCGATTGGCTTTATTGAGCTCTCCGTCAAAGCGATATGCCCTCGGATCTGATTCTGATCCGTATTCTGCAATGGTTGAGAAATCGATGGAACCAGTCAGATCGGCAATATCCTGTGATTTTGGATCGGAAGGGCTGAACGTACCGATTCCTGAACGTTTATCTTCCGAAAAGAAAATCCGTTCCACGACAACATCCTCGATCCTTCCATCATACTCTTCTTCCAGTCTCATTAAGTTTAAAGGGGAAAGATTTCCCTCAATCCGGATGCCATACTCTTCTTCAAACTCTTTTCGCAGGTGTACCGGAATAAGGTGAAGAGGATCCTCGTGCATCGGGCAGCCTTTTATGGCATAAACTGCACCTTCATCTGTCAGTGTATATTCCTCCAGCCCACGTTTGAGCAGACTGACAAGCGTGGATTTACCTCCGCTTACCGGTCCCATGAGCAGTAGAATCCGTTTGCGGACATCCAACCTTCTGGCAGCCGGATGGAAGTATTCTTCCACTAGCTTTTCAAGCGGTTCTTCCAAACCGAATAATGCATCCTTGAAGAAGCTGTAGTTTTTTACACCATCTTCTTCTTCAATGCCTTTATGCTTGATCATATTATATACACGGGAATGTGCAGATTGAGCAAGATAAGGCCGGTCTTTCAACAAACGCAGATAATCAGCGAGCGTTCCTTCCCAGTGGAGCTTCTCTTGTTCCTGGCGATATTGCTGTACCTTATCCAATATATTCATCATTCATTAACCTCCCAGGCATTGTTAAACAAAAGGCGATTACCTTAATGTATGCCCAGGGTTTGGCTATCATGCCAGCAAATCCAATTAGGCTCTGCTTACGGTTTTTGCTTCCATCCAATTTCCATATACGATTCGTTCGTATATGTATCCAGCATCACATCATCAAGCTGCATAGCTTTTTTATCATTAGGGAATATATGCATCAACTGGGCAAGTTTCTTCACGATTTTTTTCGGATAAGCTTCCGACATCTCCAGCATCAATTGAATGGCTTCCGCAGCTGGCAGTACTTCCCGATAGGTACGGGAAAGTGTCAAAGCTGAAAACGTATCGACTACAGCCAAAATCTGAAGATCCACCCCTAATTCCGGTAAATAAGCGCCATCTGGATAACCCTTCCTATTCAGCCGTTCATGATGGCTTCGTGCATAGCGGCCGAGTAAAGGCTCACCTGCTTGGTGCAGGAGCGCTTCTCCTTTGACCGTATGTGTTTGCACAATCTCGTATTCATCTTTTGTGAGTGTTGTTGTTTTATCGAGAATTTCACGTGGTATTTCCAGCTTGCCGATATCATGGAATAAATACCCGGTTGCACAAAGATCCAGCTGGACGACGTTCATATGATAAGCGAGCATCGTGCCGATAACAAAAACATCCAGTGAGTGGATGAATGCATACGGATCTCTTTCCTCAAGCATATGCCAAAGACTGCTTCTCCCCATTGTCTTCAGACTTTTGATATACAAATCCTTCAAGAAACGAATGCTTTCTTCCTCATAAAGCAATTTTCCATAGCGATATTCAAAAGCGATGTAAGATAGATTTGTGTAAAAATGCTTCTCCATACTCCGCTTATATGTTGCTTGATGATCCGTTTCTTTCTCCAGCAGCTGTTGTATCATCTGCTGAAGCCGATCTGTCTTGCTGAATACATCAGCAGCTTCCTCTTCCTCTGTTTCAACAATGACCGAAGGAACTCTGTTATGCTTGAGCTGTTCCAGTAAAGCTGCCGTGATGACTGTCCCTTTATCCAATTTTGTTTTGTCTGCCAGAACAATATCACTGCCCAAATAATCACCTAGTAGTATATCTTGGATGCGTTTACGTTTTAAAATCAATTTCATTCTCCTTTTTCAAAAAAAGCTGCCATGCGAGGCAGCCTGAGAATCCATCTTCGCAACTGGCTGGCATAGAATCTCATTCCTTAGCCCCTCAAGTTTTGCGTAACTGCCTTTCAACAGTGCTGCCGTATATGTATGTAATTGTTTCCTGGTTGTGTTCTGCTGACAAATCAAGCAGCTTATGATAGTCCTCTTTTGTCGGCAGAAGGTCAACCATTTCCACATTCAGTGCTATCGCCAACTTACTGATGCCAACAAAAGAAATATTCCGCTTACCGTTTTCAATATCGGAGTAGTACGATCGATTAAAACCCGCCAAGCCAGCCAATTCTTCCTGTGTCAGCATCTGTTTTTTTCTCAGATATCGAAGTTTATCTCCAAATGCCCGAAGCAATAGCGTGTAATCTCTCATATTATTCATGCACTCCATTATACCTTGTCACTTCATTAAATCCACCGGATATAAGTGACATTAGTATAATGCTACCAAATAAAACATGTTAAAGTACTATATTTACCCCAATTTATCTATGCCTAAACAACTATAAAAAATAAACTGCACGCTAGGTGCAGTTTAAGATAATCCATCGAAGCGCTGCTGTCGGAGAGCTTCATAAATAATGATTGCAGCCGTATTAGACAGATTCAAAGAACGCACTTTATCTGTCATATGTATACGGAGGCATTGTTCCTCTTTCCCTACAAGCAAATCTTTCGGAATACCCGTCGACTCCCGACCGAAAACGAATAGCAGATCTTGGTCGGTATCGCTGAAATCATAATCGGAATAATGCTTGGTACCGAAGTTCTCTATATAATAAAAGACACCTTCCGGAAATTTTTCATATAGCTCATCTATACTATCGTAGTAATGGATATCTACGTCATGCCAATAATCCAATCCTGATCTTCTCAGCATTTTGTCATCCGTCGAGAAACCAAGCGGACGAATCAGATGCAAAGCTGTATCTGTCGCAAGGCAGGTACGAGCAATGTTTCCTGTATTAGCTGGAATTTCCGGCTGGAATAGTACGATATGTCTTGGCATTTACTTTCACCTCTGCTTTTCTACTTTCAACCTTACCAGTATAGCACAGCAGAGATCATAGCCCAATCTGGAAAAATTTATAGACAACATTCTTTGTATAAGCGGGAGAATCAACGTATGCCCAGTGACGCATTCTGCTGTTGGCAGTGTGTGCATTGACCAAAGGCTCGCCTTGTGCATTGCGGGCTACCACTATCGTATTATGGTTGAAATTACCATCACCCTCAAAATCATAGCAAATCACATCTCCAGGCCGCAGCATTCTGGCATCGGCTACTTCCTTACCGCGCAACCCTTGTTTTGATCCGCTTAAATACCATCGCAAAGCATTCGCTACTGTGAAACTATAGCTCCAGTTATCCCCATTGAACCACCATCCTGAATTCCTATCCGGTTCTCCCCGCATCGGTGCCCCGCCTGCCCGCAGGCATTGGGAAATAAAATTTGTACAGTCGACTTCGAACTTTTTGTAAGCAGGATTATAATCATTCCACCATCTCTCGGCATACTGTACAGCTGCCCTTCTGTCGTATGTGAATTGCCTGTCGAAATCCTGATCGTTGCTCTCGTATACAACAAGCCCTTGAACATGAGGCTGGACAGCATCCTCAATTCGTTCGTCATGGATGATTTGTCCGTCTCGCAAACGGGCTACATGTGTATGCACTTCTTCTTCATGATACGTAGCGTGCTGTTTGTGCACGAGAAAAGTTGCACATAAACGATAGGTGATGATGTCTTCCTCTCCATCATGCTCTTCACTTACTATTGTTCCTTCTCCTCGAATCTGGGCAACCTTCGCTCCATCTTTTTCATGGGAAGCAATTCGGTTGACGAGCCAATTCCCAGTCTTCTTCCCATCAACTTCCCGCAACCAATACTCTGCCAGCTGTTCACTCTTCCCCATCTCTATCCCTCCTGTTCTTTCTGCGATATGACATGGCATATCCCCGCAGGAGGAGCAGGCCTCCTACGACGAATACGGATAAAACTGTCATGAATGTCTCCATGCTCCCACCTCACTTGTATGTATGTAGAATCATGACAGTATATGCTTCACCCGCTTGTCAGATTCTATTTATGAAAGCGCAAACATTTTTTAGTTACAAATGTGACAAATTTGTGTATCCTTATAAAAAAGGGGGAGAATACGATGTCTGATGTGTTGCAAACCATCCTTAACCACAAATCAGTAAGATCATTTACGTCTGAGCGCCTTACAGAGGAACAGATCAAAGAACTCGTCACCGCTGCTCAAGCAGCATCCTCGTCGAGCTTCCTCCAGGCGTACTCCATCATAGGTGTTAGCGATCCTCTAGTGAAAAAAGAGCTTAGCACTTATGCTGGGAGCCAGGAGTATGTCGTAAATAATGGCCACTTCTTTGTTTTTTGTGCTGATTTCTACCGCCATAAAGAAATGGCAAGCAATCTGCGGGCAGACATCTCTGAAACGATTCAAGGTACTGAAGCTTTACTAATCGGTACCATCGACGCTTCACTCGCCGCTCAAAACCTTGCTATTGCAGCAGAATCGATGGGATTGGGAATTTGTTATATAGGCGGCCTCCGAAATAATCTGGCCGGCGTTTCTGCAAGCCTTGGTGTTCCGGCACATGTATTGCCGCTGTTTGGGATTGCTGTTGGTTATCCAGAGAAAGTGAATGAAAAGAAACCGCGGCTTCCTTTCAGAAGCGTTTATCATGAAAATAGATATAACGTGGATAAAGGAATGCTGAATGCACAGTTGGAGGAATATGACCGTACCATCCAGTCCTACTATGTGGATCGGACTGAGAACAGCCGGAAAACAACTTGGACCGAGCAGACTACAGATAATCTCCGTATACCAAAACGTGTATATATGAAGGATTTCATTTCGCAGAAGGGTTGGGCAAAGCATTAAAATAAGGCCGCTCCTGCGGCCTTATTTCATGAAGATGTAACTGTTTTGAAAAATGCTTCCATATCTTCGCCCAAAAGATGCAATTGGTCGATAAGCTGGCTGAAGTCATTCACTAAATCCGCTTGCTCACCAGATGCGTTACGAATTTGATCCACACTTCCGGATAAGGCGGTAATATTATTCTTAATATTCTCCAGTGAGATGCCCATACTTTTCGTAACATCTGTTGTTTGGGTGGAGAGTTTCCTAACTTCACTTGCAACGACAGCAAAACCCGCACCAGCTTTTCCGGCACGTGCTGCTTCGATTGATGCATTCAATCCTAAGATATTAGTCTGCTGCTGAATCTGGGAGATTTCACTGATGGAACCAGCTGTTGTTTCTGTCAGCAGCATGGATTCCTGCGACTGGGCTGCAATCTCCTCACTAGAAGCTGCGAGCTCTTCCGAATGGGCCGAAACAGTATGCAGCTTATCCTGCAGACCATCAATTATCTGTCGCAGATTACCGATATACCCTTCCATTTTTTCTTGTGCATCCAGAGGTATCGCGATTGCAAAAGCACCAACCACATCCTTATCTTCATTTCGAATCGGAAAAGACTTCGCATGAAGAGGAATACCATATACTTCCTTAGGTAATAAAACCGAACCATATTGGCCCGCTAATGCGGCACTTAAATTTTTATCCCCAGCTGGTATAGGACTTCCTACTTGAATTCCAAAATCCACCTTTGCAGTAGGCAGATAACTCAAGAATTTTTCTCTATCTGTAATTCCGATCATTGTATCGGTGCCGATCATTTTTTGCAGATCTTCCGCTGATTCGACTAGACTATGTAATAATTCCATAATGATCCCTTCATTTCTTGTATGCTTATTCGATAGTATCAGACAATAGTTTTAGGTATTTCATACCATTCTAAGCTCAAAAAAATATCTCTGCATTCCATCTGGTTACTATATACCCAGTCTTTCAAATAACTAAACCTTGCAAAATAAAAAAAGGAGCATTTTAAATGTGCTCCTTTTTCAATGCGTCTCTGCATATTCCTTTTCAAATTGCAGCCCTTTTCGCATCTCTTCCAGTACTTGTTCGTCCTGCTCTATGTTCATCGCTTTTCTCACTGCATCAAAACCTTCAGGCAGACCAATTTTGCCTATTGCCCAAGCTGCTGTCCCACGAATGACAGGTCGGGGATCTTGATTCATCAGTTCAATCAAATCCGGTACTGCTGATGTAGTTTTATAATGCGCAATAGCCAATATTGCATTCCGCTGAATCGGTTTCTTGCCGCGCCAAGAACCAGAAATAAGACCAAACTTTGCTTTGAATTCTTTATTCGACATCTTGAGTAACGGTTTCAGCAGCGGTTTCACAATTTCTGGATCCGGCTCCATTTCTCCATGGAGATGGAAGTCCATGCCTTTGTTCTTCGGACATACAAGCTGGCATGTATCACAGCCATAAATACGGTTCCCAATTTTTGTACGAAATTCATCTGGCAGGAAATCCTTTGTCTGCGTAAGATAAGCAATACAGCGCTGTGCGTTCAGCTGACCGCCTTGGACCAAAGCTCCTGTAGGGCAGGAATCAATGCACTTTGTGCATGTACCGCAACTATCTTCCACAGCTTCATCCGGTAAAAATGGAATGTTGGTGATCACTTCACCAAGGTATACATATGATCCGAATTCCGGTGTAATAACAAAACTGTTCTTAGCACTGAAACCAATACCTGCACGCTCTGCTACAGCACGATCGGATAACTCACCTGTATCGACCATCGATCGATAAGTGAAGCCCTCGACCCTTTCTGCGAGAAAGGTCGTCAGCTTATTCATCCGGTCCCGCAGCACTTCATGGTAATCCATTCCCCAGGAGGCCCGGCAAAACAATCCGCGCGGCTCTTCCTTCGTACTTTTTGGTGCATTCGGCAGTCTGGAAGGATATGCGAGCGCAATTGCGATAATGGATTGAGCAGAAGGCATAAGCTTCTTCGGTTCCGTCCGTTCCTCGATTGTACCTTTCTCAAAGCCTGACTGATAATTATTCTCCTGCTGCTGTTTCAGTCTTTCCTTCAGCTCCTGAAAAACATCTGCTGTCGTAAACCTTATCTTGTCTACACCAATCTTCTTGCTGTAGGCAATCAGCTCCTGCTTCAGTTGTTCTGTATCCATTATGCGGCCTCCTTTCTTTTATCATTATTCCATAATATACATAGTAAAAACGCAATGCCTCGTTACGTTTAAAACGAGACACTGCGTTGGCTCAAGGGTAGTTAACAAGTGCGAGAAAAGCGAAATGATTACCCCGGTTTATAAATAGTATGTTAAGTAGTATAACAAGGTTTTTACATGCACGCAACATTCTAAACATATTTCGACAAATTTTTTTCTCGCCTTTGCTTAATCCTCTGCTATACTGGATTTTAACAAGAGGGAGGTATGGATATGAGCTTATATGATTATTTGTTAACACAAGATGGGATAGTCACGAAAGAATCACTTTTATATCCCTTTGAGGAACGAGGCTTGCAATTCGGGGACGGCGTTTACGAGGTCATTCGTATCTATCAAGGGACATTTGATTTGCTGGAGGAGCATATCGATCGGCTTTATCGTTCTGCTGAAGCGATTAGGCTGGAGGTTCCATTTTCCAAAGAGGCATTGATTGCTTCCCTCCACCAGCTGACAGACAAGAATAACGTTCAAACAGATGCAAAGCTTTATCTGCAAATCACTCGCGGGTCTGCACCCCGTGAACATAGTTTCCCGGATGTACCAAGTAATTTCTATGCTTATATCGAACCTAGTGAACGACCTGTTTCATTGCTTCAGCAAGGCGTACGTGCTGTTTTGGCAGATGATATCAGATGGGATTTATGCTATATCAAAAGTCTGAATTTACTGCCAAATATATTAGCTAAGCAAACAGCTAAAGAAAAAGGAGCTTTGGAAGCTATTCTCCATAGGGATGGTATAGTTACGGAAGGCTCGTCCTCCAATGTATTCATCATTAAAGATCAGATTCTTTACACGCATCCTGCAGAAAAGAACATTCTGCATGGCTGTGTCCGCGGCAGAGTATTGGCTCTTGCACCGAAAGCAGGATTGCAGGTAGAGGAAACAGCTTTTACAACTGATCAGCTTCTCCAGGCAGACGAGGTATTTATCACCAGTACAACCAGCGAAATCATGCCAGTCATCGAAATTGAAGAAAAACAAATCGGTACCGGTAAGCCGGGTGATTACACACGTTCTCTCCAGCTTTCCTATGAGAAAGAAAGCGGAATCCAAGCTACAGCATTCGTATAAAAAAAGACCAATAGGCAGCCTATTGGTCTTTTATCTGTTTCTTTGTTCCTATGACGTCCTGTTCAAAAACTTGCAGTTCCATCTTAGAAATTTCAGCTTCTCCATACCTTACTTTCTCATAAATTGCGAGACTTGTATCATCGATATCGATGCGATGCGGGTAAGCCATTCCTGCCAAGTCTCGAAGCTTTCTCTCCCCTTTTTATACTTCTTCGCATATCTTTCCAGCTGAAACAAATGCACATATCACCTCTAATTGGAATATTATTCAAATCAACTGAACTCAGCATAACTCCTGCGTTCTAAAGAATATAAAAAAAGACAGCCTCAGCTGTCATTATGTCAGTATTTCCTTTATCTTTTCTCTTTTCCAAAAGCCTATCAGAGCACAAATCAATATAATCAATAGAATAAAAGCGATATACGTATAGTTTAAGGATACGATACTTGATCCGACAAGTGCATAAGTCATCGTTCCTGGAAGCACGCCCAATATACTGGCGGCCATATATTGCTTGAATTTAACACGTGTCAGACCGGCAACATAACTGACCAGATCATAATTGAAAACCGGCAGCACCCGCATGACCAATACATAAAAGAAACCTTCGTCATGCAATTTCTGCTTGATTTTCTCCACTCTTTCGCCTAATTTCTTCTCCCCGAACTTTCCGGAGAAAAAGTGAGCTAGGAAATACGCGACAATTGCAGCGCCTGCGGAACCAATTAAAATGAAGATGGTCCCCTTTACAAAGCCGAACGCTAAGCCGCCAGCAATCGATAATACAGAGGAAGGAAAAAAAATGACGGGTTTGACCGCATAGATTCCCATGTAGATCAATGGAGAAACGATCCCAAATGAAACAATCCACCCTTGGATATCCTCAGGTGACAGTTTAATATGTTCCCGGACGAACCAAAACAGAAAAAGTACAAGCAGCGCGATAGCCGTGCCCTTGACAACCTTTTTTCCTTTCATGATGAGCCTGCCTTTCCTTTGGTATAGTCCAGTCCTGTTTATTGTAGCACAAAAGTCTGTTACCGCTAGTATATGAAGCTCTTACCTCAGGGGTTCAAAGATATAGGTAAAAACTGCATACAGGAATACTTATTCCCTATCTACTTCTTGGCTGATTAATGGTAAAATGAAGTTTATGTGCATATGAGAGCAGATAAAAAGCGCTGAAGACTGTTCAGAATTACCGAAATTAAACAGTGATGATAGGTATATTCCTATTTTCTTAATTTCTTTAGTTCCTGATATTCTGCGCTGTAATTAGACAAGGAGCGTAATAGAGTGGACAATGCATGGTTTGAAGTCAGAAATAGCGGCCCGCTAACTGGGGAAGTTACCATCCCGGGTGCAAAAAACAGTGCGCTTGCACTGGTTGTGGCAGGCTGTTTGACAGATGAGACAATTACGATTCATGATATACCCGCAATCCGGGATATCTTATTGATAAAAGAACTTGCCGAAGATATCGGTTTGCATATGGAAGAGAAAGAGAAAAATACGTATGACCTTACCGGCAGACATATTACATCCGGGAAACTTGATTTAGCAAAAACATCGGATTTCCGTGCATCGTATTACTTTGTAGGAGCTTTGCTGCATAAAGTAAAAACTGTCCAAATTGGTTATCCAGGCGGAGATGACTTCGGTTCACGCCCAATTGATCAGCATGTGAAGGCTCTTTCTGCACTTGGAGCAACATTCGAATTCAAGCAGCAGTATTATGAAGTGACCAGCGAGAAATTGACTGGTGCAGAGATTACATTTGATGTCATCACATCAGGTGCTACCATCAATGCGATGCTGGCAGCAGCTAAAGCGGAAGGACGCACCACACTGCATAACGCTGCAAAAGATCCCGAGGTAGTTGATTTAGCGAACCTCCTGAACTTAATGGGAGCAAAAATCAAAGGTGCAGGCACAGAGAAGATTACAATTGACGGCGTGGAGTCTCTTCATGGCGGAATTGAACACACAGTAATTCCCGATCGTTTGATTGCTGGAGCATTTTTGATGGCTGCAGGTGTTACCAATGGGAAGATTACAGTTAAAAATGTCATCCCTGAGCACTTAGCAAGCTGTACGAATAAACTGATCGAGCTAGGTATGACAATAACAGAAGACGATGACTCGATGACAGCTTCAGGAACTGCACTGCAAGGTGCACGTATCCAGACAGGCATGTATCCGGAACTTGCAACTGATTTGCAGCAGCCTCTTACTACACTGCTCACTTTAGCAGCTGGCTCTAGCACGATTCTGGACAAAGTCTACCCTAACCGTAATGGACATGTCGCAGAGCTGAAGAAACTTGGCGCAGACATCGAAGTGGTTGATCATCAGATCCTGATTCACGGTGTTGCTAAACTGACAGGCGCAACAGTAAAAGCACATGACGTTCGCGCTGGTACTTCTTTAATTTTAGCTGGTCTTGCAGCTGATGGTGTGACTAAGATCACGGATGTGAAGCATATTCAGCGTGGTTACGAGGATATCGTCGGGCTGTTCACACAGCTTGGTGCAGATATCACATTGCATCAGCCCGAGCATCAGACTCAAATCTAACATCGACCGCTCCCCAGCTAATGGGTGAGCGGTTTTTTTATGATTGCTGAAACATGCTTTGGGGTACTATGAGATTGATTGGAGGAGAAGCTGATGCGAATCACCATCTTAGCTGATACACATATGCCGCGCATGGCAAAGGTTTGGCCAGCTGCACTGCTCCCCTATCTGGAACAGGCTGACCACATCATCCATGCTGGTGATTTCCAGGACAGTCGGGTTCTTGATTCACTTGCTTCTTTCGCTCCAGTTACAGCTGTTTCCGGAAATATAGATAGTCCCGAGCTGATTGACAACTTGCCCAAAAAACAGCTCCTTAGCTTTCATGGATTAAAGATTGGTTTAACACATGGACATGGTAAAGGGAAATCCACTGAACAGCGAGCAAAGCTGGCATTTGAAGGAGAACAACTCGATCTGCTTATTTTCGGCCATTCACATATTCCTGTTCATAAGGAAGAAGCAGGTCTGGTCCTATTCAATCCAGGATCTCCAACGGATAAGCGGCGGCAGGAACAATTTTCATTCGGGGAATTGATTGTCAATGAGGATGGTACATGGTCCCTGAAACACATTTTTTATAAAGATAAGAAAGGATGATTGTTATGGATTTCACAGGCAAAGTAGTGGTCGTTACTGGTGCAGGAAACGGGATTGGAAAGGCTGTTGCCCTTCAGTATGCTGCAAATGGCGCAAAAGTTGCTGCAGTTGATTTGGATCAAGCAGCTGTCGAACAAACTGTACAGGAAATGGCAGGAGAAGGACTCGCTCTCCAAGCTGACATGCGGAATCACCGGGACGTGACTGACTTTATGAAGCAAGCCTTTGACCATTTTGGACAAATTGATATTTTGATCAACAACGCTGGTATCAGTGCGTTCAAGAATATGTTTGAACTAGAGGTCGAAGAATGGGATAGTATCATCAACACAAATTTGCGCGGCACTTTCCTGGCCAGCAGAGAAGCAGCTGGATATATGAAGGAAAGCGGAAAAGGCGGATCGATCGTAAACATCGCATCGACTCGCGCGACTATGTCGGAACCAGATACGGAAGCATATGCCGCTACCAAAGGCGGTATCGTCGCTCTGACTCATGCACTTGCCATGTCTTTGCAGGACGACTATATAACGGTAAATAGCATCAGTCCAGGTTGGATTGAAACAAAAGAATACGATAGCCTGCGACCTGTCGATCATGATCAGCATCCCTCCAAACGGGTTGGAACGCCATCGGATATTGCCAGAGCTTGCGTTTTCCTGACATCAGCTGAAAATAATTTCATCAATGGTGAAAACCTTGTGGTGGATGGCGGAATGACACGTAAGTTGATATATGAACATTAAAAAAAGACAATGCCCGCACGGGCATTGTCTTTTTTCTTTTATCCTCTTCCTGCTTGGAAGCTTGGATATTTGGTCATACCGCCATCTGCAAATAATGTTATACCTGTTACGTAGCTGGATTCATCAGAAGCAAGCCAAACTGCGACTGCTGCGATTTCCTCTGGTTTTCCGATATACCCCATTGGAATCATGCTCTCTACATCTGCTTTTTGCTTTGGATCTGCAAATTTCTCAGCATTGATCGGCGTGTTGATAGCTCCTGGCCCAATATTGTTCACACGAATCTGCTTTGGAGCATATTCAAGTGCCAATGTTTCTGTCAATAACTTTACCCCGCCTTTACTAGCTGCATAATGGGCAAATAATGGCCAAGGAATCATTTCATGTACACTGGACATATTGATGATATTTCCTTTTACATCATTCTCGACAAAGTACTTTAATGCTTCCCGTGATCCCAGGAACGCACCTGTCAAATTCGTCCCGATGACACGGTCCCAGTCCTTCAGCGATAATTCATGGGAAGGAACAGGATTCTCCACGCCGGCATTGTTGATCATGATATCCAATTTACCGAATGAATCGATAGCTGTCTGGACTAGTTTTTTGACATCCTCTTCCACCATTACATTTCCTTGTATGGCTACTGCATCACTGCCGCTTTCCTTGATTGCCTGTACTACCTCATCAGCTTTCTCGCCATTATTGTAATAATTCACGACAACTTTGGCACCTTCCTGACCAAAACGCAGAGCCATCGCTCTTCCCAAACCAGTAGATGAACCTGTAATGACTACTACTTTTCCTTGCAAACTCGGATACATAAGAAACGCTCCTTTATTATGATTTTGTATAGCCTAAAAGGAAACCTGCGATAACGATCAGAATGATTCCGATGCTGATGCTGATCAGCTGGCCTCTTGTTTTCTTCTCACCTAATATGAAGATACCGCCCAGAGTGGAAATGACGATTCCCATTTGAGATAAAGAAAAGCTAGTCGCAACGCCAACTCGCGGCTGCGAGATAAACAAAAACATATTCCCTGTTGCCCAAATCAAACCTGGAATGATGTTCTTTATGGTATAGAAATCATACGGTCTGTATTTCACTGTCAAAATAATTCCGCCTGCCACCATGCCGACAGCCTGAGGGAATAAAGCCGTCCATCCATCGACCCCGAATAGTCTGGCAATGACGACATAAACCAGATAACCGACTGTAGAAATAGCGATGAAAGTCAGGCCTTTTCGGAAAGCTCCCCGGCTTGCCTCGTCCTCTTGTTCTCCTTTAGCACGTTTAGAAGTGAGCATTGCACCTGCGATAATCAGCACTAATGCCAGAATTCCAAGAATGACCGATCTGGCTGTATTCCATTCGCCGAAAACAATCACACCAAATAGGGAAGTGGATACGAGCTGTGCGCCAGTTGAAATCGGCATTGTTCTCGATACGCCAATTGCATGAACACTTTTGAGCTGAAAGGTTTGACCAAGTGACCAGAACACCCCAGATAAAAATCCTATTAAAAAGATGAATCCCGTCAACTCCGGCCGCACGAAGAAATATAGTACAATCGAGAGCAGCAATGCACCGATAGTCGTACCGAGGATTTGGTGATAAGGGGTTCCGCCAAGCTTGACATTGAATAACACGATACTGCCCCAGAACAATGCAGGCAGGACGGCAAGAAGGATATCCATCACGTCACTCCATTTCAATTATGCGTTACCGGTAGTATGATGAGCTTTCTATCGATTTATGCATAAAAAAAATCCAAAGCGATATCGCTTTGGATCAAACGCGCTGGAATGCCGCCGGGCGGTCCAGTTCGTATAGTTTGCGGTAATGCGCTGATTCGTGCAGCAATTGTGCATGCGTTCCGCGCATTTTGATTTTTCCTTCTTCTAGGAAAATGATCTCATCCATCTGTTCCATTCCGACTAGATGGTGTGTCACCCACAGTAAGGATTTGCCGGTCAAACTATTAAAAATCGTATCCAGCAATTCACGTTCCGTGATCGGGTCAAGCCCTACAGTCGGCTCATCCAGCATGACAATCGGTGTATCTTGGAGCAGCACCCGCGCCAGCGCAATACGCTGACGTTCGCCGCCTGAAAATCGCTGCCCGGTTTCCTGCATGGATGTCTGATACCCTTCAGGCTGACTGGCTACTAAATCATGCAGTTTGACTTGTTTCATAACAGCTTTCACTTGTGCTTCCGTTGCTGTTTCATTTGCCAAAAGCAGGTTATTGGCAACACTAGTATAGAAAAGATATGGATTTTGATTCAATACAGAAACGAGCTTTGTCATATACGGGCGAATGGCAGATGCTTCATATCCATTGATGCGGACAGATCCGAAATCCGGCACAAGCATCCCTTGCAGAAGCTTGAGCAAGGTAGATTTACCCGCACCACTCTTTCCGATAATGGCAATCTTCTTACCTTGCGTCAGTTCGAGTGATAAGTTCTTGATGACACTGTCCTGTTCCTCATACCCAAAATCTACTCTATCCACCGTCAACTGAGCATTCTCAAACGAACCTTGATAGGATACAGCTTCTACAGTTGTTTCCTGATCTGATTCCAGCTCAGTGACCCGATTGAGTGACTCCTCATACCGAGGATATTTTTCCACTGCATTTGAAACGGGTAAAATCGCTTCTGATAATGGAATGATGACAAGCACAAAAGCAGCAATGAAGACATCCGCTATTCTGCCATCCACAAACAGACTTGCTCCAAAAGCAAGCATTGTGACAAGCATCGCTGCAACAACAACCTGTCCGATGAATTCCCGATAATAGGACCAGTTCTTCGACCGTTTATCAGCTTTGTCCTGTGTTTCCTGACGCTGGAAGAAGTGACTGAAGAAATGCTGTTTTTGTCCGCTCAGCAGCCAGTCATGGATACCAAGGAAACCATCTGTCACATATTGATAAAGCTGATCTTTATCCTTCTTGTAAGTCTGATTGGCTGCACGCATGTGCAGAAGCGAGAAGATCGGCATAACGACAACCAGCACAAAGAAGTAAATCGCCATGAGCAAAGCAAATCCAACACTGAAGTATCCGAGTGCACAAATACTGATCACATATAAAAGAACAGCAGATGCAGTAGGCAGAATTGTTCGCAGGTACAAATCCTGCAGACTTTCAATATCCTCTGCCAATATACCGAGCACCTCTCCGGTTTTCATCGACTTGCTTGTTGCTGCCTTCGGCTCAACCAGATGATAAAGCCTGGTCCGCATCTTTGCCAGCACACGGAGAATGAAATCATGACTCACCAGTCGTTCGGAATAGCGGAAAACAGAACGTCCAAGTCCGAATGCCCGAACGAGCACAATCGGTACATACACAAGCAGGATATTCTCAGGACGAAGTGAAGATTTAGAAATCAAAAAGCCAGATGTGAACATCAATGCCGCAGCTGATCCAACCGTCAGCATACTAAGCAGCAGAATGGTCAGCATGCGATATTTATATTGTTTAACATACGGCATGATCCAGTCACGATGCTTCATGATTATCCCCCATTTGTGCTTCCAGCAAACGGACATATAAGCCGCGGTTTGCCATTAATTGTTCATGCGTGCCACACTCTGCAATTCTGCCGTTATCCATGACAACAATAAGATCCATTTCCTGCATCCAATGAAGTCGATGGGATGCGAAGAACAACAGTTTATTTGCAGCAAGCTCCTCGATTACTTCTTTCAATTCATATTCTGTTTCAATATCAAGCTGCGCTGTCGGTTCATCCAGCAGCACAATCGAACGGTCACTTAAGAATGCCCGCGCCAACACAACACGCTGCGCCTGACCGCCGCTTAAGCTGCGGGCTCCTTCTCCAATCAAGGTGTCGGATCCTTCAGGCAGCTTATCGACAACTTCTCTGAGACCTGCATAATCAATCGCTTCTTCCACTCGATCATCTGATGCTTCCGGCGCATAAAATCTTACGTTGTCTTTGATGCTGCCTTGGAATATGAATGGGTGCTGCGGAATGTATGCAGTCTGTTTCTGCCATACTTCAGCTGTGAAATCCACAGGCTTCCCGTCCAATTCCATTTGGCCTGAAACAGGATCAATAAAACCACTGAGCAGGTCAACAAAAGTAGACTTGCCAGCACCGCTCGCTCCGATCAAGCCAACCTTCTGATTCCCTTTGATTCTAAGATTTATATCTGACAAAGCAGGACGATCATTGTCGTACGTAACTGTTACATCGTTCAAGATAAGCTCACTATCTTCTCTCCACGTACCTGCTTCATTTCCTTGATGCTTCTCTTTAGCGAGTTTGATAACAGCAAGCATCTGATCACCGGCATCTTTACCATCCAATGTAGCATGATAATCATTCCCCACCTCACGGATCGGGAGGAAATATTCCGGTGCCAACAGCAGGATCATCAAAGCAGGTTCAAGCAAAAGTGTGCCATCAATCAACCGCAGACCGAGTGTTACAGCCACAAAAGCAATCGCAAGCTGCGTGAAGAGGTCCAGCGCAAACGAGGAAAGGAATGCAATCCGCAATGTACCTAAGGTAGATTTGCGATATTGCCCGCTTACTTTCTCAATCGTTTCGCCATGTTCTTTGCTTCGGCCGAGGAACTTCAAAGTTTCCAATCCTCTTAGCGAATCAACAAAATGATTGGAAAGCATACGGTATGCCTTCCATTGACTGTCCATTTTCTTCTGTGCAGCCAATCCCAGCAGAATCATGAAAGCAATCAATATTGGAATGGTAACCAACAAGATAACTGCAGAGATATCATCGTGCATCCAAATATAAATTAGTACCAGCCATGGCGTGATCATATTGGAAACAAGCTTCGGCAGGAACAGCTCCAGATAGTCCCGCAGCTTACCTGCTCCCTCCAGCAAAAAGGTAACCAGATTGCCGGTTCCTTCCTGTCTGGTGTAGCGTGGTCCCAGCTTGAATACACTTTCCAAAAATGCTTTTCGCATATCCTCGACCGTTGCTTCTGCGAAGCGGAAACATATTTTTTTTATGATGAGCTGCAAAAGCTGCCTAGCAAGAAAGGCTGCTATAAAGCAGCCTATCAGTGGTATTTGGGAAGCAAAGCTTTCCCCATGGAATAGAAGCGTGATGGCCTCCGCCAGCCATTTCGCTTGAAAGATAATGGCCACAGCTTGCAGCAGCGTCAATGCGGATAGCCCTAGCAGCACCGTTTTTATTCCTTTATAAGCCATTAAATTTCTGCCCATTAGTATTCCATATGCTCCTTATGATCTACACGTTTACGGAAAACGTAGTAGCTCCAAATTTGATAGCCTAACACGAATGGAAGCAAAGCCAAACTGATATAGGTCATGACTTTCAAAGAATAATCCCCTGATGATGCAGACTGTACAGTCATGCTGTATGCTTCACTGATGGAACTGATCATTACCCGTGGGAACAGACCAATAAACACAGAAGCAATCAGCAGGATCATGATCAAACCAGACATCAGGAATGCCCATCCATCACGTTTCCGTGTGATGAAGTAGCCAGATGCGATATAAACCAGAATACCGACCATGAATAGATACTCTAAAATATTGCCATGAACACTGAACATATCTGTTTTAAAGAATGTCATCCCGAGAAATGCAATTAATAAAATGGCATTGATCGGCAGCAAGTTTTTCGCTGCACGACGGCAGCGTTCACGTAATGTGTCCATCAAACGTAGCGTACCAAAGATAAGACCATGCCATACGCAAAGCATTGTCAATGTCACACCGCCAAGTACTGTGTATAAGTTGACGACATCGGACACGCCAGCATGCATGTGCATATTCTCATCAATCGGTACACCTTGGATCAAGGCAGTGAACATGATACCGAAAGTCAGCGGCGGAATGATACTGCCGAAGAGAATCACCCAATCCCACGTTTTGCGCCACGTCGGGTGTTCTGCTTTACCGCGGAACTCGAATGCTACCCCCCGGCCGATCAGACCGAACAAAATGAAAGCAAAGCAAAGATAAAAACCGCTCAGCATGGACGCATACCAGTTAGGAAAGGCTGCGAACATCGCACCAATAGCTGTGATCAGCCATACTTCATTCGCATCCCAATATGGGCCGATTGAATTGATGAATGCGCGTTTTTCCAAATCATCTTTAGCTACAAATTTACTTGCAATCCCGACGCCGAAGTCGAAGCCTTCCAGGAAGAAGAAGCCAACGAACAAAACAGCGACCAGGATGAACCAGAATTCATTAAGAGAAAGCATGTTGACCCTCCTTCGTGAATGGATCTGCGATTGGTTCTGTTTCTTCTATATCATGCTCTGGTCCTTTTTTGATCTCACGGACGAACAATGTAATCATGACCGCGAATAGAATCAAATACAGGGCCGAGAATGTGATAAGGGAGAAAAGAACTTCTCCTGCTGTGACACCAGCACTGACCGCATCCTCTGTTTTCATATAACCGAACACAACCCAAGGCTGACGACCTATCTCAGTCATGATCCAACCGGCAGAGTTGCCGATGAACGGGAAGCTGATTGCAACGATCATGATGCGCAAATACCATTTACTATTCACAAGTTTCTTACGTGCATAAAGATAAGCACCCCAGATGGATAAAGCAAGAACTGCTCCGCCTAATACCGTCATGACACGGAAACTCCAGAATGTGGTCTTAACGGGCGGAATGTAATTGCCTGGACCATATAGCTCTGTATAACGTTCCTGCAACGAATTCATACCTTCAACGGAACCGCTGAACTCACCGTAGGATAAGAAACTTAACACATAAGGGATTTTTAGTTCTCCCGTGTTTTCTTTCGCTTCTGTATCGATATTGGCGAATACTGTCCAAGGGGCAGGGTCGGCACTATCTTCCCATAGACCTTCACTGGCAGCCATTTTCATTGGCTGTGTTTCAACTAAATATAATGCTTGCTCGTGACCAGATAATGCGATACCGATACCGCTGATCAAAGCGACGACAATAGCAATTTTAAAAGAACCTTTATAGAAAGCTACATGTTTCTTGCGCAGGAGCGCAATAGCACTGATACCTACGATAAATAATGCACCAGTCGCAAACGAACCGAAGACTGTGTGCGGGAATTCTACCCAAAGCTGACCATTTGTCAGTATTGCCAAGAAGTCGTTCATTTCAAGTCTGCCATTTTGCAGTACTTCTCCGACTGGATGCTGCATGAATGAGTTCGCAGACAGAATAAAGAATGCGGAGAAAATCGTACCTAGCGACACTAGCCAAATACATAATGCATGCACCCATTTCGGCAAGCGATCCCATCCGAAAATCCATAAGCCAAGGAAAGTGGACTCCATGAAGAATGCAAGCAACGCTTCTATAGCAAGCGGTGCACCAAAAACGTCCCCTACAAAACGGGAGTATTCCGACCAGTTCATTCCAAATTGGAATTCTTGTAATATACCGGTGACAACACCGACTGCAAAGTTGATTAGGAATAAATGTCCCCAGAACTTCGCCATTTTTTTATATTTATCATCTTTTTTGACAACATACATCGTTTCCATGATTGCAATGATGAATGCCAATCCTATACTTAACGGAACGAATAGGAAGTGGAACAACGTCGTTGATGCAAACTGGATACGCGAAAGCTCTACAACATCCATTTTGCCGCCTTCTTTCTTTTCATAATTTTTATCGAAACTTTGTGAAGTTAGTCACAAGGTTCTGTTACATTTAGTATACTCCTGCTTTCCCATTTGGCATTGTGAAATATTGAACAATTTGTGGCGTAATCGTCACAGCTTTGTTAACAAACAAAAAAATCCCTTAAGCAAGGGATTTTCAAGTAGGTAATATGAATTTATTTTGACATTAAATTGTGCACTGCTTCTTCATTTATTCGGCTGTATTGCTGTACCTTCAATATTATAAATCCTTGATATACCACACATCACAAGCATAGTGCTCCGTTTCACTTAGAGGCTTGTCCAAGCGTTGAAACCCTTGCTTCAGATAAAAACGATTTGCAGCGGACATATTACTCAGTGTCTCCAAGTAGCAGCGGCTGTAGTGCCGTCCAGCAAAAGCAAGTGCTGTTTGAAGTAAATCTTGGGCAACACCCGTTCCGCGTGTATCCTTGGCTGCATACATTTTCTGGAGCTCACAAACTCCCGGAAATCCTTCTACAGGACCAATTCCACAGCCGGCCACAATCGTTCCCTCCTCCTCTACAACCCAATATTTCGAGCCCGGCTGCTGGTACAAAGAATAGAAACGACCAAGCTCCGGATCACTCCAAGCTGTCCCAGGCTTATCAGCACCAAACTCCTTTAAGCATGTACGAATCAGCTGCTCAACTGGCTGATTGTCTTTTTCTTCTATTTCCCTAATTCGCATATTTCCCACCTCTTACGCTTCTCTTTCAAAAATCAGCTCGATACTTAGTGCCATCCCGTCATGGCCTGGAATCGGGTTCATACTATGTAAGCGCCAGCCTTTTCGAGCGTATTCCTGCACAACTTCCCGATAGTCCGTTTTCATCTTGCCAGAAAAAGCCTTCATCTCAATTGTTTCAAATGCGTATGTCACCATTTCTGTTCCCCCCTCATCCTTCTTACGTAAACAAGCTGTAAATTTCTACAGCCTTTTGACTAAATAATATTGGGTATGTCCAATCGGATGATCCTCTACTTTCCCGAACACCGTATAACCATGTTTCTCATAGAAAGCAGGAGCCTGGAAACTAAAGCTATCCAATTTGATAAGCCTTGCACCTTTTTGTTTGGCAAAATTCTCAGCTTCAGCCAGCAGCTTTGCCCCGAGGCCTTCCTTTCGCTTTGTTTCCTCTACCCAAAGAAAATCAATGTGCATATGATGCCAGAAAAGAGTACATGTAATTCCGCCTATTATGCTGTCTGCTTCGTCCCGAACCGTAAACGCAGCAGTTTCCTTAGGTGACTTTGCTTCGTCTGGCAGCTTTTCAACATTGTATGCAATCAGTCTTTCCCGGATATATTCGCTTGCTTCGGCATCATTTTCCTGTATTATCTTCATTCTTGCTTCCTCCCCTCCTTAAAGTGATATACCAGCGTCTTCTTCATTTAATTCTTCTCTCCTTATTTTACCATTACCTATTGGATTGTATAGAGAATACTAGGAATACAAAATTACATGAATCTCGGTAATTTACCTTGCGCCTGCATTTCCCATCTGTTAAAAATCCCTATGAAAAATCATGCTGTTTCATTAGGAGATGACTTAACGCCTGAATCTTTAGTAATATATTGGTAATGACGAGAAATGAGGAGATTCCTTTGGTTATTAGAGAGATAAGAGTTGAAGATGCAGAAACGTTTATACATCTAGTAAAAGAAGTGGAGAGCAAATCCGATTTTATGCTCATGGAAGCCAGCGAAAGAAAAACGACCTCTGACCAACAACGAAAACAACTAGAACGGTTTGAACAACAAAACAATTCAACTATATTTGTAGCCGAAGAAAAAGGTAAACTAGTTGGGTATGTAATAGCAATAGGCGGTACGGTTAAAAGAACAAAACATTCCGCTTATCTTGTGATAGGCATCTTGCAAGAATATAGAGCAAAAGGAATAGGCACCCAATTGTTTGATAACGTGACGAACTGGGCTCCAAAACATAACATTTCAAGGTTAGAATTAACCGTTGTAACAGAAAACAAAGCTGGAGTTGCATTATATAAGAAAAGTGGATTTGATATAGAAGGGACGAGAAGGAATTCGCTCATTATTAACGGCAGGAGCTATGATGAGTATTGTATGTCAAAGCTATTGTAGAATCCTGAATATAAAAAAGAGCTTGAGGCATGAGTCTCAAGCTCTTTTTTTGTTCCATACAGATTATAAACTGTCACGCTTCTCCAATTTCAATCCGATCTTATTCAAAGCACGCTCCAAATTAGCTTCAATCATTATATCTTTCAGTTCCATCTGCAGAGATAAAGCTTTTAATGCTAAATCTGGATGAAATCCGGTCAGAATTGGTTTTACTCCGATAAGCTTCAGTAAAGTAGCTATCTTTAGTAAGGAATTACTAACAACATGGTCAATTTGAGAGATGCCCGATAAGTCGATGACAAGATAATCTAAATTCAGGTCCAGACTTTTCTGCAACGATAGCTGAATGATTTTTTCAGCTCTATCCTCATTGATGAACCCGATAATTGGAAGCACTGCTACTCCAGAAGTAATTGGAACAAATGGTGCCGATAAATTTTGTATTTGCTTATTGGCGTTATCTAGCTCAAGCACAAACGTCAAAAGTGATGCCATGGTTTCGAATAAACGGATATGCTCCTGCGTAAACGGAAACGATTTGGAATCAAGCCCGCAAATGGTTCCATAATTTTCTCCGTTCTCAAAATAAATAGGAATTCCGATAAAGCTGCCGCCAGCAAGGTTCTTTGCAACATCGAGTGATTGAGAGAGTTCGCTCTTCGCCAAGTCAGGGATAATCAGTATCTCTCTCCCATGATCCACACTTAGCTTGCATAATGTCTCATTAAAAGGAAGCTTCTCTCCTTCTTGAAGGAGCTTTTCCTTCTGATTGACTACTTTGATTATCTCATTATGAACGTTATCATTTTTTGCAATGAACAACGTATTAATTCTCACGAATTCACTGATAATATTCAGCACGCCTTGTGCTGCCTCATCGAAATTCTTAAAGGCATTTACACTTTTGGTCATCTCTGCAACTGTTTTCATTTCCAATTACCTTTCTCCTTAACATAATACAATTATCATACCTTTACCCTAAATAAATTATGTTATAACACATTTAATAAAGAAAAGTTAGTAAAATTTTCACATAAAAAAAGTGCGCTGAATAATCAGCGCACTTTACACATTTAGTTAGCTTTTCTATATGTTTCTGTCTGAGTTTCCGTTACATTAGCAAATTGCTCTGCGTCCTGCTTGACCATTTTCATCCAAGTTGCAAAACAGCCAACAACACAAGCTACCGCGAACACAATTAAAAGATAAATCATTTTTGTGCACCTCACATAGTCATTTGATTATGATTATGCCATGGTTAGGCGCAGAGGAAAACAATTTGTGACGACGTTCACAAACAGTTCATATTTCACTGACACATTAATGTCACATTCATTCGCCGATACGGACAAGATATCTGCCGCGGGCATGGCCATGCAATAATTTAGGCAATGCTTCCGGCAATTGTTCCAGTGACAATTCTTCTATAACAAAGCGTTCCAAGTCTCCTGGATTGAAAGCAGTAGCCAGCTGAAGCCACACTTTATCACGAGTTGGTTTCGGACAATAAACGGAGTCGATTCCAAGTAGGTTGATTCCGCGAAGTATGAATGGGAAAACAGAAGTCGGCACTTTGCCGCCAGCAGTTAAACCACTCACTGCGGCCGACCCATTATACTTAAGCTGGCTTAGGACCGATGCAAGGGGCTCCCCGCCGACCGGATCGACTGCCGCTGCCCATCTCTGACTTGCAATCTGCTTAAGGTTGCCGTCATACACCTCGTCGCGCGAAATGATATGAGTAGCTCCAAGCTCTTTAAGGTATGCATGTTCCTCTTGTTTACCTGTACTTGCTTCCACTTCGAAGCCAAGCTTGTACAAAATAGCTACCGCAAAGCTTCCGACTCCTCCAGTTGCACCGGTAACAAGCACTGGACCGTTCTCTTTATTCAGTCCATTTTCCAACAGACGCTGGACCGAAAGTGCCGCTGTAAATCCGGCTGTACCGATGATCATTGCCTCTCTTGTGGTCATTCCTTCCGGCACAGGCACGATATAATCGGCTGGCACACGTGCGTATTCGCTGTATCCGCCATGACGAGAAACGCCTATTTCATAACTAGTGGCAATCACGTGGTCACCCGGCTGGAATCGCTCATCCTCGGAAGATACGACTTCTCCAGCCAAATCTATTCCAGGAACGATTGGGTAAGACTTCACAACGTTTCCATCTGGTATCGTTGCCAAACTGTCTTTGTAGTTCACACCTGAATAGTGCACCTTGATCAGTACTTCCCCCGCCGGTAATTGGTCAACTGTCATTTCTTCTACCTGTACGGAGAAATCTTCTCCTTGTTTATTTGCAATCAATGCTTTGAATGTATCTTTCATGTGCATACCCTCCTACTATATCCATACTAGTCTTTTTCATAATCAGACACAATTTATGCGCATTTTGCTGAGGAATTCAATTTCTGTATGATAGTACCCTTTCTACCACTTTTACAAAACCGGAGATAATCCTTCAAAATATTGTCAAGTAATATGGTAAGCTATATTGCAGTGTGTTATAATCTCGTGGTCTATCAGAGAAGAAACAACATTTTTAAAGGAGGTTATCAGATGAAACAGATAAAGCAGCACTTCTTCAAAGACCTGGTATTCCTCATTGCTGGATCCTTTCTATTCGCCCTGGCAGTGAATATTTTCGCCATTCCAAGTGAATTGGGAGAAGGCGGCGTAACAGGTGTCACTATTATTTTATTTTATGCTCTTGGGTGGGCCCCAAGTATTATGAACCTAATCTTAAATGGACTTTTGCTTATTATAGGATATCGTTTTTTAGACAAACAGACTGTTTTTTATACTATTATCGTCGTCATACTGAATTCTTTTTTCCTTCATATAACAGAGAGCTGGGAGATAGCTTCTGATCAAGTACTAGTAAACGCTGTCTTTGGAGGTTTGTTCGCTGGTGTCGGCATTGGCCTTGTACTTAAGGTAGGCGGCACGACAGCAGGTACGGCAATTCTGGCACGGCTTGCGAATAAATACCTCGATTGGAATACAAGCTTCGCCCTGCTTTTCTTTGATTTAATCGTTGTGGCAGCTTCCTGGTTCATCATTGGCACGGAGAAACTTTTAATTACTGTCATCATGTTATATATCGCAACGAAGGTGATGGAGTTTGTCATTGAAGGATTAAATCCGAAGAAAGCCGTCTTCATCATCTCAAACCAAAAGGATACGATTGCCAAGACAATCTCTACACAGCTTGACAGAGGTGTCACACTGCTGGAAGGACGAGGATACTATACACAGAACCAGAAGGAGATTCTGTATGTAGTCATAAATAAGCAAGAATTGCTTCCTTTGAAGAAGATAGTCCGCTCTATCGATACAAAAGCATTCATTACGTTATACGATGTGCGCGATGTTTTCGGCGAAGGATTTATGGATATTACGAAATAAGACAAAAGTGTACCCCTCTTGGTGCGCTTTTGTCTTATTCTTCCTCAAGGGTTGTATAGTTTTAACATATTGAATTGTTTGGATTGCAATCCAGCATCAATTTCTAATGTGTGCTATGGTTGGTATAATGCACCGTTTTAGAGAAATGATAGTATAAGAATAGCTGACACACTGCAAAGAACTAGCATTGTATCCAGATAAAATTTATAATGATACGTGGACGATAAAACGCACGAAAAAGGAGTACGGAACCATTGGAAAAGATAGAAATTGGCGGCCTCCAGTTTGGATGGGAACTGGATAAAGGCAGATTCATATATGAAGAGCAGGATTCAGTCCTTTTTTGGATTTCCAGTGCTATGCGTGAATTCTTTGACACGATAGAGGAGATTTCAGGAGAAGAGGTTTCCAATCTTGTTTTCGAAACAACAGGATATCGGCAAGGCCTTGTTGTAGGGGAATATTTCCAAAACAAACCTGACGTTGGCATCCACAAAGCTGCTGAACTAATAACAAACACATATGCTTCTGCAGGCTGGGGAAGGACCACCATCAAGGATCTTGATCCAGAAAAACACACACTGACAGCTGAACTAATCGACAGCTGGGAACATAAAATTAACATTGCACAAGGAAAAACGGAAGGCGGCTGCTTCTTACCAGCGCATTACGCAGGTATCTTCAGCGGTATGTTCGGAACAAATGTATGGTACAAGGTGGAGCATTATCAATTGGAAGGCTATGAGAGCACCATCATCCATTACTTCCCTTCAGATATTACTGTTTCGGAGAATATCCACCAGTTAGCCCGAAAGAAAGAATCACAGAAAATCATGGAACTGGAAGCAACAGTTGAGGATAAGACCAGGGAATTGAAAAAACTGGTACGTGATTTATCTTCACCGATTATTCCTGTACTTGATCATGTCGTTGTTGTTCCTTTGATCGGTAAATATGATGAAGAGCGATCAGAGGAGCTGCTATTTAAGACATTGGAGAATTTACCAGCATATAAAGCACGATACTTGCTGCTCGATTTAACTGGATTGGATAAGGACGTCAGCCAATATACAGCAAATCTTATCAGCAAGGTTGGATCAGCTTCATCGCTTATAGGTACACAGACATTATTAGTCGGTATTTCACCAGAGCTTGGCTTACAAATTACCAACTCTGGCATCTCGCTTGAAGCATTCGATTGTTTTCAGACATTGCAGCATGGCATTTATTATGCGCTTGGGCAAATGGGTAAACAAATCATCTAAAGGTAATACACCTCTCCATTTAGCTGGAGAGGTTTTTTATTTCCAGCACCATCCTGATAAATGGGTATACTGAACCGTTTGTCTGCTGGTCAAAACTTTCTGTATGTCGGAAGCCAATTCGTTCGTATAACGTAATTGCCCGCTTATTGAAAGCAGCTACAGCAAGTGAAATTCTTTCTGGATGATAGGCTCCTATGATGTAATGAACGAGATAGGACACAAATTTCTGACCGAGACCCTTCCCAGTCAGATCAGGACGCATGCCAAGCCCTATTTCCGCTTCCTCTTCTTCTAACTGGATACTGCAAAAGCCAATGACCTCTTCCCTCTGCATCACCACAAAAACCTTTCCTTCCCTTGCTTTAAAATCGAGGAATTCAGCCATGTCTTCTTCATCTTGATCCATATCATAAAAAGCATAGATGCCTTCGTATCTCCATGTGTTCGCAATCAATTCAGCCTGTGTCTGCATCATTGGTACAATCTGATACATAGTCATTTTCTCTGCCTCCTGGACGCTTGCCATTCTGCCATATAAGCCTGCTGCCGTCTACGGTTATATGTCCTAAATAATAGATAAACAGAGGTAATAACACTTATAACAATCAGAAGGATAAGCGCAATAATCGCAACGGTGTAAAAGGATAATGCTGTCATAAAATTCTCCCTCTTCTTTATTAACTCTATTATAAATAGAAAACAAATGGAAAACCATGAACTTATGCAACTACTACAAATTAATGTGACTGACTCCAGGACATATATTGAAAGTTCGTATACCACTAACAGAAAAAAGCACACAAAAAAACCGGCTATGCTTTCATAGCCGGTTTTTTATCATTTGTTCACTTTATCTTCCGCTTCCTTAATTTCTTCTTCAGTCGGCGTGATTGTATTAGCCACCCATTCTTCTCGATAAGCATGATCTAAAGCAGTCAAGCCTTTTTCTGTATCATCTGTTTTTGCATCAGGACTTGGCAGCTTGTCCTCTCGCTCCTTATCTTGCAAATTCGATCCAGTCACGTCTGGACCATCCTTCTTGCGTTTCAAATAAGAAAAGGTTCCTGCTGCTGCGGCTACTGCGACTGTTCCTCCTGCGATCCATCCAATATTCGTTTTCTTCATTTTGTTACTTCCCTCCACTCATTTGTGTTGATTCAGTAACTCTCTGATTATATATTCCTTGTTTACGCTTTCTTCAAACTAGTATTAAGCTTCTTGTTTCAGTTCGAACTCTACGAGATTTTCTCCAAGGACGCTGAGTGTGATGTGGTTGTCACTCATATTGATATAGCCATATTTGGAGCTGGAGGTATCTGTAATGCTTTGTCTGAGATTCCCCGGCACCTTTCGCTCCCCATTTTTATAGCATGTATAGATGTGATCGATCGTCACATCCGGTATATGCAGGACATTCTTCAAATAGTAGACTGCCACTGTATTGAATTTGATATTGGAATTCACTTCATATCGCTCAAGGAAATCACGGAATGGTTCCACGCCGCTTTTGCCTAGTAAGTCAAGGTCTTTCACCATGCTATAGGAGTCTTTATTCCGGCGGATCGGACGCTTCTTGATTGACTGGACTCGATTGGAGTCGACGACTGAAATGTGCTGCACTGTTTCTGGTTCTGGCTCCTCCGTTGCTGCTGCCGCCTCATAGCTATAACCCTGCTCACCAAGATAGCTCTTTACCATTATGTCGAAAACCTTGCCTTGCAGATTTTCCGGAAACTTCTGTATCACTGTCGAAATGCGTTCCATTTCTGCTACTAATGCCTCGTACGACGTCGTCATAATTCCCCTCCCATAGCTTTTTCTATTTGTTTCTCGATTGTTTATGCTATTTCCTGCAAAGATTTCAATTTTTCTATATTGAAAGATTGCCTACGTAACCATTCCACTATCCTTATCTTTTCACACCTTCTTCAGATTATAGCATTTCTATGTAGAAAGAAGAGCAGATTACTGCTCTTCTCCCCCTCCAGCTTCTTCCTTTGCTTTTTGTTTATCCCACAATCGGAAAAATGGATAATATATCAGAAATGACAGGATGATTATGACAATCTGCAAAATTGCTCCCGATATACTTCCTGTGATTAAATACCCCTGTAAAATAGGCGGCATCGTCCACGGAGGCACAATACCGATTGGCTTTGCAACGATTCCCCAATCCATAGCCAGATACGTCATCAAAACCGAGATGAGAGGTGTCAATATGAAGGGCACGATCAAGAGCGGATTCATGACGATAGGCATCCCGAATAATACCGGTTCATTGATATTGAATATACCTGGCCCGATACTCAGCCTCCCCAGCTGCTTCATCTGCTGGCTTTTTGCGAACAAAAGCATTGCCAGTACAAGACCGAGCGTTGTTCCTGAGCCTCCGATAAAGACTATGTCATTGATTTCGTTTGTTACGATATGCTGCACAGGTTCGCCAAGTTCAAAGGATTTAGCATTCTCTGCTGTCAACGTCAGCCAAATTGGCCCTGTCACTGCTCCGACAATTGTTGCTCCGTGCAAGCCAGTACTCCAAAGCAATGTAATCAACAAGAAAATGATCATGGTACCAGCAAGACTTGTTCCAATAGATGTGAGCGGCTTTTGCAGCAGCACGGTGATGACGTTATGGATACTGCCGAAGGAACCTACGTTTTCAACCAGTAATCGGATGACCCAAATAGCAATGATCGCGAAAAATCCTGGTATCAAAGCTGTAAACGAACGCGCGACTGCAGGAGGTACACCATCTGGCAGCTTAATCACCAGATTGCGCTGTACGATCAATCGATAAATTTCTGTACATAGCAGGGCGATCAGCATCCCAACGAAAAGCCCTTTGCTTGTGAACATCGCTGTTTGATAAGCAGTTTCAGTGATATCTACGCCTTCTGGTGTCTTGCCGATTATATACGTTACATATGGTGTTCCAACAAAATAAGCTGATAAAGATACAGCGCCAGCCGCGAGCGGGTCCACTTTATATGACTCAGCTAAACGATAACCAATCCCGAAAACGGCAATTAAGGTCATCAATTCAAACGTGCCTCGATATGGGTACAATAAGCTTTCCTTAAGCTGTGGTCGTTCAGCAAGGAAATCCATATATGACTGGATTGGGAAATTGGCAAGAATTAAAAAGAAAGAACCGATAATGATAAGCGGCATCGATAAAATAAGTCCATCACGGAGTGCATTTAAATGTCGCTGCTGCGCTACCTTCGCAGCGACAGGCATTACCTTCTCCTCCAGGAACTGATTCACTTTACTCATGACTGTACCTCCTCAGCGATTTACAGCAGTTTATGTAAACGCTTTCAATTTGATGAAGTTTTTTCTGCCCAATTATCTTCTATACAAATCATGACGTACTAAGGTATCGTGAGTACTACATACACTTTTTGCCTTTTAGAGCAACAGATAATAGTAAAGCTTCCTGTATTGAGGAGGGAGCTTTATCCGAAGGAGTTAAGAACATGTTGAAAGAAATTTATCACATTGCTGTACCTACAGCTTTTAAAGCCGACGAAACACTCGATACAGAACACACTTTAAGTCACATAAGACAACTATATGGTCAAGGTATTCGCTCTGTACTGATTTGCGGATCTACAGGTGAACAGCATAGTCTTGACTTGAATGAAAAAATTGAGCTTTTAAAAGCAATAGAAAAAGAAGGGTTGCTCGTAAAGGAAATGGAGATTATCTTCGGTGTGTCCGCCATCAGACAATTTGAAGCGGAAGCACTTGCATCTGAAATCAGAAAAACTAATATTGCTGCAATTCTTTTAGGCTATCCACCCTACCTCATACCAACTCAAAAGGAGGCGCTCTCATATTCAAAGAGTATTGTTTCTTTAGCCGGGAAACCAGTGATCTTATACAATAACCCGGCTCGCACAGGCTTTGATTTATCAGTGGAAAGTGTACTGGAACTTGCGAGATTAGATTCGGTTATTGGCTTAAAAGAAGCAGGAGATCCTAGCAAAGCTACCGATATATTGAGAAATCTATCAGAAGTTCCATTTTATCTTTATGCTGGTGGAGAGAAAGACTTAATGCGGAAAATCTCATATGGCTTTTCACGTTTATCATCTATTGCTGGTAATTTAGCTCCTATTAAGATTCGATCATGGTTCGAAAGTCTGCTATCTGGAAATAAGTTAGAGCAAAAGGAACTGGACAGCGTTTCTGCCGTCATAGAATTGATCTCCAAAGGCTCGCCACTTGTTAACTTAAAAAGGGAATTGAATAATCAGGGTGCTGAATTAGGTAAATGCAGAAGACCTCTAGGGCATAGTTAAATTCAAAGAAATAGGACCGTTCAAAACCTTGCATGAACGGTCCTATTTCTTATCCTTGTGTTTAGTTTAATAGCTTTGGTTTATCTATTAGCTGCTGCAGTATTCCTTGCATGATTTTATTGATTTTCGTATTCACTTCATCCAGACCGAATTTGTACACGGCTGTAAATCTTGTAAGTTCTGTTTTCAATACTTTAAGCTGTGTTATATTTTCATGTGTCAGTGACTGCATATTAGCGTTCCTTTCTACTTGCTGCACAGATTGGGCGTAGTTTCTTCCCTGCCCTACTTCATTTTAACAGGATTTTCTCCATACATATTAAGAACAGTGTCCATTATAAGAAAAGAGACGTTCTACATGAGAACGCCTCTCCCTTTATACTAGCTTGATTTTCTTTCTTTTTCTTTCTCGTGAAGGAGTGCTTCTCCTTCTATGTCAATGTTCGGCAAAATTTTATCGAGCCATTTCGGCATATACCATGCCGCATTGCCCATCAAGGACATAACAGCTGGCACAATTGTCATCCGAACAACGAAGGCATCGAACAGAACACCAAATGTCAGCGCCATGCCGATTGATTTGATCATCGCATCAGGAGTTACCATGAAGCCGACGAATACTGACATCATAATCAAACCTGCTGCCACGACAACTTTACCGCTATCGCGCATACCAGCTAGTATGGCTTCCTTCGGATCACGAGTTTGGGAGTATACCTCCCGCATCCGGCTTACGAGGAATACTTCATAGTCCATCGCCAAACCAAATAGGATGCCGATAGCAATAATTGGAAGAAATGCGAGTATTGGACTTTCTCCTGGGAAGCCAAACAAATTGATCATGTTCCCGTCCTGCACAACAAATGTAACAAATCCTAATGTTGCTCCAATAGAAAGCAGGAAACCTAAAACTGCTTTAAGCGGCAGTAGGATCGATCTGAATACCAATACAAGCAGTACATATGCAAGACCTACGATCAGTAATGCGAAGATTGGCAATGCATCATTCAGTTTCTGCGCTATATCAATGTTGACGGAAGCAGTACCTGTAACGAGCAATTCCATATCTTCATTGGACAAGTCTCTGATTTCATTTACAATATCTTTTGTTTCCTGATCATTAGGTCCAGTTTCCGGTGTCACACTGATGATAAAAACATCACCAGCTTCATTCGGCATCGCTGGAGTAACGGTTTTTACATCATCCAATTCACTGATATCCTGGCTGACAGCTTGTAAATCCTGCTGCACTTCCTCCGCATTTTCGTCTGCATCAATTTTGGCTGCTACGATTAAGGTAGAATGGAAGCCTTCGCCATATGCATCCGCCAATATATCATACGCTTTGCGTTCTGTAGTATCTTCTTGTTTTGCAGTTCCATCGTCTGGCAAACCTAGATTCATATGAGTGAATGGGATAGCAATAACCAAAAGGATTGCTACAGCAAGGAATGTAACAAGCAATGGCCGTCTCGTAACAAATTTACCCCACTTATTGCTGCCAGGCCTGCTTTCTGTCGTCCGCGTGATTTTCTTCAGGAATCGATTTCCTTTAGAAGGAGCAATTCGGTGACCAAGCATGCCAAGGATTGCAGGCAGTACCGTAATCGATACTACTACAGACAAAAAGATACTGATGGAAGCCGCTACTCCCATTACAGTCAAGAATGGAATTCCTGTTACAGCAAGGCCCAACAGACCGATAATAACTGTCAATCCTGCGAATACAACGGCACTGCCGGAAGTACCTATAGCAATCGCCACTGACTCTTTGACAGAATTACCCTCATCCAGCTGCTGTCTGAATCGAGTCATGATGAATAAAGCGTAATCTATTCCTACCGCAATACCGAGCATCGCTGCCAACGTCAGCGAGACATTCTGCATTTCAAAGAAGTTGGAACCGATCACGATTGTCAGCAAGCTTATTCCCAATCCAATCAATGCTGATAGAATTGGCATACCTGCTGCTAGGAAACTAGTAAACGTCACTGCCAACACAAGGAAGGCAACAATGATCCCAACAATCTCGCCTGCACCTAAATGCATACCGGAGAATTCTACGTCCCCAGTCAATTCTGTCTGGATTCCCGCTTCGCGAGTCTCTTCGACTTTCTCCGTCACATTATCGATCGACTCTTGCGTTACTTCTGCTGCCTCATCCTTGAAAATAACAGTACCGTAACCGACCGTTCTATCTTCATTCAAATTCTGAAGCTGAACTGGTGTTGCTACGGAGACAACGTCCGAATCATCTTCTTGAATACTGTTCAGCATATCTGTAATAACTTTATTGGATTCCTCGGAATCGAGTGTCTCACCATCCGAGGCCTTGAATACAACCTGTACTTGTGCTCCCGCTGCCGAATCAGGGAATGCATCCTTCAGCAAATCATTGGCTTCTTCCGCGGGTGTATTCGGAATACTCAAATCCTCATTAAATGCCGTTCCCAAGCTAACTGTTACGATAGCTAAGGCGATAAGAAGTGCCAAAGCTCCGAATACAACGCTTTTTTTATAGTTTACTGCCCATTTCCCTAACCTATATAGAAGTTTTGCTATTGTAATCTCCTCCAGTGTCTTCTGCTGCATACAAACATGTTAGTAGTAAGGATGCTGTGTTCAAAGCACGTTTGACTCTGCTTACACATTCGGATAAACTTGCTTCATCATTAACACTAACGTTTGTATTTACATTTGTAAGTATACTAACGTATCAATATCTTTCAATAATTATGTGATAATTTGAGCATAAAACGAACAGAACGAAGGGAAGTGTTAGTTTTTGAGGAAATCCAGACAGGATAGCTTATACTCGCAGCAATATATCATGGAAGCTTTGAATCAATTACTGGAAGAAAACGATCTTGAAGATATCACGATAACGGAGATTTGTAAGAAAGCGGGAGTTGCCCGGGTTACGTTTTACAAGTACTATCACACAATTTATGATGTGATGAATGCATCTGTAGAAGTAAGTATCAAGCGTGCTATAGAGCAGCTCTCTAACATAAACACAACAGATAATATACAGGATGTCATTGCAGACATTACTGCTGGAATAGCTGCCAATCCGACTTCCCTTCAGCGTCAGATAAACGCTAATACGCATGGGGTAATTCTTGATTATTTCATACATGCAATCAGTCGCCTTTCGCAAGCAGATACCGTCTTCAGTAAAAAGCTGAACCACGCAGAGGTATTATTCATAGCAGGCGGCATGTTCAGTATCATCATCCAGTGGTTCAAGAATGACTTGCAAGAGTCTCCTCAGTCCGTCGCGGCAATGATCATAGATTCCCTTCCTAGTTCAGCTCTAAAGAAGTGAATGCCGAAAAAGAGAAAGGCTGATGCTCTTTCTCTTTATTAGTATATTACAGAAATCTTTTAAAGCAGATGGAACAGATGAATCCAGGCCATAGAAGCATTATCTGCACATTTATTAAATGTAGATACAATGAACGTAATTCTAAATAAAATGTAATTCTCTATCAACGTTGTATCACAACATACTGCCGATCACACCATCTGAATTTCCGAGCCAGATCAGCTATCTGATTTTCTCTGCTTATCGGAAAAGACGCTCCTCCGGAAATGTATAGACCAGCAGTCAAATGAATCACAGTATCACACACTGTAAGGCGGTCAGCATCTTCTTCCCCATCCAAGCAAGTATATAGCTCTACGTTCTCTCCATAACCCAGTTGCTCTTCTACAAAGCGGAAAAGAGCTTCATAAGAAAGCCTTTCGTCAGCACATTCCAATTCATACACAAATTTATTGGTAACATGCGGTATGACAAGTTCCTTTTGACGTTCTATCGTTATACCAAGACAATCATCTTTTGTCTTATATATAAGCCAGTATTTCTGTCCCTTCCACTCATGCATCTGTCTAAAATAGACTTTTCTCAGCTCATTTTCATCTATTTGTTCAGCAAGAATCCACAACGGATTGCTCCCATAATCACCTTGCTTGAGTCTTTTATTAGCGGCTAAATAATGCTTTTCTGTCATGTCATCCACCTGCTCCCTCGTTCATCTAGCACCTAGTTACAAGAAACATGTTATACTAACAGCACACTATAACAAGCTATAACACATAGGGGCAATCTAGATGATTACAATCAATAAAAATGAAGCTATTCCGCTTTCCAAACAGATATATGTTTCTTTCGTAGATAAAATCCGTTCTGGTTTATTATCAGGCGGAACAAAGCTGCCAACTGTAAGACAGCTGTCTAAAGATCTTGAGGTTAGTCTCGTCACGGTTATGAAGGCGTATAAACAGCTTGAAGAAGATGGATTTCTGGAATTAAGCAAGGGAAAAGGCACGTATGTAAAAACACAGCAGCAATCAGAACCAAGTAAAACTGGACAGGATTTTGACTGGCAGCTGAGCATACCCGATTATTTGCACCGTTCCCAATATGCACGTTTTCAGGATTCGGATGCAAGTTACCATTTTTCCTCCTCCATGATCGATCCAGCTTTATTTCCGAATCAATACATGGATCAGTTGATTGCACAAGTATTCATGCAAAATCCTCGTATTCTTTCGCAGTATGGCGGCATACAAGGAGATTTGGCACTACGTGAAAAAATGGTTCAAAACATGGAGAAATCCAAAATCATAACCACGCCAGAAAATTTGCTGATCACAAGCGGATCCCAGCAAGGTATCGACCTTGTCGCCCGTACATTTATCGGGCCTGGTGATGTTGTCATCATGGAGGCACCGACCTATCCAGGTGCCATTGATGTTTTCCGCAGCCGCGGCGCAACAATCCTTACAGTTCCGGTTGATGAAAATGGCATGCGCGTGGATATGCTGCATAGCTTATGTGAAAAACATAAACCAAAACTAATTTATACAACGCCGACATTCCATAATCCGACCGGCACTATCATGCCGCTGCAGCGTCGTAAAGTGCTGCTCGATATCGCCGAAAGCCATCATTGTTTGATCATGGAGGATGATCCTTTCAGCGATATCTATTTTGACCGCAAGCCACCGCTGCCAATCAAAAGTATGGACAAAACAGGACATGTGATTTATTTAAAGGGCTTAAGCAAAACGATTGCACCTGGATGCCGGATCGGCCTTATTGCAGCTTCAGGGTCGATTTTCAAACGCCTGTATGCAGCAAAAGCGAATATGGACCTAGGCAGCCCGCTTTTGCCGCAAAAGGTAATCCTTCCATTAGTGGATTCTACCAAGATGGAACAGCATTTGAAACGACTGCGAGCTGCACTGAAGAGCCGGCGGGATACCGTGCTGGCAGTACTGTCAGAGCAGGCACCAACTGGCGTTACCTGGCATATTCCAAAAGGCGGCTTGAATGTCTGGATCCAGCTGCCCGCTTGGCTGGACAGCAATGTCCTTTTATATGAAGCGAACAAGCGCAACGTCTCCTTTCTGACAGGCTCAGCTTGCTTTGCCATCGAAAATGAACATAGTACATTCCGCCTTAGCTACTCCTATGCAAATGAAAAGCTATTACGGGAAGGCGTCATGATTTTATGTGATATTATGCAGGCAATGCAGCCAGCAAGCTCTTCTTCGCCTACCTTTTGATTCACGGTTGAAAAAGCAATTCCTAGAAGGGTAACTTTTAACTTATTTAGATTCAGTTAATTGCATCACCAAAAATTGATTAGGCCAAAAAAAGAAGACGATTCCACCACCTTATGGAATCGTCTTCTTTTTTTGGCTTCGTTATGCTCTAGCCCCTGATAGTACAAAACATTCCATTGTTGTAGTGTTCATGTGAGAATTATTTGTTTTATGTATCAAAAAGCGTTCCATTTAACGCAGCTAAATATCTGTTTATGGATAATTCGACTTTATGTTTAGCATCTTCATGTATTACGCGGTTGAAAGCGTCATACATACTAGAGAACTGTAATCCTTCGAGTTTCCGTTGAATCCTTTCAACAGTTGTAGTTGGAAGAGGGATAAGGTTGGGATAACTATACATCAAACTAACCCAGTTTCGATCTGCGACTATTCGAATAATGTCACCTGTTAATAAAACTCCATTATTGTTGCTGCCCTTCCTCCATTCTAATATTGCTGCTCCTTTGTAATGTCCGCCTATTCTATGAAGTGTAATACCATCTGATAATTCAAGAGATTCGCCTGACCAAAATTTAATACGCTCGCTTTTTCTCGTTACCCATTTTCTATCATCTTCATGTATATAAATTGGGCAGTTGAATTCTTCCGCCCATTCAACTTGACTTGAATAATAATGGGGATGAGATAGAGCTATAGCATTTAGTCCTCCAATAGTATTAATTTGATTGATTGTTTGTTTATCTAAGTATGTAATACAATCCCATAGTAAATTAAAGTATCCATCTTGGACTATGAAAGCACTTTGACCTATTCCTAGACTTGGTTCAGTCTTAATACTGGAAATTCCTGCAGCTTCATCTTTTATAACATTAATATAAATACCACTATTAATTAATTCATTTAAAGTTGTCCACCTTTGCCCTTCCATGCTAACATATTGTCTTTCTTCTTCACATATAGTGCAATTTACCGGATAATCCATAGACTCTGTATACTGAACTCCACAAGTTTGGCATATATAATTCTTCATGATACCCTCCCTTTATCTTGGAATGATTTCATAATAATACAATTATTTACACTGTAACAATGAATAAGCACCGATACTTTAAGTGCACCTTTATACGGCATTAGCAAAAGACTAAACCTAATGGTTAAAGTAACTCATTTATCACATACTTATTAGTCAAAAAAAGAGGAGTCAGTCCCCAGACTGACTCCTCTTTCTTATATATACATCATCGCTTCAAGATGCTCTTATAATGGGAAAAAGTCTCAAAGCTTGCTTTACCATGGTATGCTCCCATACCGCTTGCCCCAACTCCTCCAAATGGTAGGTAGTGGGAAGTCATATGGCTGATTGTGTCGTTGATTGCACCACCGCCAAATGAGATAGTGTTTAAAATCTCTTCATGGAAGTCTTTATCTTCCGAGAACAGATAAAGTGCCAGTGGTTTAGGTCGTCTCACAATTCGATCGATGATGTCAGCCGGATCATCATATGTGATAACCGGTAGGATTGGTCCAAAGATTTCATCCTGCATAATTGGATCATCCCACGAAATAGAATCAAGAATTGTGGGCTCAATAATAAGTTGGGAACGGTCGGATTGTCCGCCTGCCGCAACTGTTCCATTGTTCAGGAATCCTGCTAGTCGATCAAAATGTCTTTCGCTGACCACATGTCCGAAGTTCGGGTTTTGGACGATGTTATCGCCGTATGCTGCAGTTATTACATCCTTCAGTTTTTCCAACAGTGTTTCTTTCACACTGCTATGAACAAGAAGGTAATCTGGTGCTACACATGTTTGGCCTGCATTTGCGAATTTGCCGCGAGCAATTCGCTGTGCTGCTTCATCCAAATTTGCATCCTTATGAACAATTGTCGGGCTTTTACCGCCAAGCTCCAATGTCATAGGAGTCAAATGCTTAGCTGCAGCTTCTGCTACAATTTTACCGACTCCCGTGCTGCCGGTGAAGAAAATGTAATCAAAGTCTTCTTTGAGCAGTGCTGTGCTTGTTTCCACTTCCCCTTCCACTACACGCAGATATGCTTCTGGGAAGTTTTCATTAAATATAGTTGAAAGTATAGCTGATGTTTTCGGCGTCAATTCAGACGGTTTCAATACAGCAGTGTTTCCAGCAGCAATTGCTCCTACCAATGGAGAAACCGCCAGCTGGAATGGATAGTTCCATGGTGCGATTACGAGTGCTGAGCCATAAGGCTCTGGCTTGATGAAGCTTTTCGCTCCTTCATGGGAGACAGCTGTAGGGACTTCTTTTGTTTCAACCCATGATTCCAAATTCTCTATAGTAAAGTTGATTTCAGCTAAAACCAGCCCTACCTCTGCCCGTTTAGCTTCCATTTCAGATTTATTCAAATCCTGCTTCACTGCGTCCAGGATGCTCTGTTCATGCGTCTGAATTAAATTTTTCAATTTATTTAATGTATCTATACGAAACTGTACATCTTTCGTTTGTCCGCTTCTGAAGAAAGTACGCTGACTCATTAAAAGGTCCTGATAGTTTTCCATCTTAAGGTCTCCTTTGCAATGTTGAGATGATCCACCTCATTGCATCCAATTAGTTGACGTATCAAATATTCAACGAGGAAAAATATAATACACAGCAGAATAGATTGCAAGGGATACGAATTGGAAGGGAAATGATCCACACAACAAAAAGAAGATCACAAAATGATCTTCTTTTTGAAAAATGCTATTTTATACTTTTACAGCCGCTTCTTTTACCATCTCCAAGAAGTACCCCATCAACCGAGTATCTGCAGTAAGCTCAGGATGAAAAGCAGTCGCCAAATAGTGTCCATCTCTTGCTGCTACAATACGTCCTGTATCTTGACTCAGCACTTCAACACCTGGTCCTGCCTCGATAATATAAGGCGCACGGATGAATACCGCAGGGAAATCTTGTGCCACACCTTTGATTTCAAGCTCTGTTTCAAAGCTGTCTACCTGACGGCCGAAAGCATTTCGTTCCACTGTCACATCCATCAAACCAAGATGACTCGTCTCCTGGTTGTTAATTCTTTTTGCCAGCAGAATCATTCCTGCACAAGTACCGAAGATTGGTTTTCCAGCTGCGCCAAAAGCTCTTAACGGCTCCAGGAAATCATACCGATCGATAAGCCTGCGCATGGCAGTACTCTCACCGCCTGGCAAAATCAAACCGTCCAATTCTGCCAGCTGTTCCGCTCGCTTGACGAGAATAGCTTCCGCTCCGACGGCTTCTACTGTCCGCGCATGCTCCTGCACTGCACCTTGAAGTGCCAACACACCAATTTTCATTGAGCAGATCTCCTTTCCTTACCAGCCGCGTTCTTGCATTCTGTTTTCTGGAGATAGGCTTGCGATGTCGATTCCTTTCATCGGTGTGCCCAGTCCTTTGGAAAGCTCGGCAATCAGCTTATAATCCTGATAATGTGTTGTTGCTTCCACGATGGCTTTCGCAAATTTCGCTGGGTTATCGGACTTGAAGATACCAGAACCTACAAAGACGCCGTCTGCTCCAAGCTGCATCATCAGTGCTGCATCTGCGGGAGTCGCCACACCGCCAGCAGCAAAGTTTACAACCGGAAGCTTGCCAGCTTCACGAATTTGAAGCAGCACGTCATATGGTGCACCAAGATCTTTGGCAAATGTCATCACTTCAGCCAAATCCATAGAGATTAGCTTGCGTACCTGTGATTGCACTTTACGCATATGACGTACAGCCTCGACGATATTACCCGTTCCAGGCTCACCTTTTGTACGAAGCATGGAAGCACCTTCCCCGATACGGCGGGCAGCTTCACCAAGATCGCGGCTTCCGCATACGAACGGTACCGTGAATTCCCGCTTGTTCAAGTGAAACTCTTCATCTGCCGGGGTTAGCACTTCACTTTCATCTATGTAATCGACGCCCATCGCTTCCAGCACACGTGCTTCCACAATATGTCCGATTCGGGCCTTAGCCATGACCGGAATAGACACAGCATTCAATACCTCTTCTGTAATTGTCGGATCCGCCATTCGCGCAACGCCGCCAGCAGCACGAATATCAGAAGGCACACGCTCAAGTGCCATAACAGCTACTGCACCAGCCTCTTCAGCAATCTTTGCCTGCTCTGCATTAATGACATCCATGATGACGCCGCCCTTTTGCATTTCCGCCATACCACGTTTTACTAAATCCGTTCCTGTTTTCGCCATGTTGACTCCTCCTATTTCTCTTCCGTTGTCGGAAAAGTTTGATAGGGGTATTGTACATATCATCAGGGTATAACACGCAAGGTTGGAGTATAACAATTCAGTCTGCTTTATGTTTTTGTAGCAGATAATCATATTCTTCCCAAAAGTCTTCATACATTTCTTTGTCGAACTCCTCGTCTGGCTTTTTCATCTGCGAACTCTCGAATAATGCTTTTTTTGCTTGTTTTGCAAACTGCAAGATCTTTTGTTTATACAAAGTAGTCTTAACGGATTCACTTATATCTTGGTACACAAGACCTTTCCTTCTATCAGGCTAGTGCTTGTAAATTTAACGAAATCTGACAGAAATACCTCGTCCCCTTTGTGCTGAACCGACCAGTGGATAGAGATTGGACACCCAGACATTAGCAGCGCTCCACAACCATGGAGAATCAACCCTTCCTCACACTTTGGAAAACATACATAGTCCGAATCTAGTGTCCGTAACAAAGCTAATGCTGATTCACTGATTCCCCACTCTTCTCCAATTCCGGTTTGTGTAATGACAGTACTACCCACTTCCAAATGTATTTCTCCATGAGAGCATAGATCTTCTACCTCGTTGGAAAGCCAATATTGTTATTCTATTTTCAAGTTAAAAATAGTCATTTTTTCACCTCTATATCTTCTGTTTAGTAATCGTTCCGTAAAGATATCTATAGAGGCAATCATTATCTACTAATTTTAATTAAAAAAGGGAAATTATTTACTTTAATTAAATATTTCCCTTTATAATAGGTATTATGAACCAAAACAAATATAGAGAGGGAAAAATGTAGCATGTTCACTAAAATATTGACTGTAATAATAGCAGCTGCAGTACTTAGTGCAGGAGGTTATTACACCTACACTGAAATTATTAGCCCTGAAAAAAAGGAAGCTGCAGCAGAAACACCAGTTGCAAAAGAAGAAAAAGTAAAAGAATTCAATGATGATGAAGTTAAAACAGCAGCAGAGAAGAGCGTTGAGCAAGTTTATGCTGCACTCCAAAAGGGACAAAAGGAATACGGTTTTGTAAAGGGCGATTATGATATCGATAAATTGAAAGAAATTATCCAACCTGTGGCAACTGAAAGTTTCTTAGAAAATAAAATGCCAGAATTAGCCGAAGCTACATATTGTGAATGCGATGCAAACCTAGAACCAAACCTTGCTTTCGATTCACGGGTAGAAATTACAAAAGAAAATGAGAACTATATTGTGACGGCAATAGCGGCTGGAAATGATATGGACAATAATGCATATGTCTACACGATAAAACTAGTTAATGACAAGAACGCGTTAAAATTAGATGATTGGTCATCCGAACAACCCACAGAGAATCTTAAATTGACTTCTGATGAAGCAGCAGCACTTCTGGAAGCAACATATGAAGATGACTTTGAAAATATATCGGAATATGATGCAGAAGGAGACAAGATTTATGTTTTCACTAACAGCACCAATTGGGAGATAGGCGTCAACTCTGTTAACGGCAGGCTTACACAAAGTACTGCTGAACAAGAGCCTACTGATGCTGATGCTGCTTCAAGTGATTCAACTGTTGCAGAAGATCAAGAAACAGAGGAAGAGCCAGTTGAAGAAGTATCTAATGAAACCGAAACATCTGTAGAAGATACTCCAGTGGAACCGGAGGAAGCCGCTGAATCTACAGAAACTGCTGAGCCAGTATCAGAGGAAACTTCAACGAATGTATCCGACTATAATGGTTTCTGGAGCACAGGTAATAATGATGGATCCCCTTACATTAACTTTGAAGCAATTGATGAAAATACAGCCCATGTGATGGTTACGTCAGATCAACCACCAAATGCAATCCGCATGGCATCTGCGGAGGGAACAATTACGATCACTGATAATCAAGCTACACTTCATTATGATGAGGACGGTCAAGGGAACCAGGGAGATATCCACTTCGTATTTGGTGCTGGACAAATAACCGTCACAACAACGTTGACGCAAAAGGGTGAAAGTCCCTTCTGGATGTTCTTTGATGGTACACATGTGTTATATCCTAATTAATTTATTCTGTTATTATTTTTGCTATTTTTCAATAAGAATACTTAAACGTACACATTATGCTTTTTATAAAGAGCAATTGCTAATCTGAAGTTGATAAATAATAATCAATCCACATATAAAAAAGGTATACGTAAACGTTCGTGTTTACGTATACCTTTTCTTCATCCAGAACTTATTTATTTTTTACAGGAAGTGAGAAGGCAGTTTTATAAACTTCAAGAATCGACTCTTTTGTACATGGACGTGGATTACCTCCGGTACACACATCAGCCATAGCAGCTTCTGCCAACGCATCGAGATCTTCCTCTTTCACACCAATCTCGTCCAATGTTTGAGGAATATTAAGGTCAATGGATAATTGACGGACAGCTTCAATAGCAGCATGACGATATTCGTCTTGCATCATATCATCAACTCCTTCAACCCCCATTGCACGAGCGATTTCCTTGAACTTTTCACCAGTGTAATCTTTGTTGAATTCCAAAACATATGGCAGCAGTACAGCATTGGCTATGCCGTGAGGCGTATTATAGAATGCGCCTAATGGATGAGCCATGCCGTGCACCACGCCAAGACCTACGTTAGAGAAAGCCATACCTGTCATATATTGTCCAAGAGCCATGTCTTCGCGACCCTTAGGATCATTATTGACAGCATCCCGAAGCGAACGGGAAATCAATTCGATAGCCTTTAAGTTTAACGTATCAGCAAGCTCCCAAGCAGCTTGTGTCGTATATCCTTCAATGGCATGTGTCAATGCATCCATCCCAGTGGCAGCAGATAATCCATGCGGCATGGAGGACATCATGATAGGATCAACGACTGCAACGATTGGAATATCGTGCGGGTCGACACAAACGAATTTCCGGCGTTTCTCCTCATCCGTAATAACGTAGTTGATGGTAGTTTCAGCAGCTGTTCCAGCTGTTGTAGCAACAGCAATCATCGGAACTGCTTTGTTTTTGGTTGGAGCAGTGCCTTCCAAGGAAACTACATCAGCAAATTCCGGGTTATTGATGATAATACCGATACCTTTACCAGTATCTTGAGGAGAACCTCCCCCAATAGCGATAATATAGTCGGCACCCGCGTTTTTAAAGGCCTCGACACCAGCTTTAACGATAGCAACAGTCGGATTGGCTTTCACTTGGTCAAAGATGTCATATGGCAGGTTAGCGTCATCTAGTAAATCAGTTACCTTTTTAACTACACCGAACTTAACTAAATCAGCGTCCGTAACAATCAATGCTTTTTGGAATCCGCGATTTTGCACTTCACCAACGATTTCGTTAATAGCTCCAGCACCATGGTAACTAGTTTCATTCAAGATAAAACGATAAGCCATTTCAAAGACCTCCATTTTATTTTTAATAGACTGGTTGATTCCTTTTTGTTGCTTCACATAGCTATGTGTATATTGGCCTCTTATACTTCCCGTCATATGATGTAGAAAATTCCAGCTTGTTTTTAACGACAAGATTATTTCTTCTCTTGGTTATACTGCAGATACACAACATGTGTTTGCAGGTACTCATCTAGTCCGTGTTTTCCATCCGCACCGCCAATACCCGATTTTTTCCATCCTGCATGGAATCCTTGTATTGCTTCAAAGTTTTCGCGATTGACATATGTCTCTCCAAACTCTAATTCCTTGCTTGCACGCATCGTTACATCAAGATTTTGAGTGTAGATAGAAGACGTCAAGCCAAATTCACAATCGTTTGCCTGTCTTAAAGCATCGTCTAAATCCTTGAATGTCGCAATAGGAAGAACAGGACCGAAAATTTCTTGCTGCATAATGTTCATCTCATTATTTACATTTACGAGAACAGTTGGTTCATAGAAATACCCTTTATCTCGGGCAGCACGTTTACCGCCTGTCAAAATCTTGGCACCGTCAGCTACTGCTTCTTGTACCATTCGATCTACAGATTCAAGCGCATCATTGCTAATAAGAGGTCCCATATCAATATCCCCATCAACTAATGGGTCACCGTAGCTTACTTCTGCCATTGCTTTTGTTACCTTTGAGATAAACGCTTCGGCAATATCTTCATGAACATATACACGTTCCGTACAGTTACATACCTGTCCAGTATTAATGATGCGAGAATCGATGACGGAACGCACCGCCAGATCCAGATCAGCATCATCCATAACAATAGCTGGCGCTTTTCCTCCCAATTCCAGTGATACTTTTGTAATATTATCTGCCGCAGCACGCATCACGGCAGCTCCAGCATTATAACTTCCTGTCAAACTAACCATGCCTATATCTTCATTTTTCGCCATTTCTTGACCAACTGTTCGTCCGCTGCCTGTCACGATATTGATGACACCTTTAGGCAGACCCACTTTTTCAATAATCTTTGCAAACTCCAAAGCATTATTAGGGGATAAATCACTTGGCTTCAAGACAATTGTATTCCCCGTGACTAAAGCAGGCGCTGCTTTACGAGCAACGAGGAAAAAAGGAAAATTCCAAGGTAAGATACCAGCAATGACTCCAATAGGCTCTTTATGAACAAATATCTGTTCATTTGGTCGATCACTTTGGACTATTTCTCCTTCATAGCGTCTTGCCCACCCAGCCATATAATCGATGTAATCGGCTGTAAAGTTTACCTCTGTTTTAGCTAGAGCCAGCGTTTTTCCCATTTCCTCTGATATTGTTTGTGCTAAGATTTCTTCGTTGTTACGTATCTCTTTAGAAATTTCCAGTAAGTAATTGCCTCTTTCAAAGGCGGGTATTTTCTTCCACTTTTTCTGTGCACGCTTAGCTGAGTCAATTGCTGCTCTTACATCTGCAACAGTTCCTCTAGGGATCTCTGAAATAATTTCCTCAGTAGCAGGATTCACAACGTTTAGTGTTTCCTGGGAACTAGAGTCTACAAATTCACCATCTATGAACATTTGATACTTCTTCGTAGTAATCTCCATGAATTTTCTCCTTTCAAATATCGTAAGCAATTGAAAAACAGCCCGTCAGTGCAAGCGCTATCATTTTTAAGTATCATTCATTCTTTCTAATTAACTGATATAGTAAAATCATCTAGGGTGTTGGGAATATGGACAGGAGTAACGTTCTTTTAGAAGCCGGAAATTATAAAGTACTGCTACCTTCGCTTAGCGATGCTGTACTGATCCAGGAAGTTAAGATGAAAAGTGCGTATGTCAAATTCATCTAAGAGGTCAGGAGAAAATGTACATAGTTCCTTCTAAATTACTTCAATCAGAAAGATTTTCTTTGTGAGGAGGTAAAACATGTCACATACTATACTGTCATTCTCAATATTGGTTTTAACCACCTTTCCTTTTTTTGACATCTAATCATCCAGTCATCAGATGACTCAATATCTAATGTTATTTAAACATCAACTAGATATATTTGTCAATTTATAATCTAGTAAATCCCCTATGAAACTTAAATATGAAACTTTCTCTTTAGTGTCTACTTATTAACCAAGACAAATAAAGAGGAAGCAGTCCCCTACTTATGAGTGCTTCCTCTCTATTAACTGTTAACGTACTTCCTGTTTACTTTCCTCCACCACTCGATACTCACTATTCTGCCGAACCAAAAACAGAAGAACCCCTATCAACGCAATAGCCCCTCCAACAATTTGCAGCGTGCTTAGCTTCTCCCCTAATAACCAGACTGCAAGGAGTGTAGCACCTACTGGTTCTCCCAATACACTCATCGAAATCGTTGTCGAATTCACATAATTCAAGAGCATATTGAATATGACATGCGCTACTGTTGGGAAGATAGCTAACAGCAAGAATATCTTCCACTCACCAAAATCATATCCGCGAACAGGAACCCCAGTCACTAAATTGTAAATATTAAGCCATACAGCTGCTGAAAGGAAGACACAGAAACTGTATATCCAATGTGATACTTTTTTTACATTTTTCTGCCCGATCAATAAATAGCCAACAACAGCAATTACACATAGTAAGGATAAGAGGTCACCGATCAAAACGGATGGCGTTTGCAAACCGAAATCTCCCCACCCTACCATGACAACTCCAATGATAGAAATACCGATAGTCAAGATTACAGCTTTTGACGCCCTCTCTCTATAAATCAAGAATCCCCCTATCATCGCGACAATCGGCTGAAGTGAAAGAATGATCGTCGAGCTTGCCACAGTCGTCAGTTTCAAGGAACTGAACCAGAGAGCGAAATGTGCTGCAAGACAAGCACCTGATAATACGAAGGCCAGCGCTTCTCTTCTTCCAATCTTTTTAAACTCTTTTCTTTTTATCCATACAATCGGAACCAGCAACAGACACGCTAAATACATTCGGTTCATACTGAGGATAGTAGCCGGTGCATCAGACCATTTGACGAAGATGGCCGCGAAAGAAATGGCGATGATGGATATAACTAATAAAATGGCGGTTTGATTTTGTTTCATATGAGGCACCTTCTTACAGTTTATAGAATTGAATATCGAATACATTCATTCTAGCCCTTCGCTTGCCATGTTGTCTTGATAAAATTTTAACTTTTAATAAAAAAGGCCATGCATATTTGCATGCCCTCTACTATTTTAGTGACAACCGCCAAACTGGCGCTGTCTTGCTTCTGGATTCACTTGTTCATCCGCATGATAGGAGGAGCGGACCATCGGGCCTGATTCGCAGTGACGGAAGCCCTTTTGTAAGGCTATTTCTTTCAGCTCGGCGAATTCGTCTGGGTGGTAATACTTCTGTACTTTCAGGTGCTTGAATGATGGCTGCAAGTATTGGCCGATTGTCATAATATCAACACGATGTTCCAGCAAATCGTCCATGGCTTGCACAATCTCTTCCTTCGTCTCTCCTAAACCTAGCATGATGCTTGATTTTGTCGGTGTTTCCGGAGATATTGTTTTGACACGGTCAAGTAATTCCAGTGACCGGTCATATGTAGCACGATGTCGGACAGAAGGTGTCAAGCGTCGTACTGTTTCGATATTATGGTTGAAGATATCCGGCTTGGCATCCATCAGTGTCTTGATGCTCTCGTACGTTCCTTTCATGTCGGATGGCAGTACCTCTACTGTTGTATTCGGCATCCTGCGATGGATGGCACGGACTGTTTCCGCAAATACTGCTGAACCTCCATCTTCCAGATCATCTCTTGCAACAGCTGTGACAACCGCATGCCGCAGTCCCATTTTAGCAACAGAATCAGCGACACGCTCTGGTTCTGCCCAGTCCAGTTCTGTCGGCTTGCCAGAAGTTACCGCACAGAAGCGGCAGCCTCTTGTACATATAGAACCCAAAATCATGAATGTTGCCGTTTTCCGTACCGACCAGCACTCATAAATATTTGGGCATTTCGCCTCTTCACATACTGTATGTAAATTCATTTCCCGCATCATTTTCTTTAAATCCATATAATCTTCATTCGTGTTGAAATCAATCTTCAGCCACTCAGGCTTTCGAAGCATACCTTCCCTGCGTTGCGCCATCGTTTTCTTCACCATTTTCGTTCCTCCTTAACGTGCATATAAGAATTCATGATTTTGGTATTTCTCTTTGGCAAGTTCTTTGATTGTTTGTAGTTGTTCTTCTTCCAGTTCAAGTTTTTCGAATGTTACACCTAGTCCTCTTTGGAAACCATCATAAAAGGCATCTCTTATTTCTTCCATAGTGGTCTGTTCAGAGATAAATTCTTGCAAACTTACAGCTTTGTTCCTAAAGCTCTTGTAAGCACGCTCTTTGACACGGTCACTTGGGTAGACGAACAATTCCAGCAGATCTTCTTGCTTCAGCCAGATAGGAATCGACCCGTGCTGTAGGATGACACCTTTTTGCCTCGTCTGCGCACTGCCAGCTGCCTTCTTTCCGTCCACATTGATCTCATACCAGGAAGCTTCCTCAAAGCAATTGGCTGTACCCTTCGGTTTGGAGTCAGCTGGTAAGGCGAACTCCGCTTGGATGCCCAAGTTATCAAAACCAATCAGCAGCCCTTGTGATAAAACTTTGTACGCTTCTTTGATAGTTGATGGTACTCCTGGATGATCTTCCGATACGATAATGCTGTACGTCAGTTCTTGATGGTGCAGTACTGCCTGACCTCCAGTTGGACGGCGCACCAATTCAAACCCTCGCTTTTTAATTTCTTCTAAGTTGAATCGTTTCTTTGTCTTCTGGAAATACCCCACGGAGAAACCGCCAGGCTTCCAGCCGTAAAAACGCAACACAGGGGCGATCCGTCCTTCACGGTGCCATTGCATGAGCATTTCATCCGCAGCCATATTAAAGGCAGGCGAATGATCACCGTCGTCCCAGAAAACCCATTTCCGCACGCTGTCACCTTCTTATTTACAAAGTTCAAATAATATTAACAATTTAATTCTAACGAACGGGAGATCGGGGAAGCAACCGCTTTCTCAAAAGCCTACTTTCCTACTAGGATTAAATACTCCCAATTACTTACCAATTCCCAGAGTACTTACTTAACTATGAGGATCTTAATGGCCAGTAAAAAAGCCGTCAAAATGGACGGCTTTTTCTTACGCTTGTGGCCAAACTGTCTTTGCAACATCAACGATGAAGCGCAGTTTTTCCCATTGTTCTTCCTCTGTCAGTTTATTGCCATGATGAGTGGAGGCAAAGCCGCATTGCGGACTTAAACAGATCTGATCAAGAGAAATATATTTGGATGCCTCCTCTATACGGCTGATAACAGCATCCTTATCTTCCAATTCCCCAAATTTGGATGTGACTACGCCCAATACGACTCTTGGACCATCATTCGGAATATATTTAAGAGGTTCGAATGTTCCGGAACGTTCATCATCATACTCGAGGAAGAAACCATCGACTTTCTCCTTTGCCAACAAGTCCTGGGCAATAAGGTCATAGCTTCCTCCGAACATATAAGTAGAACGGTAGTTTCCTCGACAAAGATGCGTCGTCACCGTAAGATCTTCTGGTTTCCCTTCCAATACACCATTGATTACGCGGCGAGCCAAGTCAATCAGGAATTCCCGGGAATGCTCTCCATCGAATTTCGTATCAGGCGAAGACAGGGTTGCAATGTAGACATCATCCAACTGCAAATAACGCACTCCAGCATCATAGAAAGCTTGAATTGCATCTTTATATGCTTGGATGACATCAGCTGCAAAATCCTCGATATCTGGATAAATCGAATGATCACGAATATCTGTATGGAAGAGCTGATTCGGACTCGGAATTGTCTGTTTAGCTACTGCCCTGCCAGCGACGATATCCTGGAATACTTTATAATCCTCGATAAATGGGTGATCAGGATTGAACGAAACCTTGCCAGTATTTTTTATATTATACCGTTCTGTCTCTTCCCCTTTAAACAAATAGCCGGTATCCGGAACATAACCTGTGATGCCGTTAAGATGCTCCAAAAAGTCTGTATGCCAGAATCTTCTCCGGAATTCTCCGTCTGTCACAAGCTCCAAGCCGACTTCAATTTGCTTGTCTACAATTCTTTTGATCTCTGACGTTTCGATATCACGAAGATCTTGTTTGCTGATCAGGCCTTCTTTAAATTGCTGTCTTGCTTTGTGCAGTACATCTGGACGAAGCAAGCTCCCTACGTGATCTGCTCTGAATGGTGCCGTTTTTGTTTTCGTTGTCATGTTCATCTCTCCCATTTTAGTTTTTTACTTTTTCTATTACTCTTTCAGCAGCCTTTAAGGCTTGCTGCAGATCTCCAATGAGATCCTCCACATGCTCCAGGCCAACAGATAACCGCAAGAGTCCATCTGATATACCTCGTTTCTTACGCTCTGCTTCCGGCATGGCAGCATGTGACATCGTTGCCGGGTACGAAAGAATGGATTCTACCGCGCCGAGACTGACAGCAAAGATCGGGATGCGTAGCTGTTCCACAAAGATCTTTGCGTGTTCCCTGCTCGGCAAGGCGAACGATAGTACTGCTCCATTTCCAATGGCCTGCCCGGTATGTATGTCATGTCCATTATGCGTAGGCAAGCCAGGGTAGAAGACATCTTCCACTAACGGATGATCAAGCAGGAACAAAGCTATCCTCTCCGCCGTTTCCGATGACTGACGCAATCTTGTACCTAACGTCTTTATCCCTTGTAGCAGCAGATAGCTGTCCTGGGCACCTAGAATGGCACCAAACGTATTCTGGATAAAAGCCAGTCGTTCTCCCAGTTCTGTATCCTTTGTAATCAGCAGCCCAGCGATAATATCACTGTGCCCTGACAGAAACTTGGTAGCACTGTGGATGACCACATCTATACCTAGTGCCAATGGCTGCTGATACAGCGGCGTCAAAAATGTGTTGTCCAAGAAAGTTAAACAATCATGTTGCTTTGCTATCTGGACCACGGCCCGAATGTCAGTCACCTTCAAACACGGATTGGACGGTGTCTCCAAGTAAATGACCTTAGTGTTTGGTCGTACAGCTGCTTCTACAGCATCCAAATCGGTTAGGTCAACAAAGGAATGACTGATCTGGAATTTTGGAAGGATTTCTGTTACGAAACGATACGTTCCGCCGTACACATCCTCTGTCACTATCACATGATCCCCCGCTGACAGCAGCATGAATGCAGAGGAAATTGCTGCCATGCCAGATGAAAAAGCTAATGCGTCTCTCCCGGACTCTAGTTCAGCAGCCTTTTGCTCCAGTGCTTTTCGTGTCGGATTACCGGTACGACTATAATCGAATGGACCGAAATCATCAAAGCTCTCCTGGTGGAAGGTTGACGATAGGTAGATCGGGACGTTAACCGCACCTGTTCTCTGCTCTTTGTATGATCCCCGTATACACGTTGTTTCCGCTTGTTGTTCTCCCATATGTTGACCTCCTAATCCAGTTTGGCGAATGCTTGCTGTAAATCATGAATCAAATCCTCCGCTTCTTCAATCCCGACCGAGAAACGGAGCAAACAATCGCAAATTCCTCTGGCTTCCCGTTCCTCTAAAGGGATATCCGCATGTGTCTGTGTTGTAGGATATGTGATAAAGCTTTCCACTCCGCCAAGACTTTCGGCAAAGGTGATGACGTTCAGGCTGCGAAGGAATGTATCGATCCAGCTGCTTTTCTGGACCCGGAAGGATAGCATGCCGCCTTTGCCTGTATACAGGACATCTTTCACCTTCGGCTCTTCAGCCAGATAGCCCGCGATACGCTGTGCATTTACTTGATGCTGCCGCATTCGAAGCGGCAGCGTCTTCAAACCGCGTATGAGCAGCCAGGAATCAAGCGGAGATAAGACAGCTCCTGTACCGTTTTGCAATAACGCTAACCGATCGGATAATGCATTACCTTTACTCACAACAAGTCCGGCTAATACGTCATTGTGGCCGCCTATATATTTCGTCGCACTATGGATGACGATATCTGCTCCTTCTGTTAGCGGCTGCTGGTAATACGGTGTCAGAAACGTATTATCCACAATTAACAGTAAGTTGTGTGCTTTTGCCAGCTGCGCATAAGCAGCAATATCAATTTCCTGCATGAGTGGGTTTGTCGGTGTTTCAAGGAAAATTGCTTTTGTATCGTCCGTTATCAATAGCGCAGTCTCTTCGACGGAATGAAATGGCGCATAAATTGGCGAGACGTCATAGGCGTCTGAATAGAAATCAAACAGCCGATAGGTGCCTCCATAAATATCCTCCGGCACTAGCAGGGAATCGCCCGAACGGAAAAGTGACAATACGAGTTGGATTGCCGCCATGCCTGAGCTGCACGCAAATGCCCGGTCGCCTTTTTCCAGCTCTGCAAAACCTTCTTCCAACACAGACCGAGTAGGATTTTTTGTTCTTGAATAATCGTACCCGGTAGACTCGCCGATTCCGCTGTGTGCATAAGCAGTGGACAGATAAACTGGAGGGTTGACTGCTCCTGTTGCTCCATCACTGCGATTGCCAAGCTGCACAAATGCTGTTTCTAAACTATTTCCCATACTGCTTCTCACCCTTCTCTTCAACAAAAAAAGAACCTTCTCCCCAAAAAGGAAGAAGGTTCAGTCAAGACCGAATCAGCTTCTTATCTTTAAGGCGGATACCTTTTGGATTTAGCACCGTGTCTTCTCAGACTGGTTGCTGAGACATCACTGGGCCAAGTCCCTCCGTCTCTCTTGATAAGAAAAGTTCTATATAATTTTTTATATTAAAGCTATGTTATCACATAAGAATGAACAGTCAAGCATTATTTAAAATTTTCTGCCAAATGAATTTTTTTTTGATGGAATTTTTAGCGCAGTTATGCTGATCAGGAAAAATAGTGACAAAAAATAGGATTGACAGCCAGAACTTTTCGGTCTATCCTTTTCCTTACAACTGATATTTCTTATCGAGATTGGTGGAGGGAATGGCCCAACGAAACCAAAGCAACAGGCTGCAAACCGCAGTACTGTGCTAATTCCAGGTGTTTAACACTGAAGATAAGAAGAGCGGAAAGTCTGTAAAAGACCCTCTTCTGTCTGGAAGAGGGTCTTTTTTTAGACTTAATCCCGATTAATTTCATTGGAAATATCAAGATTGTTACAGGAGGTTGGAAAATGGAACAGATCAAGCAGACGCTTGCGGAAGTACATACGGAGTTAGAAGACAATTTTACAGAAGTCGTTGAGTGGAGACGTTATTTGCATCAGCATCCAGAATTGAGTTTCAAGGAAACAGAAACAGCCCGTTTCATCGCTGATAAGCTGCGCAGCTTCGGCTACGAAGATATCCAGACAAACATCGGCGGCTTTGGCATCGTCGCTGCACTTACAGGTAAAACTGCCGGACCGACAATTGCGCTGCGAGCCGATTTCGATGCCCTGCCGATAGAAGATGAAAAAGACACAGCCTATCGATCCAAGACACCTGGCGTGATGCATGCTTGCGGTCATGACGGTCATACTGCTGCTCTGCTCGGAACTGCCAAAGCATTGATCAAACATAAGGATAATCTGAAAGGTAAAGTGGTCTTTTTGTTCCAGCCAGCAGAGGAAGTTCCTCCAGGCGGTGCAAAAGCGATGATTGAAGATGGTGCACTTGATGGTGTGGATTATGTCTACGGTGCCCACCTTAATTCAGCTGCCCCTATCGGAAAGATCGGTGTTGGCGAAGGGTTCAAGATGGCTGCGGTAGATAAATTTGCGATCACCATCCAGGGAAAAGGCGGTCACGGTGCAGCCCCTCATGAGGCTGTCGATCCGATTGTCATCGGAAGTGATATTGTCAGCGCCCTTCAAAAGATCGTCAGCCGCAGAGTCAACCCGCTGGAATCCGCAGTCGTGACACTCGGTGTGTTCCAATCTGGCCAAGCATTCAACGTTATTCCGGATACTGCAAAATTGGAAGGAACAGTGCGAACATTTAATTCCGACATCCGTCAGCAGGTAAGAAAACAAATAGAGTCTATTGTAGACGGAATCGCAACTGGATTCGGCGCAACCTACTCGATTGATTATCTGCACGGTTACCCTGCTCTTTATAACCACCCAGAAGAAACTGCGCTTCTGCAGCGTCTATTTGCTGAAGAATTCGGTGAAGAACAGGTCATTCCGCTTGATACCGGAATGGGAGCAGAGGATTTCGCTTATTACTTACAGGATAAACCAGGAAGCTTCTTTAAAGTTGGGTCCCGCAATGAGGATACAGACACCCATTATCCACATCACCACCCCAAGTTTGACATCGATGAGCGTGCTTTGCTCATCACGGAAAAAGCATTCACGAAAATCGTATTCTCGTTATTGGGAAGCTAAGGAGGAAGAAGATTGATTAAGAAATTTGCACTTATATTATTCGGCCTGATGGCCACCATCGCCCTATTCGGGTGCTCCAGCAATTCCAGCAGCAGCAGTTCAGGCGCAAGCGGCGGAGAACCTGTGGAAGGCGGCGACTTGAACGTTGCGATGACTGCCGATCCTGATACGCTTGACTGGATGTATTCCGGAGAAAGTGCTGCCAGAAAAATTGGCTGGCATATATACGAAGGCTTGTTTGCACTAGATCATGATTATCAAGTACGCCCTTTGCTTGCTGATGATTATACCGTCAGTGATGATAAGAAAACCTATACGATCACGCTCCGTGACGGACTGAAATTCCATAACGGGCAAGACGTAACAGCCGAGGACGCAAAAGCATCAATCGACCGCTGGCTGAAGGTCTCTTCTGTCGGTAAGATCACTGCAACGCATGTTGACTCAGTCCAAGCAACAGATGATCTGACATTGGTCATTACGCTCAGCGATCCGTATACCGCTTTGCTGACTGATATGTCCGCACCAAAAGCATCAGCAGTCATCATTCCAGCTGACATTGCGGAAGCTGCAGGTGAACAGCCGCTGACAAACGAGCAGCTGATCGGTACAGGACCATTCAAATTTGATTCCTGGAAGCGCGGGAATGAAATCGTCCTAGCTAAATTCGAAGACTATCAATCACGTGAAGAAGACTGGGGCGGTTTGACGGGTAAGAAAACCGCATACCTGGATACGATTCACTTTAAAATCGTAAAAGATCCTCAAGTTATGCTGAACGGTTTGAAGACAGATCTTTATGATTACGTACAGTCCATTCCGCTTGATTTGTATGATGTTGTCGATACGACTCCAAATGTCGAACCAGCTATTTCCAGCAATGGCTATTCCGTCATTACACCGGATAAGTCAGAAGCACCTTTCGATGACATCAAGGTCAGGGAAGCCCTGCATGCTGCACTGGATAAAGAAGCAATCGCAAAAGCAACGTACGGCAGCAGCGAGTTCTATAATCTGGATGGAGCCTTATTCACACCAGATCAGACAGCTCTTTATTCAGATCAAAACATCGATAACTTCGACGCGTTTGATCAGGATGAAGCTAAAAAACTGCTGGAAGAGAGTTCCTATGATGGGCAGCCAGTGAAGATCATTTTCTCGAATGACCATGCCGAGTATAAGAAAATTGCCGAAATCGCAGAACAGCAGCTTGAGGCAGTTGGCTTCAACGTCGAGCTGGAGTCCTACGAATGGGCAACTTACCTGGAAAAATGGAGCGATGGCGCTAACTGGGATATGGTCGTAGTCGGCTGGTCTCCATTCTTCTCACCTAACCAAGCTGGTGTAGTAAGCCAGGATTCCAACAGCAGCGGCTGGTATAACAGCGATAGCTGGCAGGAGCTTATCGCACAGTGGGGTGAAGCGGAAGATGAAGCCGCTCAGCAAGAAATCCTCGCTGAGCTGAACAAGACGATTTATGACGAGCTTCCATTTGAGAAAGTAAGCAACCTTTCCACATTGGATGCACGTACTTCCAAGCTTGAGGATTATGATGATTGGTATGGTCCTCGCTTCTGGAATACATGGAAATCACAGTAATGCCCCGAGAAAATCGCCTGCGTTACCGCTGGCGATTTTCTTCCATTTCTAAATAAAGGAGTGACGCATGTGCTTAGTTATACAATCCGCAGATTGTTATCTATCATCCCCGTTATGCTTGTTGTCAGTATCATTGTATTCCTGCTCGTTCACCTGACACCCGGAAATCCAGCCTTCATCATCCTTGGAGAAGATGCATCACCAGAAGCCATTGCACAGCTTGAAGAGCAGCTTGGATTGAATGAGCCTTTGTATATCCAATTCTTCGATTGGCTCAAACAAGTCATCACAGGCGACCTTGGTACGAGTGTCTATTCTGCCCAGCCAGTGACGGAACTGATCTTTGGCAACTTTGGACCGACAATCAGTTTGATGGTATTGTCCCTGCTCTTTATTTTGGTCATCTCCATTCCGCTTGCCATCCTGATTGTGTCCTTGCGTAAAACAATCCTGGATCCGTTATTTACCAATGCTTCCCTTCTTGGTGTATCCATTCCGGAATTCTGGCTTGCGATTTTGCTTGTGCTCGTTTTTGGCGTAACATTCCCGATTTTTCCGGTTGCAGGTTATATGCCGCTTGCGGAAGGCTTCGGTCCATGGATATATCATTTGCTGCTGCCTGCTTTTGTACTGGCATTAGTGGAAATCGGCATCATTGCCCGAATGCTCCGGGACAGCATGCTTGATTCCGTGAACCAGGATTATACAAAAACAGCACGGGCAAAAGGCGTTCGAGAACGCGATGTATTGATGAAGCATGTTTTCTCCAATGCGCTCATTCCGACTACAACAGTTCTTGGTGCCACAGTGGCAGGTCTGCTTGGCGGTACGGTTATCATTGAAACACTTTTCACCATCCCAGGTATCGGGCAGCTTTTGATCGATTCGATTCACCGGCGGGATTATCCGGTTATCCAAGGCGTCGTGCTATTCATCGCCGCGATCTATGTCCTGGTCAACCTGATCGTCGATCTTTTGTATGCATTCCTTGATCCGAGGATCCGCTATGACTGAGCCGAAGGAGGTACATTAACGATGATGTCCAAGAAGCGAAATATAATTGCACTGACTATTTTCTTACTCGTTGCGTTAGCCACTATCACTGCAAATCTGTGGCTGCCGGTTTCCCCAGTAGCGATAGATGCCAATCAGCGTCTGCTTGCACCATCCAGCGCTCACTGGTTTGGTACAGATGATTTTGGCCGGGATATCTTTGCCCGGGTTATTGTAGCTGCTCGTGTGTCATTAGCCGTCGGTGTCATCGTTGCTGTCGTTGCAACTGTGATTGGTACACTGATTGGTCTGGTATCCGGCTATTTCCGCAAAACTGATTTTATCTTGATGCGGATTGTAGATGGTTTCCTTGCCTTCCCTGCCCTATTGCTTGCTCTAGCACTGGTTGCGGCTTTAGGCGGAAGTATTACGAATATCGTCATTGCCCTGACGATAGCCTTCTTCCCAGTTATGGCCCGGGTGGTACGCTCTGCTGTGCTGCAAATCAATAACGCACAATACATTGAAGCTGCGAGAACGACAGGCACGAATAATATGGTGATCATTTTCCGTTATATCCTGCCGAATGTCCTTTCTCCAATTATTGTGCAAAGTACGTTCATCTTTGCCAAAGCAATACTGGCTGAAGCAGCCCTGAGTTTTCTTGGTGTCGGAGTCAACCCATCCACACCGACCTGGGGAAATATGCTGCAGGAATCACAGATTTATATCACGATCGCTCCGTGGTTCTCGATCTTTCCTGGTATCGCAATCGTCATTACCGTTTTGTCGCTGAACATACTTGGTGACGGGCTCCGCGATGCTTTTGACCCACATAGCGTCAAGAAAAAACGGAAACGCAAACCAAAGCAAACAGCACCTGCTGCCTAGAGGAGGTTTCATTATGCTAGAAGTCAATGATCTGTATGTACACCTGGATACACCAGCTGGCCTCGTCAAAGCTGTTGATGGTGTATCCTTCCGGCTGGAAGCCGGGCAGACAATCGGTATTGTCGGGGAATCTGGCAGCGGGAAAAGTGTACTCGCCCACTCCCTGACAAAGCTCAATCCAGAACCGCCGGCAACGTATCCTAAGGGCGAAATTCTGTTCGAAGGTGAGAACATCCTGACAATGGATAAAAAGCGCCTGCGTAAGTTACGGGGAAAAGAAATCGCCATGATCTTTCAAGATCCGATGTCGAGCCTTAATCCTGTTTTCAAGATTGGCAGACAACTGATGGAAGCCATCCAAACTCATCAGAAACTGCCTAAAAAAGAAGCTCGCCAAAAAGCAATCGAGCTACTGACAGATGTCGGCATCCCTGATCCAGAGCGACGGATGCAAAATTATCCGCATCAATTTTCCGGCGGGATGCGCCAGCGCGTTCTCATCGCCATTGCACTGGCAGCCAGACCAAAACTGCTTATCGCAGATGAACCGACAACCGCATTGGATGTAACCATTCAGGCTCAGATCATCGAGTTATTGAAAAGCATCCAGCAGAAATATGGAACAGCGATCATAATGATCACCCATGATCTAGGCGTCGTGGCAAATCTGGCAGATAAAATCCTCGTCATGTATGCTGGTAAAATTGTTGAATCCGGCAGTACAGCAGACATTTTCTATAACACAGCAATGCCGTATACATGGTCGCTGCTGCGCTCTATCCCAAGACTTGATGCAGGGGCTCCAGAGAGGCTTCTCCATATCGAGGGGCATCCGCCGAATTTGGTTCATCCGCCAAAAGGCTGCAACTTCCATCCGCGCTGTCCATTTGCGAGAGATGCCTGCCTTCAGGCTGACCCGCCACTCTCTGAACGTGGAACAAACCATATGGCTGCGTGTATACTCAGCAAGCCGGAATTCGATAAAGAAAAACAAACTGTAGCAGAACGGAAAGGAGTGCTGCTGTCATGACTGCATTATTGGAAATAAAAGATTTGCACGTACATTTTCCAATCAAGAACGGTGTTTTACAAAAGACAACAGGTCATGTAAAAGCCTTGAATGGTATAGATTTGACTGTAAAAAAAGGTGAGATACTTGGGATTGTAGGAGAATCCGGCTGCGGGAAAAGCACACTTGCCCGCAGCATCGTCGGACTGCAGAAGCCTACTTCCGGGGACATTCTTTTTGAAGGAAACACGTATACAGACGCATCTGCCAAAGATCTATACGAGTTGCGGCGCAATATGCAAATGGTATTCCAGGACCCGTATACCAGTTTGAATCCGCGTATGAAAGTGAGCGAAAGTATCGCCGCTCCGCTTAAGGCATACAAAAAGACCAAGAACCTGGAATCTCGTGTGAAAGAGCTGATGGAACTCGTCGGATTGAATCCCGATGACCATTATAACCGGCTTCCGCATGAGTTCTCCGGAGGACAGCGCCAGCGGATTGGTATTGCGCGCGCAATTGCTTTGGAGCCGCAGCTGATCGTCTGTGACGAACCAGTCAGTGCGCTAGATGTCTCCGTCCAAGCCCAAGTGATCAACTTATTCCAGGATCTTCAGAAGAAATTGGACTTGACGTATGTATTCATCGCGCATGACCTTTCCGTCATCAATCACATCGCCGACCGTGTCGCCGTCATGTACCTCGGCAAAGTGATGGAGAGATCCAACCGGGAATCTTTCCAGACACATGCGCAGCATCCGTATACAAATGCACTTCTATCCGCGGTGCCACTGCCTGATCCAGACAAAGAACGCGCACGGGAACGCATCGTCTTAAGAGGCGAACTGCCTTCCCCCGCTAATCCGCCATCAGGCTGCGTGTTCCACACCCGCTGCCCGAAAGCGACGGAATTCTGTAAGACTAACGTCCCCGTTCCGGAAGAGCGCGGCGTACCAGGACAGGAAGTGGCTTGCTTCTTTCCTGTAGGCGCGGAAGAGAAAGCGAGAATTACATTATGAGGAAGAATCTTAATTTATTATATTTAGACTAGAGAGTAAAAGTATTGTTACTATAAGGATCCTGCATATTAGATATTTAATATGCGGGATCTTATTTTAAATCAGATCTTTCTAGAATGTCTTAATTTAATATAAGCTGGATATTCTGGGTCAGCTTTGTCATATTGAAATTTGAATCCTTTGGCTTCGTAAAAAGGAATCCCTTTCCTATTCCCTTTTTGTACAGATACCCATTGTTCTTTGGCTCCGTATTCCTCTTTTTGTTGCTTTGTGATTGCATCGAGTAATTTAGTTCCAATGCCTTCTTTTCTTCTTGTAGGATCAAGATATATGACGAACAACTCACCTACCTCATCACCTATCATTCCACCTCCAGCTGCTCCAATTACTTTTCCTTCCTCAACCGCTACAAAATACCCGCCCCAATCACGATTCGAAATTGTTACTTCTTTTAAAATTCGTTCGTGATTATAAAAGTCCTTAATAACTCTTTCAATCCACTCTTTTGAGTGGGTGTCACCATATGTAGCCCAGTATCCTTCTGTACACACACGAGCAATACCTTCAACGTGACTTTCATTAGCCTTCATAATTTTAATCATTTAAATCAAAATCCTTTCTGCTTTAATGAAAATATTAGTATTATAGATGAATGCTTGAAATGTAAAAAGTATTTGACATTTTTGAAGCTAATGCTACAATATCAAGTGTCAAATACTTTTTACATTTTTAAGGAGTGAAATGAAAATGGATTGGGTTAAAATTGTGTATTCAGCTATATTGTTAGTTTGCGGAATCCTGATTTTTGTTGCAACATTTTCTAAAAAGGGTGATGAAAGAAGGAAGTTTATAAAGACAAAGGCTCAATCATATGCGTTTATCATCGTTATAGGAATGCTCATTTTAGAAGTTGCACAGTCCATTTTTCTGACTATCCAGGGGAATACTTCTTATAATGGCAATGGTATCTCGCCAATAGTGTTTTTGACAGTGATTTCAATTATATATCTGGTAACATTGCTAATTTACCGAAAAAAATATGGTGATTAAATGAAAAACAACATTAAAGAATTGCGGAAATCAGCGAAATTATCCCAGGAAGAATTGGCTAAACTCTGCAAGGTCTCCAGACAGACAATAAATGCAATTGAAAATGATAAATACGACCCTACATTACAATTAGCGTTTGAAATAGCTTCTGTATTGGATACCACAGTTGATGAACTTTTCATCCGTGAATCTAATGGAAAGTGATAAAAGACCTCACAACGAGGTCTTTTTTATATACTTCTCGACTTATTAGCAGTGCTGGAGTTTGACTTTGACCAGCTACTTTATTCTACCAATTTACCAAACTGTAACAAATAACCTGCTGTACACGTTATTTTGACGTTCCATAACAAATCATGTACTAATCTTTACATGTAATAAGGCAGGCTGCATTATATGTACGCTTTACAGTGGGAGCTTATTTATCTTCGACAGATCATTCCCATTGAATTCCATCCTGTATATATCAGGCTTGGTTGATTGTAATAAGAAATCCAAATCATATTGACTGTCATAATACCCCATCATCAGTGTCATGACAGCACCATGTGTACCTATCACTATTTTAGATCCCTGACAGGTTCTCAGAAGATCCTCCAATACTGCTACAGCCCTTTTCTGACAAGCTGCATTCGACTCTGCTCCTGGCAGGGAGAAGTTGGGATCAGCAAAGGATTTCTTCAACAAAGGTAAAAGTTCCTTATCAGATATCCGCGTATTACCAGATGTAAAGGCTCTTTCCCGCAGATCCTCAATTTTCTCTACTTCTTTTCCAGCATATTCTGCCAAGCCTCGGATTGTTTCAACCGCACGGGTATATGGACTAGAAACAAACACTCCTATTCCTTCTTCCTTGAAGGACTCGGCAATTTTTATAGCATCCCGCTTTCCTTTGTCAGTCAAACCTCTCGTTCTTTCATTGCCTTCCTTAGGTGATTCGCCATGTCTGACCATATAAATGATAGTAGTTATGCTTACACCTCCAATCCTTAATCTCACTGTCAGAAATTAAGACTAATCAAACACGCTAGGTTTTTCGGGGTTACGCAAAGATTCGAACAGCATCGTGACCTGGGCCTCCGTATTTCTTTTCAGTGACAATGGCGGCAGCTCCGATTCACCAAAAAAGCCAATTTCACTCGTTTCCACACTTTCCTGTGCTCCCCCGCCAACAATCTCGCATTGAAGGAAGATCTTGTAGTAGTGGAACATTTGCGGTTTGTCAGTATGCTTATCCGAATCCAGGACCGCTAAAAGCTTCTTCGGCACAACGTCGTAGCCCGACTCCTCTTTGATTTCCTTCACGGCATTCTCACTCGCCGACAGCCCTACCTCACAAAAACCGCCTGGCAGCGACCAGCGTTCATCCATCTTCTCCTTCACTAAAAGCAGCTTTCCATCCTGGAATACGACTCCGCGTATGTCCAGTTTCGGAGTAGGATACCCTTTTTGTGCTGCAAGTGCTTCTCCTACTTCCTCAGCTGACTGACCTGTATAGTTTGAAATAATCTCCACGCTTAGCTGCTGTAGTTCTGCATATCTTTCCTGATCGAATACATCTTTAGTAAAATGCAGTCCTGCTTGGGAGATCGCCTGTATTCTTCTTGCCCATTCCAACCATTTTTCCAAGACTATCACCTATTATTCATTATCGTTTTATGCTTCGTCTACTAGTTTATGCATCAATTCCTCTGCAGTGATAGGCTCTGCTAAATTTGGGTTTTGCCCACACCATAGGGACATCATGTTTCTATCACTATTTTGTGCGGCTGCGGAGCGGATAGACTTTGTCAATGTATTCTGGATAGGAAAATCAGGCAGCTTCTGTTCAACATTCCGCATGTCACGGATAAAGTCATTCTCGATGCCTCTGGCTGCCTTGCCGGAGAACGCTCTTGTCAAGGTTGTCTTGTCCTCTTGCTGTCCCTCAAGAATAGCTTGTTTATGTAATATATTTGCACCGCTTTCTTTACATGTTAAAAACGCAGTTCCGAGCTGTGCAGCTTGCGCCCCTAAACATTGGGCCGCCAGTACGCCGCGGCGGTCCATTATACCTCCAGCAGCAATGACCGGAATTTGTACCTTATCGACAGTTTGCGGTATCAGGGCCATCAGTCCAATCATGCTTTGTTCCACTCCCGCCATGAAGTTGCCTCGATGGCCGCCTGCCTCACTTCCCTGCAGGACAACTGCATCCATTCCAACTGCCTCAATTGCCATCGCCTCTGACAGAGTAGTTGCTGTACCGATTGTGTATGTACCCGCTTGTTTCAAAGATTGGATGACATCAGGAGAAGGGATACCAAAAGTGAACGAACACACTGGCACTTGTTCTTCTATTACGATTTTCACTTGATCAAGGAATACTTTTAGGGTTTGTTCATAAGAGATGAATTCACTCTTTGCACCTGAAACGCCTAGTTTTTCCTGAAAAGGCTGAAGTGATAGCTGTGCCCTGTGAATGACATCCTTCTCTTCTTGGTAAGGACTTGGTACAAATAAATTGATACCAAATGGTTTGTCTGTTCCAGCCTTTACTTCTTCTATTTCGTGTCGGGTGCTTTCAGCATTCAGATAACCAGCTCCAATCATCCCTAACCCGCCTGCTTCAGATACAGCCGTCACTAATTCAGCTGTTGTTATTCCTCCCGCCATGGGTGCTTGGATAATTGGATGAGAGATGGATAAGGCTTCAAGTAAACGGTTGGTCATTTTCTGACTTCTCCTTTCCTATTCTGCACTCTGATTAATAGCGTTTTCTTTCTCCCATTCACTCAAATACATTCTTGAAGTAATATTGTTTGGGTTAGCTATCTTCGTTATCAGCTCCAAACTATTTCCGTCCGGATCATTAAAATGGATCTTTGCATGTGCCATTCCATCATGCGCCATCACAAAAGGCTCATGGGGACCAAATCCAAAAGCCTCCCTCGGCTGATATCCTCTATCTTTCAACCATTCGGATGCTCCTTTTAGATTTTCCAAACTTACTTGAAATGCAATATGTCTGATTGACGGATGATAGGCAAGCTCCGCTTTATCTGATTCCCAGAGACCAAGCCAGCTGTGATCTTTTTTTATCCAAAAGAAAGCTAACCTATTTTCATGGATATGGGAGAGCTCGAGCCCCAGCCCTTCATAAAACTTGATAGATTGGTGCAAATTACGCACTGGGAGATGTGCTTCGTATAAACCTTCTATCATTTCTTCCCCTCCTCTATTATCTTTTTCTATCAATATATACAATCTTATATCAGAAAAGGATTGTTAATATGACATATAGTTTTTATTTATAAGGTATGGCCCTGACACGGCTGCTACAGACGAATGTAAAAGGCTGTGGAGAAAGCTCCACAGCCATTTCTAATCATGCAGCTATCACTTTAGACTATCAGCCAACTCTGTAAAGATAACTCCTAATGCATGCGCTCCTGCATCCGGATAACCAAGGCTGCGCTCTCCTACCGTACCTGCGCGTCCCATCCTTGCAACGATTTCCTTCGTCTTATCAGCGCCAGTCACTGCAGCCTCAGCACCTTTTTTGAAGGCTGTCTTCACGCTGTCACTATCTGCCGCACTCTGCTTCCAGCTGTCCGCACATGGCGCTAACGCATCAATCAATGTCTTATCCCCGACCTCGGCTCCGCGGCCAAATGAACGTTCTCCAATATCCTGGATGGCAGAGACGACACGCCGCAGCAGTTCCGCGAATTCTGTTACAGAAAGTCCTTGCTTCCCTTCTGCTGCTTTTCCGGCAGCTCGGAATGCACCACCCCAGATCGGACCTGATGCACCGCCGCAATGTTCCATGATTACCATGGAAGAGGCATCGAAGAAGCTTGCTATCGTCAGGTCATCTTGTCCGATGATCTGTTTCCATTCACGTTTCAGCTGACGGAAGCCTTTCGCGACACTGTTACCGAAATCACCATCGCCAGCGTGGGTATCCAGCTTATTGAAGGCAGCTTCATTTTCAATGATAATCTCGCTCATTTTATCTACTAAGTAGATGATGTTTTCCAGTGTGATAGAGTCCTCTTTTACTATTGCATATGAATTATCCGTTTCTACCTGGTAGGATACATCGGCATTATCTGCTATTTCTTGGAAATCAGAAAATGCTGGCTGCTCCACAGGTCCATCAATCTTGAAAGCCGGTGTATCAGACTGGCTGGAAAGCAGTGTACGCAGCTCATCATCCAGTGACATGATTGTTACGGAAACACCTGCCATATCAATGCTGGTCATATAGTTTCCTACGAATATCCGGTTTACCTTTATATTCCGTTCAGCCAGTTCACGATTGACCGATTGATTGAACAGATACAATTCTTGTAATGGTGTTCCGCCAAATCCGTTAATCAATAAAGCTGCATCTTCTTCCGGCTGTCCTTCCTTCAGCAGATCATCAACCATCTGTTTGGCTAGCTCGTCAGCTGAAAGAACTTTTTCCCGTCGTATGCCAGGTTCCCCATGAATCCCGACGCCATACTCCATTTCATCCTCTGCAAGCTTGAAGGTCGGTTCACCTCCTGGCAATGTACAGGACGTCAACGCAACACCGATGCTGCGCGTATGGGAAACAGCTTTTTCCGCTACCGCCTTCACCTGCTGCAAGTCACGGCCCGCGGCTGCAGCTGCTCCGGCGACCTTATGTACAAGCACGACGCCAGCGACACCTCGTCTTCCTACTGTATACAGACTATCTTCCACTGCAATATCATCATCGACCTTCACATAATCTACTTCCAGCCCATCTTCTTTCGCGAGGTGGGCCGCGTTTTTGAAGTTCATAATATCCCCGCTGTAATTCTTGATGATAAGAAGTGTACCTTTTTCTCCTGCCGTCTCCTTGATAGCTTGATACACTTGGATTTGGGAAGGAGAAGCAAACATATCGCCACATACCGCTGCATCCAGCATACCTTCCCCGACAAAGCCTGCATGAGAAGGCTCATGCCCGCTTCCTCCCCCGCTGATTAAGGTAACCTTATTTGTCTGCGGCTGTTTTCGTTTGATCACTTTATACTTCTTCAATAATTCAAGTTCCGGGTGAGCCAATACCAATCCGTGACACATCTCCAGGACAACATCCTCTGGTCGGTTAATGATTTTTTTCATCGGTTATCCTCCTCTTATACAAGCAAAAGTGTCTTTCTTCCTACAGCTTAACAGAACAATTCAGGAATTGCACAAACTAGATTGACAAGTCTGAATACTTTGTTTACAATCACTAAAAAAATAGTTTTCTTATCAAGAGAGGCGGAGGGACTGACCCTGTGAAGCCTCGGCAACCGACTGTCAGCAGCACGGTGCCAATTTCAGAAGGATATTGCGTCCTGAAGATGAGAAGCGTGAACGGATGGTAGTTACATACCCGCAGCCCTTCTCTATTGTAGAGAAGGGCTGTTTTCGTACACGTCTTGATAAGCGGGCTGGTGGAGGGTAAATCATGACGAATATAAAATTTGCTTATTGGGTACCGAATGTGAGCGGCGGGCTGGTCATATCCAAATTGCCTCAGAAAACGGACTGGAGTTTTGCGGCGAACAAACGTTACGCGCAAATCGCTGAGCATAACGGCTTTGAATATGCTTTGCTGCAAACACGTTTCATCGCAAGCTATGGTGCTGATAAACAGCTTGAAGCGATAACCCTCGCTTCTGCCCTGGCAACCGTCACCGAAAAATTGAACCTAATCTCCGCTGTTCATCCAGGGCTTTGGCATCCAGCTGTTTACGCTAAAATGCTTGCTACTCTGGACCATATCAGCGGCGGACGTGCCGCTGTCAATGTTGTCAGTGGCTGGTTCAAACAGGAATTCATCAGCTACGGTGAGCATTGGCTGGACCATGATGAACGCTACCGTCGTTCCGAAGAGTTCATCCGTGTGCTCCGGGCATTGTGGGAAGAAGAGCATGCTACCTATCGAGGAGACTTTTACAGGCTATCCGACGCCCCTTTGAAACCAAAACCAGAAAAGCAAATCCCTATATTCCAAGGCGGCAATTCCGAAGTGGCCCGTGACATGGCTGCTCGTGTTTCCGATTATTATTTCATGAACGGCAATACACTCGAAGGCTTTCAGCAGCAAATCCAAGACGTGAAAGCTCGTGCCGCCAAACAAGGCCGTGATGTAAAGTTCGCTGTAAATGGCTTCGCCATCGTCCGTGACACAGAAGAAGAAGCTGTATCCCTGCTGCGTGATATTGTAAGCCATGCCGATACGGAAGCTGTCGAAGGCTTCCGTGAGTCCGTCAAGGACGCTGGTCAAGCAACCCGCAGCAAGCAAGGCATGTGGGCAGACTCTTCCTATGAGGATCTTGTTCAATACAACGATGGCTTCAAAACCGGCCTGATCGGCACTGCAGAACAAGTTGCTGAGCAAATTATCAAACTGAAACAAATTGGTGTCGACCTTGTTCTAACTGGCCACTTCCATTACGAAGAAGATCTGGAGCGCTTCGGTCGCAAGGTTATTCCGCTTGTTCGGGAAAAAGAAGCCGCACTGGAGGATGTAAAGCAGCCCATTTGATATGGGCTGCTTTTATTTTGTGAACTCGATAATCAATAATAGCAAACATCATTTTTATTTAGGACTTTCTTCCGCTAATTCGTTTATCTTCTTATCTTAAACCAAACTATCCATCGTCCTTTTTGATATATTTTCAAAATCCAACATTAAAAGTGCCGTTTCGCAATCTATCTCTATGTTAAAATAAGTGAACATGCTTTTCACTCTATCAATAAGGAACGGGAATCGATATGAATAAAAAAGACATTGCAACTATCCGCAGGCAGTTCAAAAAAGGCAATGATAAACTTAAAATCTCTGATATTTTCAATGTATATATCATGAAAGAATCCAGTGACATTTATCATCATGAAAGTATGCCTTTCGGTATGCTGGATGAGGATCAGCAGGAGCTATTCCTCGGTAATTTCAAGAAGGTGCTCGCTGGCCAGCTGGATGAAAAATTATTCGAACTGAAATTCAAACGGGATGCCGAAGACAGCAGCCAGTTTATCCTGCACCGAGGCTTACTTACCAATGATGTGGAAGAATGGACTAACGATATGCTGAAGCTCGTTGCCAAGATGCTGCAGGACAGACAGTATGAGCACGACGTGGTCATCTCATTTATTAAGGCTGAATACCTGAAAGCCCAGAAACGCCAGGGTGATGATCCAGAGGAAAGTGCCAATGATACGATGTACTCCCACTCCTTCCTTCTGTGCAGCATTAATAAGACGCAGGAACCGAAAAAAGAATTGGAATTCGACTATGTGGAAAGAGAATTCAAATACAACGTCACAGTAAATCCTGTCATCAACTTGCAAGCACCACTATCAGGCTTTTTGTTCCCTTGCTTCAACGATAGTGCCGCTGACGTGAACCATGTCCTCTACTCTACTGCAAAAGCATTCGAGCCAGACACAGCATTTATTGAAGATGTTTTAAATGCTGAAGAAATCATGACAGCAAGAGATGATAAAAGCGTCTTTGAAGAGATAGTCAAAGATATCACTGGTGATCAGCTTAATACTTCTGCACTTGCCAGTGTGTATGAGGAAATCAATCGCGTGGTCGAAGAAAATGAAGAAGACGAAGCACCTAAGCTTGATCGGCAGGATATCCAGCGTGTCCTGACAATGAGCGGTGTAGAAGATGTGACCCCAGAAAAAGTGGAACACGCTTATCAAAAGGTCATTGACGATGAGAAATATGAAATGAAGGCAACCAGTGTATTGCCAAAGTACAATTCCAAATCGATTAAAATCAAAACGAAGGTTGCCAATATTGCAATCAGCCCGGAAGATCTGCGCTACGTACGGCAAGTTGTCTTCAACAATAAACGCTGCATCATGATTGAAGTTGAGGAAGATACCGTTATTGAAGGGTTTAAAATGGCAGAAGAGGCCTTGGTTAATAAAGTTAACAGAGAAGAAGTTGAACAGTTATAAAGAAAAAAGGATGCTGCATCACGCAGCATCCTTTTTTGTATGAGTTAAGCTTTCGCTTTCTTCCTTTTGAAGATAAAGAGAACTGCACCAACAGCAAGCAATACTGCTCCCGCCAGCATGTACGTATACATATTTGTTGCCGTGTGTGGAAGCTTACTTCCACTGCTGATCGGGCTGGTATTGTCATCAGAGACTTTTACTACGCTTCCACCTGTACTGCTGCCGTTGCCGCCATTATTTTGGCTGCTTGGAGGTGGTGTGCTGTCTTTATCATCCTGATTATTTTTATCTTCGTCTGAAGGTTGAGTATCATCTTTCGGGTCTTCCTGTGGTTTGTCCCCTGGATTGTCATCTTGATCGTTACCATCATCATCCGGATCTGGCTTGTTCGGATCTGGGGTTACTGGAACTTCTGGATCTTCTGGTGTTTCATCATTCGGATCTCCTGCCGGTGGTTCTGTCGGCTCCGGATCAGCTCCTAGCAAGTCAGTAATACGACCCTCTATGACTGGATCAACAACACCTTTCAAATCTTCCACCATGTAGTCACGGAATTGTTCCCAATCGATTTCACCAAGATCCTGCACGCGTCCTTCTGCATACGCTTGGGCGAATACTTCATAACCGTCTCCGCCTTTGGCAGTGAAGTTATTTGTTGTTACCAAATAGGTTTGATCTGGATTGATATCCACATATTCTTCACCGTTTTTCACTTGCATGCTTACAACACGGGAACCTGCTTCCTTTGTGCTGTCATAAGCAAACTTCATACCGGAAACTTGCAGGAAGCCGCCGCTTTCTTCCGGAGCCATGCGAACACTGTACTCAAGGATCTGCTTGATTTCATCTCCAGTCAATTGCACAACTGCCGGGTCATTTCCGAACGGTAATACTGTAATGACTTCCCCGACTGTAATCGGACCTTGATCAATTGCCGCCCGGATTCCGCCGCCATTTTGCATAGCAATCGATACTTCCGGCATTTTCTCCTTTGTTTTGGCAAGCATTGCATCCGTAATTAGATTTCCTAATTCCGTTTCGTTTGCCCGCACACTGACGTCACTGTCAGTAAGTCTAGGGTTGGTAAGCGGTTTTTGTGCTACTGCTCCTGTCTCTTGATTAGACACTTGATCAACTTCCGATTTATACGCAGTAAGTGTATTAAGTGCTTCTGGATCTGCTTGTTTTTGTGTTACATCTATCAAATGACCAGCAGATTCTGTTACAACGCCTTGCTCGTTAAAGAGTACATCAAGTTCCCCTAGATATTGTGCATATTGATATGCCTGTACAATAACTGTAGGGTCTTTTGCAGCACCATTTTCATCCGTCGCAACAACAGTCGGCTCATTTAACTGTGTATGAGAATGACCGCCCACAATGACATCAATCCCGTCAACCTGCTCTGCCAGCATCAAATCATTACCGACTGAAGGGTTGCTGTCATAGCCAAGGTGAGAAATAGCGACGATTTTATTAACTCCCATGTCTTCAAACGCTGCAACTGCCCGCTCTGCTTCGGCGGCATAATTCGTAATCTTTGCAGCACCTGGGCTCGATGTCATCAAAGTCTCTTCCGTAGTGAGTCCGAAGATACCAATCTTCTCTCCGTTTACTTCCTTCACCATTCCATCGTATACCGTGCTATCCAGCGCATCTTCTGTAAATGTATTGCTAACTCGGCCGCCCGCAAAAGGATCAGCGGATAAGTCCACGTTCGCGGATACAAATGGGAAGTTTGCACCTTCGATGAATTTGTTCAAAGAAGCATGACCATTCTCACTGGAACCAAGGTCAAATTCATGGTTCCCGAACGTCATTGCATCAATATCCATCATGTTTAACAGCGCCAAATCCGCTTGCCCTTGAAATTGATTGAAATAAAGCGTTCCAGAAAAAACATCTCCTGCATTAAATAGCAAAGCATTTGGCTTATCTGCACGAACTTCCTTCACCGCTGTCACCATATTCGCCAGCGGCTCCACACGCGCGTGTGTATCATTCATATGCATGATCGTCAAAGAAAAATCTTCTCCATTTTCATCAGCAGCGTATGTACTGGTTGGTAAAACTATCGATGATAGAATAGCTATAATTGCCGCACTGCTAAGTGAAAACTTGAAACGCCTCTTACCTTTCATAAGATCAATACCCCCAAATTAATAGTGAATTTCCGACAAAGCGCACTACTCCACTATGCCAGCCTTGTCGACTCTTCTACATTATTGTAGACGCCGCCTCTTATACACATCTCCGAGCCCACGCGACTAATTCGAATCTCGTCTGCCGTCTTCTTCTTGAAAAACAAAAACGACCTTGAACACCATACATAATCTTATTTCATTAAAGTTTT
>NZ_JAWVPF010000007.1:0-276432 GCF_046592595.1 Terribacillus saccharophilus | reverse complement strand
CGAGAAATTCTTCGGAGAGAGTGAGTATATTTTCTTATCGGCTTTTGGGGATCCGTTAAAGCCCGATGCTATCCGCAGACTATTTCACCGGTATGCCAAAAGGGCAGGATTGTCGCAGATACAACCAGGGAGGTTCCGTCATACTTTTGCAATTAAGTATTTAAAAAAGGGTGGAGACATAATGACTCTGAGCAAGATAATGGGCCACTCATCGTTAAAAACAACGGAGAATTATCTTCAGTTTTCGAGGGAAGACATTGTGGCTGCACATGAAAAATTTGCACCTAGTAAGGATTTTTATAGAAGGAAAGTAGTGAGAAATATTTAAACATCATACGCATACATCTATATACAAAGAAATGGCAAAAGACACTGTCATTTAGAATTTGTGTCTTTTGCCATTTCTTTATTGTTATCAATATTTAATTCATTCTGAATCATAACCTTAATTTTATCTTTTTTTCCTCTAATATCTTCTTGTTTTTGACGGAGCTTTTTATAATATTCTTGTCTATTACCCTCATACTCTCCGTACAATACTTTATCTGTCTCTTCAACTAATACCATTCTAATATCATTTAAAAACTCTTTAATCAAATCCGATAATTCTGATCCTGTAAATAATTCCTTATTCAGGAACTCTTTATAAGCTTCTACTCTTTTCTTATCAGTAACTAGGATTTCCTGAAAATCTAACGATGTTTGGAATTTTTGAATTCCTTTTTGTTTATCAAATAACCATTCAGTTTTGACTTGTTCTATACTATCATCTGAAACCTCATGCTTTTTAAGATACTCTTCAATTCTATCAAATTTAGTATCTGTTCTAAAGTCGGGGTATTCCTTATAAGCAGAGGAAGCAATTTCAAATTTCATGTGTAAGTCGCTAATCAATGAGTACAATTGGGGATAAACTTCATGTTTTTTAGAACTGAATAAACTAAAGTCATGTATTCTTCGTTGGTAGTCGTACTCAACTTCTTTTGTTAGGAGCTGAAGATCATGTTTGTGATCTTCTAAGCCCTTATCAAATCCGTGCTTTACCTTGGCTTCAATATATTTTTTTATTAAGAAGACAATCAAGGGACTTAGAAGGGCAGAAATAGTGACATAAGCACCTATTACATCAATAATATTCATTTTTACTTCTCCTAATACTAATTATTCGACTTCCATTATACCTCATTATTTAAACATTATATTACTGATTTTATTAAAAGTAATATAATCTAATCCAGTCCGGCTGCTTATCTCTACTCGTCTCATGGTTAGATTGACTTTATCGATCGTACCACTCACGGAATGCATGCGCTTGTTCTCGTAATACTCTACGGTAACAGGCGCTTGACTTTCGTAAGCTTCACGAACCTTCCGCTGTATTTCCTCTTGTTGATCCTCCGATAATACCGGCTGATTGACGTCATACTGACGTTGTCTTAATCGTTTTAATTCCTGGATATGCTCCGGCAACATTAACGAGGTCCATTTGATTGATCCGCGCTCATTCATATTCTTCACCTCCTAAATAGAACGTTTGTTCTTATTATACTCTGTTTAATCAACAAATGAGATAAATAATTCTGTTGTGCAATAAAAAAACCCCCTACTTTTAAATAGCAGGGGGGTAAACTTTGTTTAATGTCTCCAGCAGTCATACCAAAAGCCTTTTTTACGTGCATAATCATACGCAAAACATTTTTTGCTAGTTCCGCCAGTGTCAGTAACTGCACTGGCAGCTGATACATTAGATGCTAAGAAAGATCCTCCTGATAATAGTAAAGCGGTAATAGAAAGAATTCCCAAAAATTTTTTCATGCAATTCACTCCAATTTTTATGTAATGAATGTATTATAATTGCAATAATTAACAATGTAAATACAATTTAGAATATTAGTGTATTTTTTGGGATATTATTACTATATAAAAAAGAGCCCGTCGATTAAGCGAACTCTACGAACGAAGGCAACCGAAGCAGCCCGGATTTAGTTAGGTTACGGCACTTGACGCGCACGCCGATCGGCTTATCGAAATAGGCGAAGCCCTTCGACTCTTTAACGGTCGGCGTCCGATACATCTGACGACGCACTTCCGGAGACACACCGAGCTCCATAACGCCAGCATAACGGCCATCACCGAAAGTTAGCGCCAGGCCGAATTCTTTCTTACGGTAGCCGACGATAAATACGTCATCATAGCGGTAATTTACGACCTTCAGCCACGAATGACTGCGCTTGCCCGTTTCATAATGCGAATCCTTCCGTTTTAGGACGATACCTTCGAGCGCCTGCGACTTAATGACGTCATAGTACGCCGGTCCGTTGCCTTCGATATAGCGGACTTTGGATATGACGTCGGTATCTTCCGGCAAGGCATCGGCAAGGAACGCTTTGCGGACTAGCAGCGGCTGCTTGCGAACATCTTCGCCCTTGTAGCGCAGGATATCGAAAGCTACGAAATGGACTGGCGTTGCATATCTATCATCTCTGCGGGACATGAACCGGCTCATCATCGCCTCAAAGTCCGGCTTGCCTTCGGAATCGCTGACGATTAGTTCGCCGTCGAGTATCGTATCAGGCGGCAGATCAGCGGCATGGAGTTCGGGGAATCTTGCGGTAACTTCGTTCTTGTGGCGGGTATACAGGCGGACTTTGCCGTCTGGACCTACCGAATATATTAAGCGGATGCCGTCGAGTTTCAATTCGGTAAGATAACCAGAATCATCGAACGGCTCGTCCGATTTATGCAATAGCATAGGCGAAATAAACATACGTACCACCTCGATACTATTTTATCACGGAAACATAGTCGGATAGATTAGGAGATTACTGGAAAGGGAGCGATTGATAAGAATACCTAACGGTAATTTACGGAACTTGTATATTGGCAAAGTACCGTTATGGATACTGGGCAAATACCTTGATAATTACTACTACATTCCGTTTAGCAGAATGAATGTGCTAAATGCCGCCGAAAACGTTGATATACTGCGGGTTGTAGCGCCTTCCCCTTATAGAGAGGTATATAGAAGTGCTAAAAGACAAGCACTGCATATCGGTACAAAAACCGTACCTCATGCCATCTAATTACATCGATAGGGATATTATTCGGAGTAAAGTAATCTGCAGGGCGATCTTTCCCTGCTGAGGACGTTCTTTGTCCGAAAGGGTCGGTAGTGTAGTAGTACATATCGTGGGAAATATTTCCCGTGTAAAGTAGCCGTATGCCGATACATAGCGTTGGCACTGGCGGCAATAACACGCCACGAACCGCACAGCCATGCGCTTTATAGCTTATATCGGAGTGGTAGCGAATGGGATCCGTTATCTTTACTTCGGTTTACGAAAGCCCGATTTACCAGGCGCAGGCTTCATGGGCGAGAGGCCGCCGAAACTCAGGGGCTCACGTTTAAACGAGATAGTCTGCCTTTTAGGATATATACCGAAATTACTCTGCTTTTTAGGAACATCGGCAACCCGGCAGCACTCCGCATGATCGGCCGTCACTTATCCTAATGTACGACTTTGTATATTTTCTTACTTTCGAAACCTTGATTTTCCGGTATTCTTATCGTAAACTAAGGATAACGATACAATAACGTACATTGGAGGTATGAAAATGAATGAGAAGAACGTGCAGCCGCTACGGACACAGGCGGAAATAGAAGAGATGAAATGGGCGCTAAGAAGATTCGGGACCGAGCGTGATCGTTTCCTATTCGTATTCGGAATCAATACGGGGTTACGAGTAAGCGATATTGTACCGCTAAAGGTCGGAGATGTACGGGATAAGCAGCACGTTATCCAGCGCGAGAAGAAGACGGGTAAGCCACGCCGCTTCTTTATGAACGCCAAGCTGCGCGAGGAGATAGCGGAGTATACAGCGGGTATGGGCGAAGAGGAGTACCTATTCCCTAGCCGTAAGGGTACGGCTCCTATCAGTACAACGCAGGCATACCGGGTACTTACGAAGGCTGCTGCGATGCTAGAGCGCGACGACATAGGCACGCACACAATGCGTAAGACATTCGGTTATCATTACTATAAGCGCACGAAGGACGTCGCATCATTGCAAACACTCTTCAATCACTCGGCGCCTTCAATAACATTAAAGTATATCGGAATAACAGACGAAGAGATCGAAGCAAGTCTCGTAGATTTCTCGCTATGATTGAGGTCGGCCATGATGGTCGGCTTCTTTTTTTATGCTGGGGGGTATCCTAAAATTTACCAATGCCTTCTGGTAATCCTTCGGTCAGCGAATTCATTTCTACCTCAGGGGCTGAAAAATTTCGCGCCATAATTTTTTATCTCGGGGGCTGACGTAGCTTACCCGATTCCCACTAACGGGATTTAGGCAATAAAAAAGACGCCCACCTGGCGCCTATACCTTCTTAATTACGAATAGCTCCGATATATCGTCTATATCCAGTGCATCGGCAATCTTCGTAATATGTTCCTTATTGATCGTTTTACGCTGATTGTTATACAACTCGCTTATCGCAGCTGCTCTTATGTTCGTCTTATCCGCAAGTTCTTTTTGTGTGATTTTCCTAGCCTCTAATATTTCTTTTAATCTTACTTCGATAACCCTCACGGACATTCCCTCGCTTCGCTTCATTTTATCCTACGCCGATTATACAACAATTTCGAAATTACGTAAATATGTATTGACATTACGAAATAACGTAATTATAATCAAGTTAAGAATTACGAAATAACGGAATTGTAGATGGTTAAAATTACGAATCCGAAAATAGCTTTCCCGATACTTTTCGCCGTCACTCTCGCCTTTGTCTATGTCACGTTAATCATCGCCCTATAATGAAAGGAGCCGGAACATGAACGAAGTTAAAGTAGAAATCCGCTTTATGGACGAGCACCGTAAGCAACAAGCCGTCACAGTCGCAGGCAGCACACTATCGGAGGATATCGTAATGGTACCGCACGATCCGGAGGAAGTCACGTTTTATCGGTTTAGCCGCCGCATCGGCGATAAAGTAATCGTCATATCAGAGGAAAACGAAACATTCGCGCTAGCATTTCCGACACTGGATGCCGCAGGCGCAGCCGCCATCGTCAACGTATTTCGGTCCGATAGTCTTCTCGAAGTTGTCCGTCAAGGTATCGAACAAACTAAAAAACGCCTAAAAGGGAGCGAAAAATAATGAATAGAAACGAAATCATCGAAGCGATTAAGGTACAAGGTCATCCGCAAGTCCGTCCGGAAGTGTCTGCAGAGGCATTCGAAAAGTTAGCCGATCTTTATTTCGCAGGATTCAACATGCCGGAAGCTATACGCGAACATTGTCGCGCTAGTATCGATGAAATGGACGATGTAAATGAACTATTCGATGCAGTCCGTCTACAGCATAATATCCCGGACGTAGCCGGAGAAATGCCCGCCGGCCCTTACGTAAAATGGCGCAAAGTGGACGTCGAGGAGTTCTTCTTGAAAGCTACGCGAGTAGATGATCGTGTACAACTTCGATTCAGCGACGAAGGGTTCAATCGTAGCAGAGCTGTATCTATCGCGGACTATGACCGCATGTTCCCAACGGATCCACTTGAAGAGTCGCAGGATAGCCGAGTGCTTTGCGTGTATGTCGAAGTTCTTGCGGATATCTTTGGTCCGGAACTGGATGCGGAGTTACATGATATCTTCGGAGATTTCCCGAAAGCAGAAGCGGTCGAGCCGTCACTAAAATGGATCAGCGCAGATTCTTTCGAATCCGAATTGTACCTTGCGCATTTCGTCCGGATTGCCGGAAGTATTACAGTGAAGTACCAGGCGCCAAACGGCCATACTTACCTCGCCAATATGACTCCGGAACAGTATGCCGAGCTATACCCGCATGAAAAGCCGTTAGGATACGTCGAGTCTACTTCGGATATGATTACTGCCGGCTGCTTAATTGCTATCTTCGGACAAGAAGTCGAGACTGCTGTAAAGGGGGCGATCGCATGACTCTCGCCTCTCATTATTTCGAACGCCTCAAAGAGCTACATACAGAAATAGCCGATAACTTCGACATGCTGAACAAGATGCAATCCGAAGCGGACAAGCAGGTAAGTGCAATATACCACGAGATCGAAAAGCATGATTTCGATGAATCGGAAGGCTTCCAATATGCCCGCGAACTTAAAGACGTACTGCAGCGCCGCCGATGTATCAAGAGCGAATTAGTACAACTGCAGCCAGCTCACGACCTCCTACGCCGTCATATATCGGAGGTCGAACGCGAGTACAAGCGGCGTGTTAAGAAGGGCGAAGAAGTTGCTCGTAGTTTGAACGCCACGATTACGATTGAAGCCGTTTTAAGTTAAGTGTGCGCAGAATTCAATCGGGAAACGTACTCTTTCTTAAGAAATACTTTTTCGGAAGTATAATTTCCTGCTAGGGTCCGTCTTATATTTTGAAAGCTAATTTGAGCGAGATGGGTTTTGCTAGCGTTGTATTAATTATGGTAGAAGAATGAGAAATATGGTCATCCTCGGGGTACTATATTATGAAAGTCTTTATAAGCGTAAATCGTGGGCAGATATAAAAAATTACTGTTTAACGTAGGTAAATAGATTCATTTTGTGAGATATCATGGAATTTTTAGCAATTATCGCGCCTGAGCGCTCAAATGATGCGTATTTCTTTATGTAAGTTATTTTTTATGCGCGCCAATACGGTTTGGATTTCGTCTATACAGTTATAAGGTATTTTTACACCCGGCTGCTCTTTCGAGGGTTGGCGTGGGTACTATAAGTAACGGAAATTTTACCGAAACTGGCACGATTAACTAAAAAATACCCTATTAACATATAGAGGGCCATTTAAAGGAGGAATTTAATGACAATTAATGTAGTTGATTCAATTATGGGTAGCGGTAAAACCAGCTGGGCAATCGAGTATATGAACAAATCGGACAAGCAGAATAAATTTATCTACATTACACCGTATCTTGCCGAAGTTGACCGTATTCAAAAACAAAGTACCCGCGAGTTTATTGCGCCGAACAACAATAATAGCGAAGGGAGTAAGTTACGCAGCCTTAAAGAGCTTATCGTTAGTGGGTGCGATATAGTTTCGACGCACTCTTTATTCCAGGCAGCCGACGAAGAATTAATCGATCTACTCACCGGTGCGGGCTATACCTTAATTCTCGATGAAGTAATGGACGTAATCGAAAAAGCTAACGTAACGAAGCGGGATATTACCGATCTGCAGCGACTAGGACATATACAGATACTCGAAAATAAAGTCGTTTGGAATTGTGACGAATATGTAGAGGGTCGATACTTAGACATTAAGTTACTAGCAAACTCTAATAATTTATTTTATCATCGCGGCCAATTCTTAATTTGGGCGTTTCCGCCGCAGGTATTTCATGCCTTTAATAGCGCCTTTATTCTAACTTACCTTTTCGACGCACAAATACAGCGCTATTATTTTGACCTTTATGATTTCGAATACGAGTATCATTCTGTTCGGAAAGAAAACGGCAGTTATACTCTTACGGACTATGATCGTCTTTCAGAAAATCGAAAGGAGCTTTTTAATCTAATTGATTTGTACGAAGGAAATTTGAATGATGTCGGAGATGTAGAGAATGCTTTTAGCTCAACTTATCTAGGTAATATGAGCGCAGAAAAAGAAGAAGAAATCAGAAATAATATCTACAACTATTTCCGAAATATAACTAAGGCTAAATCTAAAGAAAACCTATGGACAACCGTGAAAAAAGCAAAGGCAGGTTTATCCGGTAGGGGATATACACGTTCATTCTTACAATGTAACGCTCGAGCAACTAACGAATACAGTGATCGGAGAGCATTGGCATATGTCTTTAATCGCTATATGAACCCATTAGAGAGGGCGTTCTTCCAGGATAACGGCGTAACAGTCAACCAAGATTTACTAGCCGTCAGCGACCTTCTACAGTGGGTATATCGATCGCAGATTAGAAACGGACAACCTATTCAGCTTTACTTGCCATCATCGAGAATGCGTCGCGTACTGCGTGAGTGGTCAGAGTATAAGCTGTAATTTATTTAAAATTGTATCTTGGGTACAGCTCTTCAAAAATAACGTTACTACAAAATCATCGAATTATCAAGGAGGAATTTTCATGGAAGAAAAATTTGTTAAATACGACGAGTATATTGCTTTGTATTCGGATTACGAAAACTTAGAGATAGCTTACAAAACTCTTCAAAAGGCATCATTAGCCGAATATGATCGTTTGGAAAAAGAGATAGAGCGTCTTAAGAAGGAGAATAAAAGATTAGGAGGTTGAGGTATATGAGCGATTACATTATGAGTCTCCGTATCGCCAGGAAATTGCTTTCTGACGGTTGTAAAATTATTGACGTACAGCCATCGCAAAGGTTAAAGGGAAGGCTAGTTTTTGTCTTTCGTGATGCTTCCGTTATAGAAAATAAACTTGCGGAATATCGGTTATACGGGGAGGAGTCTTATGGACGGTAAAAAGAAGGTCAAAGTGTTCAAGTCAGAAGTTATCGAGATACTAAAGGCTGGCCCGTTCAAAATCAAACAAGCGCTCTATGCGATGTTAATCACAAGCAAACATGAAGGGAAAATATTTTACTTTCCCGAGGCGAGGGCTTTACAGATGATCGGTACAAACTCGAAGGATACAGTAGGGAGAACAATCCGAAGGCTAGTCGGCGGGGGATTTATTGAATATGTACGAAAGGGCGAAGTTGACTGGATTTGGACGCAGTATGCCGGACACGTTCGATATAAGTCCAATATGTATAAGCTATTAATTTCGGAACCGAAAGAGGACGAGCCATATTTGGAAGTGACTATCGATGATTCATTCTTAGAGATCGCAACTAAACTATGCAGCAAAAAAGAAGTCCGAAATTACGTTAAGCGAACCGAGTTTACTAACCGTTGGCTAACCTATTACAAAGATAATTGCGCTTAGTTATTATCCCCGCTTCAGAACATCGCTCTTAACAACTTATAACCTATAGGGGGTACAACTTATATGAGGGGATATTCAAAAGCAGCTTTCGGAAGAAGAATGGATCAAATGGCAAGATTGAACAACAGATCGCATAAGGGACTGACTATCGAAGAATCACAGCTGAAATATGACGAGCTTGTTAAGCAAGTTGACGAAGAATTGGAACGGTATTTCGATGCTAACGGTTACTATCCCGAGAGAATGAGAGCGACGCATCCTGTAGCGTATACGGAGGGGTTCAACAAAGAGAAGCCGAGCGATATGTCTCCTAGTGCTAACGTATTAGAAGGTAATCTGCAGCGGCCGCCTTTAACCACGTTAGAAGGTGCGACATGGCTTATCGACTATAATGCAATGCAGCTGCTCGCCCGATACGAGGATTTTGAAATCGAATCAAGGTCAGCTAAAGAATGGCGTATGCTCGAGCGGGAGTACGTCAAGCGCGCGGATTATACGATAATGGACTTTTACGACGACTTCAGGACTGCGATGGAAGTTCCTGGTAGCGCGCTAACGTGGGTGGATTATCGGAGGGAACGAAAGAAATTGCGTAAGTGTAAATGTAAATTCTGCCTTAACTACTTTCCTATCGAAGAGGGATCGATGTTTATTCGGAAGAGAGTACGGCGGTCTGATAGTCTGTATTGCACGGCTGGTTGTAAACAGATGCAGATGGACGCAAATAAGGAGTTCAGAAGGACAAGTGAGATATACGAAAACGGCACATATTTACCGGTTTACGCTTACAAAACAACAACGGAAGACCACGAAAGAAGAGAGATGGAAAAATGGGAAATTCCTATAGAAAATATGGACGATTATGAAGACGAAAAAGTTGGAAAATCAGCGATTTAAAGCCATTTATTGGGGGAAAATTTCACGTATTAGTGAAGAGGTCGAGCCCAACCACGGAGGGCTTTGACCCGTTATTTTTTGGTCGGATTGTTAAGAAAGGAGGGGTATGTATGACTGGTGAAGAATTTCAAGTGGTTAGATTGTACATGGGGCTTACGCAAGCGCAATTTGCGGAAATGTTGGGGATCAGCGAAGCGAGTGTTAGCTTCATGGAAAGAGGCCAACGTAATGTAAGTGCTGCGACTATAGCTAAAATTTCTAAAAAGTTTCAGGTAACAGATGATTACCTGGCTTTTAAGAGCAACCGCAAGCGGCTTGCTGAGTAGCATTTATTTTTTTGTGCTTCTTATATAAATTAGATTATATTTTCCCTAATCTCATAATACCACATTAAAATTCAATTATCAAGTCTTATAGGAGGAAAAATAAAAATGAAGACTGCAACTATTGAGGAATCTACAGTCTTGCGATTCTGTAAAACATGCGGGAAGCCTAAGCCTATCGATCAATTCGAAAAGGATGCCAGGGTTAAAGCGGAAGACAGCAGGACACATCGTTGTTATGACTGCAAGAAGAAGTACATTCATAAGGGAGCCAAAGCTTACTATCGGCTGCATGATCGTTATCCTAAGTATCAAATAGCGGTAGAGGTTGCCAAAGAAGATATAGCTGTTATGTACGACTCTTATACGAAGTGCATGTATTGTGGTCAATCTAAGAAAGAAGATACGAGAACTTTCCATCTCGAACACATAATTCCATTAGCAAGATCCGGAAGGAATCATTTATCGAATAATGTTTTCGTTTGTCCGACGTGTAATGCCATGAAAGGAAGTAAATCATTCGTTGATTTCTTCGGATCCAGCGGAAGAGTTCCTTTAAGTAATTTAAGGGTTGTTATATGGCATATCGCCCACTTTGGCGGAATGACAACGGAAGAAGCCGAGAACTTGTTATTAAAGGATGATGAAAATTGGAAAAACCAACAATCGGAAGCAAGAATTATATAGACAGAGCGCTTATATCAGTCCTAAAGAGCGAGGAAGGCATCGGAGTAGGCATATCAGTTACTCGAATTGAAGGTGAATCGGAAACCGACGTTTATATCGGAAGCATCTACATTTCGGAAGAAACCGGACTGAAGCCATGCTTTATTAACGCCATGCAGCTTATCGAGCAGGAATACGGAAGCATTCCGGAGGTAGTCCGGACTAACGTCGCATTTTACCGTTATAGCCAGCACGTACGAGTAGCAAAACGAAAGCTCGGCGTCGAGAATATGGCGGTTAAAGTATACAATCATTCGAAACTAGGACAGGCTAGCGAGCTTGCGGAGGATGCAATTAAACGAAAGACAACTATAACGGAGTTGATTGGAGAGAGGGCGGAGATTTCGAAATGAGTAAAAAGACAGAGAAGTTGACGGCGAAGGATTTAGCGGAGCTTATGGGGACTTACAAGAAGACATTGCATCGCGGCAAGGGCGGCGCTTGGAAATGAAGGAAATGTCCTATCGCGATCTATTCCCGATACTGGCCAGCGAGCACGTACAGTTTAAAGAGGTCGGAGTTACGCTCGATGCAACAAAGTTTCCTAACGGAATCATTCACGCAGGCTATTGCATAGCGCTAAACGGCGATACCGGCAAATGGGAACCGTACCAGGTCGAAGGTATATACGTGGACTACGGTGTTACGGTTGCGTATTTCGAAAACGATGGAATTAACGATACTATCTTCGGTCAAACAATCGTCCGAGGCTCGGTATTCAAGAAGAAACTTAAAAACTATTCGGTGCTATTCGCACAAAAAACGCCGATGATCCGGTACGTAACCGAGTCATTCATCGGAACAAATAACTATTACTAAAGGAGTGATTCATATAAAACGCTGCAAGGTTATTCACCGACACTACCCTAATGGCCCGGCAACACTTGTCAGCATCAGCATTGTAGACTCGGAGACAGTCGAAACGGCTTGCCTATTTAGTCGAATCTACGAAGGCTATCCGGACATACTGCTTGTTCCAGTTACGAAGCAAGCGGCGTATGATATGGCTCGCGAATCGGGATACGAGCATGTCGATAACTTCGATACTAATACGGAGGAAGAAGAGCCTGTCGCGCAGGAAGAATCATTCGCTTCGACCGAGGCGAGATAACCTTATTCGGAAAAAGCCTAACGACCGGGCCGGTTGGGAAGCATATATGCTGCGAACGTTAACGGAAGTAACGGAAAAACAACGACAAAATAAAAAAGGCGGCGCCAGGGAAACGGCAAGAAGGCTGACCGGCGTTTCGCTATAAAAGGGGATAAATGAAATGGCGATTTTAAATACAATCACATCAACTTCAACAGGTTACGGCGGTAGCATGAAATTCAAGTCAGCTAAAGAGATGGATGAACACTTCCAGAAGAATCCTAATCATTCTGTTAATTCAACAGCCGAACATCCAGACGGATCAATCGAAGTTGCTTATTCTATCCTAGATCATATGATTAATTTCCTAGAGAAAGAAGAGATGGAAAAATGGTTAGAGGAGAACGAAGGAAAATACAATATTTTACAAATCACAGAACCTCCAGCAATCGATAATACTCCACAACCAACGGAAACGTACAATATGGAGCCGTTTAATGGTTATTATTCTCGCAGAGCAACTGGTCAAACGCCCAAAAAACGAACTAGCAAACGGGGCCTTTTCGTAGTACGACTAGGTAACGGAGGAAGACCCATAAACTAACTGCTCGCCATTACTTTGTAGCAAGGGGGACTAATACTACTTATGGCTAACTTGAACGAAATTTTATCGCAATCAACTTCTCATTCTCCGATTCACAATTTCAATAACGCCCAGGAGTTAGAAGAGTTTAAGCGCAGCAACCCGGATCATTCTGAAGTTCAGAGGATGGAATTCCTGGATGGCCAGTTGCAGGTTAAATTTTCAGTGCATACGTACTTAATTCGTTTTTCGAATAAGTCCGATATGGATCGATGGCTCACGAAGAATGAAGATGAATACGAGATACTACGGATGGATATTCCAACAGTAGATTACAGATACGAGCCGGGAGAAACTTACGAGTTTGACTCTTATGCGGGTTCAAGTTATTCGCGTTCCGGAATGGTCGAAAGAAAAACTACAGATCCCATAAAGGTAAAAAATTATTACGTTGTCCACTTAGGCAATGGAGGAAAACCGATTAAGTAAATTCTCGCCAATCGGCGAGCTTTTTAAATGGCAGAATATCGATGCACAGGCGGTAATTAAGCATCTATCGGAGCAGGTTGCGAAGCTTTCCGTAGATGTTGCGATAAAAGATGCGCAGATCGAAGCGCTGCAGAAGCAGGCGGCGGAACAGAGCAATTCTACAGAGAAATTCTACAGAGAAGAAAACGGAAGGGGATATATAAGTGGCAAATCCAGTAGGATATAATTTAGGTGACATTCGAAAGGCAGTAAATAAGACAGCGCAGACCGTAGACAACCTTATCTTGGAGAACGGAGATAGCAGCCCAGAAGTTGTTGCAGCCAGAACTGACGCGAATGGAAACACATACTCTACCTTAGGAGCAAGAGTAGATGCAGAAGAGAAGAAAATAGAGTCAAAAGCAGATGCTGTAGATGTACGAAGGAAAGATACAAAGATAGAACTAACCGATTTATCAAGTGATACACTAGGTGCAATGAGCGGGCAAGCTACTTTTAATTTGCTTTCAATTCCACAAGACAATTCTGTAACAGCGAAAAAAATTGATAGCTTATTGGCTGATAATTTGAATACACCGAAGAAGGTACTAAGTTTAGAGTTGGGTACCATCAGCGGTTCAACGGGACAGGATAGTTCAGCACAGACCAATACCCGGTTAAGAAGTACGTTTATAAAAAACTCTATAGGGGACTATGTACGATTTAAGCTATCAGGTTTTAGTGCCACACTTTACATCTATAATCCAGATAAAACATTAAAAGGGTCTTCCGTTATGCCAGAAAGTGGGGTATACAAATTCGCTTCAGATGGGTATTACAGACTTGTCATACTTTCCACCCAAAGTGATATAGACATGACTCCGCATATTCGGAGTGTAACAGAAGCTATTGAGGCTTTTGATATGGGTTTTAATCGGACACTAATTGAATTCGGAGTTGATACGGGAGAACCATTAAATAAGTATATAACTACTGGAAAAAATTTATTTAACTTAGATAAATCCGTTATTGGATACCTAGATAACTCAGGAGCAATCAATACCAGTAGCCAAACTTATGAAACTAGTGACTTTATAGCTACTACTGCCTCAACCTCGTATGTGTCAAAATATACTCGTAAAGTAGCTGTATACACTATTTACAAAGAGCTGAAGGAAGTTATAGATGTCCCAAGTAATGGACAGTACATTATAACACCTAGTGAAGATGGATATATCCGAGTATCTTACCCAGTAAGTGAGAAATTGGATATGCAAGTGGAAAAAGGAGAGACCTCAACTCCCACCGAACCTTATTACACGGAATTCACTTACTCTAACCCTGACAATACGGACCAAAAAAATCCGTTGTTCGGTAAGTCATTGCTCGACTTAGGTGATAGCATTGCTTTTGGTGCTTACAACAATTACGTCGGCTACTCTGATATTATAGCTAATCGGAACGGCATGGCTCTATATAAGTATTCACAAAGCGGATCAACAGTCGCAGATGTTTCAGCAAGCGACCCTACACGGTCTAATCTACAACAAAAAATAGAACAATTCCTTAGTCAAAATAACTCTGTAAGTCCTGACTATATACTGATTGAAGGAGGTACAAATGACGTTCTTTACTCAACCTTAGGTTCGATTACTTCTGGTTATAGCGATGAACTGGATAGAACAACTTACTTTGGAGGGTTGGAGTATATTGTTAAGGACCTTAAAACTAGGTTTCCAGCAGCTAAAATAGCATTTATTACTGCTCATAAAATGTCGTCCCGAAATCAAGTTACTCAAGGTCGCTATCACGATGCGGCTATAGAAGTTATGAAAAAGTGGAGTGTTCCTGTTGTTGATCTGTACTCTTATGGTGGATTGAACACGTTTATCGATGTAATGAAGAATATGTATACCGATACGGGAACTCATCCTAATGAAGCGGGTTATGAACTTTTTTATGTCCCGCACATAGAAGAAACTTTAAAGAAACTATAATACAGTGCTCGCCAATCTCGGCGGGCTTTTTATTATGAAATGAAAGGGGTTCGATGAATGGTAACGGATATCGAAGAAATGCGGGAACGCCTTAGAATCCATCGTGAAGCGGAACGGAAACGGCGCATTGCAGCGGGATTGCCCGAAGAAGCTCCGGACTATCATATCGTACCGGCCACGCTAGGCGAGTATGCTTTCGTTAAACTGGACGACATTGTTCCGATAGTTGCGAAATATATTACGATGCTGCACAAGTTTAATCGGCCGATACCGATGGATATGGATGTTTTCGAAGACTGCGAGCTGCCCTTAACGCTTCTGCATTATTGCAAAGAGGGAAGGCACGGAAGACATATGGGGATCCGTATAGCAATGGGCGTCATGGAGAAGTGTAACGCAGCTTTAGAAGATGGCGAATATTACGATATCGACGATCTTAAAACGATGGCTTTTTATGCCGGTCGTTTCTTGAAAAGTGATAATCGGCATACATTCGACCCGTGGCGTAAGCAATATACGCACGAAGAAAGGCTAGCGCATAAAGCGGAAGTCGAACGATTGTTAAACGACGAAGAATACCTAAACGAAAAAATGCGGGAAGTTGGCGAAAAGTATCGCGAAATTGAACCGCTATTAGAGGAGAGTAATAAAAATGCCAAGCTTAAAGGATTATGAAAAAGCACTAGACCCAACGCATGCGAAAGCTGCGCGGTTACTAGTGGAGAATCAGTTTAGATTAAAAAACGAACGACAGACAATGGACGAAATTGCTTCAGAGGTTGGTGTAAGTAGACAAAGCATCCATAACTGGCAGAAAAACGGGGACTTCATTAGGTACATGGATGCTTTATCAGAGCAACAGTTAGCTATCCATAAGCCAATGGTTGATTCGCAGCTAATGAAAGCAATTCGCGGAGATGCGCAGAACAACGGACTGCCTAGTATGAAAGCTTTGGAGCTCTTTTATAAGCTTAGTGGGAGACTTGCAGAACGTCACGAAATGTTTTTCTCAGACAAGCCTACTACTAGGAAAGCATTCACCGAGGAGGAATACGAAGCGGAACTCGAAAAGCTTGCGAAATTGGCGCAGAAAAAAGACGAAGAATAAAAAGGGGGACAAAAATGAAATTATCAGAGATAACAGAAGAAATGCAAAGAATTCACCTAGATCATTATATTACCAATGATTTTCAAACATTAGAGAATGACAAAGAAGTAGCGAAGTCGGCGAGAAAGAATATTAAAGAAGGCCTTACAAAACTAAAACGCTTACCTCAGACAAAACAAACAAAAGAAATAAGGAATAAGCAGATAAAAGTTTACGAGCTTACGATTGATGTAATCCGTTTAATTTTGATTGATAGAAAATCGTATGCAGAAAAACAAGCGTTGTTAGTCAGTAAAGCAAACGAAGACTTTAGGAAAGCTTGCGAAAACTTCTTGAAGTAAATGTGTACACCAAAAGGCTCGCCATTGCCGGCGGGCTTTTTTGTATGCCTTGAAAGGAGGGGAGTAGATGGGAAGAGGCAAAGGGTTCGTTGGCACAATTACCGGAGCTAAAGAGTTAGAGCGCAGATTAGGCGCTAAAGCTGCGGTAAAACTTCGCAATGAATTAGAGGAATCCACTGAATATTACGCTCGGAAGATTGCATCGGAAGCAGCAGAGACGGCGCCGGTTGATACTGGTTTGCTTGCGAATACAATCGCATCCAGCCCGCAGCAGGAAATGATTATGTCGTGGCTTATCGGTTCACCGTTACCATATGCAATCGTCCAAGAATACACGCACGTCAGTCGTAAAGGTTTCTTTCGTAAGTCGCTATTCGGAAACAGATCAGCTTTTCGTGATGACATTAAAAAGAGAATCAGAAGCGGTCTGAACTAAAAACTGGGGGTCAATTAGATGTATAGAGATATGAATAGGAAACTTGGTGATAGTCATGGCAGCACAAGAAGGTATTAGTTTTAGAATAAGAGCCATCGATGATTTCACGACAACTATGGTCAACTTTTCAAATAAAATCGAAAGTATATCCAGTCATATTGGCGCAATAGGGCAGGCAGGAGCAGCGGCAAGTGCTGCATTTACGGCTGCAGTTGGTGCGACAATCGGTATTGGAGCGAACTATCTTGCCGATATGGAAAAGGCGGAGATCGGACTAGGCGTATTCACTGATTCGGCAGAAGAAACGAAGTCAATCATGTCAGACCTACAATCTTTTGCAACAAAAACACCGTTCGATTTTCCGTCCATGCTCGACGGTACTCGACGACTAGCAGCGATGGGAATGGAAGCAGACGAGGCAACAGGGTTCGTGAAATCAGTTGCAGATGCTGTGGCAGCCACTGGCGGAGGAACGGCGGAACTTGACGGGGTAGTAACGGCATTAGGTCAGATACAGGCGAAAGGGAAAATATCGGCGGAAGAAATGAACCAGCTTGCCGAGCGAGGTATTCCAGCGTGGAAACTTCTCGGTGATCAGATGGACAAGACTCCGGGGCAATTAATGAAGATGGCCGAAGAGGGCAAGCTTTTAGCCGATGATGCGCTACCGGCCCTACAAAAAGGGTTCGATGAAACCTTCGGGGGTCAAGCGGCTGCCCAAGCTGATACATTCAGCGGAAGGCTTCAGAACTTGAAGGAAAACTTTCAAATATTCGCATCTGCGATTGCAACTCCGATATTCCAACCTTTATCGGATGCTTTTGCGGCTATGTCGCAGAAGATGCAGACATTAGGTGAATGGTTTAGCTCGTTACCTAGCGGAATCCAGACGCTTATTTCAGTGACATTAATTGCGGCTCCATTGATTGGATTGTTGGGATCCGGATTCTTAATTCTGTTATCGTTCCTTCCGGGGATTGTCGCAGGGTTCGGAGCATTTGCTGCTATTTTAGGGACAACATCTGCGGCACTAATGGCCGGCCTTCTAACCATCGGTCTATGGGTAGCGGCAATAGCCGGCATAGGAATAGCTTTAGTAGTTGCATACAACAAAGTTGGTTGGTTCAGGGACTTCGTGAACGCGGCATGGGCATCGATACAAACGATTTGGACGACAGCTCTAAATGCAATAAGTACAGCCGTACAGACCGTTCTATCTTTCGTTAATACGTATATTCAACAAATTCTAACGTATGCACAACAATTGTGGGCGACTCACGGTGCGGCTATTATGTCTCATGTAATGACAATATACAATTCCATTAAAGGGTATATCACGACTTACATTAACGCTGCTGCATCAGTCATCCAGGCAGTTCTATCGAAAATACAAGCGTTCTGGGAAACAAACGGGTCGACGATAATGGCGGTTGTAAGTGCTGCGTTCCAATACATTTCGACGACAATCCAGTCGGTTATGCAGCTAGTAATGAACATCATTAGAGGCGGCCTACAGTTTATAAGCGGATTATTCCAAGCTGTTATGCCGATTGTATCCGGTTTAGTACAAGTTTCATTCGCGCTTATTAAGACGATAATTACCTCTGTAATAGATGTTATTTCTGGATTAGTCCAAACATTCGCTGCAGTATTCCAGGGCGATTGGGACGCAGCATTTAATGCAGTAATGGGCATCGTAGAGGACATCATGGGTAACATCGTTTCAACCTTTGAAGGGATTGACTTGTTACAAATCGGTAAAGACATTATTAATGGACTTATCAGCGGTATTTCCAGTATGGGTGGAGCCGTTTGGGATGCGGTTAAAGGTATCGGAAAAAGTATTAAAGATGGGTTTACTGGATTCTTCGATATCAACTCGCCATCTCGCGTTATGAACAAAGACGTTGGTAAATGGCTACCGTTAGGTATTGCAGACGGTATGGTGGATGCCACTGGAACAGCTATTAAAACAGCTAAAAACATGGCTTCTAGAATTACATCTGCGGCTGCACTAGGTATGCCGAATGTTAATGGGTACGAGGGCAGTATGAGTCTTGCTAGGTCGAGGGCTGCGGCAGTAAATGGGCAGACTATCGTTGGGGGCGGATCAGTCAATATTACAGTTCCTATCGAATATCATGGTCCGGCCACAAGAGAAGAGATGGATAAAATGTCAGCTTATGTTATGAAGAAAATGGATAGAGAATACCGTTCTGCAATGGCAAGAGAAGGTATAAGAACATATGTGAATCAAAATAATGCCTGGGATCGAAGAAAGATAGATAGATATTAATTTTATGGAAGGGGAAACCCTTCCTATTACATATTCGTATATTATGTAATTTAAAAATAAGATATATTTATATTAAAAGAAAATGGAGGAGATACGCGATGTCAGATCATTATTTCGAGTGTGGAACAGGCAGCATAACGATTACTCCGACGACGGTTACAATTCAGCATAAGAAGGGCACATATCACGGGGGTAAACAAAAAGATATCCAAATTAAGTCTATAAGTGGCATTGAATTAAAAGAGCCAGGGCGACTTATAGCCGGGCATATTTCCATTCTTTTTAGTGGAGGAACTGAAGCTGGCGGACGGAAAGCTATAGATGCGGCAAAAAACGAAAACTCGCTTATGATTTCGAAGAAGTATTATAAGGATTTTCTGGAATGTAAACGGGTTATTCAAGAATATATGAACGCGCCGAGCGAATCTAAAGTAGCTGTAGCAGCGACTAGTGATGCAGATGAGTTAGCGAAATGGGTCGCGCTAAGGGACTCCGGAGTAATTACCGAGGAAGAGTTTACCGTTAAGAAAAAAGAAATTATCGGAATATAAGGCGAGGTGGCTACGGCTGCTTCGCCTCTTTTTTTGTTTATTGATAAGTTTCTGACAGAATGTTACAATATTATTAGAATAACAGTATCTTCTCAGATCACCATACAGAAGAAGAGATGCTTACGTATAGAGGACTGACTGGAGGTTAATATGTCGGCAGTTCTACTTGCGATTGTGACTAACGTAGTATCATCTGCTATTTGGCATTTAATAATGCGTTACAAAGTTACAATAAAAATCGAAAAAAGAGACCCGCGATAATGCGGGTCTCTTTTTTGTTTCCAACGCTGCGCCGAAGAGGGGGAAAGAGAAGTGGAAAGTAAAGGGGTACTTATAGATAAGTGTAACGAAGAAACAGCAGTAACGAAATGACGAAATAACGAAACAATGACGCGAAACTGAATATACTGTTCGTGTATTCTCCTTCGGAAGACACATCCGAATAATCCGGAGACTATACGAAAGGAGCATGTACGATGATCGCAGAGATCGGCGCAGCAATGCTGGCGACCTCGGTCATACAAGCAGCGCATTATCTGCCGATGGCTCGTCGCCGTAAGCTGAACGTTATATTTCGGCGGAACAACTTCGTAAGGCATGTAGGCAAGTCCATATTCCTGCCGGCATATCGCGGCAAAGAAAAGACGGATCGATTCGAAGAGTATCGTTATACAATTCCGTTAGGACTGACGGTAACGGAAAAGCTCGCCAGTAGTATCGAGCAGGCTTTCGCAGAGACTACGCTAGTAACCCGATCAGAAGGACAGCTAGTAATACGCTTTTATCGGGAGACGATTCCGAATAAGGTAACATATTCCGATATGGCGCAGCCATGCGAAGGCTATTCAGTACCGATCGGTATGTCGCTCGACGGCGCTGTAACGCATGACTTCGATAAGACACCGCATATGACGGTCGCCGGGGCAACTCGTCAGGGTAAAACGGTATTCCTAAAGTCCGTTATAACTTACCTCACCGAACAGTATGGAGACAGCGCCCGGCTATATCTTATCGACATGAAGGGCGGGCTCGAGTTCGGCAAGTTATCGCCATTGAATAACTGCGAATCCGTGGCGTCAGACGTCTTCGAGGCTTATTACCTTCTGACCGCATTGCAGGGCCAATTCGAAGCGGATTTAAAGCGATTCCGACGACTAGGTTATACGAATATCGTGGAGACAACCGTTAAGGAACGGAAGTTTATTATCGTCGATGAAGCTGCGCAGCTAGCACCGGATAAGAGCGATGGATCCGAAATAAAGGCACTGAAGCAATCGTGCATCGATATCTTATCGGAGGTCACGCGGGTAGCAGGAGCGCTCGGATACCGGCTTATTTACGCCACTCAATACCCGACAGCCGACGTACTTCCTCGGCAAATAAAGCAGAATAGCGATGCTAAGATATCCTTCCGATTGCCGACCGAAATAGCTTCGCGGGTTGCTATCGACGAGCAGGGCGCGGAGAAGCTGACGCAGCCAGGGCGCATGATTTATCGGACACACGAACGGATCGAAGCGCAGGCGCCGTATATATCCGATGATGAAATGATCCAGCGATTGAAGCTGCCGAAAGGGGTTATCGAATATGAACGTCCAGTCAGAGAGATTCCGCAAGCGGACGGAGGAGATATTATTACGTTTGGCTAGGTTCGAATATGCTACGCGACCAATGATGCAAGATGCGCTTAATCTCGGCGGGGAACGCAATGCAAACCGGATACTCGGCCGACTAGAATCCGATAATCTCATACGATCATTTCGGCGAGAAAAGAAAGTCTATACGCTCACGAAGAAAGGGGCGGGCATGATCGGAATAGACGATTTGAAGCACTCGAGGGAGCCGTACGTACATCATATCTTACTTCGGGGGCAGGCGTGGCTAGACCTGGGGCGACCGGCAAGCTGGCAGGTAGAGCAACCGATAAAGTTCGCAAGATATCGGATAGTACCCGATGCTATGTATACGGATAATATTCGGCATCACTTCGTCGAGATAGATCGAACGCAGAGAATGACGGTCAATCGCGAGAAGCTGAAAGCATACGCCCTTCTGCAGCATTTACACCGACAGGGATCGAAGGAACCTCCGGCAGTTCACTACGTGACTATATCGGAGACACGGGCGAAGAAGCTCCGAAAGATGGCCGAAGAAGAGAAAGCGCTCATACTTATATCAGTGGCGGATTAATGTTGGGTATTGCTGAATCATGCTTGCGGGGTTGCGGTGCTATATCGTATACTTGTCCTATCGGAGCGAGCGAAAATTACATACTGCGTTGTTTTTCCGCATGAATTGACGACTGACTTTCCGTTTAGGGTATCGGAGGATAGACCGAATACTTGACAGGGTAGGGGTCGCTGGTTCAAGTCCAGTCGGAATCACTAACTAAAAAAGCTTGGAACCCTTGGTATATAAGGGTTTCAGGCTTTTTGGTTTTTCTGATACAAGATGATCTAAGGGCGGTGGAGAGGCAAATGCTAACATCTTGCTAACATAATATTAGAGAACAGTCTCATTTGCGAATATTCGTTTATGGGCTAAGAGACAGTACTTGATGCTGTATGAGATGACAGGAGCAAGTACTGTGTCTTAGGGAGGGCAGACAAATGAATATGTAATAAATAAACTTTTGTTTATGTGGGGATAAGTTTAACAAGAGAAAGGAAATGAAGTATTTTTGAGAAAATGCGGATTTTAAAGGGAAGATAGAAATGAAGAATAAATTATCTATAGGTGAAATGGCAAAGCTCCATAATACAACGATAAAAACATTAAGGTACTATGATGAGATTGGATTACTGAAGCCTGTTGAAGTTGACCCAAATAACGGATATAGGTATTATTCAACGGAACAATTTGAACAACTTAACACTATACACTATCTAAAAGAGTTAGGTTTTTCTTTAAAGCAAATTATGAGACATTTAGAACATAGAGATATAGATGGTTTTCTAAACTTGTTAGAGAAACAAAAACAATTAACAGAAATAAAAATTAACGAATTAGAACAAATAAAACTCAGGTTTCAGAATAGGATTGAGGACATCAACTCAGCACGACAATTGGAGGACTTAGGAGTCCCAAAAATAAGGTTTGTGAAAGAAAGAAAGATAGTAAGGCTAATGTATAAGATCACTTCTGAGCCTGAGCTGGAAATTTCTTTGAAGCAGTTAGAGAACTTGTCTCAAATGACTTCTTCCATTTTTATTGGCGGCGTAGGACTTACGGTTAGCATAGAGAATCTTAAGGATAGAAAGTTCGACGAATATAACTCAATATTTATCTTATATGAAGAAGAGAATCAAAGTACTTTTGGAACCACTCTTTCTGAAGGTGAATATGTATGTGTATCTTATAATGGAAGTCACAGCGATTCACCCCTTTATTACAAAGCCGCACTTGATTACATTCAAAATAATGGCCTTCAAGTAAATGGAGACTCAATTGAAAGAACAATAATTAACCATTATATCTCTGAAAAAGAAGAAGACCACCTGACAGAAATCCAAATACCAATAAAGTATTGACCCTCCCCTTACTGGAGGGTCTATATTTTTGATTAAGAACTGTCTAAGGAGGTTGATTATGTTAGGAATAATATTTAATACAATGATGATAATTATTGGGAGCATTGTGGGGAGTTTTTTAAAAAAAGGAATCAAAGAACAATATCACAACATCTTAATGCAATCTATGGGATTAGTCGCTATTTCATTAGGGATAAATGCAGTGGTTCAACATTTACCATTGAGCAAATATCCGGTGCTTTTTATTGTAAGTTTAGCTGCCGGAGGATTGCTTGGCCAAAGACTTAATTTGGAATCTAAATTCAACTCTTTAGTGAATAGATATTCAAAAGGTAATTTAGCTGAGGGATTATCAACGGCCATCTTATTATTCTGTATTGGATCTTTATCTATATTAGGTCCTGTAGAAGCTGCACTAAAGGGGGATCATACGTATCTCTATGCGAATGGTATCTTAGATGGAATTACTTCAATTGTATTAGCATCCACATTTGGCATTGGAATAGCAGTTGCTGGAGTAGTATTATTTTTTTGGCAAAGTTCAATATTTTTAATTGCGATTTTGCTGGAGAATTCTATAAATAATGATCTTCTAAATGAGGTTACTATTGTAGGAGGTATACTAATAATGGCAGCTGGTTTTGGGATATTAGGAATTAAGAAGTTCAATACAATAAATCTTCTACCATCGTTAATAGTTCCTCCTATCGTATTTTTAGTTATTCATTTGCTGTAACTATAATTTAAATTGTAGGTATGAATTAATGTTTTAAAGACAATTATTCTTGGTGAAGAATTATATATAATCAGTATCTAGTTAAGAATATGTATAGCGGTAAAAGATTTGAATATAATTTATCTTGAAATTAAATTTAGCGTTTCTAATTTAGAGAGTATAGATAGTTAATGGGCGGAGAAGCTGTTGCTAATCTGCCTTCTTTTTAAGGTTGTAAGAATCGAAGTTGTATAATTTTATATATCAAAAAGTTCAGGCTTCTTAATCGATAAATTAACAGATGAGACTTTAGCTAAGCCGCTATCACTAAATCCACTTTATCCTTAGCAAAAATACGGATATTAAATCCTTTTTCTAGTGAGCTACTGTAGCGAATCCCTCAATTCCTAGATTCTTTGCAAGCTGATACATATTGAGTGGGAAGATAATCGAGATACTTAATATCTTCATCGATTGGATTAGAGAACTCTTCATTTAAATAATTTGTTCTCTGAGTGAATTTATATTAAAGAATGTCATATTAACAAAGCAAGAAACTTCGATAGGTTCTCTAGTAACCACTCGTGCAACGGGTACTTTTTTATTTTTATGTGGCCGCACTTCTGCAACAGCTGTTGGAATATCCTCAGCTATTCTAAGACACTTGTATTGCCGAATTTGAAAATTTCTGTTGCTCATATTACCGAATTAATACATAGCCTTTATAACTTGTATTGTAGCTAGAATAATTCTTAGTTAAACACTAATACCATTGCTCCAACAGCTCTTAAAATAAATAGTTGCTGTCTAATACATAAATAAGCACTAATACTTGGAGTTATACTTCGTTTATAAAATTCAGTTGATACTTTCGATAATTACAGTGCTTGACTGAAAAATCAATTTCAAACCGTCTAGGACCGCTTGTTATTATTCTTAAGAAAGGGTTTACATTTTTGGGGCTTTAATGTATTATAAGTATAAAATAAATATCTTTTTGAAGATTGTTACTGGTAATCAGGCAAGACTTCAACTAAACATGAAATGTTATTCATTTTATGTTTTGTTGGAGTTTTGCCTTTTTAGTTTTTAGAAGAAAGGGGATGTAATATATGGTGATACATCAGGTTATTAACAATAACATTGCCATAAGTATAGATTCCCAAGGAGATGAAATAATTCTTATTGGCAAGGGGTTAGCATTTAACAAAAAGAAAGGCGATGAAGTCGACTCCAAGAGAATAGAGAAAAAATTCTACGTAGAGGATAAAGGATTGTATTCGAAATTCAAAAAGTTATTGCAAGAAGTATCTATGGAAGAAATAAATGTAGCTGATGACATAATTAGCTTAGCTAGGAAAGACCTGAAAAAAGATTTAAATGAAAGTATATATATATCACTGCCGGATCATATTAACTTGGCAATTAAGAGAATTAGAGAAGGACTTAACGTTAAGAATGGGTTACTTTGGGAAATAAAAAAGCTGTATAAAGAAGAATATTCTGTCGCAGTAAAGGCTGTGGAAATGATTAATAAGAGATTTAAAGTTGGGCTTGGAGAAGATGAAGCGGGCTTCATAGCTTTTCATTTCGTAAACGCTCAGTTAGGCGGACATATGAATACGGTTACAAAAATAACTGATTTCACAAAAGAGATTCTTAATATTGTAACTTACCGTCTTAGAACACCAATCAATCAAGAATCCTTGAATGTATTTCGATTTATTACGCATTTAAAATTCTTTGCTAATAGAATCTTTTCCAATGAAATGAATGAAAGTGTTGATGATCCAGTTCTATTCGATATGGTAAGGAAGAGATATTCTAAGGCATTTGAAATAACGCAAAATATAAAGCAACATATCATCACACAGTATGCTTACGAGATATCTGATACGGAAGCAACTTACCTGACTATTCATATTCAGCGGTTAATGGAAAGAAAAGATAATTAAATATTGCATTCAAACTTGTTACTCTTCGGGAGGCTAGACTTGGATATAACTGAAAGGTTGTCATGGACAATTATATCAGTTATAGCCGAGTCTTTTTTATTATTAGGGGGTGTTTTAAATGGAATTTCAAAATCTTGGTAAAGATATTGTAGAGAATATTGGTGGAAAAGAAAATATAGCTGACTTATATCACTGCGCAACTCGTTTGCGTTTCACTTTAAAAAATGATGAAAGAGCAAACAAGAGCGCAATTGAAAATTTAGATGGTGTTATTACAGTCACAAAGGGCGGAGGAATGTTCCAAGTTGTCATTGGAAATAACGTAGCTCGTGTACACGATGCGATAATAGAACAGACTGGAATAGAATCCTCAAGTACATCAGAGAACAATAATGATAATGGAGCATCTAAAGGAAATTTGTTCTCGAAATTTATTGATTTGATTTCTGGTATATTCAGCCCTATTTTAGGCTTATTGGCAGCTTCAGGATTAATTAAAGGTCTGAATTTTGTTTTAGGTAATTACGAAGTCCTTGATACAGAAGGTGGGACTTATAGAATTATAGCTGCAGCAGGTGATAGTTTCTATTACTTCATGCCGTTGATACTTGCTATTACGGCATCCAGGAAATTTAAAACAAACCAGTTTATTGCAGTAGCTTTGGCGGGTGGATTAATTTATCCAGATTTAGTAAATGCACTAAACGCAAGTGAGTCTCTTACTTTCTTGGGTATTCCTGTTGTTTTAGCAAAGTATAGTAGTACTGTCATACCAATTATCCTAGCAGTATGGGTATTAAAGTACATTGAAGGATTTTTCATGAAGAGACTTCATGAAAGTATCAGAAACTTATTGTCACCATTCTTTGTTCTGCTCATTATGTTGCCATTAACATTGATTATAATCGGACCTTTAGCAACATATTCAAGTTCTATCATAGCTTCTGCCTCTCTGTTTGTTTATAATCTAAGTCCGATTATTACAGGGGTTATTATTGGCGCACTATGGCAGATACTAGTTATCTTTGGCCTGCATTGGGGATTTGTTCCGATTATGCTTAATAATATTTCTATATATGGACGAGATCCAATTACAGCCATGAATGGTCCATCCGTTGCTGCTCAATCTGGTGCAGCTCTCGGAGTATTCTTTAAGACCAAAAATAAAAAAATGAAAAGTTTATCTTTATCTGCCTTTCTTTCGGGATTAATGGGTATTACAGAGCCCGCTGTTTATGGTGTTACATTAAAGTTAAAAACACCATTTATAATTGCTTGTACTGTAGGTGCTATTGGAGGTGGTATTGTTGGTGGTTTTGGTTCTGCTGCCATAGCACAAGTACAAAAAAGTATCTTAACTATTCCAGTCGTTGCGCATGGCATGATAGGCTACATTATTGCGTATTTCTTCGCTTTAATTTCTGCATGCATTTTAACTATTCTAATTGGATTTAAAGAGGAGAATGAAGAAAAGAATGAAAACAGACACTCCTCCTCAAGAAAAGAGATTGCGGCTGAAAAGTCATTAGTTACACATGAAAAAATCTGCAGTCCATTGTTAGGGAAAGCTATAGCTTTGTCAGAAACTAACGACCCTGTTTTTGCAGGAGGTGCCATGGGTAAAGGCATAGCCATTGTTCCTGAAGAAGGAAAGTTAGTATCCCCAATAGACGGGAATGTCACTCTAGTTTTTGCAACAAAACATGCATACGGGTTCACATCAGAGGCTGGTGCAGAGTTATTGGTACACATTGGGCTAGATACAGTTCAATTAAACGGAGAAGGCTTTGTATGTCATGTGAAGGAGGGAGCAAAGGTCCGAAAAGGCGATTTAATTGCTGAATTCGATATACAAAAATTGAAAGATCTTGGCTATGACATAACGACACCAATAGTGGTAACCAATTCAGATAAATTCTTAGATGTCTTTCCTACTGATCAAAAACAGGTAGTACAAAAACAAGAATTAATATCACTAATTGTCTAATTTCAAGTTAAAAAATTCTGTGAAGTTATTAAAAAAATGGAGGTTACTAATATGTTTAAATTACAAACTACTTTTCCAAAAGACTTTTTATGGGGAGGAGCAACAGCAGCAAATCAACTTGAAGGGGCAAGTGATGTAGGTGGAAAGGGACTTTCACTATCAGATGTTTATGTATTTGATGAAAACATCCCAAAAGAACATTGGACTGACCAATGGCATATGATGACTCATAAACAAGTGGAAGAAGCTATGGATCCTACCATTAGTAGGTACTATCCTAAAAGAAATGGTATTGATTTTTACCATCATTACAAGGAAGATATTTCTTTATTTGCAGAAATGGGCTTTAAGTGCTATCGAATGTCTCTTGCATGGACTCGCATATTCCCAAATGGAGATGAAGTAGAACCCAATGAAGAAGGATTGGCGTTTTATGATCGCGTATTCGATGAGCTAAATAAGCATGGTATTGAACCTATTGTTTCACTATCCCATTATGAAATGCCACTTCACTTATGTAAAAAATATGGCGGATGGGTTAATAGAAAAGTAATAGACTTTTATGTACGGTTCGCTACTACTGTTTTTGAACGTTACAAAGATAAGGTTAATTACTGGATGACTTTCAACGAGATAAACTGTGTTAAACATCATCCTTATGTTAGTTTAGGGGTGATTGAAGAAGGACATCCCCATATTGAACAAGCAAAGTATCAAGGGGCCCATCATCAATTTGTTGCAAGCGCACTTGCTACAAAGGAATGCAAAGTATGGAACCCAGACGCCAAGGTAGGCTGTATGATTAGTTACCAGCTTCTTGTTCCATACAGCTGTAATCCAGATGATATCCAAGCTACAGTAGATAATCAACGTACTTCTTTGTTTTTTAGTGATGTACAAGCAAGGGGATACTATCCAGCTTATACAGCGCGTATGTTTGAGGAAAAAAATGTAGTGTTAGAAACTCAGCCTGAAGATGAACATATACTCAGAGAATACCCGGTAGATTTTGTTTCATTTAGCTATTATATGTCTAGTGCCATAAGTGCATATCCCGAAAAGCTGGAGGGAGCAGTAGGGAACCTTCTTACAGGAGGAATTAAAAATCCTTATTTACCTACAAGTGATTGGGGTTGGCAAATAGATCCTAAGGGCTTGCGTACGGCTCTAAATCAACTGTATGATCGCTATCAAAAACCATTATTTATAGCTGAAAATGGGTTAGGTGCTGTTGATAAGTTGGAAGAAGGAGATATCATTCAAGATGATTATAGAATATCTTATTTAAGAGACCATATAGAGCAAATTAAAGAAGCTATCAAAGATGGTGTAGATGTCTTTGGTTATACTAGCTGGGGCTGTATTGATATGATAAGTGCATCTACTAATCAAATGAGTAAACGATACGGTTATATCTACGTAGATCAAGATGATATGGGAAGAGGTACTAAGCGCCGAATCAAGAAGAAATCCTTCCATTGGTATAAAAAAGTTATTGCTAGCAACGGAGAAAGTTTAGACTAAATACACTAATCGTAATTATAAAAAATATTAATTAACATAGCGGTCTATCGTTAAAAATGTGTTTCATCATCAGTTCTCCATTGGCTTGTAGTTAGAGAAGACCCCATTAGGTATACAAATCAACCCTAGCGGTTATTTCGCTAGGGTTGATTTAATATGACAGAGCTCAAAACCAGTGATTCCATATTAATGGTATAATCTAAGTTGAAAAAATATTAATTATTTTATATGAGCAATGACTTTTCCCGATATTTGCCCATCCCTCAATTTATATAGATATTCAGGAATATCTTCTAATTTTATAATCGTAATTTTTGGTGAAGAAATTTTGCTGTCAGCGATTAATTGAGCAAATTTGTAACCTATCTTTGAAATATTTTCTTGCGCGTAGTAATCTCCTTCAGTAAAGACAGCACCAAATGCTATTTCGTGCAAGGAAAGTCCTTTTTCATAGAAACGAAGACGATTAAAATCAGGGAATCCTGCAGTTACTACCAGTTCTCCTCCAAAAGCAAGTATGTCAATGTCCTTTGTTGCAATCTCTGAACCTACAGTATTTAGGACATAGTCAACTCCTCTATTATTCGTTAATTCCAGTACTCTTTTGTGAGCATCTTCATTCTGAAAATCAATAGCTTTATCTGCGCCAAGACTCTTTACATATTCAAAATCCTTACCTAAACATGTAGTTAAAACTGTTAAGCCACTCATTTTTGCTAGCTGAATAGCATAACTTCCTACACCACCAGCTCCTCCATGTATAAGTATAGTTTTTCCTTTTTGAGGCCTTAGTTTGTCTATGATAGCTTGATACGCTGTAAATCCAGCTCCGGGCACAGCGGCTGCAGTTGTAAAAGGTATGGAAGAAGGAAGTTTACTTACAGTATGAGCTGGTGTACAAGCATATTCTGCAAAACCACCATTTGTATTTGTAATACTACGAATATAATACACTCGGTCTCCAACTTTGAAATCTAAAACTTTGCTACCAACTGCATCTACTACTCCTGATATATCTAGACCTAAAACTCGTTTTTCATCAGACGGTAAATCTGGATGAGAAGCTACTTGATAATCTGAAGGATTTAATGCAGCAGCGTGAACTTTCACACGAATTTCGTCTTCCTTAGGTTCTGGTATTGCCCGATCATATACGATTTTCAGACCATCAATGCTACCTGGTTTTTCCAATACAAGTGCTTTCATAGTAATATCCCCACTTTCCTTATTTAGATTATCCAATTAGAACGGACAATTGTCCTTATAATATCGGACAATTGTCCGTTCTGTCAAATATATGTATAATAGACCGTGAAAGTTGCTTTTTATGATAAAGTAATGGACGAAAATAAATAGCGAAAGGATAAAAGAATAGTGATGATAAAGAAAGACGAGGATCAAGTGAATGAACGAATATTAACTGTTGCTCGAGCACTTTTTAATGAGTTTGGTATTGAGAACGTAAGTATGCACCGGATTGCTAAAACTGCTGAAGTAGGACAAGGAACATTGTATCGCCGTTATTCCAATAAAAGCGCATTATGCATGGCATTAATGGAGAAACAATATAATGAATTCATAAAAAATCTAAAGGAGGACTTAGCAGAAATAAGGGAGCTAAATACTAATAAAAGATTAAAGCATGTACTAATAAAAACAAACCTTATGATAGGGGAATCCTTAGATTGGATGAGGATATTGACTATTTCCGGGAACCTTGAAGAATCTAGTAGGGCAATGTATAACTCTTGTTTTTACACATCTGTTAAAGAAATTATAAAAGGTATTCTAAAAGAAGCCGTTGATAAGCAGGAAGCAAGTATAAAAGATATTAACTTAACCTCCACTATATTAGCTACCAATATAACACCTGAATTAATGTTCCATTTGCACGAATCCGGATATTCATATGAAGAGATTGCGAGTAACTATGCAGAAATTCAAACTAAATCTATTTTTATGTAGAAGACCATTTAGTAGGAGAGAGTGACTAATCTAAAAGGCTTCTCTAGGAAAGCGGACAAAGAAGGTCTGGAAAAAGTAAAAATCTATTTAAGACAAACCAATTTGCTACGCTCTTAATAGTGACGGGGGAAGCTCAACAATGAGAGCCCAAAATACGTCGATGACTTTATGCTGTATTAGAAGAATCTCTTGCCAGACCAGTTAGCTTTATTGCTGAGCAAATAGAAGTACTAAATTAGCTAGCTGTGCTGCAGTTTTTTTAATAGAGAGAAATTCGGAGGAAAGACTGTTGCGCTTGTTTTATCTGGCGGTAAATTATTGGAGAATTATTGACTACCATCCACATTCTACGCGTTGTACAAATATAGATAGATTGAATTGCCCAGGTGTATACCCGGTAAGATAGGAGATGCTACCATAATCTGAAAAAATATATCAATATTGTAATTAATTCTGTTACAGGTTATAATGCTTTTTTATCATATATTACTTTAGGTGTTTCAATATTTGAAAGTTTAGGGGGCTTTTTTATGAAAATCACAGCTGCAGTTACACACGGACAGGGAGAAGATTTTAAAATTGAAGAGGTGAATTTGCAGGAACCAAAAGCAAATGAAGTATTAATCAAAATTATAGCTACAGGTGTATGTCATACAGATGCAGTGGCAAGAGATGCAGGATTGTCTCCTTTTCCAGTAGTATTGGGACATGAGGGGTCCGGTATAATTGAAAAAGTAGGCAAGGGTGTGAACACTATCGAAGCATGAGATCATGTAGTTTTATCATTTGCATCCTGTGGAGAATGTGCAAATTGTCTTTCAGCCCATCCAGCTGCTTGTGTTCGATTTAACGAATTGAATTTTGACGGAAAAATGGAGGATCATACGCATAGATTACATCAGCATGATCATGAGGTTTCTACATTCTTCGGTCAATCTTCCTTTAGTACATATGCCATCGTTAATGAGCGTAATGTTGTTAAAGTAGATAAAGACGTTGACTTGGCACTACTTGGACCGCTTGGTTGCGGTATTCAAACAGGCAGCGGTACCGTTTTTAATAAATTGAAACCAGAATTTGGTTCAACCATCGCCATCTTTGGTTGTGGAGCAGTCGGTCTAAGTGCTATAATGGCTGCTAAAATAGCTGGCTGTGAACGTATAATTGCTGTCGATGTACATGACAGCCGGTTGGAGTTAGCCAAAGAATTAGGAGCAACCGATGTGTACAACGGTACAAAAGTCGATGTGGTAAAAGAAATCAAAGCCATTACTAAAGGCGGTACAAATTATGCAATCGATACTACTGGTGTTCCACCAGTAGTACGCCAATCGTTGCACTCACTTCGCCCACTGGGTGTAAGTGCCGTGGTAGGAGTAACACCTACAATGGAAATTGATGTGCATAATGATATTATGGCAGAGGGAAAAGCAATGATTGGTGTCATTGAGGGTGACGCAGTACCGAAACTATTCATTCCAAAATTAATTGAATACTATAAAAAAGGCTTATTTCCATTTGATAAGCTCATCAAATTCTATGAGTTCGATAAAATCAATGAAGCATTTGCTGATTCGAAGGCAGGAGTTGCATTGAAACCAATCCTGAAAATTGGTTAAAGAAGGTTACAGACTCTATTGAGATGGATCTGAATGTTTTTATAAAAAAAGAGTTTGCTGAAAAGCAAGCTCTTCTTTTTTATTTATTGAGTAGTGTTGAAGTTATATCTTGCATATTTTCGATAAATGAAATTGATTGATTCTTCGTTTCTTTCGGTCCGTCAGGATTGTCTCTATTAAAACGGATTAATTTTGCATTTTGATTATTGTAAGTCCACTTCTCAAATGGATAACGTATAATACCAGGAGTATTGTACCCTACACCGAGCTCTAGGTATACAACTTTACTATCCTGTATTTTTTTAATAAATTTAGTAAGAGATTGATTCAGACGGTGCCATGTATCATCTTGTACAAAGTACTGATTTATTCGTACATTGACTTCCATTTTACCGCCGCATACTGGACAAGAAGGCACCAACTCAGAAGGTATCATACAATCAACGGTTTCCTCTACCATTTCTTTTACCAACGTTTCATTATTGTAAAGTCTATCATGGCAGCCCTTCGCACATTGTAAGTACCCATAGTTACCTTGGACTTCGAACACCTTTTCTTTCGAGAATCCCGATTTAACAAACTGACTATCAACATTTGTTGTAATAACGAAATGATTCTTGTCTCTCAAGAGTTGAAATAGATCCATGTAGAGTTTGGTAGCACCAACCGCATACCGATTCATGCTTATATGTTTTGCCCAATACGCCCATTTCTCTTCCTGAGTAGGGAAAGGATAGAATCCTGATGTGTACATATCAGTTAATCCGTATTTTTCTATAAAAGGCTGAAAATTATCTGTAAACCTATCACCACTGTACTCAATCCCAGCGGCGGCCGATAGACCTGCTCCACCACCTAGTAAAACATAATCCGCTTCATTTATTGCTTCAGCGGCTTTGTCCAGACGAAAACTTAAACTAGTTTTCATTTACTGCTGCCTCCTTAATGCAAGGTTTTTATTGCGTTAATATATTCATTTTTATCTGCTTCGGTAAATACATTAAAAACGATCTTTTCGAAATGATTATTGTGATTAGACAACCATTCGTTGACTGTACTTATTGCTATATATGCTGCTTCGTCTTTTGGAAAACCAAAAACGCCTGTAGAAATAGCACAGAATGCAATAGATTTAATAACGTCTATTTTATTTGCCAATTCTAAACATGATATATAACTATTTTTGAGTTGTTTTTTTTGTAACTCTGTAAGTGTAGTTCCTTTCGGTACAATGGGACCGACTGTGTGCAAAACAAAGCGAGAGGGTAAATTGTAGGCTCGTGTGATTTTTGCTAGCCCTGTTTGCTCTGGTTCGCCTTGAAGTGACATAATTGTATTGCAATCTTCCCTTAGTTGTGGACCTGCAGCGGAATGTATCGCATTATCTATGCACTTGTGAAGAGGTAAGAAACATCCAAGCATTTGCTTATTAGCAGCATTAACGATTGCATCAGCATTTAATAGAGTTATATCGCCATGCCAAAGAACTAACTTATTTGACTGATCAAGATTATTTTCAGGAAATTCTTCAGAAACAGATTTTAGGCTATTAATTTCAGTAATACCATTCTCCTCAAGTTCTGTTTGCAGAAGAGAATCCAATCTTTTTAAGAAATGCTCATCTAATGGTTTAGTATCCCTCTGATTGAGCGATCCGCGAAGAATATTTCTTTTGGTAATATAATCTCTTGGTATTTTCTTATAATCCATATCTCCGCTTTCTTGATCTAAATCTAGTAAAAGTCTATCAACGATTTCCTCTTTACGATTTAGAAATAAGGTAGACGGTTTGTATTCTTTCATTAGATTTATAAAAGAGCTGTAATTCTCTAAACGTAATTGAGACATATTCATTTCCTCCTTATATGTAAAGCATACCTATAGCTATAGGTATGCTTAAGTAGATTATGCTTCAAATCGAAGCTCTATTATTCTGCTTCACCTACTACAGAAAAACGTTCGTTAAGGTGTTGGGGATTCTCAATTTCATCTAGTACAGCGATTGCATAATCGGCATAGCTGATGTAGCTTTCACCTTTTGAGTTCAAAATCAATTGATCTTTACCTTTTTTATAAGAACCTGTACGTTTTCCTTCAGGATCGAACATTCCTGCAGGGCTTATATATGTCCATTGGAAGTCTGATGTATTTTGTAATTCTTCTAGAGCTTTTCCCATGTTTGTAGCTGTAGGGAGAAATGCGTCTGGAAAGTCTGGTGTATCTTTTACTTGAATTGTTTTTTCTTCATCCACATATAAGCTGCCAGCTCCGCCTACAACAAGTAGCTTAGTATTAGTCGCATTTTTTAAAGCATCGTTTAAAATCCTTCCAGCTTCTATATGGTGATGTTCTTCACCAGGAGCAGCATTAAAAGCATTAACAATAACATCAAATTTATTGATGTCTTCTGCAGTGATATTGAAAATGTCCATTTCAACAACTTCCACGTTTTGTTCTTGAATTTTAGCTCTATTTCTTACTAGAGCTGTTACTTCGTGTCCTCTAGTGGTAGCCTCCTTAAGAATAAGGCTACCTGCTTTACCACTTGCACCAATTATACCGATTTTCATATTAAAACCTCCCAATAAGATAATTTGCACCACTTGTAATTTTAGTGGTTACATGTAATAATTTAAGTTACAAGGAGCGATTTGTCAAACATAAATTTAAAAAAATGATATTTTTTAAGCTATAATGTGAAGTATTGTGTATCATTCATTGTTAAGAAAGTAGGTGATAAAATATGTCGATCAGTAGTCGCTTTGCTGTAGGAATCCATATCCTTACACTCCTTGAGATAAATAAAGAAGGCGTTAATTCTTCCGAATATATTGCCTCCAGTGTCAATACTAATCCTGCAGTAATCAGAAAAATTACCGGAATGCTTAAAAACGCCGACTTAGTAAAAGTAAGACCGGGAATTGCGGGCGCAGAACCAGCAAGGGATTTATCTGAGATTTCCTTATTGGATGTCTATAAAGCAGTTAATGTTGTTCAAGAAAATGAATTATTTAGCGTACACAACAATCCAAATCCAGATTGTCCAGTAGGGAGAAATATCCAAGATACAATTCTTCCGTTGTTCTCTATTGTACAAGTGGCATTAGAGAAAGCTTTAGAAAACGTCACAATTGAAGATGTAGTACTAGATATTATAAAAAAAGAAGGGATAAGCAATATTAATTAAAACGCATTGATCAATGCGTTTTTTATTTTTGCTGTAAATTTGTTTTGATTTTTGACTTGACTAATAGAAGAACTGTATCTATACTCGGTACTTGTAATCAATTCGATTACCTGTAATAGACTTGGTTACTATTAATGTATTAATGTGTAGCATGAAAGAAGTTGACTAAAAGTTTTAAAAAAAAGCTTATTACTAACGCGAGCTAAAAAAAGTAATACAAAATGCATTAATAAGGATAACTGTAGATAAAGCAAAGGAGAGAGTATTGAATGAAGATAAATATCACAGGAGCAACAGGACATCTAGGAATTAAGATAACAAAAGAAGCCTTGAAAAATATATCACCAGAAAATATAGCAATAACGGTACGCAATCCCCACAAAGCCTCGGCCTTTATAGAACAAGGTATCACAGCAAGAAAAGCAGATTACAATAATTTCGAAGAACTTGTTGAGGCTTTTAAGGAAACAGATGTTTTGATTTACATCCCAAGTATTTCTTTTCCGAGTACAGTTAGAATCGCTGAATTTGAAAATTCTGTTCAAGCTGCTGAAAAAGCGAACGTTAAACATGTTATTTTTATAGGTTTTGTCGCCGACCAAGAAAATAACCCTTTTAAAATGAGCCCATTCTTTGGTTATGCTGCAAGGAGACTAGCTTCCAGCAACTTAGAATACACACTAGTGCGTAATGCAATGTATGCTGATCCACTAGTTCCATATCTACCTGAATTAATAAAAAGAGGCCGGCTCCTTTATCCTGTCGGTGAGGGGAAAATATCATTCATCTCAAGAGATGATATTGCCAGATCAGTTATTCAGATTGCAGTAAGACCCGAACTGCATGGTGGAAGATATACACTTACAGGTGAAAAAGCGTACTCCATGCCAGAATTAGCAGCAATCCTCAGTAATGTAAGTGATTCAGAAATTAAATATGATCCAATGAGCGTAGAGGAATTTGCCGCTACCTACGATGAACCAAAAGGGTTTGGCGAAGTATTGGTTTCTCTTTATGTGGCTGCAGAAAAAGATTTGATGGGTGAAGTAACTGATGATTATCAAAAAACTACAAACCAAAAACCAGAAGAACTGGCAAGTTATCTTACCCGCCTTCATGAGGAGAAATAAAGATGATTAAGTTTGAACAGGTTGCGAAAATATTTCCAAATGGTACTTTTGCAGTTCAGTCCTTAAATTTGGAAATAAAAAAAGGTGAATTCCTGGTACTTATTGGTCCAAGTGGGTCAGGAAAGACTACGACGCTTAAAATGATAAATAGGCTTATTAGCCTGACAGAGGGAACAGTACTGATTAATGATAAGAAAATCAATGAATACGATATTAACGAACTTCGTTGGAACATTGGATATGTACTTCAACAGATAGCTCTTTTTCCTCACATGACAATAGCAGAAAATATCGCAATTGTACCTGAACTAAGAAGTTGGAAGAAGGATAAAATAGATAAACGTATTGATGAATTACTCCAGATGGTTGGTCTGGATCCTGAAGTATATAAGAACAGAAAACCAAATGAATTATCTGGTGGACAGCAGCAACGAGTAGGTGTTTTACGGGCGTTAGCTGCCGATCCGGAAATTCTTTTAATGGACGAGCCTTTTAGCGCTCTCGATCCTTTCAGTAGAGAAAGTTTGCAGGACGATTTGTTGGAATTGCAGCAAAAAATAAAGAAAACGATTGTATTCGTTACACATGATATGCAAGAAGCACTCAAATTGGGAGATCGGATATGTGTCATGAATGAAGGGGAAATCGTACAAATAGGCACCCCTGAAGAATTGTTGTATTCACCTGCTAACGAATTTGTACAGGACTTCTTCGGTAAAACCCATCATGCGGAGAAAAGATTGAAGGATTTAGATATTCCACTTATAAAAATAGAAACTTCTAATCCAGAAAAAAATCCGCTAAGTTTATCCACTCCTTTATATGAAGTTTTAGAGCAACTTTCTTCTGAAGATTCCTTACCAGTAGAAGAAAACGGTAAAATACTTGGATTATTAAGCAGACAAGATGTTTTACAATATATCGCTCAATCATTAAAGGACGGAGGAAAACTCCTTGGATAATTTATTTAATGTACTTGTGGAAAGAAAAGCAGAGCTCTTCAGCGCTACTTTAGAACATATTCAAATATCAATAATTGCACTATTTTTTGCAGTGATTATTGCAGTGCCGGTAGGGATTTACTTGACTCGAAAACAACGAGCTGCAGAGTATTATATAGGGTTCACTGGAATATTACAGACAATCCCTTCATTAGCACTTTTGGGCGTATTGATACCGCTATTTGGTATTGGAGAAGTACCAGCAATTATTGCATTAGTAGCATACGCGTTGCTTCCGCTATTACGAAATACGTACACAGGAATTAAGGAGCTAGATCCATCACTATTAGAAGCGGCTGAAGCAATGGGAATGAACAGCAAGAAAAGACTTTTAAGAGTAGAGCTTCCTTTAGCAATGCCAATTATTATGGCGGGTGTAAGGACAGCAACAGTACTTATAATAGGTACTGCAACAATTGCAGCCCTTATAGGCGCTGGTGGATTAGGGGATATAATTCTCTTAGGTATTGATAGAAACGACTATGCGCTTATTATAATCGGAGCAATACCAGCAGCACTTTTGGCCTTATTATTTGATATATTGCTTCGCCAGCTTGAAAAGATTTCTTTCAAAAAAGTGATTGTGTCTTCTACAGTATTTGTAATAATTGCTATGCTGATATTGGCTGCTCCTTTGTTAAGCAGAGCAGGGAATAGCGAACATATTATCATTGGTGGAAAAATGGGTACAGAACCTGAGATTCTAATTAATATGTACAAAATTCTGATAGAAGAAGAAACTTCATTAAAGGTTGATTTAGAACCTGGTCTCGGAGGTACGTCATTTGTTTATAACGCTTTAAATTCCGGCGATATTGACATATACCCTGAATTCACAGGAACGGTACTAGCAGAATTCGTGAAAGAAACTCCGGTTAGTACAGATAGCCGTAAGGTTTATGAACAAGCAAAACAAGGTATGGAAGAGAAATTTAATATGGCACTATTAGAACCTATGCAATATAACAATACCTATACATTGGCTGTTACAAAAGATTTTGCAGAACAGTATAAATTAGAAAGCATGACTGATTTAGTTGCTGTGCAAGATAAAGTAAAAGCCGGCTTTACCCGTGAGTTTACTGACAGAGAAGACGGTTATCCAGGTTTGACGGAAACATATGGTCTGAAATTCAACTCTTTGGTTACAATGGAGCCTACTATTAGATATAATGCCGCCAATTCTGGCGAGATTAACTTAGTTGATGCTTATTCCACAGATAGTGAATTAGAGAAATATAATATGAAAGTACTTAAAGATGACAAGCACTTTTTCCCACCATATCAAGGAGCTCCGCTGTTAAGAGATGCAACTGTAAAAAAACACCCAGAAATCGTCTCAGCACTAAATAAGCTGGCTGGACAAGTAACCGACGATGAAATGAGAAAGATGAACTACGATGTGGCTGTAGAAGATAAGAGTCCTGAATCAGTAGCAAGAGAATTCTTATTAAAGGAAAAACTGATAAAGGATTGAGTTAATATAACTTATTTATTCTAAATCAAGTAAAATCGGAGGTAACACAAATGAGCCTAAATAAGCACAATCAAGAGGATATAGAAAAAGAGATTAAAAATTTAATTTCGAAATACGCACAATCTATTGACAACGCTTCAGATATAAATTTAGCATCACAAATCTGGCTGAAATCTCCTGAAGTCTCATTTATTCATCCGAGAGGACATGAGCATGGATGGGAAGAGATAAAAAAGAACTTCTATGGGGAAACAATGGATAATTGGTTTATTAAAAGAAAATTAAATATATATAATATTTCTATTCAAGTATTTGGAGATACTGTAATCACTGAATTTTATTGGCAATTTGATGCAACTTTTAAAGATGGAGATCAGTTAAGAACAGAAGGCAGAGAATCACAAGTATATATTCGAAATGAAGAATCTCAATGGGTTCTTATTCACGTTCATTATTCTAATATGCCAGTTGAAGGGGAACGTGAAGGCTTTTAAATGATTGAAAACCGACCTTGACAAATTAATAGGTCGGTTTTTAATTTGAGAAGTATATTTTATAAAATGAAAAAGGATGAATAAATAAACGAGATGATGAGTTACTCTAGATGGTAGGTCTAAACACTGTAGTATTTTTAAAAAACAGATAGGAGTGTATTATTTCCTGATTCAGAAATTCTATTAATGGACAGCCTTTTAGAGCGCGATCCTTTCAGCGAAGGCGCACTCGGAGCAAGCAACTGTGATAGATAATTTATTAGTTAGTGTACAACTGAAAATTGAACCTGTCATTGTTGAGTCGAAATTTCAGTAAAGTTCACTATACTAAGACAACCGCATACCCTTTAAACTATGTCAGTCTAACTCAGCGAGGAATATTTTATGTAGAGGAGAAGTTAGGTATTAATCCATATGAGGATGAGGAAGAAAATAGTAAATTAATTGTACAAAAAATGAGGCAGTAGTTGAATTTATAAAAGGCGGAGGCGTCCAATAAATTGGCTGCCTTCAGAGGAGAGATACACTAGCCGCCTTATTTAGATGTAGCGATGAAGTGTTTGATCTCTGTATTAGTTTTGTTTTTTATAAATTACTAATACAGATGAATTAATCACCATTTGCTAACGTCAATGCTAACGAAATTATTTTTTTGAGCTGATTTTAACGGAATTAATAGACTATATGGACAGAAAAACCCCTTAAAATACGCTATTTACGCTTATAACAAAATTGACAGGGTAGGGGTCGCTGGTTCAAGTCCAGTCGGAATCACTAACTAAAAAAGCTTGGAATCCTTGGATCATAAGAGTTTCAAGCTTTTTTCCCGGGATCGTACCAAAAGTTATAAAGAATTGGAAGTTCTTGTAGCAGCCCAACAGTATATCGTGCTGTAGCGAGATCCAATGGAGCTATTAATTATTCCATGTCCAGAGCGATTGAGGCTAAGGGGGCTTTGGAGAGGGTATCCAAAGAAAAGCCTGGTTACTTGATTTAGAAAGAATCAACATTGTTTTGCCATAGAATAACTTTGTTATTGAATGTCATAATTCATATACCAAGATTGTTCGATAAAGTACAACTTACTGTTTCTAAAAGGATACAGAGAATTATAACAAAAGATCGTTTCTCCATACTTTATTAAGACATGGAGGAACTGAAAGAGGCAATCTAAATGAGTGCATCTTTTGTTTTAGGAATTATATATTTCCCTGTTCATATTCACAATATCTTTTTTGGAGAGAAGTTTTGGGTTAGAAACTGATAACATCTCTATTACCTTATCACGTAATAGTGTTGCTCTTTCTTTATTTGCCCTTTCCAATGCTTTCGTTAGTTCATATTGTGTTAGCTCTGTACAGTATGCGGGAGTTCCTGGCTGTTGTCTCCAGGAATCACTTAAAGAACCGCCATCAACAGTATCAAAACCAATCTGGTTCACTACATCCATGATTATTTGTTTATTTTACATTATCACCAGCAACGGCCATAGCAATGCGTCCGCTAGCACCTTCTGGAGTTCCTGCATTTTTTAAGTATATGCTAATAAGTTGAAAGCTTTTATAATAGGTCTGCCTGATTGATATGAAACCCAAATGCTCAAAAAGACCCTTTATCCCAAAGGGTCTTTCTTACATTACTTATCTTTTGTTAAATCATAGCTTGTTCTAATTAATTCTTGGATTTCTTTTTCAGGAACAGAACCATCTAATATTATAGAGTTCCAATGTTCTTTATTTAAGTGGTAAGCGGGTACTATTGAGTCGTATTCATTTCTAAGTTGTTCATTCATACCAGGTTCGTTTTTTACATTAATCCAGATCTTGTTCTCCCTCTCAAATATCCAAGCAAATGTTTTATCATTATCCTTATGTCTAATAAGTGTCCAATTATCGTCTCGAAATGGTTCGTCTTCATAAACATCTTTATATTTCTTACAATAGTTTATAGCCTCTTGTCTGTTCTCCATTAGTAATCGACTCCATATTAAAATTTTTAGTGTTTGTATCCAATTCCTTCAACAAAAACTTTCCAAGATGAATGCCTTCTCTTTGAAAGGCGCTCAGATTTTCCGCCGTACAACATTTCTACAAATAGACCATCTAGTATAGTTATATAAGTCATTACAACTTCTTCAGGCTGTAATTTGTTACTTATCTTATGGATTATTAACTCTACTTCATTTAATAACATACTCTCTAATTTTTCAGTTAAGTCATAGGATTTTAGAATAATTTCTTCCTTAATATTTGCTGGAGGGTAGAATGCGTTTCTAATCAGAAAACGTGTATTAGTTGTTTTTTCATACCTGTCAATATACTCAGTCATAAAATTTCTGAGTTTTTCAATAAGAGTACCATTTTCCGCACGAGAAAAGAAATTATCTATGAACTCAATCTCTTTCGATATAGAATAGTCAAAAGCACTTTTAAAGAGATGCTCTTTACTTTTGAAATGAGAATATATTGATTCTTTCTTAATACCTACCTCTCCAGCAATTGAAGATAAAGAGGCTCCCTCATAGCCATGAAGGGCAAACTGCATTAAAGCTGCCTCAACTAATTTCGTTCCCGTCATAAATCATATCCCCCATTTTTCAAATCTCTATCCATCATTATAATAATGCTATTGTGCTAAGTAACCGCCATCAGTAACTAGCATAAGACCGGTAGTATAATCGGATGCTGATGAAGCAAGATATAGTCCAGTCCCTTTGATTTCTTCGGCATTAGCAATACGATTCATAGGTATAACTTTTTCTCCCTGCTTGATGAACTCTTGATCATCAAAAAGACCGTTTCCTATATTAGTACTGAAGTAACCAGGACATATCGCGTTAACCTGAATATTAAATGGAGCATATTGAAGCGCAAGTTCCCTTGTGAGATTTATAACTGCACCTTTAGTTGCACTATACGCTGTACCAGGAAATACTCCAGACGTACCTGCCAATCCCCACATAGAAGAGATATTGATGATTTTACCACTTTTTTGTTTTTTCATTATTTTTAATGCTTCTCGGTTAGTATAGAACACACCACTAAGATTTATATCTAATGTTTTTTTCCAACCATCAGTGGTATATTCATCGGTTAATACGGAATTAGGGTCAGATATACCAGCTGCAGCAATAGCAATATCAAGCTGTCCAAATTCCTTTTCAGTTACTTGGATCAATTTAGCAACCTGTTCTTCGTCAGAGACATCACATAGAACCGATAATGCTTTACGACCCATTGCTTTGATTTTCTGAACAGTTTCTTGGTTCCCTTTTTCGTTCACATCGCCACAAACAACATCTGCACCAGCTTCAGCCATCGCTATTGATAACTGCGCCCCTAATCCACTCCCTGAACCGGTGACGACGGCTACTTTATTGGTTAAATCAAACATATCTCGGACATTCATTTACTATTCCTCCTTATATATGATATAACTACCTAACGTTAGGTAGTTATTGTATAATGTTGCTACCCGTCCTGTTTTTGGTTAAAACATCAACAGTACAATTCATAATTATATTTAAAGCAATAGTCAAAAATAATGGAATGTAGTCATTTAATATAAGGCAGACATTCAAAACAGTTCGTAAAAAATTACAAGACAAGGAATCATTAAATTTGCTAAATTTTACGATTCACAATTCAACTTAATAAGATGAGTAAGAAGCAGAAGCAGAAGTTGGGAGATTTGGAGACATAATAGCATCTTGTAACAAAACACTGAATACGATTTTTGAACTTTAGATTGAAGTCGGTATTCTCGAAGAAGACTATAACGGGTACTGTATAACATAAAACTCATTAAACTTGTTTATCAAGAGGATGAGATTAATGTAGTTGAAAAAGTGATTGATAAGGTACAAACGAGGAAGGAGAGTACTCTAATGAAACAAGGCTCAATTTTTGAAGACGACAATGATAAAAGCAGACCTTTGGCTAGTAGAATGCGACCACAAAATCTTGACGAGTTCATTGGTCAGAAACATCTATTGGGAAAGGGAAAGATTCTACGTGAATTAATTGAAAACGATCAGGTATCATCCATGATATTTTGGGGACCTCCAGGTGTTGGGAAGACAACCCTTGCTAAGATTATCGCAAACAAAACAAAGGCTGAATTTATTACTTTTAGTGCAGTAAGAAGCGGAATAAAAGAAATACGGCAAGTAATGGATGAGTCGGAGTACAATCGTCAATTCGGTGAAAAGACTATTGTTTTCGTAGATGAAATCCACCGGTTTAATAAAGCTCAACAAGATGCTTTTTTACCTTATGTTGAGAAAGGTAGTATCATCATGATAGGTGCCACGACCGAAAATCCATCATTTGAGGTGAATTCCGCCTTATTATCGAGAAGTAAGGTCTTTGTATTAAACCCTTTAGACGTTAAGGATATTGTAAAACTCTTAAAGAATTCCATTCAAAAAGGTTTTACAGAAACAGTCGAAATCAGCGACGATATGTTGATGACCATTTCAAAATTTGCTAATGGAGATGCTCGAATTGCATTAAATACTTTAGAAATGTGTGTGTTGAATGCAGAGAGGGATGGAGAACATGTAAAGATTAATGAAGATGTTATAAAGCAGCTTATTACAAGAAAAGCCCTCTTTTACGATAAGAACGGCGAGGAACATTACAACATCATATCCGCTCTTCATAAGTCCATGCGAAATAGTGACGTGCAAGCTGCGATCTATTGGCTTTCCAGAATGCTTGAATCAGGAGAAGACCCTATTTATATAGCCAGACGTCTAGTAAGATTTGCAAGTGAGGATATCGGTGTAGCGGATAGTCGAGCGCTAGAATTAAGTGTGAGTGTATTTCAAGCATGTCAATTTCTTGGTATGCCGGAATGCGATGTACATCTAACACAGGCAGTAATTTACCTATCACTTGCTCCTAAATCTGACTCTGTCTATGCAGCCTATAAAAAAGCTCAAAAGGATGCATTACATTCTGTCAACGAACCTGTACCTTTGCAACTACGGAATGCACCAACAAGACTAATGAAAGACCTTGGATACGGTAAAGAATACCAACATGCGCAAGATTATAAAGACAAGATTACTAACATGCAGTCCATGCCGGATTCACTTATTGGTCGAGAATATTACAAACCGACTGAACAAGGATCAGAAAAAAGATTTAAAGATAGATTAGCATCTATCAAAAACTGGCACTTAAATAAAAAAAAGGAGTAACTTTTATCTTGAACGTATCTTAGATAATTTAAGTCAAGAACTATCAAATTTCCGTAGAAGCTAAAAAAGAAAGTAGGCATTAAGAATATGAAACAAAAACAAATGATGGCCATTAAATTGGTGGAAAAATGTGAAGCTAAAGATTTAATGCCAATACTAGTTGAGCGTCCAACGATCAAAGAAGGATTCGTTCTTATTAAGGTTCAAGCCTTTGGCGTTAATGAGTCAGAGATTACAAGCCGGAGAGGTGAATCGTCAGCCGATTTCTCATTTCCCAGAATTTTAGGAATTGAGGGAGTTGGTATAGTTGATGAAGTGACTTCAAACAGTAGATTCAAAGTCGGACAAAAAGTTGCTACAATGATGGGCGGTTTGGGACGGTCTATTGATGGTTCTTATGCAGAATATATGCTAGTTAGAGAAGAAAACATTATTCCACTAGATACTAATTTAGACTGGGACATTGTCGGGGCCTTACCGGAGATGCTCCAAACAGCCTATGGTTCCCTTACTGTTGGTTTAGGTATCAAAAAAGGTGATGTATTACTAATTCGTGGTGGTACATCAACTGTAGGATTAATGGCCCTGATCTTAGCTAAAAAAATGGGGGCCACAGTTATTACAACAAGTCGAAAAACTGAAAAGCTTGAGAGCTTGAGGCAATACGGCTCCGACTACACACTGGTTGATAATCAAGAAATCGAAAGTGAAATTAAAAAAATCACTCCGCAAGGTGTTGATATGGTATTAGAATTGGTAGGTCTTACCACTTTGTTCCAAGACATGAGTCTAACTAGAAAGGGTGGACGTGTCTGCTTTACGGGTGCGTTATCAGGTCAATGGACATTGGATAATTTTTCGCCATTTATGATTCCAACAGGAGTCTTCTTAACTAGTTACGCTGGAGGAGCAAGGGATTTACCTTCTAGTATCTTTAATGACATTTTAAAAAGCATTGAGAATAAAGAAATAACAGTTCCTATTGCTAAAGTCTATCATGGTTTTGGAGAAGTAGCTCAAGCACAAACAAACTTAGAATCAGGTAAATATATCGGCAAACATGTAATAATCCTTTAATGACAATATTACTCAAAGTAATATCCACCATTTTCGTTATTGATATAGTCTAATATCTCTAAACTGATTAATGCATTTTCCAATATTGAGGGAATTTTTAATCAGTACTTTGAAAGGAGCAGATGAATAATGTCACAAAACACCCCTCAGTTCCGCTCATGGTTAGGTATTCCATACGCTACAGCTAAACGTTTTCGCAAGCCAACGGTAGTTCCTTTTGATTCGGACCTCCCTTATGATAAGAAAGGTCCGGCTTCGATTCAGGTAGGAGATACCAGTTGGCTTGATTTGGAAAGTGGCACCAGTGAAGACTGCTTGAATCTCAATGTTTGGGCACCTTCTGATGCCAAAGGGCCTCTACCTGTGGTCGTGTATATACATGGTGGGGGATTTGAATACGGTGCAAACACACAAATCACATCCGATCTATCTGGTCTAGCCTCAACCGGACAGGTGGTTGGTGTATCAGTCAACTACCGACTTGGCGCACTAGGGTGGCTCTCCCTCTCTCAATATGGTGGGGTTTTTGAAGAGGCAACAAACCTCGGCTTGCAGGACGTCATCGCAGCATTAAACTGGGTGAAAGAGAATATCGACCGTTTCGGTGGTGACCCGGAAAATGTCACAGTTACCGGACACAGCGGTGGAGCTTTTATCAGTGCGGCATTGCTAGCTGCACCTTCTGCTGATGGTCTTTACCATCGGTTGGCTGCATTCTCTGGAGGTGCATCCCGTATCGTACCGGCTTGGTGGGCGGAAGAACTCGCACACAAAGTTCTCACTGATCTCGGGTTCCAAAATGATCCTGAACAGTTGCTGACCGTTGATGCACAGCTACTTACAGAAGCCCTGAATAAAGTCAGTCCACGTGATATCGGAGACCGGAATGGGGTCGGCAATACTACCCTCGGAATAGTTGATGATCACATACAACCAGGATCCGTTATAGAGGACACGCCGTTGGATGTCATCAAATCAGGGCGCCACCGCGACATCGATATTTTGTTCAGTAGTGCGACCAATGAGGGTGATTGGTGGGTTATTAACGCTACAAAGAGCTTTGACCCGGGAAGCATTGAGAATATTGTTGATGAACTCGTTATGAAGTCTCGGATTCCGCGTAGCCGCGCCAAGCGTATTGTTGCGGTTTACGATGTAGACGGTCGTACCCCCGTTGATGTTCGTGGTGCGTTGTTAACTGACTATTTATACACTTTGCCTGCGATACGCGCTGCGCTTAGTCATGCTGCCGCTGGTGGAAACGCATATCTCTTGAGTATTGGCTCATCTGAAGGTGCCCCTGCTGTACACGGTACAGAGATGTATGGCATTGTTGGTCAGCAGGCGCCAGGAGGAAGCACTGACCAACTCACACGGGATACTTTTGTACGGGATACGCTGATTAGTTTTGCCACGGATAAGGCTAAACAGCTTTGGAGGAGAGTAGGTAAGGAGCCAACCACTAGAGGTATCGGTAAACTTCCCTACGATTCCACTGCGCACGCGGGTGAAGTATTAAACACATTTGAGGGCATTGATAGGCCTTAACAATTTTTGTTAGATCTCTCGTAGTATGTATTTAAACAAAAACGATTCCTATTTAATACAGTTTGTTTTATTCGTTTTGACTTAAGCCATTTTGAATGATCGAACTCGTATACTCCAACATAATACTGAATAACAAGACCGTGTTTAAATGCTAAAACGAATAACACTCTGCGGCTTATATGAATCATTGGATTGGATGAATATCATTATCTTTTAATCTTCTGGATAGAAGTAATCTATTTCAGTTGTAATATAAGCTGTAAGTTCACATTAAGAAACGAAGGAAAGGCAATGTCCGCCTTTCCTTCGTTTCTTATGAAGTTGCTATCATTTAAATTGGTAAGGCACCGGTTAAAATATACGTAATTAAATAGATAAATATGATTGGCCAAGCATAGATGACATATTTCTTCTGAAAATCTATAAAGTTTGTTTCCGTTGATGCTACTAACATGTACAAAGCTGGGATAACTGGAGAGATGAGTCGGAACGCTTGACCGACCATAGATGCTACTGCTGCTTCACTTGCCGTTATTCCGTACTGTGCCATAACATCGGCCATTACACCAGCGATACCAAAGTAGAATGCGTCTTGTGGAAGGAAGGTTATTGCAGGTGCTGATATCAATGCGTATATTGGTGCCATATTCGATCCAAGCGATTCAGGAATAATAGCTGTAATCGACATAGCCAAGGCGGTTGACATACCGCTTCCTGTTAATACGCCGGAGAATACACCAGCAGCTAAAGTGGCTAATGCGGGTGCTAAGGAATCTGCTGCTAAGTCATCGAGACGTTGATTGATAAGTTTCGCGGTTCTATAATTGACTGTTAGAGCGATTGCTGCACCAATACCGAAGAGTACCCCGCCATGTGCAACATCCAATATCAGCATGACTAAAATTATCAAGGTGAGGATCAAATTGAAGAAAAATAGCTTAGGTCGCTTTAATTCAGGGTCTTTAAGACGTATTGCATTTAACATTTCTTGCATGTCCTCTGGTGAAATGTCTTTGGCAGTTTTCGGGTTGAAGTTCAATCTTTTTCTTTCCTTAAGACCGATGAAATAAGCCATTCCGATAGCGAATACCTCTGCTAAAATCATACCGGGCAACAAATCAGCAAATAGTTCACTAATATTTACTCCCATAGCGGTACTTGCTGCTATTGTTGGTCCACCCCACGGTAGCTGATTAAAGATACCAATCGGTGTAACGATTATGACAGCCAAGTAAATTAACTTAATGTTCATTTGCTTATAGAGCTGGAGGAAAGCAGCAATACAAATGATGATGGTAGTAGTAGTGTCGCCATTCATTGTGACTGCAGTAGCAGTCAGAACGGTGGCGATTGTTACTTTTAAGGGATCACCTTTGGCTTTCTTGATAAAAAACTCACACAAAGGGTCAAACAGGCCAACATTAAGCATTACACCAAAGTACAATACCGCAAACAATATAACGATGGCTGGGGAAATAACTCCCATCGACACTTCTCCTGTTTCTTCATCAACGCTATACAGAATACCTTCCTTAATCCAATCAAAAAGGTCTAGCAGGGACGCTCCTGTAATAAAAATAGAGATAACTCCAAAGGCGAATGGGACAATCGTTAATGCACCAAAAACAGTTAATTTATTCTTCGAGAGAAGGACAATAAAGACGACGATCATCGATAATGCTAAGAATGTCAACATACATACCATCTCCTGAAATATGGGATTAGGACATACGAACATTGCATAATTAATTGGAAACTTATGAAGGTAACTAACTAAAACTGATCCTTTTATAGTTAGTTACCTTTAGAGATTTGGACATTCCCGTCCATGTGAAAACGCATACAAAATTTTTCATTTCAAATACGGTTAAGTTATTATAGAGCAGAAAGTAATCAAATACATATGTGTAAGCGTATACAAAACCTCCTTTTATAATCTCAGTTTTAAGAAATCACTTAAATTGAATTGTATATAACGTATACATAGATGTCAATTAAATCTAGAAATTAAATAAAAGACAATATTTATTGACTTTAATGCATGCGTTGATTAATATATGTACTATCAAGTTCCATATTAACCCAAGTCACTATATTTGGTGAGTTGGGGAGGAGGAGAGCAAATGACTGATACAAAAACTATTCGTTTGGCGGTAATCCCTGGTGATGGCATTGGTACGGAAGTAGTAGAGGCTGGACTACGTGTAATTAATCATTTAGCAGACGCTTCTAATGGCAAATTCAAAATTGAAAGCGATTTCTTCCCGTGGGGATGCGAATATTACTTGGAACATGGCAAAATGATGGCGGATGGAGGAGTCGAAAAATTAAGAGACTATGATTCCATCTATTTTGGCGCTGTTGGCTTTCCAGGTGTACCGGATCACGTCAGTTTATGGGGGCTTCGTTTGGCTATCTGTCAGGGGTTTGATCAGTGGGCTAATATTCGACCAATTGAGTTTCTTCCTGGAGTCCCGAGACGCCTTAATCATCCTGATGTTGATTCATTAAATTGGGTATTGATTCGAGAAAACTCTGAGGGGGAATATTCTGGTATTGGCGGGCGTAACTTCTCCGGACGCGGTTCTGGAAAGGAAGTTGCTGTACAGTCAGCTCTGTTTACAGAACATGGTTGTGAGCGTATTATCCGTTATGCTTTTGAACTGGCACGCACCAGAAAAAGAAAGAAAGTTACTAGTATCACAAAAAGTAATGCACAACAATATGGAATGGTGCTGTGGGATGAGGTATTTAATCGTGTAAGTAAAGAATATCCAGATGTCGAAACTGATCAGTGGCTAGTGGATGCGGCGGCAGCTCAATTTGTTTTAAAGCCAGAAGAACTCGATGTTGTGGTGGCTTCTAACTTATTCGCAGACATTCTTTCTGATTTAGGCAGTGCCTTAGCGGGGAGTCTCGGGTTAGCAGCCAGTGCTAATATAAATCCCGAGGGTACTGCACCAAGCATGTTTGAGTCTGTGCACGGATCAGCGCCAGATATTGCTGGACAAGGAATTGCTAATCCTATTGGTGCTATAGGAAGTGCTTCCCTTATGCTTGAACATCTCGGATTAAAAGAAGAAGCAAATTTGATTAATAAAGCGATTGCTAAAACCACGCAACAAGGTATCCTCACTCGAGACCTTGGTGGAGAATTTAATACAGAAGAAATTACGAATGCTATCATAAAGAATCTCAATATAGTCAAAGAAGCAAAAAATTAAAAAAATGGCTGTGGCGTTTTCTTACCACAGCCATTTTCTAATAGCAGTGTTTACTCAATTAAATCAATTTATCTCACTGATTCTTTGATTATAATCAATGTATAGTGTAATGGTATATTGTAAAAGCAAAGGTTATAAACAAAGTAATTGGATAGGTGATATAAATGGATAATAGCAAGATAGAAAAACTTATCGATAATCTAGAAGGAACAGGGGATTATCGATTGCCACAAAGGGCTTATCATGTAGTTCGACTAGCTATTCGTGATTTAATTCTTCCACCAGGAACAACAATATTGGAGAGGGAAATGGCTGAAGTACTGCAAATGAGCCGAACTCCTGTTAGAGAAGCGCTTGTGCGCTTGGAAACGGAGGGGATGGTACAGCTTATTCCTAGACGAGGGTTTATCGTAAAACCGATCGAGAAGGAGGATCTCAAGCGAATATATGAAATCGTAGAAACGCTAGATGCGCTAGCTGTTAGCCTGGCCACTGAAAAAGTAGGCGAATCGGAAATAACAGGACTTGAAACATCGATAAGGCTTCAAGAAGAGGCGCTTGAAGAACGTGATTTAAAAAAGTGGGCAAGGCTGGATGATCATTTTCATCACCAAATAATCGATTATTCAAAAAACAAACGTCTAAGAGCAATTATTGATACTCTTTCTGACCAAATATATAGGGCAAGGTTATTAACGATTGATAATCGTCCTGTTCCATTTCACTCGATCACTGAGCATAAAGCGATTATTTCATGTATGAGGGCTAAGGATGGAACCGCCGCCAGTGTACTGATGCAGTCACACAGAAATCGAGCGCGTAAGGAAATACTGAAGGTAATTACTGAAAAGCATTGAAAAGTTGTTCACTTACAAAATACGTTCCAATATAGTTTTGAAAGGAATTCAGTTAAAACAGGTGTAAATCCTATAGATTTGATGAATCTGTGAAACTTTACTTGGTCTTCTTACTTAATTCATTTAAATTTGGTATGCAGAACAAAGCTTACAATAGATCCTTAGCATAAGTAACATTACATTTTTGTTTTTCCTTTCATTATAGGGATGGGGTGGGGATAAGATTGAAAGTACTTATTGCAATTGATTCATTTAAAGGAAGCATTTCTTCAAGAAAGGGAAGTGAGGCTATTGCAGCAGGAATAAAAGATGTTTATCCTGAATCGGAAATCTTGTTAATGCCTTTAGCTGACGGAGGAGAAGGCACTGTGGAGACATTAGTGCAAGTAACCAACGGCACACTTATAGTAAAAGAAGTTTTAGGACCTTATAGGAATAAGGTTCAGGCAACTTATGGTACCTTAGATGACGGAAAGACAGCGGTCATAGAAGTAGCCGAAGCATGCGGCTTGCCACTCGTTCCGAACGATCGGCGAAACCCATTGTTTACAACCACATATGGCGTTGGAGAACTTATAAAAGATGCCATGGATAGAGGATGTCGAGAGTTTGTAATAGGTCTAGGTGGCAGTGCTACAAATGACGCCGGCATGGGGATGCTGCAAGCATTAGGGTATCGTTTCTTAAACGAAAAGGAGAAAGAAACTGGTTTAGGTGGAAAAGAGCTGAAGGAAGTCTACAGAATAGATAGTTCTAATGCAGACAGTAGATTGAAGGAATGTTCATTTAAAGTGGCTTGTGATGTAGATAATCCTTTATACGGCTCTGAAGGTGCGAGTCATGTATTCGGACCTCAAAAAGGCGCGACGAGTGAGATGATACAACAGCTTGATGAGGGACTAAAGCAATTTTCCTCTGCTGCTTATCAAATGCTTGGAGAAAATATTAATGATATCCCAGGTGCAGGTGCAGCTGGTGGATTAGGAGCTGCATTTGGCGGGTTCCTGAATGGCGAGCTGCAGTCTGGGATAGATTTAGTTCTAGAAATTATCGAGATGGAGAAGCAAATTCAGGGAGCTGACTTTGTAATTACCGGAGAGGGAAAACTTGATGCGCAAACTTCTAGGGGAAAAGCTCCTTTGGGGGTGGCTCGCTTGGGCAAAAGATACGACATACCGGTTATAGCCTTAGCAGGCAGTGTTACAGAGAAAACAGGTATTTTAAACGGGAATGGTATCACTTCTTATTTCTCTATTGTAAATACTCCAATGAGTTTAGAAGAAGCAATGAACACTGAAGTAGCTTATAAAAACCTTAAATTGACAGCAAACCAGCTATTTCGTCTAATTAAATCAGTTAATAACGTAATATAAAAGTGGGTGGAAGCATTTTGCTTTCCAACCTCCAAAAAACTGGAGTCAACTTCAATTAGACCGAAGCGGTCATAAAAGTACTTTTATGATCGCTTTGAGTTAAATAAATTTTATACCTAAAAGAACGTTCGAAAACGTATAGGAGTTTTTTTAAAACGTTCTTGGTATTAGGTATACTTTTCCGGACTATTTAAGAGGAAAAAAGTTGAGTGGTAATATTCTGAAGTGATTAATTGTAGTTGATTGAAAGTCATTTACATTTTAAAATTCTTAAGCAATGGCGGCCAACTTCAGATCCAATATTTCATTGCCGAATTGATCTCTTAAGAAGAGTGGTAATATGGAATTAAGCATAGTGCTTATAGCACTTGATAGAGAGTGATCCAAGAATGGCGGTAAAATGCTAAAATAATTTTTCTGAAATATAAGATATTATTAGGTTCTATCACTTGGTTTTCCACTCGCAACAATGCTTTTTATCTAACATTGTTTGGGGTTTGCATCATAACAACGTGCAGCCAATGCACCACTAGATGGTTTCAACAACCTCTAGTGGTATAATCAAAAAATAAATTGCTGATGTAGGGTTTTCAATACATAGGAGTTCAAGTATTGAAGTTCAGTAACTATAATGGTGGTATAAATATCTACTGAGAAGAGATGGATAACTCCTTTTGTCATGATAACTTTTTGAGTAGCGATGTTATTGGTCCACTCTAATGTTGGATCAGAGTTAGGTTAAAATATATTGCATTTGGGCAGGGCTTTCGTTACAGATGTAATTTTAAGCCTTCGTGTGATGGTTTAAATCCCAGCTTTTCATAAAAATGAAGTGCTTCGGGTCTATTTTTATCTGTAGTTAATTGAACTAAGTGACATCTGCGTTTTTTTGCACGGTGAATTGCCCATTTAATCATTTCAGATCCTACACCTTTTCCACGTTCGATAGGTGCAGTTCGAACACCTTCAATTGTAGCTCTCCATCCGCCTTGATAAGTAATGAAAGGAGTAAACGTAATCTGCTGGACACCGATAATATCATTCCCATAACAGGCTACTATCAATTCATTATTTGGGTCGGAGTTTATTGAGTGAAATGCATCTAAGTAAGTATCAGGCAATGGTTGTTTATAGTTTTCTCTCTTACTTCCTAGAACATCATCTGATAGGAGATACACTATTCTGTCAAGATCTTGAATTTTTGCCTCTCTAAATATAACCTGATTCAAATTCATTAAGATCACCTTCTTATATTAGTAACCTATTGCAACTTTCATTGGACTAAGGGGCGCAATAAAATATTATTTATTGTGAAATAAATTACCTGAAATACCATTTCATGGCATTTGTATACAAAATCTTATCAGTAGCTTGATCATCAAATAAACTCTGAACTAATTCAATGTCTTTGTATTCAAAAGGCCTCTTGGCTCTTGTTGATGGTAAATCTGTACCGAACATAAGAGCATCAGGGTTTACTTTATATATAGACTTTAAAGCGTTTTCAATATTTAGTTCAACTCGTCCAAACCCTGTAGCTTTTACGTGTATGCCTTTATCTACTAATCTTAAAAGATGTGTTAGCCCCTCTTCTGACAATCCTAAGTGATCAATTGAAATAGCAGGTAGTTTCACAATGGTTGATGCAATTTCGGGCAATTGTTTTGCATCAATATAAAGTTCGCTATGCCATCCGGCCAAATCGTAAACTCTTCTTGCAAAGTAATCAAGTTTAGACAAATCCTCCGATCCGCCCCGTTTAATATTAAATCGTAATGCTCTTACTCCATGGTTATGTAATTTTAAGATTTCTTCATCTGTTACAGTGTAAGGTAACTGTGTGACGCCACAAAAAGCTTCTCCCATTTGTTTAAGTGCCTTCAGTAAGTATTCCTGATCAAAACCTTGAAACGATCCAGACACAATTGCTCCACCCAATACATTCAAGTCAGCAGTCTCTTTACGATAATCTTCTGTAACGTAGCTAGGTGGGGTATATCCTTGATTTTCAATAACAGGATAATCAAAGTCTATTATGTGAAAATGCGAATCAAATAGTCTCATATAAAATTCCCCTTTCATGGAAAGGATAACACATACAGTATAGATTGAAAATTAAGATCAATTACACAAAGCATAACTACAGAAAGAAGGAGCAGTTATATGAATCCGAAACGAAGCATTATGATTTGGGCGATTTCAGCTGAGTGAATCTTTGTATCGTCATCTTAGGCTACAGTTTGTTTACAAGTTAGAATTCCAAAATAACAGGCAATTTTGTGAAGAGTCTTAGAACCTGTAATTTCTGTAAAGGTGAAGAAAAAGAGGGGATGCCTGTTGCCATCGAACTGAATGAAAGAATAGCAGGTAAATCTGTTCCTTTTACCCTAAAGCCGGCATATACTGGTTGCCCGGTTGGCTGCGGAGAACCGTTAGTCAATGATATTGGCGTTATGAAATTCAAAAACGGATATGATTTATACATTGGTGGTAAGGCAAAAAGGTAAGGATGCAAAAACGGGCGTGTTATTCCTCGAGCAGCTGGAACCTGATAATATATACCAGTGGTAGAAAGATTGATAGACCTCTACGCTGAGCATGGCAAGAAGAGAGAGCCATTTTTTAAATTTATCAGCCGCTACGGAGTAGATGATCTTAAAAAAAAGAGTGTGGTTTAGATAATGGCATAAAAGTAATTGAAAAAAACAATTCGAACCTATGTAAATGCCGGTAAAAGCATATTAGTTCGGATTTTTTGCATAATTAGTACTATCTGACGATAAGCTTCTGCATTTTAAACAACATCCAGCGGTTAACAGCTTCCATAGGAACAGAAATATTTTGGGCATCAGGAGCTGTTATATGCACTTCATAAATGTCTTCTTTGTTGATACAAGGGAGCCACCTTCAAGGGAATTAATTGTCTCCACCGTTTACAACAATTGGCATGAGAGCCCCATACCAAACTGTATCACCAGCTGAGGATAAAGTTTCTCACTAGCGTAAAGAACTATCTAATAGTCATGTAATTAGTGGTGAGCGTTTTTATCTACTGGAATGCAAATTTTCATCGAATGAGTAGTTAAATCTCATTTTAGTAAAGTTGAATTCAATATCCACACTTTAACCCACAGTAACTAATACCTTAGAATAAGGTGGAGATCACAGGTCCAAATTGATAATCTTAATATGATCATAAGTATAAATGACCAAAAGTAAAATACTAAGGATCATCCAGATTTTCTGCAGATGAGAGAACCTTACTTTACCTACTCAAAGAAAATGGAGCGTGAGTATTCAACACTCACGCTCCATTTCTTTCGATTGGCACTATATGATTTGTGTCCTAACTATTAACGCCAGGTATTCATCCCGCCTCTGACATTGGTTATTCTATTGAAGCCCATCTTTCTAAGCACTTTTGCAGCTTGTGAACTTCGCATCCCGCTTTGACAGATGACAACTACTTCTTTATTTTGATCTAAGTTCGAAGCTTTGCTATTCAATTCATGAAGTGGAATATTCTTGAATTGTTTAATATGGTTTGCTTTGTACTCAGCAGAGGTACGCACATCGATAAACTGTTTGTTCTTGTCTTTTAAAATACCTCTCAGTTCCATAGTGCCAATTTGTTTAGCAGCTTTGTTCGAGAAGTGATTCCTTATGACAAAATAGACAATTAGAGCAATGATGAAGTATATGATAAACTCCAAGGTTTTCTCTCCAATCGATGTTAGATAAATAGATTTACGTTGCCGTCTTCAGCATCACCAAGATATGCAGCAACTCCTGCATATTCAATCTCATCTAACAATTCTTCTTTTTGCAGTCCCAGTAAATCCATTGTCATCGTACAAGCAACGAGTTTGACGTCTTGCTCCTGCGCCATTTCTATGAGCTGCGGAAGGGTCATTGCATTGTGTTTTTTTATTACTTTTTTAATCATTTCAGGACCCATTCCAGCCATGTTCATCTTGGATAGACCCATTTTATCTGCGCCTCTGGGCATCATTTTTGCAAACATCTTCTCCAGAAATCCTTTGTTGACTGTTACATTTTCAGCTTTTCGAAGTGCATTTAATCCCCAAAATGTGTGAAATATTGTCACCTCATGGTCATAAGCTGCGGCCCCGTTGGCAATTATATACGCTGCCATTGCTTTATCATAATCACCGCTAAATAAAACGATGGTAGTACGTTTCGTTTCTGACATTTTTCATTTCTCCCATTCTTTGGTACCTGTGCAGGTATAATTTGTTATGCTTTTCTAATCCAAAATTTCAATACGCCATCTTCTTCTGTATCTTGCAGTAATTCATGGCCGCCGGATTTCGCCCATGCGCTGAGATCTGCTTTTGCCCCTTTGTCAGTTGCATGAACTTCCAACACATCTCCTGTATTTAGCTCATTTATCGCTTTTTTTGTTTTGACGATTGGCATGGGACAAGCTAGTCCTTTGGCATCTAACACTTTAGTACTTTGCATAAATAAATTCCTCCAACATTTCAATTTACCCATAGGGGTATTATTTTCTTTAAAAAAATATCTTAATTACCCATAGGGGTATATTAAAGGGCGTGAGGATGAAAGTCAACCCCACTAATTTTTACTTATCGGCTTTTAACTAACAAATTTACAGCTTCCTTCACCAACTCGTCAGCTTCTGTCCCGTTTTCGTTAGCTTCTCGAACACATTCCACTAGGTTAGAGCTCACAATTACACCAATAGTGCGGTCAATCGCAGTTCTTGTAGCGCTTAGCTGTGTTATAACGTCCTTACAATCTTTATTTTCTTCCATCATTTTTAAGATACCGCGTAACTGTCCCTCGATACGTTTTATTCTATTTTTACTTTGGTTATCATATTTCATAAGGTTTCCTCCAAAATTAAGTTTAATTGTGCTGTATTTACAATCGTGTCAGTCTATTCTTACCACTTGATTGATTAGTGAATACAAGATATTGCTTCAAGGAATGTTTCATACATGAAGTATCTCTATAAACAAAGAGGCAAGCAGTGGAAAGATTAGAAGCGCAAGGTTCAAGTCATCAATCTCAAATAGAATTGGGTGGCAGAATATTACTAAACTCAATATATACCCTTGTAGGTATCAAGTCAATTTTCATTATCATTCTAAAATAAGTAAGACTAAGAAGAAGATAGGTGCATAATTTAAGTTGTTGACAGCAATTTTTTCGTTTGCTAATATACCCTCATGGGTATTTGATGGACAAATCAAACTTCTAGTGAGTTATTTTTTTTGCACGAAAATATACCTATTGGGGTATTTTAGAGTTGGGACGTCAAGTTCTTACCACACAAATTATATAAGGAGAAACAATATGAGTACAAAACCTGAAATTGAAACAATTTTGCCAACACAAGTGGCAGAGAGTCTAGAGAGGAAAGAGAAACTTCACATTATTGATGTAAGAGAACGCAACGAAATAGCTCTGGGAAGAATACCAGGAGCGAAGCACCTCCCATTGGGAGAAGTCCTAACTCGGTTAGACGATTTGGATAAAGATAAGGAATACATCATGGTATGCAGATCCGGAAATCGTAGTGGGTTGGCTGCAGAGTGGTTAGCAGATAAAGGGTTCAAAGTGAAGAATATGACAGGTGGCATGAATGACTGGGAAAGTGAAACAGAATAAAACCTAAATAGGGGGATATGAAGAATGAGTATTAAAACAGATCATGTATTGGATGCGAAAGGACTAGCTTGTCCGATGCCAATCGTCAAAACGAAGAAAGCGATGAAAGAGGTCATGCCAGGACAGGTTATCGAGGTTCAGGCCACTGACAAAGGTTCTCTGGCAGATATTCAAGCTTGGGCAAAAAGCAGCGGTCACCAGTATCTCGGTTCAACAGAGGAAGGAGAGGTACTGAAACACTACCTCCGCAAATCAGGTGATGCAGAAGCGAAAGAAGATAAAAACTTCCCTCATACCGTTCAAAACGAAGAAATTATTCAGAAGCTGGAATCAGGGGAAGACGTCGTAATTCTGGATGTTCGGGAGCCAGCTGAATATACATTTGGTCATATACCAGGAGCAGTTTCTATTCCATTAGGAGAACTGGAAGATCGTATGGACGAGATCAGCAAAGATAAAGAAATATATGTTGTCTGCCGTACAGGAAGTCGCAGTGATTTGGCTTCTTTACAAATGGAGGAAAAAGGATTCAAACATATCAAGAATGCTGTCCAGGGTATGGCGGAGTGGACCGGCCCCATTGACAAAGTTCAAAAATAATCTAAATGGTACAAGTATTGAGGAGGAAAAAGAGATGAAATTAATTACCGCCAAAGAAGCAGCAGCAAAGGTATTAAGTAGGGAACCATTATTTATTCTGGATGTAAGGAACCAAGATGCATTTGGTGATTGGAAAATTGAAGGCTTTCATATTGAATATTTGAACGTGCCGTACTTCGATTTAATTGAAGGTGTCGAAGAAATCGTTGATAAAATACCAAAAGATAAAGATTTGCTTGTCGTATGTGCAAAACAAGGATCATCCGAAATGGTAGCAGAAATGTTGGATGAAGCTGGTTTTGAAGATGTGCTCGTTTTACAGGGTGGAATGAGAGCTTGGAGCGAGTATCTTAACCCTGTAAAGATTGGGGACCTAAGCAATGGTGGATCCATCTATCAGTTTGTTCGTGTTGGCAAAGGCTGTCTCTCGTACTTTATTGAATCTGATGGTGAGGCACTCATCGTTGACAGCAGCAGGTCTGTAGATAATTATATTGATTTCGCTAAAGAGAAAAACATCACAATCAAACATGTTGCAGATACTCATCTTCATGCTGACCATATTTCTGGAGGACGCCTCTTGCGTGAAAAGACGGAAGCAGCTTATCATTTGCCTCCAAAAGATGCAGAGGAAGTTCAGTTTGCCTATGAGGCGTTAGAAGAAGGGAAAGATTTGCAGGTAGGTGGAGCTACTGTGCGTGTGCAGTCTATCTATTCACCAGGACATACAGTTGGAAGTACTAGTTTAATTGTGGATGATAAGTACTTGCTGACCGGAGATATTTTGTTTGTGGAATCCATTGGACGTCCGGATCTTGCTGGAAAAGCAGGGGACTGGGCAGATGACTTGCGTAATACACTTTATGATACGTATAAACAATTAAATGATGAGCTAATCGTTCTTCCTGCACATTTTAGCAATCCAAGTGAGTTAGGGAAGAACGGAGAGGTACAGGCTAAACTTGGGGATTTATTTGAAAAAAATATTGGGTTAAACATGGATGAAAAAGCATTCCGTCAAGCTGTATCAGAAAATCTGCCACCTCAGCCGAATGCATATCAAGAAATTAGACAAACAAATATGGGCAAAATTAGCCCGAAAGCTGACGAACAAAGCGAAATGGAGATTGGTCCGAACCGCTGTGCCATTCATAATTAAATAAAGGAGATAATAAAAAATGGTCAGTGATAAAGTATTAGATGCAAAAGGACTTACCTGTCCAATGCCGGTAGTCAAAACAAAGAAAGCAATGAATGAACTAATACGGGAGATGTTCTGGAAATACATGCGACTGATAAAGGTTCAAAAGCTGATCTAAGCGCATGGGCGAAATCTGGCGGCTATGAGTTACTGCAAGATAAAGAAGAAGATGGCTTATTGAAATTTTGGATTAAAAAAGGTTAATTCAGAGGAGGGAGAGTTACTCCCTCTTTTTTTAGTAAGAGAGGAGCAGCAGAATGGATGTCGCCTTCATTTTGATTCTATTTGTCATAGGTCTAATTGGTTCGCTGCTTTCCGGTATGCTTGGAGTCGGCGGGGCAATCATAAATTACCCCTTATTATTATATGTACCTGTCTTATTAGGATACACGGGTTTCAACGCTTATCAAGTATCCGGGATTGTGGCTGTTCAAGTATTCTTTTCGACACTTTCGGGAGTATTCGCTTACCGTAAGGGAAATTACTTGAATAAACGTCTTATACTGACCATGGGGATTGCTGTCTTGGTTGGAAGTTTTATTGGAAGCTTTGGTTCACGTCTCTTATCTGAAGAAGGCATCAACTTTGTATATGGAATATTAGCTATAATTGCATCAATAATGATGTTTGTCCCTAAGAGGGGGAAGGATGATCTGGAGCTGTCCGACGTTACATTTTCTACAGGATTAGCAGCAGGGTTATCTTTCTTGGTAGGGATAGGAGCAGGGATTGTAGGAGCTGGAGGAGCATTCTTACTGGTTCCGATTATGTTAGTTGTATTAAAGATACCTATACGTATGACGTTAGCGACATCCTTAGCGATAACTTTTATTTCATCTATCGGTGCTGCTGCAGGGAAGCTTTCTACAGGCCAAGTACCTCTTGTTCCAGCGATTATTATTGTCTTAGCTAGTCTTATCGCTGCACCAATAGGGACGATGATCGGCAAGAAGATGAATGTCAAAATACTGAAGGTAATACTTACTCTATTAATCACAGCAACGGCAATAAAAGTTTGGATGGATATCCTGATCTGAACATATGCATGGAAAAGACTGCATCCACAAGGGGGGAGGTCGTTTCGATTCATGGGGCTATAATTGAATTAGTGAGGTTTGAGCGCTTTAGTATTCTTACTATACCTATCCTGGACATTAAGATTCGTCTAATTCTCCTTATATATGGTACAATAATATGGTACCCGTGTAGAGTACAAGGAGATATTATATGCATATCTTTAAAGGAAATGAAGGTGAATGCAATGAACAATGCCGAAGAAATTAAAGTTACTCATAGATCAACTAATGATAAAGATCAGCTAATTAAACGCTTGAAACGTATAGAAGGCCAGGTGCGAGGTATCCAAAGTATGATCGAAAACGACCGTTATTGTGTGGATATTCTTACTCAAATCTCTGCCATCAATGCTGCGATGAATAAAGTGGGTTTTCATTTATTGGAGCAACATACACACCATTGTGTATCGGATGCGATTAAGGATGGAGACGGTGCAGGAGCCATTGAAGAATTGATGGATGTTTTTAAAAGGTTTTCTAAAGCATCTTCCTAATAACAGCCAGCCATCGGATGCTGGCTTTAAATTAAACTGTTGACATACCTAACGGGGGTAATGTATATTGGAGGTGTGAGGTCATCACGACGATTAGGTGATGGAATCAAAACACAGCATAATTTGCGTGTAAACTGGGAATTATCCTAGGGAGTTACAAGATAGGCTCTTTTTAAGGGAAGAGTAGAAGGTCAGCAAAGAATTGATGCCATGTCACTAAATAAACCAAAACGCTTTATTACCCTACAAGGGTATGGTAACATGCTTGTATCTTAACAAATCATATGTTTAAGGAGGATTTTATAATGGAACATGTAACACTTAATGTAGAAGGAATGTCTTGCGCACATTGCGTTAACTCTATAGAAGGAAATGTAGGTCAGCTAAATGGTGTGGATAATGTGAAAGTCAATTTGGACGATGCAAAGGTGGAAGTGGCATTTGATTCAAATGCAGTAACCCTTCAAGAAATTAAAGATGTAATTGAAGAACAAGGATATGACGTTGCTTAACCTTCAAATAAAAATGTCATCGGATCGTGTCAGTCTTCTGCGCACGATCTGATTTTTACATTCAAATATACCCCCGTTAGGTATATGGTGATAGGAGTGAGAACATTGAGTCAAAAGGAAGCAACTCTCCAGATTACGGGAATGACATGTGCTGCTTGTGCAACGAGGATTGAAAAAGGGCTGAACAAAGTCGAAGGTGTGGAACAAGCCAACGTCAATCTTGCCCTTGAGAAAACAAACATCAAATATGATGCAGAAGTAACTGATATTGAGAAATTCAAGGAAAAGGTTCAATCCTTGGGTTATGACATTGTAACAGATAAGGCTGATTTTGATATCTCAGGCATGACCTGTTCGGCTTGTGCAAATAAGATCGAGAAACGTTTGAATAAGTTGGATGGAGTAGAACGTGCGACTGTCAACTTTGCACTGGAATCTGCTGTTGTGGAATATTACCCTGATCAAGTTTCCGTTCCTGATATGAAGGAATCGATAAAGAAACTGGGATATGCCCTTGAACAAAAGCAGGATACACAAACGGATAGAGTGGATCATCGTCAAAAAGATATTGTAAAACAGCAAGGGAAGTTTGTATTTTCCTTGATTTTATCGCTCCCATTATTATGGGCAATGGTCAGTCATTTTGAGTTTACATCTTTCATCTGGCTCCCTGATATGTTCATGAATCCTTGGGTGCAATTCGCCCTTGCGACGCCTGTGCAATTCATCGTAGGCAGACAATTTTATGTGGGAGCATATAAAGCGTTACGGAATAAGAGTGCAAACATGGACGTACTGGTTGCTTTAGGTACATCGGCTGCTTATTTTTATTCGCTGTATTTGAGCATCGCATCCCTTGGATCTCATGGTCATATGGTTGAGCTTTATTATGAAACAAGCGCGGTTTTGATTACGTTGATCATACTCGGTAAACTATTTGAAGCAAAAGCGAAGGGCCGTTCGTCCGAGGCTATTAAAAAGCTGATGGGATTACAGGCGAAAAATGCAACAGTTTTTCGTGATGGACAAGAAATGATTATCCCGATCGAAGAGGTTTTGGAAGCAGATATAGTGTACGTGAAACCAGGAGAGAAGATACCCGTTGATGGTGAGATTGTCGACGGGCAGTCAGCGCTTGATGAATCCATGTTAACCGGCGAAAGTATTCCGGTAGATAAATCCATCGGGGATAGTGTGATTGGATCAACAATCAATAAAAATGGGTTCTTAAAAATAAAAGCAACAAAAGTTGGGAAAGACACTGCATTGGCCCAAATCATCAAAGTGGTTGAAGAAGCACAAGGTTCCAAAGCACCAATACAACGGTTGGCCGATGTGATTTCAGGTATTTTTGTGCCAATTGTTGTCGGGATTGCACTGGTGACGTTCTTGATCTGGTTTTTCGCCGTAAGTCCCGGGGATTTTGCCGAGGCTCTTGAAAAATTCATCGCCGTTCTGGTCATTGCCTGTCCATGCGCACTCGGCCTGGCAACACCGACTTCCATCATGGCAGGTTCTGGTCGTGCAGCTGAGTTCGGTATTTTGTTCAAAGGCGGAGAACATCTTGAAACAACACATCGATTGGACACGATCATTCTGGATAAAACAGGTACAGTCACAAACGGTAGACCATCTTTGACAGATGTTTTGTTGGCAGATGGAATCGATGAAACCGAATTTCTGATGCTTGTAGGTACTGCTGAACGGAATTCCGAACATCCTCTTGCTGAAGCAATCGTCGAAGGCATTAAGGAGAAAGATATCGCGCTTGGATCCTCACATACCTTTGAAGCGATTCCAGGATACGGTATCCAATCGACTGTGGACAATAAACAGGTATTAATTGGAACACGCAGACTCATGAACAAGTTCGATATTAACGTACAAGATGTATTAACAGAAATGGAGCAGTTGGAGAAACAGGGTAAAACGGCAATGCTGGTAGCTATCGAAGGTCACTATGCTGGTATTATTGCTGTCGCGGACACGATCAAGGAAACATCAAAAGAAGCCATCAAACGATTGCATACCATGGGCTTGGATGTAGTGATGATTACAGGAGATAACACGCAAACAGCTAAAGCTATAGCGGAGCAAGTTGGCATAAAACAAGTCATTGCCGAAGTGCTGCCAGAAGGCAAGGCCGAAGAAGTGAAAAAACTTCAGCTTGCTGGGAAAAAAGTAGCGATGGTGGGCGATGGAATAAACGATGCACCTGCTCTAGCCGTTGCTGATATCGGGATGGCAATTGGTACGGGCACCGATGTAGCCATGGAAGCTGCCGATATCACCCTGATTCGCGGGGAGCTAACAAGCATTGCTGATGCAATTCTTATGAGTAAGAAGACAATCACCAATATCAAGCAAAATCTTTTCTGGGCACTTGCGTACAATAGTCTGGGCGTTCCAGTCGCAGCGGTAGGTCTACTGGCTCCTTGGTTAGCTGGAGCAGCGATGGCATTCAGCTCTGTATCTGTTGTACTTAATGCCTTAAGATTGCAACGGACGAAGTTAAAAGCATAACTACAGAAAGAAGGAGCAGCTTATGAATCCAAAACGAAGCATTATGATTTGGGCGATTTCAGCTGTAGTGTATCTTGGTATCGTCATCTTAGGCTACAGTTTGTTTACAGGGTAGAATTTCAAAATAACAATCCTTAGCGATAAGAGCACTATGATATCACTAGTAGATGAAGCCATGCAGCTATAATCCCTGCATGGCTTTTAAAACAGGCGGGTCCTTAAGTATATGGCTATTTATATAGAAACATTGGCTTGGGGAAGGAGAGCATATCGTTGTTTATAGTCGATAAAGAAACTTGCATAGCTTGCGGAGCATGTGGAGCAGCTGCTCCGGATATATATGAATATGATGAAGAAGGTTCAGCATTTGCTGTATGGGATGGGAACGAAGGAATAATACCGATCCTTGAGATTTATCACGATGATATGATGGACGCATTGCAAGGATGTCCTACAGGCTCGATAAAGGTCGCAGATAATTCGTTTGATGATGATCCTCTAAAATACGATTTAATTTAAATACATAAGAGTGGGGGTATTGATATGGAACAAGCTGATAAGAGGATTAAATTGGCCGTTAATGGTGGCATATCGTTTGGTTCAAAATTAAATGCCAAGCAATTGCATGTGATCGCTGCGTATATGGAGGATGGAGATGAACTAGAGCTTACGACCTTTCAGCAACTTTATATAAATGTACTTGAATCTGAAGTGGAATTTGTTAAAGAGAAATTTAGAGAAGCAGGATTATCTTGTTATCCGGTAGGCAATGTTGTGAAAAGTCTTAGAACTTGTAATTTCTGTAAAGGTGAAGAAAAAGAGGGGATGCCTGTTGCCATCGAGCTGAATAAAAGAATAGCGGGTAAATCAGTTCCTTTTACCCTAAAGCCCGCATATACAGGTTGCCCTATTGGCTGCGGGGAACCCTTAGTCAATGATATTGGCGTTATGAAATTCAAAAACGGATATGATTTATACATTGGCGGTAAAGCAAAAGGTAAGGATGCTAAAACGGGTATGTTATTCCTTGAGCAGCTGGAACCTGAAAATCTTTACCAAGTGGTTGAAAGAATGATAGATATCTACTCTGAGCATGGCAAGAAGAGAGAGCCATTTGTGAAATTTATTAACCGCTACGGAGTAGATGATCTTAAAAAACAGTTAGTGGTTTAGCAAAACACATAATCCGAACCTATGCCAATGCCAGTAAAAGCATTTACATACTAGTTCGGATTTTTTTGCTTAATTAGTTACCATCTGACGACAAGCTTCTGTACTTTTCTGACAACATCCGGTGGTTAACAGCTCCCATAGGAGTAGAAATGTTTTGGCATCAGGAGCTGTTTTATGGTCTATGACATACTCATGAGCCATTTCTTACAGAAGTGAGGGGAGTTGATCTGCTTAAAGATGATGGTTAAGGAATTTATCATCTGTTGCATTCAAATGGTTCAGTTCTCACTGATGCTGACATCTAAGAATTCCAGCGTGTCGCTGAATAGGTCTAATTGCGTAAGGCGTTGGTTCATAGTATCACCTCTTTCGGATGGTTGAGCATCTTCGATATAAAATTACGTAAATGTTTACGTTTACGTATTTATTTATATGTAGGTATGTGCCCATCTTGTTTCCAAGACAGGTATTATGGTTACAGGCATAGAACTTTCATCATGGACATACGTGTATAGCACTGCTATAATAGAAGCTATGAACACATATGACAAAATATTGGCAGCTGCTCTTAGGGTACTCGAAGAGGAGGGCGGAACCCAATTTTCGACGCGAGCCGTAACTGCAATCGCGCAGGTTACTGCTCCTACACTTTACCACCATTTCGGTAATGCCGATGGACTCCTGAGTGCAGCTATAGCGGAAGCATTCAAACAGTTATTCGAGAGCAAGATTGCCGCTGTGGAGTCTACTATTCCAGAGACGGCTCTTCGTCAAGGATGGGATGACTATGTCAGCTTCGCGGCAGCCCGTCCTCGGATTTATGCGGCGATGATGGGGCGGTTGCTCGAGGGGGCCCATATCGAGGCGGCTGATCAGTCGTACCAAGCACTAGTGCAAAATATTCAGAGAGTCGCCGATGAAGGCAAACTGGCTGTGTCAGTCCAAGCTGCGGCTGATCTGGTTTGGGCTTCCGCCAATACGGCCTCTTGGCTGTATGTGACGGCTCAAATTCGCAAAGCCCCTCCCCCAAAGCCCAAAGTTGTAGATCTCATTAGAGAAAGCGTAATGCAGATTATTTTGATTCAAAATCAAGACGCCGATTCAAGCCTTAATTCAGAAGACACATAAAAAAATCGCTATCTAACCTGGCCTCCAGGTTGATGGCGGTTTTTTTTATATTTGAAGGAGTTCTATAGGATTCGTGGTATAACAAGTGAAATGTGACACGTCGTGTATCACCCAACGCCCGTCAAAACGATGTTTCGAACTGCAGGGTTAACCCTTACAAAAAGTATATAGCACTGCTATAGACGGATCTGTATAGCAGTGCTATAATGTCGGTATAGCACTGCTATACAGTGATTTATATTTTATCCACCCTAGGAGGGTTACTATGCCATTCAAAACTCAAGAACTGGTCATCGTCACAGGTACGTCCAGCGGCATCGGTAGAGCTACCGCGGAGCAGCTCGCTGCTGAAGGATTTCACGTTTTGGCGGGAGTTCGTCGTCAGGAAGATGCTGAAAAAATCAAACGCAAAAATATCGAGCCGGTAATCGTCGACGTTACCAAAATCGATACACTAAAGGCCCTGGCCGAAAGGGTGGCACAAGATCCGCTTGGTCGCCCTTTGCGGGCAGTGGTCAACAATGCCGGCATTGCCGTGAATGCACCACTCGAGATGGTTCCGCTCGATGAATTTCGCCGCCAGATCGAAGTCAGTGTAATAGGACAGGTCGCGGTTATTCAGGCGCTTACCCCAGCTTTGCTGAACAGCGGTGGGCGTGTGGTCAATATCGGTTCTATTGGGGGAAAGGTCTCCATGCCCGGTTTCGGAATTTATTCGGCTGCAAAGTATGCTATGGAAGCAATCAATGACAGTCTTCGCAGGGAGATGTCCTCGTTTGGATTAAAGGTTATCATGATTACTCCGGGTGGGGTCAGCACTGGCCTTTCGGAACAAGGGATTACGACAGCGGCGCGCCTGGCCAAGTTAATGACGCCAGATCAGCACAGACGACATGACCGCCTTTTTGATGCCGTAAAGGTTCAGGCTGAAACGTGGGCAACGGACGGTATCAGCCCCGAGAAAGTGGCAGCAGTGGTTTCACGAGCGATCCACGTAAGTAAGCCGCGTACTCGCTATACGGTTGGTCGCGATTCGGCACTGCTGATCCGGCTAGTCCGCATTCTCCCGGATAAACTACTCGATTGGATGCTCCGCAACCAGATGAAGTTGCAGTAACGGGAGAATAAATGATGTCACAAACATGTTCGTCAAGATGTTTTTGCGGGCCAAGGCTTTAATCTTTCTTTTGAACTCTTATAACTGCATGAAAATAAGTCATAAATCACTGGTATTTCAAACATGAACGGACGAAGTTTTTATAAATTAGGGAGGCATTATCATGAACGATACAAAGAACCGTTACGTTACTGTACTCTGGGAGGCGAAAGCTAAAGCAGGAAGAGAAGCCGAGATGAAGGGATTCATGGCTGCTGCTATCACCCCGTCGCGCAACGACCTGGGCAATATTGACTACGAGGCTCACGAGGTAGAAGGTCAGCCAGGTACATTTATCATCTACGAGCGGTGGGAAAACCGAGATGCTCTCGATCGGCACCTGAACGCACCCCGGATGCAGGAACTTGTGCCCCAGCTTTTAGAACTGATGGAGGGATCCATTGAGGAAGGCATTCGACTCCTGAAACCGTTCCGACCAGCGCAGTAATTGCAAAAACAGTGGGTTAAAGACATTAGATAGGAGGCAGGCAAGTCATTGGCATCAATCGAAAATTTCACAGCACTGGATATTCGTGTCGGAACGATTAAGGAAGCGGAGTTTTTTGAAGAAGCCAAAATCCCTGCGATAAAGCTTAAGATTGATTTTGGACAGGAAATCGGAATGAAATCCTCAAGTGCACAAATAACTAAGCGTTACAATGTAAAGCAAATTGTAGGAAAGCAAATCATTGGAATCGTCAATTTTCCTCCTCGGCGTATTGCGGGTTTCAAATCGGAGGTATTAGTTTTAGGAGGAGTCCCGGAAAAAGGAGATGTTATTCTATTAAAGCCAGATACTGAAATACCAAACGGTACTCCTATTGCATAAGTAAGCTGGGATTAAGCACCTTTATTTTATAAATTATATATTTCCCTGTTCATATTGCGCGCTTAACAAAATTGACAGGGTAGCAGTCGGTAGTTCAAGTTAAGTCAGAATAACTAACTTAAAAAAGCTTGGAACCCTTGGTAAATAAGGGTTTCAAGCTTTTATGTTTTTCCAGGACAAGATGATCCAAGACGGTAAAGGGGCAAATGCCAACATTTCGCTAATATAAATATATCACTTATGCATGATGTAATATACAAGCTTGCAGGTTATGAAGTAATTAAATTGCATCCGAGGGGCACTAAATATTGGTGGAGTAAGTCCACCCTTTTAAAGGTTAAGGCTAAAAAGGTTGGCTTTCACAATGCTGTATAAAAGATATTTATACCTTCTTTACATCAAAAAAAATTGATGTATTATATGATTATAAACATCAAAATAAATTGATTTAAGGAGGATCGGTGTATGGAAACAAAAGAACTATCGCTAAGTGATTACCAAGGGATTTTTAAAGCTCTAGCTGATACGAAGCGGTTAGAGTTGCTTCAATTATTATCGCAATCCCCGGTGGAAGCCATATGTGTTTGTGACTTAACAGAAACAATGGAAATGGCACAGTCCAAGCTTTCTTATCATCTGAAGATCCTTCTCGATGCTAACCTAATAACTAAGGAAAAGCGTGGGACATGGAATTACTACGGCTTAAATTCATCTATGTTAAACCACATGCTTTCGGAAGAACTTTGCTGCTTATTCAGGGGCCCTGCAGTAAAAGCAGAAAAATGCTGTGCTAACTTAATCAAAGGAGTGGAGTAATATGAGCGATCAATTACCTGTAGTAATTATTGGTGCCGGTCCTGTGGGCTTAGCGGCTGCAGCACATTTAGTGGAATATGATTTACCTTATGTGATTTTGGAGAAAGGAGAGGGTGTTGGAAGCAACATTCTAGAATGGGGTCACGTTGAACTATTCTCTCCTTGGGAGTACAACACGAATCAAGCAGCAACGAAACTATTAGCCGGAACTGAATGGAAACATCCTGATAAAGATAAGTTGCCAACTGGTCAAGAGTTAGTAAATGAATATCTAAAACCACTCTCACAGCTACAAGTAATGGAAGAGAATATACGCTTTAATTCCGAGGTTATTGCGGTAACTAAAGATGGTGCTGATAAATTAAAATCTGATAGACGAAACGAACGAGCATTTGTTGTCCATTATAAAAATGGATCAAAATTAGACAAGGTAAGAGCTTCAGCAATCATAGATGCAAGCGGAACTTGGCAAAATCCGAATCCACCTTATGCTGACGGTGTGTGGCTTGATTCTTCTATCAAAGATTCAGTACATACAAACATCCCGACAGTGCAGCAACAACCGGAGTCGTTTAAAGGTAAGCATACGGTTGTGATTGGATCTGGCCATTCTGCATTGAATACATTGCTGAACCTAGCGGCGCTTAAAGAAAATCATCCATCAACAAAGATATCTTGGATTCTTAGGAGAGATTCACCGATATCCGCATTTGGAGGAGAGGAACAGGATCAACTTACAGCTCGAGGTGCATTAGGATCTAGCGCCCATCAGCTTGTGGAACAAGGTGTGATAGAAGTATTCGCTCCGTTTAATATAGAAGCAATTGATTATGACGGATTCAAGTATACATTAAGCAGTAAAGAAGGAAATGCTATCTCTTCCGTTAACGAGATTGTAGTAAATACAGGTGCGCGGCCAGATTTTAGCTTCCTTCGAGAAGTCCGGTACGAAATCGATCCGATTGTAGAGAGTACACCAGCATTAGCGCCGCTTATCGATCCAAACTTGCATAGCTGCGGAACAGTTCGTCCGCACGGTGAGAAAGAGTTGAGACACCCAGAAAAGAACTTCTATGTTGCGGGTGTTAAGAGCTACGGCAGAGCTCCTACATTCTTACTGGCTACAGGATACGAGCAGGTAAGATCAATAGTTGCTTCTATTGCGGGGGACGTTGAATCGGCTAAGCAAGTGAAATTAAAGCTTCCAGAAACCGGTGTATGTAAAACTAATATCGTGACAGTAAAACAACAAAGTTGTTGCGGGTGCTAAAGTAATGAATTCAGTTCTAGTGCGTGAATTAGTTAAGAGTGATTGGGAGCGTGTTAGGGACATATACAAGATGGGGATGGATAGTGGAAACGCTACTTTTGAGACTGATGCTCCCGATTGGGAATATTGGAATAAGCGGCAAGTTGTCGTTTGGTAGACTAGTCGCAGAGGTTGGTGAAAAGATAGCAGGTTGGGTAGCATTATCCCCTTATTCTACACGCCAAGTTTATATAGGAGTTGTTGAAGTAGGTATATACATAGATCCTGACTTCCAAGGTAATGGTATAGGATCTGCATTATTAGAAAATGTGCTTGGTGTTAGTGAAAAAGAAGGCGTGTGGACTGTGCAGGCAAGTATTTTTCCTGAGAATGCTGCTAGCTTGGCGCTGCACCAAAAGTTCGGTTTTCGTGTGGTCGGCAGAAGAGAGCGAATTGCTCAGTTAAATGGCAAATGGAGAGATGTTATGCTGCTGGAGAAGAGATTATGACATTGTATAAAAATAGCTCTTCCAGGAAAATCGCTTCGTTCAAGGATAAAGAAAGGAGATTTACTATATGACTCTGGGTCTAATCTCAATAGCAGCAACAGTTATTTGGATGCTGTTGATCAATGAGCTTATAAAATCCTCTAAACAGCAGAATGGACGAAAAATTCTTCTTTTGACATCTTCAGGTACTGTATTAACAGTGGTTTTGACCATTTCACTTATTCAACGAGTATTTGCTGCTTAAGCAGACTTTTGAACGAAATTTCTATGCAATCATGTTGTGTGATTTTGATATTATGTGTTTGATTCAGTAAAGGATTATTGTTGCATTTACAACAATAATCCTTTACTATTTTATGTACAAGAAAAAACAAATGGAGTTGTATATATGAAGGAGATTCTACGCGAGATAGGGATGATCGCCAGGGCATTGGATTCTATAAGTAATATAGAATTTAAAGAATATGATCTTGCCAAGGGGCAGTATTTGTATCTTGTCCGGATTGTTGAGAACCCAGGAATCATTCAAGAAAAGCTGGCAGAAATGATTAAAGTAGATCGAACAACTGCGGCCCGTGCTATAAAAAAACTTGAGATCAATGGCATTATCGAAAAGAAAGATGATGAACAAAATAAAAAAATCAAGAAACTGTTTCCGACAGAAAAAGGGGAGCATGTTTATCAATTCATAAGAAGAGAAAATGATTATTCCGATAAGGTTGCATTAGCTGGATTGTCTGACAAGGAAGCAGACACTCTCTATCATCTTTTGCAGAGGGTTAGAAAGAATATCGAAATAGACTGGGAATATGTGAAAAAAGGAAACAAACGAGACTATTGATAACATAAGGGAGCTATACATTAATAATGTCTATAACTATTAGAAAATGCAGCGTAGAGGACCTGCCGATACTTCAAGAGGTTAGCATCGAAACCTTCAGTGATACATTCAAGGACCAAAACTCACCTGAAAATGTGAAGGCTTACTTGGAAAAAGCATATGACTCGCAAAAGCTGGAAATGGAATTATCGAATACTTCTTCGGAATTCTTTTTCATCTATCTGAATGAAGAGCTTGCAGGTTACCTTAAGGTAAACACAGATGATGCCCAGTCTGAAAAAATGGACAACGAGTCGTTAGAGATTGAAAGAATATATGTAAGAAGCAGATTCCAGAAACAAGGAATAGGTAAGTATCTGATGAACAAAGCAATTGAGATAGCGACTGAAATGAATAAGAAGGTCATTTGGCTTGGAGTATGGGAAAATAATCAAAACGCAATCGCTTTTTACAGCAAAAATGGCTTTGTTAAAACTGGAGTTCATTCTTTCTATATGGGTGATGAAGAACAAGTGGATTATATATTTAGTAAGAAACTCGACGTATAAATAAAGGCAGTCTTCAATTAGTTAAAACATGACTATCATAAAAATCTTAGATCCTAATGGATTTAAGGTTTTTTAATATTATTACAAGATTTTTATTTTGAGTTGGAGACTTTTTTCGAAATCTTGTAAAACGCATACAAAATAAAAAATCAAATAGCAAAGCTATATTTCAATATTTAGCTGAATAAACTTATATCACTGTTATCTTAAAAGTACATTCTGCTGTAATTATATATTGACAACGCTTTCATGGATAATTATACTAATTTCATGTTAATAAACTGTGACGAGATAAGGAGACACATCGAATTCTTTGAAGTTTATTCAGAGTTATTTGATGTGTTTTTCTGAGTGCACAAAAACCAAATAGGAAGCTAGGAGGTGATCTATATTCCAGATAATCTCTTCACAATAAAAAGGTAACTATTACAAAGGAATTTTAGGGGGAAATCATGAAATTTTTAAAACGGCCAGTTATATTACTTTTAATCTCAATCCTGTTAATTTTAGTTGGGAGTTTTTCTGCTTCACGTTTTAATAATTCAAATGGGGATGTTCAGGTTACTCGTATCTATTTTGACACGCCAAGAGGAGAGCTTTCTGGTCTATTGTATAAGCCGGATGGAGCAGATGAGCAACCTAAACCTACAATCATAGCAGCTCATGGTTATCTGAATTCTGCTGAGATGCAAGATGCGCAAGCTATAGAGATGTCAAAAAGAGGATATATAGTCTTAGCGTTAGATCAATATGACCACGGGCACTCCACGGGTACAATGGAGAAGCCAGTTCCATTTTTCTCTTTTTGGCCGCATGCAGTTTATGATGCAGTTCAATATATGTATGATCAGGACTACGTACTGAAAGATGATGCGGGTAATGGAATTATTGCTGTATCAGGTCACTCCATGGGAGGATTTTCTTCGACACATGCCACCATGTTAGATGAGGCCGATTTCGAGAAAAATGGTATACGAAAGATTTATGCTTCCCTGACAGTTGGCTCGGATTATCAATGGTTGAAATCACTTGAATATACCGATGAGGTTATAAACAATTCATATGGACCAAGAATGTCTGGGAAAATCGCTGGAAAATATGATGAGTTTTTCTTCGATGAAGCTGCAGCAGCTGCTGGAAATACTGTTGTGGAAAAAGATTATGTCAATACAGAAGAAGGTATGGGATTTTTAGGGAATCCTGAAAAACCTCAATCAGGTGAAATATACGAGGTTGCTGGTGGTAAAAGGGTGATTTATCAGCCTGATGAGACACATCCTTGGAATCATTTTTCAGAGACAACTACAGGATTTGCTATCAATTTTTACGATGAGGCTTTTGCTGATTACAGTGACATCGTAAAAGTAAATACAAGCAAGCAGACATGGATGTTTAAAGAATGGTTCTCCTTTGTCGCGTTAATTGGATTCTTTATGCTCTTTATCCCGATTATATTGTTATTATCAAAATTGCCATTTCTTAAAAAAATATATACAGGAAAACCAGAGCCGCTTCCGCAGCCAAAAACAAACGGTGCGAAGCTAGCGGGCTTGCTGTTAGTTGTTTTCGGAGGTCTATACCCTGCATTATTCTTCTCTGCTTTATACGGGGGAGATTTATACGGAATGAGGCTTTTAAGACAGGGAAGTATGATACTGATAGCCATATCGTTGATTATATTGATTTATTCATTTGTAAAAAAATCAGAGAAAAACGTGACAATTTGCTCGGCTGTTATGCTGGTGTTAGGCGGCATTCAGTATGTGTATTTAAGAAGCCAGAGTAAGCTGATAGAAACATCTGCGTTCTTTGGCGCTCCAACGGTAAACCCCGTCGTTTATTGGGCGATTAATGTAGCGATTGTGACATTGATGATTATGGTATGTTACCATTTCGTTGCAAAGAAACCATATGGTGCAACGATCAATAGTTATGGTCTAAAGGCAAGCTTCAAGGCAATCATTGCATCATTCCTTACAGCAGCTATAGCTGTAATTATTGGATACGCAGTACTCTATCTTGTAGATGCATTATTCAAGACAGATTTCCGTATCTGGACATTTGCAGTTAAAACATTTGAAGATCAGCATGTCATTGCACTTCTCAAATACGCTCCGCTTTTCTTTATTTACTACTTTATTGTGGGCCTATCCATCAATATGAACACGGCAACAGTAAAGTATGATGGAATAAAAGGGTATTTCGTTTCAATCTTACATTTTGTTGGGGGCTTACTACTTTACCTAGGGTATCATTATGGTATTTTGTTTGCGACGGGAACTGCAGGTTATCCTGATCAAGCTCTTTCTTCCATTGTGGTAATTGGTTTAGTACCTGCACTGGTAGTTGCGGGAATATTTAATCGTTACTTCTTCAGGAAAACCGGAAACGTTTATGTGGCTGCTTTCCTTAATACATTGCTGATGACAATGATTACAATAGCAAATACTGCTTTGTACACAATTTTTTAATCGTAAGTAAAACAACCAATTATCGAAATCCATCGATAATTGGTTGTTTAGTTTTGCCATTACACAAGCAGTTGGATTCACGAGCTTGAATGATTTTGATTACTGGTTTGCAGATATTTTTCAGCGTCTTTTTTAGCTTTGCGGGTGACAGCTGCAGAGATTTCGTCTGGAGAATGGAAAAGATCTTTAGGAGTGGTGACCGTGATAATGACTACAACAAGCATGCCGATCAATAACAATAACATCTTACGTCTCCTTTGTTTATTCTAATTATTCTCATTATAAATATCCCTTGTGTACATTATGTGTTGTCTTGCAATTCTTCTTGAATAAAAAAGATATTGACATGAGATCGATCCCAGGATGTATGCTTCAATCGTACTTACCTACAGGCAAAGGGGATATGATTATGCTGAAACTTGTTGTAACGGACTTAGACGGTACATTTTTGAATAACAAGGGGAGTTTCGACAAAGAGCTTTTCGATGAAACACATAAGATGATGAAGGAAAATGGTATCATTTTTGCCGCTTGTACAGGGAAGCAGTGTGAACGGGTAGAAGAACTATTTGAAGGACATTCTGATATTTGGGTGCTGGGGGATAGTGCCACTCGCATTAAAAGGGATGGCGAACTGATAAAAGACTTCCCTCTGAACAAAATATTAGGTAATGATCTTATACGTCATATACTAACTTATGATCAAACGGTGACAGTGATTGCGTGTACCGGAGACTCTGCTTATGTTAGATCAGATATATCTGAGGCCGATTATAATGTGGTTCGAAATTCATATGCAAAAGTGGAGAAGACAGACGATCTGACTGCTATTGAATCAGAGCTGGTCAAGATTACGGTATATGATAGATCACACGGGTCTGGTGCGCTAAAAGAGCACTTACTTGAGCAGACTTATAATGAACCAATGTATATAGTTGCTTCTGAACCGACGTGGCTGGATATTACTGCAGCTGATGTCCATAAGGGGAAAACCGTGCAAAAGCTGCAAGAGCTTGTAGGTGCGGCAAAAGGAGAAACGATGTCCTTTGGTGATGGTGAGAACGATGTAGAGTTGATGGACATCGCAGGTTATAGCTTTGCAATGGCAAATGCATGTGAAAATACCAAAGCAGCAGCTAGTTTTATTACGAAAACAAACGAGGAGAACGGGGTACTGCTTACGATTCAAAAGATGATCCAATTGATGAAGTGAGTTAGCATTTGTCCACTTATTAAACTAGTTTAATAAGTTTGAAGGAAAGGGGAGCCTGATAATGAAAATAGAACATGTAGCCATATGGGTAAAGGATATTGAGAGAATGAAAGAATTTTACACCCATTATTTCGGAGCAGAATGTAACAGTCTGTATGTAAATGAAAAGAAGGGATTTGCTTCTTACTTTCTTACTTTTTCGAGTGGATCGAGATTGGAACTCATGAATAAAGTGGGGATTAACGAGCATTCCCTGCCAGAGCACTTGGGTTGGGCGCATGTGGCATTTTCTGTTGGCAGCAAGGAAGAGGTTGATAGATTAACGAAAAAAATTGGGAAGGACGGTTATACAGTCAAGGGCAATCCGCGCATTACAGGGGATGGATACTACGAGAGCGTCATAGAAGACCCTGAAGGAAATGTGGTCGAGATTACTATATAGGTGGGATAAGAAGTGATAGCAATAAAGGAGATAGATTAATCAGATGACAATGCAGGATCAAGTGAAAGCAAACATTAGTAGAGGGATCAGGCAATTGTTGATGAACACTGATAGTATGTCAAAAGCAGAAATCACAGAGGATCTTTCGATAAGCTTTCCTACTGCCAGCAAGTTTATCCAAGAGATGGTAAACCGAGGAGAAGTGCTTTCCTTGGGCCTTTTACCATCTGCAGGAGGCCGGAGAGCACAAAGCTATGCTTATAATCCTGACTTTGCCCACACATTGCTAGTATACCTGGAAAAAGAGGAAACAAATTATGTCATCATGGATGCTTTCAGCAAAAAGATACATGAAGATTCTGCAGGGAGTTTCTTAAATCAGGAACCCCGAACATTATCAGCATTTCTGAAAACAAAACTAGCTGAGGATCCGTCCATCCGAACAATTGCGATGGGCATACCTGGTGCTGTAAAAGGGGATGTAATAAGCTACATCCCTGGATATCCCATGTATGCAAACCAAAATATGAGGGACATTTTAAATCTTCCAGTTGAAGTAACTATAGAGAACGACATGAACGCTGCAGTTATCGGTTACCGGAATAGAAAGGGATTATCCAATGAAGCTTCTCTTGTCTATATATACATGGGCGCGAATGGACCAGGAGCGGGTATTCTGGTTGATGGAAAGCTAGTAAAAGGGCATACGATGTTCAGCGGGGAAATATCGTTTCTTCCAATTGATGATAATAACCGGTTCCTTCCGGAAAGTGGGTTTGATATGGAAGATGAGAGAGCTGTATTGCAAATCTCAAATTTGATTCAAACCATCAGCGCATTATTGAACCCTTCGCAGATCATCTTCCATCAGTCGGAAGTGAATGGTCAATTCCTAAATCAAGCAGCCGAAAATGTGAAGCGCTATTTCCCATCGGAGCACCTGCCCGATTTGCACGTGAGTGATTGGGAGAAGGATTATAAAGAAGGGCTTTGGGATATGGCTAAGTCGAAGCTGATAGAGATGGATATCAAGTGACTTATAGTCGTATGAGGTAGTCGATAGCTTGTCCCACGTTTTTCCTTGCTCATAACAGAGGTAAGAACAATTAGGAAGTGAATGCTCAATTCGATCTCTAATAATTAATGAAAAGCACACTTACATTAACGGGTATCAGCCCCTATTGTAAGTGTGTTTTTATACTATCGATATAGTTATTCTGCTTCCTGCATCTCTTTAAGTGTATGTAAATACTCTACTCCCCAAGAATCCATTGCAGAGATGATCGGACGTAATGAATTCTCTAATTCACTAAGCTCATATTGTACTCTGCGTATGCAAACCGAACCAAAATGCCATCATCCTCTCATGGCTCGAAGTAGCTGCAACAACATAATCATAACTGAAACGAGGCTATAGTCTTTAAGTTTTTGAAGGATTCAACCATTCCTATCTAGTATATATAGGATAATAAAGCCTGCATTTTAAAAAGGAGATATACACGGTCTATTCTAAAAATAAGTTAGGGGTAATGTAGTGTGAATTTTGTTGTTAATAAGGAATGGCTCAATGACCATTTAGATGACGAACAGGTCAAAATTGTAGACTGCCGTTTTGAATTGGGAAACCCGGATAAAGGAGCCGGGCTTTATGCAGAAAGCCATATCCCTGGTGCCGTCTATTTTGATTTAGAACAACAGCTTTCAGCTCCTGTTTCAAAACATGGTGGAAGGCACCCGCTGCCTGACATAGATCAATTTAAATCTGACATCGAGAAAGCGGGTATCGACAATACAAAAACGGTGATTGCCTACGATGGTGGAGAAGGTTCGTATGCTTCACGATTTTGGTGGCTGCTTCAATTTTTAGGTCACGAAAAAGTATTTGTATTAAACGAGGGTTTCAAAGGATGGGTGGTTGCGGGTTACACCACGACAAAAGATGTACCTGAGTACGAATCAGCAAACTTTGAAGTGACTATCAGAGAAGATATGCTGGCCTCTTATGAGGAAGTAAAACAAGTCGTCAAACAAGAGAAAAAGTCTTCTACACTAATAGATTCAAGAGAGCAACGACGCTACATAGGCGAAGTGGAGCCAATTGATAGAATACCTGGCCATATTCCAGGGGCCATCAATAAATTCTGGACAGAAGGATTGGATCAGGGTTCATTTAAAGAAAGCGAAGAACAGAAAAATAGATTTGCTGAGCTGGATACCAAAGATCCGGTTATCGTGTATTGCGGCTCAGGTGTAACTGCTGCCCCCAACTACATTGCTTTAAAAATGGCCGGGTTCGAGAATGTAAAATTATACGCGGGAAGCTACAGTGATTGGGTTTCGTATGACCAAAATCCTGTAGAAAAGGGTAAAAGCTAAGATATGATTCACATTATGCAATACAAACAAATTACAGAATGGAGACCTTAAGATGGACTATCAATACCTTGGTAACTCAGGTTTGAAGGTAAGCAGGCTTTGTTTAGGTACGATGAATTTTGGTACAACCACAGATGAAAAAGATGCATTTCGAATTATGGATGCTGCACTTGATGCGGGCATTAATTTCTTCGACACGGCGAATGTATACGGTGCAGAAAATCGAGGTCTGACAGAATCAATTATCGGAAGATGGTTCAAACAAGGCGGAGGCCGAAGAGAAAAAGTGGTTCTGGGTACGAAAGTATACGGAAGCATGCATCAAGCAGCTGATGGTCCAAATGATGAGGCGGGGTTGTCAGCTTATAAAATTCGGCGTCATCTTGAAGATTCTTTAAAGCGCTTGCAAACAGATCATATTGAGCTGTATCAGATGCATCATATTGATCCTGCCGTAACGTGGGAAGAGCTATGGGGAGCTTTTGAATTAGGAATCAGCCAAGGGAAGATAGGTTATGTAGGCTCCAGTAATTTTGCTGCATGGCAGCTTGCCGTAGCGCAAGGCGCTGCAAAAAACCGTCATTTCTTAGGTCTGGTCTCTGAACAGCATAAATACAATCTCAACTGCCGATATGCAGAATTGGAAGTATTGCCAGCAGCAAAACAGCTTGGGATTGGCATTATCACATGGAGCCCTTTGGATGGAGGTCTGCTTGGCAGAAATGCACTTAAAAAATTACCTGGAAGCCGAAGTGATAAGATTGGTGATAAAATCGACGCCCAGCGAGTGCAATTGGAGCAGTTCGCTCAACTATGTGAAGAGCTAGGAGAAACACAGGATAATATTGCCCTGGCTTGGCAGCTTGCCAATCCAGCTATAACTGCGCCAATCATTGGGCCGCGTACAGTCGAACAGTTCGAGAGTGCGTTACATGCACTGGAAATCAATCTTGATGAATCTGTTTTAAAACGGCTAGATGAAATTTTCCCGGGCCCGGGCGGAGCCGCACCGTATGCTTATGCTTGGTAAATAGGAAACTCCTGAATCCGTTATGGATTCAGGAGTTTTTTTATTGCCGAAGGACTGCATCTGCAAGCGAATACACTACCGCATCATCAGTAGGCGGGTTATGCAACCCAGCCCTTACATCACGAAAGTGGCGCTGAAGCGGATTGTCGGCGGACAAACTCCGGGCTCCAACTATACGCATACATAGATCTACTACTTCGTTCGCTTTATTGGTGACAATATGTTTAGCAGCAGCTAAATCAGGACTCATTCCTGATCTTTTTCCGGGCTGCTCAACCCATTTTCGGGCTGTACCATAAAGTACTTCTCTGGCATTAAACAGCGCCAATTCTATCTCGCCAATTTTTCTTCTGACCTCTGGAACATCTTTTATTGGACCTGGCAAGGAAACAGGCTGAAATTCTGACGCAAATTGAATGGTATAATCTCTCGCAGCCACAGCAATACCCAGATAAACAGCCGCAATCTGTAAGTACCAGCCTCTAGGAGTGGATGTTCCTTTGGTTTCTTCCACGAGCAGCGCATCTTGTTCAATAAGTACGTCTTCCAAAATCAAATCATCGCTTCTTGTTCCTCTCATTGCGATGCTATTCCATGTTTCTTCCACAGACACTCCTTCCAAACTATGATCAATCAAAAAGAAGCCTTTGTTTCCAGATGGAAGTATAGTAGCGGTAGCAATACTGTAGTCTAAAGCAGCAGCCATCGAAGCAAAAGATTTACGGCCATTGATTCGCCAATTTGAACCTTCCAGCGTTGCGGTTGTCGTCGGAGCTGCTCCTCGTGAAGGACTTCCGGTTGCGTTCTCTGTTTGAACTAAATTCAGAAGAATTTTGTCATGGATGATTTTATTGCTGAGGTCTTGAAAGCTTTGTTCATCCCACTTTCTGCTTTCCGCGTTTTCCAGTATAACACCGAGCTGCCAGCCGAATGATAGAGCGGTAGGAGCATCTCCTTGTGCAAGTATCTCTTGAACTTGTAAGTATTCTGCAAGATCTAATCCTTTGCCTCCATATTCCGTCGGCACAGTCAGTGACAAAAAGCCGTTCTCTTTTAATGCTTGAAAGTTCTCATAAGGGAATTCTCCACTGCTATCAATATGTGCAGCGCGTTTTTTGAATTCTATAGACAGGATCTTTGCTTGCTGTATCACATGATCAAACACTTTTGTTTTCTCTGCAGTTTCTCGCATGAACATTCTCCTCATCCAATAAAGTAAAAAACCTCTTTCAAATGAAAGAGGTGGCGTTATGTAAGCATTCTCTCTCATCTTTCAGACATGTCTGTCTGCTGGAATTAGCACCTTGCTTGTTACAAGCGGTTGCTGCAGGGTCGCTGGACCAGTTCCTACCCTGACTCTAGATAAGTGTATCTATTCGGTTGTCGGCATAAATATAATCCATAATCAGAATATTGTCAATTAAATATTTAATTTAGAAAACTCGATTGACAGACAGAGGACTGTCCTGTATATTGAGCTGTAATTCAATAAGCATTTCTTATCCAGAGAGGTGGAGGGACTGGCCCTTTGAAGCCTCGGCAACAGACTATTGCAGTACTGTGCCAATTCCAGCAAGCTGCTAGCTTGAAAGATGAGAAGAGAGTGGACGTTGTACGCCTGCGTCGACTAAGTAAGACCTCTTCTTATCCGAGAAGGGGTCTTTTTATTAGTTAAAATGGAGGGATAAAAGTGGGAAAACAAATCATTTTGAATGCATTTGATATGAATAGTGCGATGCATAACTCGCATGGGTTATGGAAGCACCCAGAGAGTAAGCGGCATCGTCAGTACAAGGACGTGAATTATTGGATCGATCTTGCGAAGTTACTCGAACGCGGTAAATTCGATGCAATCTTCTTTGCCGATGTACTGGGAATATATGATGTTTACCGGAATAGTAAAGCTCCCTCTATCCGGGATGGTCTGCAGGTTCCCCTGAATGATCCAGCGCTATTGGTTTCTGCGATGGCAAGTGTAACCGAGAATTTGGGATTCGCCGTTACAGTAAGTACTACATACGAACCTCCATTTGGGAATGCGCGTCGTTTTTCCACGCTGGATCATCTGACAAAGGGCAGAGTTGCTTGGAATGTTGTGACGTCATATCTTCCGAACGCTGCGCGGAATTTTGGGTTGACCGAAATGATCAAGCATGATGAACGGTATGAGATTGCCGATGAATTCCTGGAGGTTTCTTATAAGCTATGGGAAAGCAGCTGGGAGGAAGATGCAGTGGTTGAGGATCTGCAAAACCAAGTATTGGTGAATCCTGAAAAAGTACATGAAATCAATCATGAAGGCCGTTACTTCCAGGTAGAGGGACCGCATTTGAGTGAGCCTTCCCCGCAGCGGACACCTGTGATTTATCAAGCTGGTACATCCGAACGTGGACGGGAATTTGCTTCCAAGCATGCAGAATGTGTATTCGTTGGAGGGCCCACGCCTGAGCGTATCCGTCACTACGCAGAGGATATAAGGGAGAAAGCTGCCAAGCATGGGCGGAATCCAGATCACATTAAGATCTTCTCTTTCCTGAGTGTCATCGTAGCGGAAACCACAGAAGAGGCGCAGCAAAAGTATTTGGAATATGCAAGTCATTGGAGTCCAGATGCTGCCAAGGCGCAATTTGGTGCAAGCGGCTACGATATCTCGGAATATGAAGAGTTAGACCCTGACGAGCCGTTTTCTTATGGTAAAGCGACAGAAGGTGGCCACTATAAAGCAGCCTCTTTGACAAAGGATGCAGCGAAGCAGCTGACAGTCGGCGAAGCTTTGAAGCGGTTCGATACACCTGACAAAAGTTTGATAGTTGGGAATCCAGAAGAGGTGGCAGATGCTATTCAGCATCAGTTCGAAGAATCCGGGGTGGATGGTTTTAATTTGAATCATCTTGTTACACCAGGAGATTTGGTGTCATTTGTTGACCTGGTTATCCCGATTCTGCAAGAAAGGGGACTTTATAAACAGACCTACAGATCAGGCACATTGAGAGAAAAATTATTTGACTATGAATCAAGCAGACTACCGGCTGGGCATCCTGCAACTAAGTTTCAACAGCTGAAAATACCGACAGGAGAGGGAGATGAAAGGTGATAAAACTGGAGAACATCACAAAGAAATACAGCAGCAAGGGAAAGGAAATCATTGGCGTTGATGATGTGACTCTAACCGTTGAAGCAGGTGAAGTGTTTGGAATAGTGGGATATAGCGGAGCGGGCAAGAGCACCTTGCTGCGCTGCATCAACCTATTGGAAAAGCCAACATCAGGCAAAGTCTTTGTTGATGGAGTTGATTTGCATGAGCTGTCGTCAAAAGATCTGCGAAAAGCAAGACAGTCGATCGGTATGATCTTTCAAGGCTTTCATCTAGTCTCCTCAAAAACGGTATTTGAAAATGTGGCATTTGCATTACGAGCTGCAGGAGCAGATAAAAAACAAATAAAGCATCGAGTGGATGAGCTGCTTGCCTTGGTGGGGTTAGAGGATCGGAAAAATCAGTATCCAGCCCAGCTTAGCGGCGGTCAGAAACAGCGAGTCAGTATTGCGCGGGCACTTGCGAATCAGCCGAAGATCCTTTTATGTGATGAAGCTACTTCTGCCTTGGATCCTGGTACGACAAAATCAATTTTGGCTTTGCTGAAGAAAATAAATAAAGAACTGGGGCTGACAATCGTTGTCATCACGCACGAGATGGAGGTTGTAAAGGAGATTTGCAGCCGCTGTGCAGTGATGCAGGATGGGAAAGTGGTAGAGCACGGTCCAACTTATGATATTTTCTCAGATCCTGCTAATCCTTTGACAGTATCCTTTATCCAGACTGTACTTAGTTTTGATCTCCCGGAAGAATTATTGGGAGAGATAAACGGAAAGCTGGTCAGGCTGCAATTCAAAGGCAGCATTGCTGCCGATGCTGTTGTATCGGATATGCTGCAGGCATTTCCGATCAGAGGCAATATACTGCACGGCAAAGTAGAGTACATCCAGAACAAGCCGTTAGGAATTTTCGTGATGGAATTAAACGGAAATGAAGCTGAAGTAAATAAAGCGATTGCTTATCTGAGAGATAAAGTAAGCAAGGTGGAGGTGTTTGATGATGGATCGCGTAATCGCCATCTTGCCTGAATTGAACCAAGCATTTCTTGAAACACTTCTAATGGTTTCCATCGCTTTGGCTGTGGCGATCTTGATTGGGCTGCCTTTTGGAATACTGTTATTTGTAACAGATCGCGGCTTGTTTTTAGAAAATGTGCTGGTAAAAAGAATAGCCGGACTAATTATCAATCTCATTCGATCGGTTCCTTTTGTTATTCTGCTTGTCTTCTTACTGCCTTTCACACAATTTCTGCTCAATACGACGATCGGTCCTTTAGCTGCTTCTGTATCTTTATCTGTTGCAGCTATCCCATTTTATGCAAGAATCGTTGAATCCTCAGCAAGGGATATAGACAAGGGTGTGATTGAAGCTGCTATTGCTGTAGGTGCATCTCCTTGGATGATTATTAGAAGTATCATCCTTCCGGAAGTAAAGCCGGGCTTAATCACAGGACTAACCATTACAGCCATCAGTCTCATTGGATATTCTGCCATGGCCGGCACAATAGGCGGAGGCGGGATCGGTGATCTTGCTATACGGTATGGGTACTACAGGTATGATAATACTATCATGTTCACTACGGTCATCGTTCTGATTGTACTCGTTCAAGTTATTCAATACCTAGGTGATCTTATAGCAAGAGTTGTATCAAAAAGATGAACTATGGAGGGGAAACGAAAATGAAAAAATCTATTTTCTTATTATTTGCCGCAGTGTTCATCATAGTCCTAGCTGGCTGCGGTTCGGGAGAAAGCAGTGCTTCATCCGATAAAAAGATCGTCCTAGGTGCAACAATTCCGTATAGCGACATGCTTGAAAAAGGCGTAAAACCGTATCTGGAGGATAAAGGATATACAGTGGAAGTAAAGGAGTTCAATGACTATGTGCAGCCGAATAAATCGTTGGAAACCGGCTCATTAGATGCTAATCTATTTCAGCATAAAGTATATATGGACGCTTTCGCCGAGGAGAACAATATGGAGCTGACCAGCGTTATAACAGTTCCAACAGCACCTATTGGTATTTATTCAAATGAATTCGAGTCACTGGATGAGATAAAAGATGGAAGCACTGTTGCACTCGCTAATGATCCGACTAATCTTGGCCGTGGCCTTACCGTGCTAAGAGATAATGGTCTGATTGAAATCGATGAAGATGCTGATCCATTGCGGGTCACAGAGAAAGACGTGACAAGCAATCCAAAGAATCTAAAATTCGAACCAGTAGAAGCGGCTCAGCTGCCGCGTACATTGGAGTCTGTTGATTTGGCTGCTATAAATGGAAACTTCGCTATATCTGCTGGCATCGATTTAGCGACTGCACTCGCACTTGACGAATTGCCAGAGGACATTCAGAACCGAGTAGTTGTATCTACAGAAAATAAAGATGAGCAGTTTGTTCAGGATATAAAGGAAGCGGTAGAGTCAGAGGAATTTGCTAAGGTAATTGAGGAAGAATTCACTGAATTTCATAAGCCAGAGTGGATGAAGTAATGTACGGAAAGAGAAGGATATTCCTTCTCTTTTTTTGTGCTTATAGAAGTAAATTTAGAAACATGGCTAATTATACTATGACATGTTTTGTTATCTTAGCTGCTGTGAATAGTTTCAGTAAAAGGAAGTAATCTGAATGAAAATGCCCGAACGGGAAAGACAGAACATTCTAGAATGGTGCATACTAATCATTAAAGGGATATTAGGAGAATTAAATGGACAATCACGTGTACACACAAAATAATTTAAAACAAGAAAACAATAATATGGTTGCAGCAAGAATTCCGGGGTTGATCTGGATTATTGTTGCTTTTACTGCATCTTTGATTATACAAATTATGTCGGGCAGTTCTTTTTTGCATTGTATGTTATTCAGTGTACTAATTATTATTTTTAGTACATTATATTGGTTTTCAAATAGGTTTCTGCCGGGCAAGGCGTGGATATATTTTTGTGTCCAAGGGTTGATTGTGTATGGAAGCGCCTTTTTAATGTACAACGTTTCGGTAACAATTATTGCATTGTTTCCCTTACTCCTAGGTCAGCTAGTCGGGATGGTCGGGAGAAACAGACTCGCTTTCTTTGTCATTTTAGCTGGTCTATCTATTATTGCTTCAGTCATTATTATTCCAAAAGAAAGTTTGTTTACCTACTTCGTTATCGTTATTCCGGCTACCTTAATAATTGTTGCTTATGCTGCAATCTTCTTTAAACAGGTAAATGCAAGAATTAGAACCCAACAAATACTGCAGGAACTGGAAGAAGCGCATCACCAAGTGGAGAATCTAACTCTTTATAGTGAGCGGCAGCGAATGGCACGTGATTTGCATGATACGCTGGCACAAGGGATTGCGGGTATAAAAATGCAGCTCGAGGCAATTAATGCCCACCTCTCTAATGGAAATCAGGAGCGTGCGCAGCAAATAGCGCAGCTTGCTATGAAAGGTGCCAGCTCCGTATTGGCAGATTCCCGGATTGTCATTGATGACTTACGTTTACACGAAGAAAATATCGACTTAGAGTACATCCTGCGCGAAAATACACAGCAGTTTACAACTGCAACAAGCATACCATGCAGTTTAAATTATACAGTCGTGCAATCTCTATCGCCGAAAATTACCGAGCATCTTTCCAAAATCGTTAGTGAATGTCTGTTGAATATCGCACGTTATAGCAAGGCAAGCGAAGCTTCTGTCTCTATTACAGGCACTTTGGATAATCGTATCCATTTAGAAGTGGAGGATAATGGTGTTGGCTTTGATGCAGAAGAAATCTCAAACAAGCAAGGGCATTACGGCTTAATTGGTATGAAGGAACGTGTAAGGATTTTAGGCGGAGAGATCCACATTAGCAGCACATTGGGAGAAGGTACAACAGTGACAGTCAGTATTCCGGAGAATGGAGATGATTAAATGACGAATAAAGTGCTTATCGCAGATGACCATGTAGTCGTAAGAGAAGGTCTGAAATTGCTTATAGAAACAAATGAAAATTATAGAACCATAGGCGAAGCCGGACATGGGGCAGAAGCAATCCAGCTTGTAAATGATTTAGAGCCAGATATAATATTGATGGATTTGTACATGCCTGTCATGAGCGGCATGGAAGCAATTCGTAAGCTATCAGTCACGCATCCTAAGCTGCCTATCATCATTCTCACAACTTATAATGAAGACCAATTGCTGGCAGAAGGATTTGCTTTAGGTGCAAAAGGTTATCTCCTGAAAGATACCAGTCTCCAATCTTTGTTTCATTCTATGGATACCGCTATGAATGGGGAGACCCTCATAGGAGAGGACATGATGAAGAGAATCCGGGATTATCAGGGAAAAAGGCAGCATATTAAAGAAAAGGTCCAGCTTTCCCGAATGGAAATCATCATTCTTCAAGCAGTTGCCAGAGGGACGACGAGCAAGGATATTGCTTTTGATATGGGTGTTTCGGAAAGGACAATAAAATCAAGGCTAACGGCTATCTTTAATAAATTGGGTGTGGATTCCCGAACGGAAGCGGTTGCTGTAGCCATTGAATCAGGTTTGATCCACCTTAACTATAATAAATTGTAGACTTTTTAAAAACGTACTGCCCAAACGTACGTTTTTTTTATTTGCTCTCCCTTTAATATGAATGGAGTAAGATATTCAGGTTCTAAAATGAGAAGGGAGATTTTTATGTCTACATTGTTATATAGATTAGGGAAATGGAGTGCATTGCATAAAAAGACTGTTCTTGCAGGATGGATTGCCTTCATTGCCATCATCTTTATTTCTGCATTTCTTTTAAAGCCGTCTTTTTCCGGAGATATGAGTATACCGGGAACACCATCTGAGGAAGCAAATGCTTTATTGCAGGATGAATTTCCAAGTGGATCGGATGCTGGGTCACTAAGGATCGTGTTTGGTGCAGAGGGGAACGAGAGTTTAACATCTGAACCTTCTCAGCAAGCAATCAGCGATGTGCTTGATAAGATAATGGAAGATCACGAAGTAGCATCTGCAGCAAATCCATTCGAAGCACAGACGATAAATGCAGATGGAACTGTTGCTTATGCTGATATCACATATAAAGAAGCAGCTGCCGATGTTCCGGAATCTTCATTGGAACATGCAGAAAAAAGTATTGAAATTGCCGAGAACGAAGGAATACAAGTTGCAATGAAAGGCGACATCATACCATCTGAAGTAGAAATCGGAGGAATCTCCGAGGTGATAGGTATCGTAATGGCCTTCATCGTATTAAGCATCACCTTTGCTTCGTTTGTTATCGCTGGATTACCGATATTTAACGCAATACTTGGTTTGGTTGCCAGCATTGGCATAACGCTGATTGGTGCAAGTATGTTCGACATTACATCATTCAGTTTGTCTCTCTCCGTCATGATCGGCTTAGCTGTTGGAATAGATTATGCGCTGTTCATCTTCTCTAAACATAGGCAGCAGGTAAGGGAAGGTATCGAGGTTAACGAATCCATCGCAAGGGCTAACGGAACGGCAGGGGGAGCAGTAATATTCGCAGGTCTGACAGTCATTGTTGCCTTATGCGGATTGACTGTAGTAGGTATTCCGTTCCTTGCAGCAATGGGGATTACAGCTGCAATAAGTGTCCTTTTCGCAGTACTAGTGTCCATTACTGCTGGTCCTGCTGTATTGGCTTTCGTAGGCAGAAAAATAGAGAAGAAGAATCGTCTGTTAAGTAAATCAGCTAAAATTCAAAAAGGACAAACTGACTCGAACGCCTGGGGACGATTCGTTACAAAGCAGCCTCTGATAGTTGCGATTCTCAGCATCGTGATTTTAGTAGTAATCAGCATCCCCGCAACAGATATGAGGTTGGGGTTACCTGATGATGGAATGAAAGCAGAAGACGATCAGGCGCGTCAGGCTTATGACGTGCTGGCGGATGGATTCGGTGAAGGTTTTAACGGACCTTTAGCTGTTTTGGTTGATGCTTCCGGAACAAGCGGTGATCAGACAACGCAATTCCAAAAAGCAGCAGAAGAGATTGGAAAATTGGATAATGTAAGACAAGTAACACCAGCCATGCCTAACGAAGACGGGAAGTATGCAATCGTTAACGTGATACCGGAAACAGGACCAAATGATAGCGGCACAGCCGACCTTGTGCATGATATCAGACAGCTCTCGCTAAATGGCGGCGGAGAGAATATCGATTTCCGAGTAACTGGTCTGACGGCCATAAACATTGATATTGCTGAAAAGTTGAACGATGCAATACCTGTCTTTGGTGTCATCATTGTAGGTTTTGCGTTTATTTTACTAATGATTGTATTCCGATCCTTGTTAGTACCGCTAACCGCAGTGGCTGGATTCTTGCTTACCATGACTGCAACATTGGGTTTTTCCGTTTTCATTTTACAAGATGGATACTTCAACAGCTTGCTTGGTATTCCGCAAGAAGGACCAATCCTGGCATTTCTGCCAATTTTGGTTATCGGTATTTTGTTTGGTTTAGCAATGGACTATCAAGTATTCCTTGTTAGTCGCATGCACGAAGAATATACAATCACCAAGGATCCGGTCAGATCCATTTTAGCAGGTCTTAAGTATAGTGGTCCTGTCGTAACAGCTGCAGGTTTGATCATGATCTTTGTATTTGCAGGATTCATCTTTGCGGGAGATACGATGATCAAGTCAATGGGGCTGGCTCTGACATTCGGTGTGTTGTTCGATGCCTTCATCGTCCGCCTGGCACTTATCCCGGCAGTAATGAAGCTGATGGGACATGCTACATGGTACCTGCCTAAATGGCTGGATAAGCTAATTCCTAATGTGGATATTGAAGGACACAAGCTCTCTGAAAGACTAAGTGAACAAAATAAAAAAGAATCTGAACGAAAAAATATCAAGTCAAGTTAATTAAATGATATTTACTGAACAGACCATGTAGATTTACATGGTCTGTTTTCTTATAAAATAAATTTGAGCTGCCCTGTCAATTCCAGTATAGTAACATGTATAGCATTCGAGATTAGAATAGGTGGAATATCTTATGAATACAAACCATGAATTCATGGATGAGTGGTTGGCTCTGGATAATTTACATTTGAAAATAAAAAAGGAACTGGAAACAGTTCTGCAAAAAGAATACAATTTATCGATTAAAGAGTTTTATGTGTTGTACTATCTGTCCAAAGCTCCAGAGAAAAAGCTCCGTCTGCAGCAACTGCAGGAATTGATAGGATTGAGTCAAAGTGCTCTGTCCAGGCTGGTCGCGAATATGGAAGCTGACAGCTGCGGTGCATTGCAAAAACATATTTGCACGGATGATCGCAGAGGAACTTATACGCAGATGACGGAATTAGGGGAGAATAAACTGCAGCGTGGTCTCCAAACGTTTCATGAGGTTATAAGCATAAATTATGCTCAAGTGGACTCTGCACACATATTAAAGCAATTATTGCAGAAATTATAGACGTAAACCATTAAAGTACCTGAAAAGGTGCTTTTTTGTTTATGCCTTTCGTTTGACAGAGCGATACTAAAACCGATAAATTAAATGCATGCGTTATGCATATATTTTATTTGCTAAGGAGTCTTAAACGTGCAAAATTTATTCAGTACTTACAAAATAAAGAATCTAGAGCTGAAAAACAGAGTAGTTATGCCGCCGATGTGCCAGTATTCCGTAGAAAAGAAAGATGGTATAGCGAATGACTGGCATTATCTTCATTATGTCAGCAGAGCGGTTGGTGGTGCAGGATTCATCATCGTTGAGATGACAGATGTAGAGCCGGATGGAAGAATCACGGATTATGATTTAGGTTTATGGTCTGATGAGCAAGTTCCGGCACTTGCAAAAATTGTAGAGGCTGTACATAGCCATGGAGCTAAAATCGGTATCCAGATTGCTCATGCGGGACGCAAAGCAGAAGATGCGCCTGAACCAGTGGCACCATCTGCTATACCATTTGATGAGAATTCCAAAACACCTAGAGCCCTTACAACAGAAGAGGTAAAAGGTATGGTCGAGAAATTCCGCTTAGCTGTAAGACGTGCGGTACAGGCAGGATTCGATGCAATCGAAATTCATGGTGCACACGGTTACCTTATTCACCAATTCCATTCTCCATTAACGAATAAGCGTGATGATCAATATGGTCAGGATCTGACGAAATTCGGTCGTGAAGTCATCGAAGCAGCTAAAGCAGAAATGCCAGCTGATATGCCATTGATTATGCGAATTTCCGCAAGAGAATATGTAGAAGGCGGCTATGGTATAAAGGAAAGTATCGAATTTTCTAAGGCATACAAAGATGCAGGTGCAGATGTGTTTGACGTTTCTTCCGGTGGTGAAGGACAAATTGCAGCTTGGGGCAGACCAGGCACACATGCTGCTTACCAAGTGCCACTAGCACGTCAAATCAAAGAAGCACTCCAAGTCCCAGTCATGGCTGTAGGCAGACTTGATGATCCAATTTTGGCTAACGCTGTTATCGGAAATGAAGATGCAGATCTTGTACAAGTTGGAAGAGGCATGCTAAGAAATCCTTATTGGACATTGGAAGCTGCCAAGCTGTTGAGAAAAGAGAATGTTGTACCGAAACAGTATGAAGCTGGATTCTAACTTTTTAAATGTGCCCCTATAAATAGGGGGCACTTTTTTATATTTGATTACGATTGTTATATTACATACATAGTAGTTACCAGCATGTATATAGATCTATGTTTAATAAATTTACCGTTAAATAATTTATTGAATAAGCATGTTACGGTCTTTGTTGGGATTGTGAAGTGATAACCACTCTTCTGACGCTTCTATCATCCATTTTCCCATATCATTTAGATAAAAGGATATGTCCTTCGTTTGATTAGTTGGATTTATTGCATATTCGAGAGCTTGCAGCATTTTTTCTTTTTTCTCAGGATAATATCTTGAGAATGCTTCATATGCTGGATATAAATCTCGGGTATATTGCTTTTCCTCTTCCATTATTAATGCTAGTCCAGCCCGAATAATAATCTTCATTATCCACGTACAACAGTCTAAAATATCTTCTTTATCCTCATTATCTTTAAGATCCTCTTTAGCTTGGTCAATATGACTCTTTATATTGATCAAATGCTCATTTGCTAAAGTAGTATCTGCTCTGAAATATGGCAGATTGTCTCTCAAATCTTCGCCATAGACACAAATACTGTGTGTTTTAATCATAAAGGGTAGATAGAAAATAATTTCGTATTACATATATCATTAAGGTGGAAAAAGCTCATTTCTACACCATTAACACAATTAAAAGCATTGTTTAATTCTCGTTCTGCTTTATCAGCCCAATCGAGGTCTATGTCTTTTAATTCTTTGTTGGTTACACAGACTGTATCAAGGTCTGACACGCCTGGAATACCTAGACCACGCGGAATGGATCCTCTTATATAAATACTATGTAAGTTTGAACCTAACTTTTGCCGATAAGTATCTATTACCATTTCAATTAGTTTGTAGAATAGGGTATCTATTTTATCTAAACTCGCGTCATTAATGATAAAGCCATTGCAATCATTTTTACAGAAATGGCCGATATTTTTGATGGATCTCAATACAAATCTCCTTTGACTTTTATTAAACATCTTTGGATTACCGAGATATGGTAATATAATTTATATAATTGAATACTTATTGGAGTATTTGAAAGGGTGACAATATGAACATACTTTGGGATTTCAATGGGACATTATTTGATACGTATCCGGCCCTATACCAGTGCGCTTTCTTCTGTTCTGGATGATGTAGATGATAAGGAGGATATCTATAAGAAGTTAAAAATTTCGTATTCTCATGCAATTAACTACTATAAGGTCTCTAAAGACAAAGAAGCAGAAGTAAAAGGTTTAATTAAAAATTTATTACCAAATGATTTACTGCCATTTGATCATGTGGAAGATATACTGAAGTTTGCGAATAAAAACGTCATTGTGACTCATAAGCACAGGGATGGCGTCTTGTCTATCTTGCAACATTATAATTGGGAGAAGTACTTTGCCGATATAGTTACAATTGACGATGGTTTCCTCGTAAACCTGATTCTGCTGCTTATAGTTACTTACATAAAAAACATGGTATCGATTTAGCGATTGGAGATAGGGACTTAGACTTGACGCCAGCAAAAGAGCTGGGTATTCTAACTTGCATGTATCAAGGGCAAAGCAGTATAGCTGATTATCATCTACAGAATTACGCCGATTTCTTTAAACTAGATTTATTAGTTGCTAAATAAATACTACGAATTCAAAACACCTGTTTCTTCATAAGTACGAATCAGCTTCCATTCTCCAGATTTACTTGAGAATGTTTGGAAGAACAAATTAGATGTATCGATTAATTTTCCTTCCAGTGTCATCGTTGCTCGTATAATTGCCATCATTTCATTTTCATTGAGTGGCAGGATAGTGGTTGGAGATAAGATCCACTCCATATCCTTGTCTTTAAAATAGGTAAAGGCTTGGCTCCAACCTGTCACCGATGCTTCCTTTCCGTGTGTGGAAGCAATACCATCTCTAATTTCAATTCCCTTGAATGATTCATCTATTACAATTTTCATAAAATCTAAATTAGCAGCTTTCCAACTTGATAGATACTGTTGAAGGAAAGTGTGGAAGTCTTCCATGATTGTTGCCTCCAATCTTGATATCATTGTTTAAGCGAAAATATATTTATCATTCTTTATACAGAATAATCTTAAATACTGTGTTAGACCAATTTAACAATCTAACAAGTTCTATGAAGTCGATCATGAAGTACGCTTAGACACAGATATAATCGAACAGGAGAGAGTAAAAGTGTCTAAGACTTCCTCTAGGCAACATATACAGTGCAACCACTAGAATTTCACTTTCATCTTCTTGACTCACAATTGCCAGCAAGTTACCTTCTTCGTCAATAACTGAGAATGCTCGGTCAAAAGAATACTTTGCTGAAAAGATTCTTTTTTTTTCTTTTTTTGATGAATTTTTATAAGTCAATGACCTTTTCCTATTTCAATTAAAACTATGATAGACTGATTTTATCAAATATTACGATAATTGTAAGTCTATTGTTATTCCAAAATGAGAGGTTGCCTGATTGAGCAGGTAAAATCTTAAAGAAGGTAATATCATCAATAGGAATTCATATCATAGACTGGGAGAGGGTACCCTTGAATAAAGTGATACACATGAAATCAATGAAATATCCCGACATTCCGCACTATGAATGGAAAGGTCGTTTATTGAGAAAAACGCCAGAGTATGTGATCGTTCTTTGTGAAAGCGGCAGAGAGTTGAAACACCATACGAGAAATACAAGCTTTACAATAGATGTTACTTCGTTGGAGTACTTCTTCTTAAAAGAAGGCTACACAGTTGCCATGGAGATTGAAGAAGGTAAAATACTCTCATATTACTGCAATATTGCAATGCCTTCCGTGCTTAATGGCAATCAGCTTAGTTTTGTTGATTTGGATTTAGATGTAGTGAAAAGAAGAAATGAAGACTGGATGGTTGTAGATGAAGATGAATTTGAGGTGAATAGTGTAAAGTATGGTTATCCTGCTGAATTAATTGAATATGCTTTTTTGTCATTGGATTTATTACAGAAAAATATAAGTAAAGGTTTGTTTCCATTTGATGAAAGGGGATTGGATTTAGTAAGAAAATATAGCATGGGTTAATCATGCTGCCTTATCGTTGGAATTGGACATATATCATTTTCTTACTAGTTTAATGTTGAATTTAGTAGGTGTTTGAGCACAAAATCAAGGAGAAATGCAAAAATAAACCAGATAAAACTATTCAAAATTAGATGCTGGAGGTAAGATATGGATTTAAGACGTTTAGAGAAGACATTACATGAAATGAATCAGTTTGGTCGTTCGAAAGAGGGAGTAACGCGCTTAGCATATTCTAAAGAAGAGCGACAAGCAGCTGAACATTTTAGCAGCCTTTGCAGAAAAGAAGGAATGGACGTTCGGATTGATACTTGTGGAAATGTGATAGCACGCAGGGAAGGCAGTAACCCTGATCTTCCTGTCGTAGCATGCGGTTCCCATCTAGATACAGTGATCCATGGTGGGAATTACGATGGTGTATTAGGCGTTGTAGCAGCCCTCGAGGTTATTCGCAGCTTAAATGAAAAAGGTGTTACGACAGAACACCCGATTGAGATCATTGCTTTTGCCTGTGAAGAATCCTCAAGATTTGGTGTTTCCACAATAGGCAGCAAGGCAATGGCAGGAATATTAGAAAAGGAATCTTTATCTGAGATTAGTGATAGCAAAGGGAATTTGATTAACGATGTATTTTCAGAATGTTCCCTTAACTTTAATGAGATAGAAAAAAGTATCCGTCAGAAAGAGGAGTTTAAAGTATTTCTAGAAATGCATATCGAACAAGGACCTGTTTTAGAAAGACAATTAAAACAGATTGGTATAGTTACAGGCATTGCTGCTCCTACACGTTTTGAAGTAAAAATTAAAGGGCAAGCATCTCACTCAGGAACGACACCAATGGATTATCGAAGGGATGCCTTCTTGAGTGCAGCGGAGATAGCCTTGCAGCTGGAGCAGGCAGCAAAAATGGAAGCTGGTAACGGAACGGTGGCAACAGTCGGTGCATGTGAAGTTAAACCAGGATCAATGAATGTGATACCAGATCTGGCTACAATGAAAATCGACATAAGGGGAACTTCTATTGATTCAAAGAATAGAGTAACTGAAAGACTATTTGCTGTGGTAAAACAAGTAGAGCAAAAGCGAAATGTTAGTATTGAGTACAGTAAGTTGAGTGATGAGCATCCTATCAATCTTGATAGAGAAGTAATAGAATCCCTATCTCAAAGTTGTGAGCAAAAAGGATATACGTATACGCATATTGCAAGTGGGGCAGGACATGATGCAATGAATATGGCAATGCTTTGTCCAACTGGGTTACTATTTGTACCTTCTAAAAATGGTTTAAGCCATCATCCTGGTGAATACACAAAAATGGAGCAGATTGGTATAGGCGCTGATTTATTAGAAATGGCAATTATTGAATGGGCAGGATATTCACAAGGAGTAAATAGAAGTAAAATACTGTAGATGGTCGGCGTATTTAAAGTTTTCCTTATGTATTTAAATAGGAACCCACATGGGTTCCTAGGTTAATTGAGATAGCAGGGAAGAAGAAAGACCTTCACTTTCAATGACAAGTGCGGTCATCCCATCAGCGCTTTTCGTCTCATGCCATTCTCCTTTGTCCCAAAATACTGCATCTCCTGTACTTACTTCATTGAACGTATTTTCTTTTCCCTTCACAAAACCTTCTCCACTGATAATGAGTAAAAGCTGAGGAGTAACAGCTTGGTGATTTCCGACGTTACCGTTTTTCTCTAAATACATATATCCGATATGAACAGACTTTTCCAACATCCCAATTCGTGTCATCGTAAAATTGGAATTAAATTGTCTAATATGTTTACCTGATTCTTTTGTGAACTTATATATTTCCATGAAGCATCTCCTTGAAAATAGCTTTTATAAAGGTTTACCAGTTACAATGTGCCAATGCAAATGCTTAGAATCTTGATAGTCTCCTATATTTGTAATGACTTTACATGCTCCATGTTCTTTATTAACCATAGCCGCGACTTCTTTAATTACGGCAAGCAGTTCAAGAAGTAAACTATTATCCTTATCTTCTAAGCTTATCAAAGAAGGAATGTGTTTCTTTGGTATTGCAACAATATGTACTGGATAAAAAGGTTTTGTATGATGATAGGCCAATACGTTTTCGGTTTCTATTACTTTCTTCACTGGAGTTTTTCCGTTCAATACTTCCTCGCAATAAAAATCAGTATTCATAGGAACCTCCTAATTGTAAATTTGTTTAGAATTTAGGCCGGATTTGGCTATTACATGCTGGAGTTCACTCAAATCATTTATAACATAATCAGCTTGAGCTAATTCTGCCTCATTCGCAAAATCAAAATTACATCCAATCGAAACTAGTCCATTATCTTTCGCTGCATTAATATCCGATATGCGGTCACCAACAACTGCACCTCTCTTAATTTTATATTTATCAATTATTGTTTTGACTAAATCTCCTTTATTAAGTGTATGTATTTGTTCAATACTGAATGTTTCCGTCACCCACTTGTCCAGATTGTAATAAGTGACAATGGTTTGAAGATATTCTGTGAGTCCATTGCTGGCAATATAGATTTTGAAGTTATTTTCACGCAAGTAACAAAAAATTTCTTGTACGTTCGGATACAAAGCACCATTTCCGCTCTTTATATTAACTACTAGCTTTTCTAAGAAATATGCATCCGCTTGCTGTCTGATTTCGTTTGAGTGTTCAGGGAGCAGGATTTCCCATACTGTAGGCAGCGGAACTCCCATAATTTCGCGATATGTATCAATAGGGGTATCAGCAGTCCATAAGTTTAATGAACGCAAGTGGGAGAATGTCTCATCAAGAGCTAATTCCAGTATTTTATCAGTTTGAAAAAGGGTACCGTCCATATCAAATATAACTGCTGCTTTCATACTTCTGTTCCTCCTTGCTCTAATTATTGGAATAACATACTATAATTGTATCATTGAGGAAGTTCAGAGGGTGCAAAGAACTGGATATTTTTCATGATTTATCTGCTGGATAATTCAAGTGATATCTATGATTTATATTTTTACTAATGGTAAAGGGGATTCTCAATGTTTATAGTCAATGTAGAAGGTGCCATATACCGTAACGGTAAGTGGCTTATGATCACAAGAAGTGAAAAGGAAGAGCATGCAGCAGGATGCTTGTCCATGGTTGGTGGTAAGTGTGATTTGGAAGGCGTATCTTCTAATATTTTGGAAAGGACACTGAAGCGGGAGATTTTTGAAGAGGTAGGTATTGAAGTTGAGGACTTGACTTATGTAAACAGCTCTTCATTTGTGACGGATAAGGGTACGCATGTTATCGATATCGTTTTTCTTTGTCAGGATATAGCTGGTGAACCTTATGTAAAGAGCGCGGAAGAAGTAGGAGAAGTAATGTGGATGACGACAGAGGATATACTGGTACATAAAAATGCGCCTTCCTACTTAAAAGAGAATATTACACTAGCTGCTGACAAGCTCACCTTGGTAAGAGAAGTCTGAGTATAGAGCACATCTGGAATTGAACAACATTATTAGTCGCATTCAAAGAAGCTAACTTTACTAAATTTTAAATTTGATCAAGATAAATTAAAAAGCTGTCACTATCGACAGCTTTTTAATTCTTTGCAGCGAATACTTCGCTTGAATTATAGGTCTTCTTTACATATGCAGTGCCTTCAAGGATTCTTCTTGCTGTACGTATTACTTTTATTTCTGACAAGCTGCTATATGCTGTTTCAGTAATACCGGAAGGATGGGCAATACGTAAGTTTCCTGTTGTTTTTCGAGCAAGCTTATGTGGCAATGTTCCAGGAATAGCACATGCTGCAGTGGTACAGATAGCGCCAGTTATTGCAAGTGCTTCATGTGGTCTTTGCATCGATAGCATACGCACATGGATATCCATATCCTCAGTCGAGTACATATTCTCGTTCATATCAGTAAATGCTTGTGCTTCTCCGATCAATGTGAGTTTTGGAACTGCCGGAGAAACCTTAGTCGCATTTTCTCTAGTGGAAAATCCGCAGAGTTCAGCTGCAGCAGCACGCAATTCCTCGCATCGCTGCAGGTCTGCTTCTGTGAATGCAGCTGGCAGAATGGTCTCTTGTAGGCGGAGGTCAGCAGCTTCTACAAAAACTAAAGGATTGGCAGCATCAACAATAGAACAGCGAACGCTGCCAAAGCTCGTCTCAAGTACATCGGTAACATTTCCGGTAGGTAACAACTCGCCAGTCACGGATCCTTCTGCATGGCAGAATGTCAAAGCAATCTCCGACCCATAACCAGGTACTCCAGGTATGGCTGTCGAACCTGTGGTTTGAACATCACCATCCTTAACAGCTACTTCGGCAATGATCAATTTTTGGGTGTTTGTATTCCAAATCCTTACAGACGTTATCGGTTCGGTGATAGGGACAAGCCCTTCCTGAATTGCAAATGGACCGACGGCAGAAGAAATATTGCCGCAGTTTCCTTTCATATCTACTGTTTCATCTGTAATACTCACTTGTGCAAAAGTATAGTAGACATCAAAGTCTTTATCAGCCTCAGCTTTTCGTATAATGGCAGCTTTGCTCGTTAAGGAATTGGCGCCTCCCAACCCATCGATTTGCCGTTTATCAGGACTTCCCATCAAATCAAGAAGGAAAGGCGCCCAGTCTTCCTTTTCTGCAGGCATATCTGTTTCATGAAGAAAAACACCTTTACTTGTGCCCCCGCGCATGTAGACGATACGGATTTTTTCCATCTGCTCACGTCCTTTTTAGGATGAAGTAGTTTATACTGACAGCATAGTCCCGAGCATTGATAAAATAAAATACAATTATTTTTGACTTAATTAAAAATAATTTTATAACTGTGAGTTATTACCTAGGAGGGTGAGCAATGGATGAAAAGGATTGGATATTATTAAAGCTATTAGGCGAAGAAAAGAGTGTCACAAAAGCTGCTGAAAGATTATTCACATCTCAGCCTTCTTTGACATACCGCATTCAAAAGATTGAGGAGAGTTTTAACGTAAAGCTGTTTACAAAGCGGAACAGGGGTATAACCCTGACAGTAGAAGGGGAGTACCTCACAAATTATGCTGGCGAGATGCTTCGAAAGCTAAAGGAAACCAAGGATGCGATAGCTAACCTAGGGAAGGATGTGCAAGGCACGCTGCGTTTAGCGGTGTCCAGTAATTTCGCTCAATATAAACTGCCGGGCTTGCTGACAAAGTTCTCTTCCATTTATCCGAATGTCCAATACAATGTACAGACTGGCTGGAGTACGAGGGTCATGAAGTTACTGGATGAGGGAGATGTTCACTTAGGCATTTTGCGGGGAAATCACCGCTGGCAAGGAGTGAAGGAGATACTGACGAGGGAACAATTGTATATCATTTCAAAACAGCAGATCAGCATAGGTCAGCTGCCCTTACTTCCATTTATTAAATACAATACAGACACCTCATTGAAAACAATCATAGATGGGTGGATACATGAGCACCTGCAGCACGCACCGCTCACCGCAATGGAGGTGGATCGGCAGGAAACGTGCAAAGAGATGGTCAAACATGGCTTGGGTTATTCGATCGTGCCTGAAATATGCCTGCGTGAATCTGATCAGCTTTACCGTATTGGTCTGACGAATGAAAAGGAAGAGCCTTTGCTTCGTGAAACATGGTTGATGTATGATCCGAAATCACTTGATCTGCAAGTGGTAAAAGCATTCATCGGTTTTTTGAAACAAGAACAGCACGTAACAATATAAAAAATACTTATGAGTTCTGCAAAAATACTTATATTTAACTTATCTCCTGCTATGTAATATGCTAGTTCAAATGCTTCTTGTGCAAGCGAATGAAAGCGTATTCAAAGAGAGGGGAATAACCATGCTGACGATATTAGGTTTTTCTATGATGATTGTATTCACTGTTCTGATTATGTCTAAGAAGCTTTCTCCCATTGTTGCTTTGACGTTGACACCGATTTTCTTTGCTTTAATTGGAGGATTTGGAGGAAGTCTTGGAGATATGATTTTGGATGGACTGCAAACTGTTGCAAGTTCGGCAGCTCTGTTATTATTCGCTATCTTGTTTTTTGGAATCCTCATCGATGCCGGTCTATTCGATCCTCTCATTAAGAAAATACTCGTGCTAGTAAAGGGTGATCCTGTAAAAATTGCGATTGGATCAGCTGTACTGGCAATGCTGATTGCACTTGACGGTGACGGAACCACCACTTACATGATCACGGTTTCCGCCATGCTTCCTTTGTATAAACGAATTGGTATGAATCCGCTTGTTATGGCAACAGTTGCGATGCTGGCCTTGAGTATCATCAGCGGCATGACTCCTTGGGGAGGTCCTGCAACTAGAGCAATCGCGGTTCTAGGGCTTGACCCTTCTGAATTCTTTGTCCCGCTCTTGCCAACAATGCTTGGCGGTATCGTTTTCGTCGTCTTTACTGCTTTTATGCTCGGTCTTAAGGAACGGAAACGTATAGGAGTGACAGAAATAAAATCCGGTAGCTATGAGTCAGAACCTTATATGGCTGCAGCGCTGGAAGGAGACTTACTGAAGCGGCCAAAGCTTCGCTGGATTAATTTATTCCTTGTTATAGCTATCTTGGTATTGCTGGTAATGGGAATTATGCATCCGGCAGTACTCTTCCTCATAGGTTTTGTGTTGGCTCTATCTATCAATTACCCTAATATCCAAATACAAAAAGAGCGTATTGCAGAACATGCAAGCAATGCAATCACAGTTGTTTTGCTTGTCTTTGCTGCAGGTGTTTTCGCCGGCATACTGTCTGGAACAGAAATGGTCAATGCAATTGCAGGTTCGATTGTCGCATTTGTTCCGCCATCCATGGGTGAACTCTTCCCGGTAGTAGTTGCTATCACAAGTCTTCCATTGACCTTTGTTCTTTCAAATGATGCTTATTACTTCGGTATGGTACCTATATTCGCTGAAGCTGCATCCGCTTACGGTGTTGACCCTGTCGAAATCGCCAGGGCTTCCATATTAGGGCAGCCGGTACATCTTATGAGCCCGCTTGTAGCTTCTACGATATTGCTTGTCAGTATGTTGAAAATTGATCTTGGTGCATTTCAGCGATATGCAGTTAAATGGGCTGTTTTGACTTCTTTATTCATTATTCTCATAGCGATAGTAACAGGTGCCATTACATTCCGGTGATTTCAAGATTCTGTTTGACCATCATGAAAAAGTGGAACAAGTATCCATGACATAACACAGTAAAGGAGACTTGATCATGGAACCAAAAGAGATGCAAACAGACGGTACACCAAAACAGGAACAGGATCGGCAGCCTGGTATTGAAGCACAGATGGAGCCGCTGCCGTATCAGCCGCACAACTACAAAGGTGCAGGTCGGCTGCAGGATAAAGCGGCGCTGATCACTGGCGGTGATTCCGGTATTGGTCGTGCGGTAGCGATTTTATATGCGAAAGAGGGCGCGGATGTTGCTATTTCTTATCTTGACGAACAAGAGGATGCAGAAGAGACGAAGCGCTTGGTTGAGGCAGAGGGTAGAAAATGCTTGCTGCTGCCTGGTGATATCAAGGATGAAGCACATTGTGTAAGTTTGGTGGAGAAGACAGTTGCGGAATTCGGCAAACTTAATATATTGGTGAGCAATGCTGCTATCCAATATGTCGTGGACGATGTGCTGGATATCTCTAGTGCACAATTTGAAGAAGTGTTCCGTACGAATTTCTATCCGTTGTTTTACTTGACGAAGGCAAGTGTCAAACATATGAAGGAAGGCGATTCCATCATCGCGACTTCCTCCATCAATGCTTTCCAAGGCAATCCCATCTTCATGGATTACTCGGCAACGAAAGGTGCTATTACAGCGTGGATCCGCAGTATTGCGCAGAGCTTGGCAAGCAAAGGAATCCGGGCAAACTCTGTTGCGCCTGGTCCAGTTTGGACACCGCTTATCCCAGCTTCCATCCCTGCAGATCATATTGAAAACTTCGGACAAAGCAATTTGATGGGACGTCCGGGCCAGCCTTCTGAGCATGCTTGGCCGTATGTGATGCTGGCTTCAGATGAGAGCTCTTATATGACAGGACAGACGATCCATATCAATGGAGGACAGTGGACTTCTTCCTGAGGATGAAATAAGCACCAGCCGTCTTGGCTGGTGCTTGTTTTTATGCATTGACTGTTGATCGTTCTGGTGGTGCATAGGCATCGAGGTAGTTGCTGCTCCAGTCGTCGATATGAAGCTTCAGGATTTGGTCGATTGCTAACAGATTCTCCTTTGTGAGAGATAAGTCGGTGACTCCTGACACTTCACTCACCTGTTCTGGCGAATAAGCACCCCAAATCGCTACGTCCACTCCGTCCTGTTCCAATACCCAGCGCATCGCCAGCTGTGCAATTGTCTTATCGCGGTTAGCTGCAAAATTCTTCAATTGCTCGACAGCATCAAGTATTGCTTCGAACCTGCCACTTTCAAATAGGGGGTGAGAAGAGCGGAAGTCATCTTCAGAAAATGCAGCCGATTTCGTCAATGCTCCTGCTAACAAGCCATGTGCCATTGGCCCCCATGCTAAGCCGCCGATATTATGCCGTTTGGCGTAATCAAACCATTCCCATAGTCCGCGCTGCAGCATGTTGAACTGATTCTGTGTGACATGAAGTGGTGCTTCCCGCTGGAAGGCTTCCATTTCCTGCGGCGTGAAATTACTGACCCCAATAGCACGGATTTTACCTTTTTTATATAAGTCATGCATAATGCCAGCAAGCTCTTCCATTGGAATTTCATGATCTGGCCAGTGAACTTGATAAAGATCCAGGTAATCAGTTCCCAGGCGCTTCAAAGTCAAATCAAGTTCTTTTTCCACGCTTTCAGGACGCATATCCCGAAACAGCTGTATGTCATCGGTCCAATTCACGCCAGGTTTTCCTGCCAGTATTAGCTGATCGCGCGGAATGCTTGACTCCTGCAACGCCTTGCCTATGAATTCCTCCGACTTCCCAAGACCATAATCAGGGGCAGTATCGATAAAGTTGATTCCTTGGTCAATTGCGGCATGCACAGTGCGTTTGGCACTGTCCTCATTGGGTTTTCGCTGCCACATATAGCCACCCATGGCCCATGTACCTAAAGCAATTTGTGTTACTTTCAGATCGCTTGTTCCAAGTTTTACTTTCTTCAAGTTATGTCATTCCTTCCTCGTGTGCTTTTGGAAATTGTGTTCCCGTCTTTTGGGAAATGAAACACATGGGGAAAGTAATCATGTAGTGCCAAAATGCCGAAGCAATGCGCGGGTAACAAAATAAATGGTACTGCCAATTGTTAAAACGATTATCAGGAGCAGGGTAATATTCCTCAGAAACTTTCTACTTTTAAGGTCCTAATTGGAATAAACGGAAAATGCCGCGGCCGATCCACAGAAGTAAGCGAAAAGGCAAAAACAGCAGCTCTGGTACGTAAAGCAGGATATCGAGGATATCCCATTTATGATTCGGATCAGCTTCTCTTTTTCTTTTTCTTCGTCGCTCCCTCAGTGTCAACATTCATCTCTCCTTCTGGAAAAATCAGGTTTTCTTTATCTTATCATAATTTACTAACAAAACGTTTTATTTTGGGAAGGTTCAACCAACTCATCTTGACAAATGTCAGGATCCGGAACACTATAAAAGAAAGCGCTTTCCAATTAGAATCAAGCAGAAGCTTGATAAAGGGGTGTCATGCATTTTGGATACAAAGGGATTGTGCAGGACGTTGATTGTCGATGATGAAATTCTTATCCGGCAAGGAATCAAACACTATCTGGATTGGGAAAAGGAAGGGTTTACAATAGTGGGGGAAGCTTCAAACGGAAAAGAAGCTCTGGAGCTGATTGAAAAGCTGGTCCCGCATATTGTTATCACAGATGTCGTCATGCCGATCATGGATGGAGAAGCCTTGACGAGAATCGTAAATGAAAAATATCCGCACATTGGATTGATTGTGCTGAGCAGCTTCAGTGAATTTGATTATGTCAGAAGTGCTTTTCAGAACGGAGTTATCGATTATATTCTCAAGCCAAAACTGAATGCAGAAGTGCTGCTGAAAGCGCTGCGCCAAGCGGCAGGACAACTGGAAGGGTTTCACCTTAGCAGAGAAGGGCAGCATGAGGAGACTATAAAGGATAAGTTACGAGATCTTTATGAAGGAACAGATGTCTCTATCGAGGAAGAAGAGATGGATTCTTTCCCACATAAGTATTTTCAAGTAGTAAGCCATTATCTGACAGCTAATCAAACAGAGAAGCCGTTTCATGATTATGTAGCAAAAGAGAATGGCATTCTTACACAGATTGTAACAACTTCCGATCTGCACATATACTTGTGGAACAGCAGCCAAACGCTTAGGGAAGAGCTGTTTTCAGACTTACGTCAATCAAGCTATGTTTGCAGCACAGAAGCTTTTGAAAATCTTCCAGAACTGAAAGGGAAGCAAAAGGAATTAGAACAAGTGCAGAATTATCGGTTCTTCTTTCCAGAGAAGTCTTATCTGTCGGAAGACATCCTGCCGCTTCCGCCCGGTGAGAGGCAGGTATTTCAGCTGGATCGTTTTATTGAAGAATGCAAGCGAGATAATTTTCAGGAGGCTTTTTCCTACTTGGAGGGGCATATCGAACGGTTGATACTGGATTATCAACAGGATGTCGTTGAATACAAAGCATTTCTCAATAATATTATGTTCAATTTAATTGTGCTACTTGGCAATATGGATTATCAGACGGAGATGCTGGAGAAAAAGAAGTATACGTATTTCCAGCAAGTCAGTCTAGCGGCAGATGTATTCGCAGCTAACCAGATAGTGCATGACTTCCTAAAGGAAGTCATGAAGATTGTGGAAACGGAAGAAGAGCAGGGACATATGCGGAAACTGACGGATTATATAAAAGCGCATTATCATGAATCGTTATCATTATCTGATATTGCGAACCATTTCCACTTCAGTCCTTCCTATTTATCCAATTATTTTTCCACGCATAGCAAGGAGGGTTTCAGCGAGTACCTTAACCGTGTCCGAATTGAAGCGGCTATCACGTTGCTCCGGCAAAGCGATATCCCTATTTCCAAAATCAGTGAGCAAGTCGGTTTCTCCGATCATAGTTATTTTTGTCGTGTTTTCAAAAAACAAACGAGTTATTCTCCTTCGCAATACCGGCGAAAACGGATAATGAATTGAGGAGGGGGGAGCTGAATGAACCTGATCAAGAACCAGCTTCAGCCCAATGGTCTGTTTATAAAGATGTTTCTTATTACTATCGCACTTATTATTTTCGTTGCTTTAACAGTAACACTTACGACGATCCGGATGGCTGAGCAATTTTTTGTTGAGAAGTTCAGCATCACTAATTCGCAGATCATCGATCAGATACAGTATGATTTCGAGGAGTTGAACTACAGCATTGTGATGGCTGCTACCGATATCGGTCAGAGCAGCACAATCGAGGCTTATTTATCTGAGGAAGAGCCAGATAATGAGCGTATCATGAGTCTTTATCTTGTAATGAGCCAAATTGATCATCTGAGAGAGCAGTTAGGTGATCAAAATGTGGAGATTGCAATCGCTGATCAAGATGCAATTTCATACAGGACGAACTTTACGTATTGGCCAGCTGAACCAACAGATATTCGTAATCATGACATTACGGAAACAATCACGAAGGAGCCGAACAAGCTGCTTTATTTTCAGGATTCACGCGAAGCATCCGATAATTATGTTATTGCGGCGAAGGCTCTTCTTGATCGGGAAACAGATCAATCATATGGCGCGGTTTACTTCCCGATTAAAGAGGGGCAGCTGCGTTCCTTTTACACTGACTACGTGAAGCCGGGGAATGATTTTTATGTGCTGGATCAAAACGGCAAAGTGGTCTCGAGCAGTTTAACGAATGTAATTGGGGAATCGCTTCCTGAGCTTAGTCAGCAGGCAAAGAATATGCAAACAGATGAAGAAACGTACCGTGAGGTGGAGTTTCAGGATACCAATCAAATTATGCTGGCAGAATATCTGCCTTATTTTGATATGTATCTTGTCAATATGGTGGACAAGCAGACCGCTGTAGGCAATCTGATTGATACAAAGCAGATTGCCTTATTGCTTGCGGGTGTCGTTGTACTTGCGCTGATTATTGTTTTCCTTGTTACGAAGCGGCTGACCAACTCCTTATCGAAGCTTGTTAAAGACATTGAAGCAGTACCAAAGAAAGGACTGAAGCGGCGGCTGGTGTATGAGGGTACATACGAAACAAAGCAGATTGGCCATGCTTTTAACAGCATGATGGACGAACTCCAAGTGTATGTGGAAAAACTCATTGAGGCACAAAAACAACAGCGCCATGCTGAGCTGGCTGCATTGCAGCAGCAGATTAATCCGCATTTCCTATATAATACAATGGCTTCCATCAAGTTCCTCGTTATGATGGGGGAAAGAGAAGAGGCTGAAAAAACGATTGATGCATTCATAACACTTCTGCAAAATACGATCGGCAATGTAGATGAGTCCGTTACGGTTGAGCTGGAACTGGAGAACTTGAAGAATTATGTGCTGATCAATCAGAAACGGTACGGGGATAGGATTCAAGTACAGTTCATGGTGTCTCCGGATTGTTTAGACTATCATATCCCGAAGCTGATATTGCAGCCTTTTATCGAGAACTCCTTTTTCCATGCTTTCAATAAGACGGCTAAAGGCACCATTTCGGTGCTTGTGTGGAAAGAAGCAGAGGAGCTTGTATGTGAAATAGCCGATGATGGCGATGGAATGGAAGCTTATACAGATCTGCCCAATACAAATCGCAACCGTCAGCTATTCTCCGGGATTGGAGTTAAAAATGTACACGAACGGATTCAGCTTCTTTATGGGACAGATTATGGTGTGTCCATCACTAGTGAGACAGGTCAAGGGACGAAAGTAAGTTTAAGAATTCCTGCAATAAAAGAAGATGAAAGAGACGTCATATAAGACAACCTATTAACTGTCCCGACTGTCGAGCTAAAGGAGCGTAATAGAATGTAAATAAAATGCTATAAAATATACAAATAGCAAAATATAATCCTAATCGTCTTATTTGTAAGCGTTACCAACAAGGAAATTAAATCCAAGTATGACACAATAATTTCCTAACAGAAGTTAGCAAGCACATGCTAAGATTTAACTAGAAAGACAGCGCTTACAAAAATGAGGGGGTAAACATGATGAAAAAGTTTTTAGCACTTTTATTTATTAGTTTGCTCGTTCTATCTGCGTGTTCTTCAGGTTCCAGCTCAGAAGCTGACGCAGATACGAACGATATCAAGGTTTGGGCATGGGATCCAAACTTCAATATAAAAGCAGCGGAGCTTGCAAAAACAGCTTATCAAGAGGAAAACAGTGAGCTTAATATTGAGGTAATCGAGTATGCGCAGGACGACATCATCCAAAAGCTCAACACAAGTCTTAGCTCTGGAACGACAAAAGGTCTTCCAAACGTCGTTTTGATAGAAGACTATCGTGCACAAAGCTTCCTGCAGTCTTATCCGGATATGTTTTATGCAGTTGATGATGCAATCTCCATCGATGACTTCGCAAAGTACAAACAGCCGCCGACTAGCTTTGAAGGCAAGCAGTATGGCGTACCTTTTGATTCTGGTGTGGCTGGTTTGTATGTTCGAACTGACTACTTGGAAGAAGCAGGCTACAGCATTGATGATCTGCAGGACGCTGATTGGGAGCAAGTAATTGAAATCGGTAAGGCAGTGAAAGATGCTACAGGCAAGCAGATGATCACACAGGATCCAAAAGATCTAGGTCTATTGCGTATGATGATCCAAACAAGTGGTGCGTGGTATTTGGAGGAAGATGGCGTAACGCCGAATATCGCTAATAACGATGCATTGAAAGAAGCATTCCGTCTGTATAAGGAAATGATCGATGCAGACCTGGTGAAACCGCATGCAGACTGGAGCCAGTACATTGCCACAATCAATAATGGAGACATTTCCATGCTGCCAAGCGGTAACTGGATCACACCTTCCGTAAAAGCGGAAGCATCTCAGTCAGGCAAATGGGCTGTAGCACCGTTTCCAAAACTTCCTGGTATGGAATCTGTGAATGCATCCAACTTGGGCGGCAGCTCCTGGTATGTATTGAACATTCCTGGTAAAGAGAAAGCAGCTGAATTCCTAGGTAAGACTTTCGGAGCTGATGTCGACTTTTATCAGCAGTTCGTTGAAGAAGTGGGCGGTCTAGGAACATACCAGCCAGCAGCAGAAGGGGAAGCTTACCAAGCAGAAGATGAATTCTTCGGCGGTCAGAAGATTATGTCAGATTTCGCAGCTTGGACAGAAGAAATCCCACAAGTTAACTATGGCTTGCATACGTATGTGATTGAAGACATCCTTGCCAATGAAATTCAAAAGTATTTGCAAGGTGAAGACTTGGATACAGTATTGGAAAATTCACAATCGCTGGCAGAACAGCAAGCGAAGTAAACTCAGGGCCCTGGGACGCCGCGCAATGCATGGTGCCTCCCGGGGCTTCTTTGAAAGGAGTCCACATTCATGAATATCCCTGAAAAACTCGGCCCGGAAAAACTTGCAGAAAAACCAGCTCCGCGCCCAGCTCGTTCCCTCCGGCTGAAAAATACATTGGTCGGCTGGTCATTCGTTGCAATAGCCTCACTGCTGATCGGAATCTTTTATTTCTTCCCTATGGTGCAAGCGTTGATATTATCGTTCCAGTCAGGCAGCGGCGTGAATCTATCATTCGTTGGATTCGAGAATTACGTCCGGCTATTCCAGGATCCTGTGTTCCTGACAACGGTTAAGAATACGGTCATTTACTTGATCATCCAAGTACCTGTCATGATCCTGTTAGCATTATTCCTATCTGTTGTACTGAACAATAAAACACTGAAATGGAAAGGGTTTTTCCGCACAGCCATTTTCCTTCCGTGTGTAACGTCTCTGGTTGCTTACTCTGTTGTGTTTAAATACTTATTTGCACCAGACGGTATCGTGAACATGACCTTGCTTAAGATCAACCTTGTTTCTGAGCCGATTCAGTGGCTGACAGACCCATTTTGGGCGAAAATCACAATTATCCTGGCAATCACATGGAGATGGACTGGCTACAACATGATCTTTTATTTGTCTGCTCTGCAGAACGTGGATCGTTCCATCTATGAAGCCGCAAAAATTGATGGTGCTTCTGCTATCCAGCAGTTCTTCAAGATTACGATTCCAATGCTGAAGCCCATCATTCTATTCACATCCATTACATCGACTATCGGGACACTGCAATTGTTCGATGAGGTTATGAACATAACAGCCGGGGGACCAGGGAATTCAACTATGACCATTTCCCAATATATTTATAACTTGTCCTTCAAGTACACGCCTGACTTTGGCTACGCTGCGACTGTTTCCTATGCCATCGTAATCCTGATCGTCATCTTCTCGATCATCCAATTCAAAGCGGCAGGTGATAAGAAATGAAACTATCCAACAAAGTCATCGGTTATCTGTTCCTCAGCATCTGTGCGATCATCTCCATCTTCCCGTTTTACTGGATGGTTGTCAGCATGACAAATACTTCTTCTGATGTTACAAGGGGAAAATTGCTGCCGGGCGGAAATTTCATTGAGAACTTCAAAAATCTTTTGCAAACAGTTGATTTGGTACCCGCATTGACGAACTCAGCTATCATTGCAGTTGCGACAACAGTCCTTAGCTTGCTGATTGCTTCTTTGGCAGGGTATGGATTTGAGATTTATCGCAGCAAAGCGAAGGACGTAGTATTCAATATCTTGCTATTGTCGATGATGATTCCATTTGCTGCATTGATGGTGCCTTTGTTCCGTATGTTCGGAAGTATCACACCAATTTTTCCGTTTCTCGGAATTGATACACTAACTGCTGTAGTTCTGCCAAGTATTACGACAGCGTTCCTTATCTTCTTCTTCCGTCAAAGTACAAAGATGTTTCCTAAGGAAATTTTGGAAGCAGGACGAATTGATGGCTTGAAGGAGATCGGTATCTTTTTCCGAATATATGTACCGACGATGAAAACGACATATGCAGCAGCAGCCATCATTACATTCATGGCCAGCTGGAATAACTATCTCTGGCCGCTCGTTGTTTTGCAATCACCTCAAAACCAAACGATTCCATTGCTTATTTCGAATCTAGGTTCCAGCTACTCACCGGATTACGGCATGATCATGATGGCGATTGTTATTGCGACATTGCCGACAGCGATTATTTTCTTCTTTATGCAGAAGCATTTCGTAGCAGGAATGATGGGTTCCGTGAAGTAACAGATAAAGAGGGAGGAAGAGAATATGACAAGCAATACGAAGGTAACGCCAAGTCTGGATTGGCTTTCAGATACAAGTGTGTTTGCGGTGAATCGCGTGCCGGCTCATTCCGATCATGTGTATTTTGAGACTTTGGAACAGGCCAAGGCAAAGAAGGATATGCCTTGGCGCCACAGTCTAAATGGAAAATGGAAGTTCCATTACGCACAGAATCCTGCCGTCCGTCCTGCAGATTTTTACAGTTCATCATACGACAACAGCCGCTGGGATTCCATTACTGTCCCTGCTCATATCCAGCTGGAGGGCTATGGTACACCACAATATGTGAATACGATGTACCCATGGGATGGCATTCATGATATCAGACCGCCCCAAGTACCGATGGAGGATAATGCTGTCGGCAGCTATGTAAAACATTTTTCTATACCAAAGCATATGGAAAACATGCCATTATATATATCATTTCAGGGCGTGGAGTCTGCGTTCTACGTATGGCTGAATGGTCATTTTGTCGGCTATAGCGAGGATAGCTTTACACCGGCAGCATTCGATCTGACAGCATATCTCCAGCCAGGTGAGAACAAACTGGCAGTAGAAGTATACCAGCGCAGCACAGGCAGCTGGCTCGAGGACCAGGACTTCTGGCGGTTCTCCGGTATTTTCCGAGACGTGTATCTTTACACAACACCAAAGCTGCATGTCTTTGATTTGTCTGTTCAAGCGCGATTGGATGATACGTATTCAAGAGGAGCACTAAAGGCAGCCATGCAATTCCAAGAAACGATACCGGCGGGTGCAAAGATAACCGGCAGTCTTTATGACAAACACGGAAGCTTCGTACAGGAAGCAGAAGGGTTATTCCATGAACAGACAGCTGTCGTCTCCTTGCATGTAGAAACACCGCATCTCTGGAGTGCCGAAGATCCTTATCTTTATTCGCTGTATCTGCAAATTTTCAATGAAGAAGGGCAGCTCGTTGAAGTCATTCCGCAGTCCGTAGGGTTCCGCCGCTTCGAGATGATTGATAAAGTAATGTGTCTGAATGGGAAGCGTGTTGTGTTCAAAGGCGTCAACCGACATGAGTTCAATGCTCGGACAGGACGGGTTGTTACCGAAGAAGATATGCTGTGGGATATTAAAACGATGAAGCAGCACAATATCAATGCTGTCCGGACTTCCCATTATCCGAACCAGACCAGATGGTATGAGTTATGTGATGAGTATGGATTGTATGTTATTGACGAGATGAACCTGGAATCGCACGGTTCCTGGCAGAAGCTTGGTCAGGTGGAGCCGTCCTGGAACGTCCCAGGCAATTTGCCAGAGTGGCAGGATATCGTAATGGACCGAGCAGTATCCATGCTGGAACGGGATAAAAACCATCCGTCGATTCTGATCTGGTCCTGTGGTAATGAATCATACGCTGGAGAAGTCATCGTGAACGTGGCGAATTACTTCCGTGAAAAGGATCCGAGCAGGCTTGTCCATTATGAGGGTGTGTTCCACGCACGGGAATACGATGAAGCAAGTGACATGGAAAGCCGGATGTATGCCAAAGTCGAAGACATTGTGAAGTATCTGGAAAATGATCCGGAGAAACCATTTATCAGCTGTGAATATTCCCATGCCATGAACAACTCATTAGGCGGGATGTACAAATATACGGATTTGGAAAATGCATATCAAATGTACCAAGGCGGCTTTATTTGGGATTACATGGATCAGGCAATACTGAAAAAGAATCGCTATGGAGAGGAATTCCTGGCATACGGCGGTGATTTCCAAGACCGTCCGACGGATTATATCTTCTGTACAAATGGCATCGTCTTTGCCGATCGTAAAATTTCTCCGAAAATGCAGGAAGTGAAGTATCTGTATCAGAACATCAAGCTGGATGTAGATGATAAGAAAATTGTAGTGCGTAATGAGAATCTTTTCGCGGATACAAGTGCTTATGATTTAGTTTGGTCAGTGCGAAGAGAAGGGGAGAGCTGTTACGAGGAAAGCCTGGAACAAAGTGTCCCGGCTGGTCAGCAAGCGGAATTCGAGATAAATATTCCAGGCAGCATTCTAGCGGAACCTGGAACATATTCGATTGATGCCAGCATGAAGCTGCGTGAAGCAGCATTATGGGCAGATGCAGGGTTCGAAATCGCATTCGGGCAATATGTTTGGGAAAGCAAAGCAGACACTCCTAAAACGGCGGGTAAACTCCGTGTCGTCGAAGGTGATGTGAATATCGGCGTACATGGTAATGATTTCAGTGTTCAATTCTCTAAAGCAGCAGGCGGTTTGACGTCACTTCGTTATGATGGAGAGGAATTGATTGAGACACCTCCTCATCCAACATTCTGGCGTGCAAGCACGGATAATGACAACGGGTATCAGCAGTGCTATACAGCTGGTGTCTGGCTGGCAGCCAGTGTAGCAAGAAGGTGTACAGATATAGCTTTGGATATTGGGGCAGAGCAAGTGGATGTGACATTCACCTATACATTTTCCATAGCAGAAAAGCTGCAAGTACAGACAATCTATTCAGTCTTCCCAGATGGTGCTATCCGTGTGAAAGCAGTGTACCAAGGAGCAGAAGGCCTGCCAGATCTGCCGACATTTGCCCTTACTTTCCGTACATCGGCAGCATATAGCAATCTGGAATGGTTTGCCCAAGGACCTGAAGAGAACTATGCCGACAGAAATCATGGAGCTAGACTCAGCCGTTTCAAAAATACGGTTCAAACGAATGGCACAGCTTATGTCCGACCGCAGGAGTCAGGTACAAGGACGGGAGTTCGCTGGCTGAAGCTCACGGATGAAAAAGGCAGCGGGATAAAGCTGGATGCTGATGCTTTGCCGATTACATGCAATGCATCTCCTCATACCGCTCTGGAGATTGAGCAAGCAAACCATGCTTATGAATTGCCGCCGGTACATTATACTGTACTGACTGTTTCTGGAAAACAGATGGGTGTAGGTGGCGATGATAGCTGGGGCGCACCGGTGCATCCGGAGCATACGCTAACCTCCAACGGAGATCACAGCTTCACTTTTACCATTAAGAGAGTATAAAGAAAACCCCCTCTGCTCAGGCAGAAGGGGTTTTTGAATTATGCGAAGCTTGCTTCTTCATATTGCAGCAATGTTTTCGTCATAACTGGTGCTTGATCTTTATCTTTTTTCTCTTTGCGCATCGCACGGTGCTCTGCAACATGTGATTCACGGGAAATCCAGGCTACAAAATCAGCTTTTTTATCCCACTTTGTAACGATAGCATAAGCGACAGTGTCACTTTTTTTCGTATCTTTGTTCCAGCACTCGGCGGAATGCAAGCCAGCTACATCCGTCAGCTCTTCCATCGTATGCTTTACTTTATTTATGATTTTATCTTGGGCGTCTAGTGCACCTTCGAAAATAACTTGATTGACAAACATAGGATTGCCTCCTCATAAAACTTGTTCTCCTTTAAAGCTACCAGAAAGCAGGAGGACAGTCAATGAGAATGATTATCAGTATTAAAGAAAGCAAAAGGAACTGTCAAAGACAGCTCCCTCTCTAATCAATATACTTTATCGCCATTAAAGATGCTGTTTTTTACAACAACATAATCAACGTTGCGGATTGCTTCCAATTTCGTGCCGCCAGCATAAGAGATGGAAGACTGAAGGTCTTGTTCCATTTCTGTCAGCGTATCCTGAAGAGATCCTTTGTGCTCAACGAACATTTTCTTACCTTCGACGTTCCGTTTCTCACCTTTTTGGAATTCAGAAGCAGAACCGAAATATTCTTTGTAAAGCTTGCCGTCTCTTTCTACCGTGTCACCAGGTGATTCCTCATGGCCGGCGAACAAGGAACCGATCATGACCATGGATGCACCGAACCGAACTGATTTGGCAATGTCGCCATGAGTTCGGATACCGCCATCTGCGATGATTGGTTTGCTTGCTGCTTTCGCACACCAGCGCAGTGCTGCAAGCTGCCATCCGCCAGTACCGAATCCAGTTTTGATTTTAGTGATACATACTTTACCTGGCCCGATGCCAACTTTGGTTGCATCAGCACCAGCGTTCTCAAGTTCCCGGACTGCTTCTGGTGTACCAACGTTGCCAGCAATAACAAAGCTTTCCGGCAAATGTTTCTTGATGTGTTGGATCATACGAATTACAGCATTGGAATGTCCGTGTGCAATATCAATTGTAATAAATTCTGGTACCAAAGCTTTACTTGCAAGTGTTTCGATGAAACCATATTCTTCTTCTTTTACGCCAACACTGATAGAAGCAATAAGATTCTGTTCCTGCATTTTTTTAATGAAAGCTTCTCTTGTTTCAGGTTCAAAGCGATGCATTACATAAAAGTAATTATTTTCAGCCAGATAAGTGGCAATGTTTTCGTCAATGATCGTCTGCATATTTGCCGGTACGACTGGCAGACGGAATGTATGGTTTCCAAGTGTAGCAGTCGTATCGCATTCTGAACGGCTGTCTACTACGCATTTTGCGGGAATTAATTGAATATCTTCGTAATCAAATACATTTTCCATGTTTATACCCCTCTAAAGACGAATTATTTTTGGTGGTTGCTTTTATTTCGTTCGCCCTTTGGTACTATACAATAATTCAGAAAACAAAGCAAAGGTTTTTATTCAAAAAATAAAAATATAAATAAATGGGGTAGAATAAGAGGGGAGGGATACGAAATGAAATTGCGTATGAAGATAAGCTATCGAACGCCTAAAGGGACGGAAGCAGAGTTCTTATCGGATTATTTACCGCCGGGAGCTGCGCTTTTGCTGATGGAGGATATGCAGCAAAGCGGAAGAGTGCCTCAGATAGAACTCTTGGATCAATACGAGACAGAATGGACGATAAAAGAGCTCCGCAGTTACATGAAGGAACTCGAAACAGAACCACATAATGTTCGTGTATACGTGGATGGCGGTTTTGATAAGGAAACAGGCAGAGGCGGCCTGGGATGCGTTATTCATTACGAACAAAATCAAAGGGAATACCGTCTTCGGCGTAATCAGGAGATGGAACAGCTTATCTCAAATAACGAAGCAGAATATGCTGCATTGCATTTTGCCATAGGTGTATTATCGGAAATTGGAGTAAAAGAACAGGAGATAGAGGTTTACGCTGATTCCCTTACCGTTGTCAATCAGATGTCGGAAGAGTGGCCTATGTATGAAAAGGAATTGAAATATTGGGCAGATAAAGTGGATGAATTGGCTGACGGTATTGGTTTGACAATTCAATATGCCCATGTGGATAGGAAACAAAACAAAGAAGCAGATCAGCTCGCAAGCCAGGCTTTGAAAAGTATACAAATTGACAGTACAATACAAAAATAACCGCCCAAGCAACGCTTGAGCGGTCATTTTTATTTGGAAGTCTGTTGATCAAGAGCTTCAATCAAGCTAGTCTTGGTTGAACCAGATGCTGCTTCCACTAATGTCTGGAAACGTTCTGTCAGCAATTCCTTGTTTTTATATTCCTGTGGATGGTTCTGATTGTAGTAGAAACGGAAGATAGCTTCTTCAGGGAAATGCTGTTTTCCGACCTTAATCATGAATCCTACAGGAAGCTTATCATAAGCATATGCTGCTTTTGTCTCGACTAGCGGCGTTTCTGCCACAGCTGTCTCGTTTTCAGATGCCAGCTGTTGAATTGCCTGCTTGATGAATTTCTTGCGGGCACGCTTCTTCTTGGAACGCATGTTCATCTCAGCAAGAACTTTATCCAGACTTTCGGTTTTCGTAAGTACTGTCACGACTAAAAACTCCTCTATTATTGTCTGCAACCTCTATCATATGATATTTTCGCAGATTTTAGAAGTCTAGCAGTAGAATTGCTAACTTTCTGACAAGTTATCAATAATAGTAAGTGTCGGAATATGTTGGATCTGACTCGAATAGTGTGAATCCAAGAATCATGAAAATCATGAAAATAATAAAGTAAATGATGATAAAAGCAGCCATCACAATGAATGTGGCAATGGCATAATTTCTTCTTGGATTGGTACGATCAGCTGCCCAAATAATCAGCATGATAATATTGACTAGAGGAATTCCTGTTAATACCAATGTCCATACCCATTGCATGATTCTCATCTGACCATTGCTTTGGTGGTCTCTTTGTTGTGGTTCCATAAATAAATCGCTCCTGACTTAGGTAAAATAATGACAGAAATAACTATAATGGATAGTTTCTGTTAATTCAACCAGTGTCAGTAAGCACTTAAAAGCTGGTATGAAGCCTTTTTAGGGACTTTTCTCCTGATTTGCTGCCCGCTCCAGCCTTTGTTTGATTTCCAGCATTTCCTGCCGTGTCATTGGATCAAAAAGACCTTCCGCAAGTGTTTTATCAATATATTGGATAGCTTTGTACAATTGGGAATCCATTTTCTTCGCACTCCTTCTCCATAGGTTTTCTCTACTACCGTGATTTGTTAATGCTTCCAGTATAATGGCACATAATCACATCCTTTATACTAGGTAAATCGCCACCAATTTTCTGTAAGTAATATAATTCAATAGGTTGTCCGCCAACCCCTCTTTCGATATGCTTTATTTATAGGAAGGTTGAGGTGAAACAGATGCTATACGACATGATCATTCTCGGAGCTGGATCTATGGGATTGAGCGCTGGATATCAGCTGGCAAAGAAAGGCCAGGCAGTACTTATGCTGGACAGCTATCACCCTCCGCATGTACATGGAAGTCACCATGGAGAAACGAGGATTATTCGTCACGCCTATGGCGAAGGAGAAGCTTATGTGCCTTTTGCACTCCGAGCCAGAGAACTGTGGAAAGAGTTAGAGCGGACGCTCGGAAAAGACATTTTCCTGGAAACAGGAGTACTGAACTGTGGTCCTGAATCAAGTCCTTTTATACAAAATGTACTTAAAAGTGGAGAAACATATGATCTGCACGTGGAAGAGCTTACTTCAGATGTAATGAAAAAGCGTTGGTCAGGTCTGACTGTACCAGCAGATTATATTGGGGCTTACGAAAAAGATGCAGGTTATTTGCGAACGGATCCAATTTTAAAAGGATATGCTGAGCTAGCAGCCTCCCATGGAGCTGAACTCGCAGGCGGCCAGCGTGTGGAAAAAGTACAAATAAAAGAAGGTAATATCGAAGTTAAGACTCAAAATGAGATACATAAAGGTAAAAAGCTTATTGTGACAGCAGGGGCATGGGGCAAAGAATTATTGTCGCAGCTTGGATTGCAGCTGCCGATTACAGTCACTCGGAAGACATTTGCCTGGCTGCATGCAGATGAACCTTTTCAAGAAGGCAGGTTTCCTTGTTTCAGCTTTGATACGGATATTGGTACATATTATGGGTTTCCAGATATAAATGGGACCGGGTTGAAAATCGGGCGCCATGACACTGGCTTGCCAATACATCCAGACCAAAAAGGTGCTCCTTTCCATGACGGAGATGCTGAAGAGCTGCTAAGCTTCCTATCCCGGTTTATGGGCGGCGGAACATTTCAGCTGCGAGAAGGGAAAACATGTATGTACAGTATGACTCCCGATGAAGATTTTATCATCGATTATCATCCTGAACACCCTGAAATCATGTTCGCACTTGGATTTTCCGGTCATGGATTCAAATTCGCCAGTGCAGTAGGAGAAGTTTTGAGTGAAATGGCAATGGAGAAGGAATTAACAGTTGATATGAGACCTTTTCGTTTAAGCAGGTTTGACTAGGTGCAAGATAGAGAAGTGCCCAAATGACTGTTAATGTTAAAGAATGGACATAAATAAAAGCAGGGTGCCTTTCTATCATGTTATAATAAAGGAATATCATTTTTGTAAGGAGATGCTGTATCATGCCACCAAGCGTGCGTTTGATTCTGATCTTGGCGGTGGCCTTGCTTACTGTCGGTCTCTTATTCTATGGAGCCGCAAAAAGTAAGCAGATGAGGGTGCCTTTCTTGATTTTGGGGATATTATTAGCATTCATCTATATCGTTTCATTTGTTGTATTATTTGTTTTATGACAGAGCATGCACCGTTTTGTGCATGCTTTTTTTATTTTCTACAAGAAGATTTACCATTCACTTCTACAAGCGGTGAATTTGAAACATTATTGTAATGTTTTGTCACACTTTCGTATAGTATACTGTTCCCGGAGATTACTTTATTTTCTATTTCATTACAGATTAATCGAACTAGGGCTATAAAAAGAATAAACAGATTCACAGGGGGAACAGAATTGAGAAAAAAATGGCTGCATATCGGTTTGGCTGCAGTGATCGGAACTGCTGCACTTGTCTTGCCGGTATCTAGTAATGTTGCTTATGCCTATGAAGATTTAGATGAACAAAGAGATGAAGTCGAACGGAAGAAATCGGAGAATGAAAAGCAGCAATCAGAGAAAACAGAGAAGCAAGATGATCTGCAGGCTGCAGCTGAAAAACTTCGTGCTGAATTAGAGAAAATAGATGGTAAAATCGGTGAAACGAACACGAAACTAGCGGATACAGAGTCTGAGATTTCCAGTTTGGAAACGGATATCGATACATTGAAAAAAGAGATTGCCGACCTGGAAGTCCGGATCGAGGAGCGTCACGGTTTGCTGAAGGATCGCATGCATTCTCTGCAGAAAAGTGGCGGTCAGGTAAAATACCTGGATGTCATTATGGAATCCAAGAGTTTTTCAGATTTCCTTAACCGTGTTGATGCTGTCAGTACTATCATGGGAGCAGATCAGGATTTGATGGAAGCACAGCAGCAGGATTTGGAAGATGTTGAGTCCAAGAAAACAGAACGTCAAACAAAGCTCGTACGTGTTGAGGAGCAAGCAGACGTTCTGGAAGAAACAAAGCAAACCTTGACGGACCAGCAAAAAGAGAAGGACAAGCTTATTGCAGATGTTATGAAGGAATACGATGTAACTTCTGAGGAGCTAGTAAGTCTTGGCGAGGAATCTGCATTGCTGGCTGCCCAGGAAGAGGCTATTGCTGCAGAGGTTGCTTACCGTGATAAGCAAAAGGCGGAGGAAGAAGCCCGTAAAGAAGAAGAGCGTCAGCGTGCAGAGCAAGCGAAACAGGAAGAAGCTGCCAGAATAGCAGCGGAGGAAAAAGAAGCAGCAGATAAAGCACAGGCAGAACAAGAAAAAGCTTCAGCATCTGCTGCCAGCAAACCGACTGTAAAACAAGAACCGAAGCAGGAGAAAGAAGAGAAGAAACAGACAGCTGAAACAAATTCAGGGACTTCCAAGTCTGCTTCAGCTCCGGCGAAACAGCCTGCTGCTTCTGCTTCAAAACAGGAGCAGCAAGCATCCAAGGCTCCTGCGTCCAGCGGTGATTTCATCACTCCGGCACCAGGCAGCATTACTTCTGGATTTGGGCCAAGATGGGGTACATTCCATTACGGTATCGATATTGCGAAACGCGGATCTAATGTACCGATATGGGCAGCAGCTTCAGGTACGGTTTCACAAGCCTACTACTCATCCAGCTACGGAAATGTAATTTTTGTAAGCCATTCGATTGATGGAAAAACATATACGACAGTTTACGCCCATTTGACGTCCATGCAAGTAAGTGCCGGTCAGCGTGTTTCCCAAGGACAGCAGATTGGTACAATGGGGAATACAGGCATGTCCCAAGGACAGCACCTCCACTTTGAGCTGCATACTGGTCCATGGAACGGCAGTAAGTCGAATGCAGTGAATCCAATACCATATTTGAACTAAAAGAAACTCCAACACCGCTAAAAGGTGTTGGAGTTTCTTGTTATATAGTGTAAAGTGGAAAGAATATATGGAAAAAGGAGGGAGTTTAATGCACGACAGCGCTCTTGATAGGCTAGTAGATATTCTGGCAAATGAGGTGGAAGTTAAAGCTGTATTTGTGAAGGGATCTTTTGGGAGAGGAGAACAGGACCCTTACTCTGATATAGATTTATATTGTCTTGTAGAAGATCATGACTTACATAGTTTTTTAGAAAAGAGACTAGATTTGCTGGCCAGATATAAAAATGTTCTTTATAGTGAAGAGCTATTTATTATCGCACCGCAGTTGATTATTGTTTATGATAACTTCCTCCATGTGGATTTGTTTACCGTGACAGTAAAAACATTCAAACAAAGTGATCATTTTAGAGTACTTTATGATCCTGATCGATTGATGGATCAATTCAAAGGAAATCAAAAGCTTACGATGACAGATGAAGAGTACGGAAACCAGATAATAGATCTGACATGGTTCCTATTCCAATACCGGAAAGCTGCTTTAAGAGGGAATGGTGCATGGGCAGCAGCTATGCTGCAGCAGGTTACGGATCCGCTAGCCAGGATACTGATGCATCACCATGCGCCTGATCGTGCACAGCTTGGGCTTAAACGAGCGGAGCAGCTTCTGCCGCAAGATATTTTCTCCAAGTTTAAAGAAGTACTGGAAAATCTGACACCATCAGGTTATCAGAAAGCAGCAGCTGCTATCTTGACGCTGCTTATGCAAGAAAATCCCTTTCTGGAAGAACATCTTAAAGATCCCGAAAAACAATTGATTGCACCTCTTTATCGAAAACTGATTATAGAAGCGTCTCTTGTAAATATGTAAAAGAAAGAGCGATATCCACTAGGACATCGCTCTTTTTAATCTATACTAGCTTGAACCGACCACCGGACATCGCTCTTAGTCTGTGAATTAAGCTTCTGCATCAGATCTGTAGCTTCCGTCTCACTGCGGAACAGCATATCTGAAGATGAACTGGAATGTTTTAGGTAGGTTTTCGTTCCGTTCGCTTCTCGGACAATTCTGTAGAGCATCGAACTCACTTCCTTACCTAGTGTATTTATGTTTCTATATCCATTGTCTCATAGGTAATAGCGAAAGTATATGAATTAAATCGAATATACCATTAAGATTTTGTGGCAATTTAGTATAATCTGCATTTTATTAGCTGACATTCAATAGAAATTAGGTAAAAAGTAGGTTTTTTTAAAACAAAGTGAACTATGGATGATCTATCAATAATTACGAAATGTCTTTATTAGATAAAAAATCATCAAATTGTGTATGGATTGTAAATTATTTACGTTTAGACAAGAAGCTGGATTAAAAAACGTTGTTCTGTTGGAGAGTAAGCTACCCATGACAATTTTCTTTCTTTTACAACAATTAAACATATCTTCACAATTCCTTAAACACTAGCTTCACAATCAGCTTGTACAGTTAACAATATAGGAACAAATGAAAGGAGTCATGCTGTGAAGAATATCTATTTTTTAATAATGCTGCCCAGGAGTGAACCGATGGAGAAGGTTGTGCCTGATTCAGCTGGCATCTATTTTGCTGAACTTAGCCAACTAAAGGAGGGCGTCACATGAGAATTCTGGTTACGAATGACGACGGTATTTTCTCTCCTGGAGCAGAGGCGATGATTGAGACATTGCAGCATTTTGGTGAGGTGTATGTTGTTTGTCCAGATCAGGAGTACGGCGCTGTTACCCAGTCTATTACCATGCGTCAGCCCGTTCGTATCAAGGAGATGTACCATTTTCCAGGAGTTGCTGGAGCTTGGAGTCTGAATGGGACTCCAGCAGATTGTGTCAAGCTTGCTGTGGAAGTACTGCTGCCTGAAAAACCAGACTTCCTTTTTTCCGGGATCAATCTTGGACCAAATCTGGGACGTGACATCTATTACTCCGGTACGATGGCGGCTGCAGTAGAAGCGTCCCTCTATCATATACCGTCTGCTTCGGTCAGCTTGAATAGCAGTTCGCCTCGTCATGTGAATTATTCTAAGGTTAAAACCCTATTTTATCAGGTTGCAGAAGTTTTGCTTCAGCATAGATCGAAAGCCGTCGGTTTACTGAATGTCAATTTGCCAAATATCGATAAACGGGAATTCAAAGGGATTCAAGTTATCCCGATGGATTTGAGTGTATCGCGGTATCGCTTCGTTGGCCTCCATGATCCGCATGGAGAAGTATATTATTGGCTGAAGGATCAGCTGCGGGAGCTGACAGATTTCCAGCCGGAAAGCGATTATCTTTTGCTGAAAGAAGGATACATAACCGTTTCACCGATTGAATTGCGAACTCATTATAAACGAAAGCAAGAACAAATAGAACGCTGGTTCAAGTCTATGGAGACAAATACTTCAGAGTAAAAGGAGAGATTGGGATGAAAAGAAAATGGTTGGCAGGTATCGCAGGTACTGCATTATTTGCACTTGCAGCGTGCGGACAAGAGGACGCTCAAACAAGTGCTGGTGCTTCGGACGGAGAAATCGCCGGTACGCTCAGCTTCTATACATCCCAGCCGGATGCTGATGCACAGAAACTGGTTGAGGGTTTTGAAAAACGTTATCCGGAAGTGGAAGTGGAAACGTACCGATCCGGTACTGAAGAAGTGATTTCCAAACTGAATGCGGAGAAGATGGCAGGTGATGTGCAAGCTGACGTCCTGCTCGTAGCGGACAGTGTGACATTTGAGGATTTGAAAGAGCAGGATATGCTGCAGGCCTATGAGTCAGGAGAATTGAATGCTGTTCCGGATGAATTCGAAGATACAGATCATTATTATACTGGTACGAAAATCATGGCAACAGGAATCGTTGCAAATACCGACGCAGGCGATGCACCAACTAGCTGGAGTGCATTGACTGAAGCTGATGCGAAGGCTCAAACAGTTATGCCTAGCCCGTTGTACTCTGGGGCTGCTGCATATAATCTTGGTGTATTGACCAGGCAGGATGCTTTTGGCTGGGACTTCTACGAAAAGCTCATGAATCAGGAGACTGCAGTCGTAAAGGGAAATGGTGATGTATTGAAATCTGTTGCTTCCGGTGAGAAACAGTATGGTGTGATTGTCGACTATCTTGCTGCCAGGGCAAAAGCGGATGGATCTCCAGTCGAGCTTGTTTATCCAGAGGAAGGTGTACCAGTCATAACAGAGCCGATAGGCATCACGAAGGATGCGGATAATGCTGCAGCAGCAGAAGCATTTGTTGACTATGTTTTATCTGAGGAAGGGCAAAAGCTTGCAGCAGAGCTTGGATATACTCCGATCAGGGATGAGATCAATGCGCCGGAAGGGCTGAAAACATACGATGAGATGAAAGTATTACAGGCCGATACGGAAGCATTGTATACATCTCGCAACGAAGACAAACAGCAATTTGAGGATCTTTTCGGTAAATAAGCAAAAGGAGGGCAACCCATTGCAATTAACCATGAAATCAAGGCAGCTGGAAGAAGGCAGACATACCGCCCTCCGAAAGCTTCCTATTTTTATCGGGATCCTGATTCTAATTTTCTTTTTCCTGTTGCCGATTGTCAGATTGATTTGTATGAGTTTCACCTCTGGAGAGAGCATCTCAATGAGCGCTTATTCAGAGGTGCTCAAAGAGTCTGTTACGTGGAAAACACTTTGGAATACAATTTATATTGTCCTCGGCAGTACTTTACTGTCTATGATTCTGGGCATAACGATGGCTGCCATCATGGCCTACATGGATGTCCGCGGTAAGGCAGTGATGCAGCTTTTCGTATATTTGCCTTTTATCATTCCGTCGTATATCACGACACTCGCATGGGTTCAATTTTTCAGCAATTCAGGCCCGCTTGGAGCATTGCCTGACTGGCTTGTCCCTAATTTATACAGCGTCGGCGGTATTATATTTGTACTCGGTATTTCGCATTACCCACTTGTCTATTTGATGACAGTACAAGTCTTCCGCAGGATTCCTCGTGATGCGGAACTTGCTGCCATGGTTTCTGGTGCATCAAGGTTCACCAGCTGGAGAAAAGTGATACTGCCGATGGCATTGCCGGGTATATGCAGTGGAGGCTTGCTGGCGTTCTTATCCAACTTGGATAATTTCGGTGTGCCTGCTTTTCTGGGAATACCGGCAAATATTCGTGTACTGAGTACGTATATCTATGAACAAGTAATCGGATATGGGCCGAGTGCCTTCAGTCGGGCAGCTGTCCTCTCTGTTTTGCTCGGTATCATTGCAGTGGCTGCTACACTGATTCAAGTATGGTTATTAAGAAAAAGCAAGGTCACTGAAACGACTGTTCCAGATAATAAGCCTCGCATCCAGCTGCGATCAAGCCAACGCAGAATCCTGCAGGCGGTTCTTTGGATATTCCTGCTTGGTACAAGCTTGGTTCCCTTACTTGCCATGGGTACAGTCAGTCTCGTTCAGGCATACGGAATCGATTTGACATGGGAGAATTTTTCCCTTGGAAATTATCGCTATATTCTATTTGAGGATGAAAAAGTGATTCGATCCTTGAGCAATAGTCTGATACTTGGGCTCATCACTGCGATTGTATGTCTTGTTTTCGGTACTATATTTGCTTATTACCGTTCCCATAAGCAGGGAAGATTCCCGAAGATAATGGAGGCAATTATTACAATGCCTTACGCACTTCCAGGGACAGTGCTGGCTCTGTGCATCATTTTAATGTGGATGCAGCCTTTTCCAGGTTGGTATCCAGGTGTATATGGCACACCGGCTATACTTTTGATTGCTTATATCACCCGGTTCTTTGTTTTGCAATTCCGGGGCAGCTATACTGCATTCACACAGCTGGACGTTCGGATGGAGGAGGCTGCACGAACGAATGGTGCCAATCTTTTTACAAGATGGAGACAAATTCTGCTGCCGCTTATCATGCCGGGAGTTTTAAGTGGCGCGTTGCTGGTTTTCCTGACTTCGCTGACAGAGCTGACTGTCTCCAGTATGCTGTGGTCCAGTGGTGCAGAGACAGTTGGCGTCATCATTTTCAGTTTCGAACAAGCAGGTTACAGCACGTACTCGACAGCTTTCTCAACGTTGATTGTATTGGCGATCCTGCTTGGAGGCACTGCATATCTCTTCGTGCAGCGTAAAGGGAGACAAAGGAGGAGAAGAGCGTGATCACATTGCAGGGATTGGAAAAAGAATATGGGAAAACTGCTGCATTGAGCCAGGTGGAATTGACAATCCAAAAAGGAGAATTCCTCGCGATTCTTGGTCCGTCCGGCTGCGGAAAAACAACGTTACTGCGTTTGCTGGCGGGTTTCATGAAACCCACGGCCGGAACGATACGATTCGGTGATAAGGAAGTAGCAAATTCCAAGCAAATCAGCAAACCAGAAAACCGAAATATAGGAATGGTATTTCAATCCTTCGCCCTCTGGCCTCATATGACAGTGGAGGAACACATCTGTTTTGCATTGAAAAATCATCGTTTCTCAGAGAAACGAACGCCAGAGGAACAAGAGGTAAGAGTAACAGAGGTGTTACAGCTTGTCGGTATGGAATCCTTTCGGGAGAGATATCCTGCAGCATTATCAGGCGGGCAGCAGCAGCGTGTAGCTTTAGCCAGGGCAATTGCTCCAAAACCGGATATTTTGCTCATGGATGAACCTCTGAGTGCTTTGGATGCGGAATTGCGGATCAGTATGCGAAAAGAAATCAAGCAGATCCACAAGAAGCTTGGTGCAACCATCATTTATGTCACACATGATCAAGGAGAGGCGCTGGCAATGGCTGATCGGGTGCTTGTCATGCAGCATGGCCGGATTGAACAAGCAGATACACCGGAAGCTATTTATCAGCGTCCGGAAACTCCATTTGTAGCTACATTTGTCGGTAAAGCAAACTTAGTGGAAGGTACATGGAATGGAAACTATTTCAATCCTGCCGGCAGTCAGTTGCGCTGGAAGGATAATGGTGTATCAGAGAAGCTGAAACAAAAGCAGCTTTTCCCCGTCAGGCCGGAGGAGTGGCAGCTGCTACCAGCAGAAGCAGAAGGATTAAATGGCGAAATTATCATTAGCCAGTTCCAAGGAACAGAAAGGCATTATGTGATCAGGGTGGGCGGCCAGGATTATCAAGCTTCTCTTCCGATTGCTGCTCCTGTATGGTGTGAAGGCGAAAGGGTAACTTTGCAGATAAGAGGAAGAAAGACGCAAGATGCCACTGAGGAAGTACTTTTAGAGATAAGATAGCAAGACTGGACTCCCGCGAATAGGGAGTCTTTTTTTCTTGAAGGAAAATGGGTGCAAAAGCAGAAATTATGGGTAGAGGTGATGCGTTTGAAAAGGGACATGTCTCTTATTAGAAGTCTCTTATTGGACATTGAAGCAGAATTCACAGAGGGGGGCTTTGCGCTGGAAGTAACTGAGGAAGATGAATATTCCGAAGAAGAAATGAATTATCACTTGCAGCTGATGAAGGAAGCAAAGCTGATTAAGCTGGAAACCGTTCTGGATGAAGAAGAGGAAGAGGAGGAACTTCTCATATATGGACTGACATGGGAAGGGCATGAGCTCCTGGACAGTATCAGAGAAGAGGTAGTCTGGCAGCAACTGCTCGTGAAGCTGAAACGGGAGAAGGGCAGTATGCCGTTTTCCGTTTTACGTAAACAGGCAGCGAAAGCAGCGGAAGCATTTTATGCTTCTGAATAATGCTGAAAAGGATACGGCAGTTACAAAAAAAGTTTAATCAGACAAACAACAGGAGCATAAATTGAAGTGGGTATCTTTCGATGCTTCTTTTACAGATCATCATCGACTCAAACATATTAGCTGGAGACCTATAACATACTGGAAGATTAAACATTCTGCTTCTGAAATTTTTGTGAAAAAGAAGTTTTAAGTTGTTGCCAACTTGGCAAAACAGAAGTATCAAGAATATGGGAGGGTTGGGTATGCTCTGCATCTTTTCCGCTGCGAGGGATAAGTTCCGGGAAGATTTCCAAAAACAGCAGCAGACAGCTAAGCAAGGTACAAAGACTGATACTACTGCTAAGAAATAAGAAAAGGCTGCGTACTTATAAAAAGCGGAATCCAAGTAAAGACTATTGGCAAAAAGCAAAAGAGGTGCAGGCAGGTGCGCAGTCGGTCTACATTCATTAAAGGGTTCATGCTAGGGATTGTCATTGCCCTGGCGGTATGGTTCGTCGTGACTTATATTGCTTCCAAATTCATCTGATACAGAAAAACACAGCTGTTAAAGCTGTGTTTTCTTTTGCTTGTGGGCATTGTTTTCATATTCTGTTTCCGGATGACCGTATTCGCCATTCATTGCTTGCTCATCTTGATCCAAACCAATTGCTTCTGCTGCAAGATCACGATGATCCGATTTGTTCTGTTTCTGCTGCATCTATCCCACCTCCTGCCAGTAGTGTTGCACGATAGACAGTAATTATGTAAGGACAGTCAAGCTGTCCCTCTATAAGTCAACGCTGTTGAGTGGAATAGTAATAGTTATACGGATAAGGTGTCGGATATGGATAAGGAACAGGATAAGGCACCGGGTAAGGAGTATTATATCCATACTTATAACCATAACCGGGTCCGCTGATCAAAGCACTGCCAAGCAGACCTCCGGCAAGTCCGCCGATGAATGGCAGAAAAGCAAATCCAAAGCGCTGGTCTTCTTGGTTCGTTCTGTAGTCTGTCGTATAGGTTGGCTGGTTATATGGATGCGAATAGTGTGTGTAGCTCATAAACATTCCTCCTGTCCCTTTACTGTATGCACAGCAGTCTATGCAAGGTTGGGCAAGTATCCTGCTGGAAGACAAAAGATTTCCAAGCTAGAAATACATTGGCAGGACTAGTTTGCATACAAGAACATACACTAGTAATGAAATCTTAATGTTTGTTAAAAAAGGTGACTGGGTATTAAGCGTTATGGACTGATTATTCCACATACATAACAAAGAAAAGGACTTGATTATGCAGAAACTTCTAACGCTTTTTTTATTGACTTTCTTTTTTGTAAGCAACCTTTGTCTGGTTTTATATCTGCCAATGAAGGATCTGAAACAGAATGTCTATCCAGCAAAAGTTTATGCGGATGAAAGAACCCAGCCGATGTTATCCAATAAAGATACACATTCTGAAAATGGGCCAGCTGCTATCGTCTTAACCGATAGAGATGATCGGACAGAGGACTTGGCAGAAGCGACGATCGAGCAAAAACAATATACAGCAGAAGAGATCGAGCTGCTTCAAAGACTAGTTCAGGCTGAAACAAGCGGTGAGGACTATCCAGGAAAGGTAGCAGTGGCTACGGTTGTACTCAATCGTATTGACAGTGAGGAATTCCCTGATTCCATCCATGATGTCATCATGCAAAAGGGGCAGTTTCAGCCAGTAAGCTCTGGCGTCATTTGGCGAAGTGAACCAACGGAGGAAACGGTACAAGCAGTAGCAGACGCTTTGGTACAAAAAGATAATATGCAGGATATCGTCTGGTTCATGAATCCAGAAACAGCTACTACAAACTGGATTGCGGAAACACAGGAGCATGTGGAGCAAATCGGCAACCATGTATTTTACCGTTAATACGGATGGATTCATTCATCGCTGCAATACTATAATTTATAACTATGCATGACGCAGTTGTATTTTTGGGGTAAATGCGCTAGTAAAATTTTTCGCAACACATTACTTTGTCTCCAAGTGTTATGTTTTAACTCTCCTTTGACCGGTAAAACAATAGGCAAGCATTGTTGAAGGAGTTGTTAGCATTGGGAAAACTAGATAATCGTATTGCAGTCGTAACTGGTGGGGCAACCGGTATCGGACGAGCGACTGCTTCTATGTTCGCGCAAGAAGGAGCTACCGTACTGGTGGCAGATATCAAGAAAGACGAAATGATGGATTTGGCAGACTCAATTCAATCTGCTGGAGGACAAGCAGAAGCCTATGAAGTAGATGTTTCTGACGAAGCTAGTGTGAAGAAATTTGCTGATCAGGTGAAGGAATCATACGGGAAATTGGATGTGCTCTTTAATAATGCCGGTATCGACCAAGAAGGCGGCAAGGTACATGAATATCCAATTGAATTATTTGACAGCATCCAAAAGACGGATTTGCGGGGAACGTTCCTGATGAGCAAATTCCTTATTCCGCTGATGCTGGAAAATGGGAAAGGTGCCATCGTAAATAATGCTTCCATGAGCGGAAGTTTCGCGGATCTTGACAGATCCGGCTATAATGCAGCAAAAGGCGGCATCATTAATTTCACCAAAGCAACTGCCATTGATTATGGCAGACAAGGAATCAGAGCGAACTCCGTTTCACCAGGTACAATTGAAACTCCCCTGATAGATGAACTGACACGATCGAAGGAAGAGGAGCAGGGAAAAGCCTTCCGCGAATCAAATAAATGGCTTGCTCCAATGGGCAGACTCGGAGCTCCGGATGAAATTGCCAAAGCCGTATTATTCCTTGTATCAGACGATAGCTCCTATATCACTGGACAGGATTTGGTTGTTGATGGAGGGCTTACTGCATATACATGGCCAGGTAAAATGGTGATGGATGACAGCTGGAAAGAAACGACGAAATAAGAGTGGGGTCAATCCCTGCTCTTTTTTTATGCGAGCAAGAGGATTGACATATATATTACGAAAGTATATGATTGACCTATCAACCATTGATGTATCAACTATTTAGAAAGAGGTTATGCCGATGACTGCTTGTTCCGTTCGCCTGCAGATTTTCCTGCAGCTGCAAGCTGTTAATAAGGAGTTATGCTCAAAGTACGAGGCTTGTTTAGGAGCCAGCCCTTCACGTGTGGAAATACTTCATTATTTATTGCAGCATGGAGAAGTGACTCAATCTGCATTACAAAGGGAAGTCAATATCGATGCTGCTGCTGTAACCAGACATTTAAAGCAGCTTGAAGCAGCTGGTACGATCATTCGCTTTAAGAAGGTAGATGATCAGCGGGCTACGTGGGTGAAGCTGGAGGAGGAAGCAAAGCGTCATATCGAGCAATCCTATCAGGAAAAAAGCCAGTTTGTGAAAGAGACGTTGGCTGGCTTTTCTGAAGCAGAGCTAGTACAATTCCTGCAAATGCTGAGCAAAGTCAGTGAAAATGTGTCCCAAGTCACAAAGAATCAGCTAGGAGGAGAAAAATGAACGAAACACCACTATATAATAAAGAAGTTTTCCTTCAGATTGTGCAGGATCGCCGTTCCATCCGTACGTATGATGAGAATGTAAAAATCAGTAAGGAAGAAATGTCTGAAATCCTTACTGTTGCAACGAAGGCGCCATCCTCAGTCAACTTACAGCCTTGGCGTTTTGTTATCATTGAGAGTCCGGAAGCAAAAGCAAAGCTTGCGCCGCTTGCCAGATTCAATCAGCAGCAAGTGAAAACTTCCTCAGCAGTGATCGCTGTTTTTGCTGATATGAATAATCTTGACTACTTGGAAGAAATCTATGGAAAAGCCGTTGAGCATGGACTTATGCCGCAAGAAGTCAAAGAGCAGCAAGTCGTCTCTATCCGTAATCTGCTTTCTGGTATTACGGAACAGAAAAATAGGGAAACAATCCTTATCGATAGCGGTTTGGTATCCATGCAGCTGATGCTGACTGCGAAGGCGTATGGTTACGATACAAATCCGATTGGCGGGTTTGAGAAAGACCAAATCGCGGAAGCGTTCGATCTGGATAAGGAACGTTATGTTCCGGTCATGCTGCTTTCCATCGGAAAAGCAGCAGATGCAGGCTACAGATCCTATCGTATGCCGGTAGAACAAATTACAGAATGGAAATAAGGAGAGAGAGACCATGATTATCATTCATGCTAGAATGTCAGTTGAACCAGAGAAAAGAGAAGAATTCCTTCAAGAAATCGAAGCGGTTATGCAAGGAAGTCAAGCAGAAGCTGGAAACAACAGTTACGATTTATTCCAGGATCCAAAAGATGCCAACAGCTTTGTTATGGTGGAAAACTGGAAGGACATGGAGGCTGTTCAAGCACATAATACAAGCAGCCACTTCCAAAAGTTCAGCGAAGCTGCTAAAAAAATGCTTAGTGCTCCACTGACAGTAGATGTGTATCAAGGTGAGAAGTTAAATTAAGTGAAGGGATGACCATAACGGTCATCCTTTTCTTTTGGGTAAAGTTCTAATGGTAGTATTCTTTTACCTGCAGAAAGAAATAAAAAAAGAGAAATCGAGTGATTTCTCTTTAGGTAGTTTCAATCCTTTGCTAGGTTGATTGCTGTTTGACCAACAGCTAAATTCTGCTCCAGCTGCTGTGCGGAATCATGCGGATGGTAGTAGCCTTTATCGATCATATATAAAGCGATATTTCGATGTTGTGTAATAGCTTCATCTAGTTGCTTTACGAGTACCTGTCTTATTTCTGGTGTAGCTGTTTCGGTTATCGCCAAAGCATAACTTTTAATTCCTGCTTTTGCGGATTGCAGCATATCGGATGAAATGACTTGATCAGTCAAAGGACCCATCCCCATTAGCTTTTTTACTATATCATTCATATTTCCTTCGTCCTTTCCAGCAAATCAGACAGCCCCTGTACGTGTTGGAGGGTTGTGCTGGAGTCTGCTTCCATCAGCTTCTGTAATGCTGGATCTGATACAAGACCTTTCATCATAGTCGACTTGGTCAGACAAAGACTCTTGAAATGCAGCAGCTCCTGGAGCTCCAGCTCTTCATGCACTCCTGCTTTCATAGTGTTCCACCTGACCTTTTTAAAGCATCACTAATATAATTGCTGTCTTTTTCCAGCTGGTGAGGAACTCGGTAAGCATCATAAATACCGCGATCCTGCAAGAAGCCATAGATTTTCTCGTGCTGCTGAATCGCTTTATGTAATTCATCTACCAGCAGCTCATGTACTTCACCAGTTGTCGCTTCCGTAATTGCAGCGGATAAATCTTTTATAGAAGCTTTTGTCTTAAATAATAAATCAGTTGCTATACCTCTATCTGAAACGGATAACGGTTGCTCGTTCACATCGATCCCTCCCCATGCATGAAAGATTCACTTGCAGATACAAGAAAAGGCTGCATATTTGTGATTGTCAGTTTGTCCTGTTCTGCACTTTCAATCAGCAGCTGTTTCAGAACGGGATTCTGTACTTGTAGAAGCTGTGTTTCTAATTGAGTAAGACATGCCCATTTAAAATTGCTGAGCTCCCTTAAATCTGTGATTTCATGGACACCGAATTGATTGCTCTTCATAATCTGCTCCTTTCCCGACTGTAGAATGTATAAAAGTAGTATGTGGCAGAGTTAAATGATTATACGAGCGATATAGCGCATGACTCAATAACTGATGAATTAGGACAACAGTTAATTAACTTTATTAAAAACTGTCGGAAAAAGATTCCAAATGATTATTGACTTCCATACATAGAAAAGAGGCTGCATTTATTGCAGCCTCTGCATGTTAAATATAGTTTGCAGCAGCATGTCATATTCTTCCTCGCCAATCGTCTGCTTTTCAGGAATACCATTCTGCCATTTTGTATATGAAGAAGGCGTTAAAATGTAAAGGCCATTTGTAGTCCTTCTTGTAAGCAACGGTGACTTATTAAAGGGAGAAGCAGGATGTGTTTCGATAATCTGCTGCATTTCCTGCAGTTTGTCCATGTTAGTGATCTGGTTTTCTTCTGAAAAAACATAACCTGTATGCCAATCGTTGTCCCGGTCTGCTAATTTTAATTCCAGTGTATAACCTTCATCAGCGGGCTTGATGCAGAATTGGCCATTGGCAGTTGTCATGACTTCTCCTGACAACGGCAGTGGAGCAAGAGGTACATTAGCTCCAAATCCGGCATCGACAATATACTTCTCTCCGCTATGCTTCAAAAGGATTGTAGTATGTGTATTTCCAGTTGCACTCCAGTCATTCGTCTTCTGATCGTAAATACAGGCAGATAGTAAGGTGACATCGAATCCACTTTCTTCTAAGAAATGATATAGAAGCGTATTTAATTCATAACAAACGCCGCCTTCGTTGCGGATTAGGATTTTTTCCTGCAGTCCTTCTTTTGACAGAGGGCTTTTATGTTTATCGATAATTCGCAGGTTCTCAAATGGAATGGTCTGAGAGAATTGTTGTAATAGCATAGGCAGTGTAACAAATATCACTTCGCTGTCCATATTGATTCGCTGCTGAAATAGGTCTTTAAATGATTGCATCGTAATTCCTCCTGACTTAGCCAGTATAATCACTTTGTCTTATAATTGCTTGCATCGAGCTTTCGTATCCTATATAATGACCAGATGAATATGGCAGATAGTTTTCTAGGGTTCCGCAGCCAAAGCTGGACTGGTCCGAGAGAAAACGCACAGCAGCAATGCCGTGACACGGAAGGATAAAAGCCTGGGAGATTTCTATCTCCCAGGCTTTTTTTGATTGGAGGAAATGAACATGACAAAACATTGGCTTAGCGTCGTGCTGGCTGGCCTGATCGAAGTTTTATGGGTTATAGGGCTAAAGCACGCGAATAACACACTTGAATGGGCAGGTACGATCCTATGTATTTTGCTTAGCTTTTATTTGATACTGCAGGCAAGCAAGCACATGCCTGTCGGAACCGTATACGCGGTATTTGTCGGTATTGGATCGACAGGTACGGTGATTGTGGACATGCTATTTTTCGGCGAACCTTTCAAACTGGCAAAGGTCGCATTGATTGCAGTCCTTTTATTAGGTGTCATTGGCCTTAAGCTCGTAACTGTGGACAAACAGACAGAGGAGGGTGTCTGATGGCTTGGATTGTGCTTATCATAGCAGGTATGTTTGAAGTGCTGGGTGTTACAATGATTAACAAACTAAATGAGAAGCCCAGCTTCAAGAACATCAGCTTGTTCATTCTTGGATTCGCTGGAAGCTTCGGCTGTCTATCCTATAGCATGTCGTACCTCCCGATGGGGACTGCTTATGCTATCTGGACTGGTATAGGAACAGCTGGGGGAGCGATTGTAGGGATGTTTTTCTTCCAGGAGTCCAAGGATTGGAAGAGACTTGTTTGTATTGGACTGATACTGGCCTCTGCTGTAGGTCTGAAATTGATTGCTTAAAGAGGAAGTAGGGGCATGTGGAGATACATGCTCCTTTTTTATTTAAATGGATTCATTTCAAGCATACTCGTGTTAAATAATTGTAAAACATCTTACATATTGTGATTCGCCCCAATTTTACAAAAAACCTCAAATTACCAGTTTATAAGACTTTTATAATGGTACAAAATTAATTCTTTTTCTAAACCGGGATATCTGCCTATATCATTTCGGGACTTACCGCTTAATTTCTGGAAATCGTTTCATACTACGTTGACTTTAAATTTTCCTTTCTTTAGGATTTATTTGAGAAGGTATTGGGTATACATTTATTGGAATCACTACAACCTTCTGTAAAATTTAATTAAAAGAGGAGCTGAGCAAATGTCAGGACAAATTCGCATGACCCCTGAGCAGTTACAAAACCATGCAAAGAGATATGGTAAGGGTTCTCAAACAATTGATGACGTTCTTACAGATTTAAGCAACCTGCAGGTACAACTTCGTTCAGAGTGGGAAGGTAGAGCTTTCGATCGTTTTGATGATCAATTCATCCAGTTGAAGCCTAAAGTTCAAGAGTTCTCCCAGCTTATGCTAGATATCCAGCAGCAGCTCGAGAAAACAGCTCAAGCAGTACAAGAGCAGGACGAAGCACTATCACAAAACTTCGGATTCAGATAAGCACCCAACTGGCTGCTGTTTGACCGTCGCATGACACGACAGGGTGGGCTGCATGACGCATGCGTTATGTAGCCCAATTACTGTAAAAAAACAAGTTTTATGTTTCATCCATCATTACCATAAACGATACTTGAAAACACATACTATACAAACTGGAGACACCAGGAGTTGATAATACATTGAAAAAGTTTGATAAAAGATGGATTTTATTTTTAGTACTTATCGTATTGCTGGCATCGGGTTTATCTTACTTAACCTTGCACCAGGAAACGACGAAGACAGCGGAACAGCCGCAAACACAGAATATGTCGGTTGCGCTTGTCAATGAAGACCAAGGTTCTACGTTTAATGGTACCGAGCTTGCCTTCGGAGATGCCTTTGTCAATTCGGTGAGTGAGAATGAGAATCATGAGTGGTTCGTCGTAAGTCGGGGAGTTGCGGAAAGCGGCTTGAAGAATAATACATACGATATGATTATCGTAATTCCCAATGACTTTTCGGAGAAATCACTCAATATCACTGCGGAGGCACCTGAGCAAGTAGTGCTGCAGTATAAGATAAATGCATCTGAAAATCCGCGTATGAAAGAAGAGGCGGAGAAAACAGCAAGTGATATACTGAATGATTTTAACAGAAGAGTTATCGACGTATATTTTGCCAGCATCATCGGGAATCTGCAGAATGCGCAGGATAACATCGGTCAGATGGTCAACCGTCAAGCGGCATATACGAATTCCTATAACTCAAATGTGTTCCAGCCATTATCTGGTTATACCGATCAATTTGGCTTGGTAAGGGACAATACAGAAGTTTCGAAAGAAAGCTTCACAAGTTTCGGTGAGCTGCTGGCTTCCTATGAGGATCAGCTTGTTGATGAAACCCAGCTTGGAGAAGACTTTGTCAGCAACTTGGACGAAGTAATGAATTTAAAAGAAACAAATAACACCGAACTAGTAAACTTCCAGGATCAAATCCATCAATTCAGTCAAGGATTGACTGCAGGGGAAGTAGACCAGCGATTGGATCAGCTGGTTGCTACAAATGAAGCAATCAACCGCCAGTTTGCTGCAAGTCAGCAAGGTACAGTTGATACAGTTATGAACCGTCCGGTTGCATCACTGAATACTACGAATATCTATAGTGGTTCCGTATCGTTACAGCAGCAGCTGCAGGATTCCTCTGAAAGAGTCGCGGCTCTTCAGCAGGATATTGATGCGTATCTGACGGAAAGCAATGAGCAATTCAGGGCTAAGATAGAGGATAGAATTAGGAATACAATTGAAGAAGAACTTGATGAAGATCAATATCTGAATATCAATATGCTGTTCGAAGACCCTAATCAAGTTGCTCGAAACAGAATCAATCGAGCTATAGGTAAGCTACCTTCTTTGAACGCGGATGATTTTCAGGATGTGGGTTTATCGGATAGTACCGTAAATGAGATTACAAATGTAATTCGAATGACTGAAAAATATCAGAATGAAATTAAGGGCGTTAATATTGATAAGGACCCTTCTCCAACATTAAAAGATGAATTTGAGAGATTGAATAAAAAGCTTCAAGAAGGTATTCCTGTTTCCGATACTGTTGAAATTCCGGAAAATGACACGGAAGAAAGTAGCTTTGAACTTCAAGTACCCAAGAACTTTACTGCAAAAAATATCACATTGACTTTATCAGACGGAGAACCGATTTCAAAAGATGGTTCTGGTGTCATTAAAGTTCCGCATACGGAAGGAAGCTTCAAAGTTGAAGCTACACTACAGTTGAACGAAGGGTCATTTGACGTGTATAAGCCAGTCGAATGGTCTTGGAAATTGATACCGAAGAAGCATAAAGAGGAAGAAGAGAAACCAGAGGAAAATATTGCATTTCAAACAGGGTCCAGTAATTTACTGGGCAGTATCCAAATAAAAAATGATCCTAATCCAGATAAAGATAAAGAGACACAAGAAGAAGCCAAGGAAGAAGAGAATGAAGACAAGGATAATATTGAAGGAAAGGATCCTGTAACTAGCGATGAGGAACCTGCTGATTCAGCACCTGTAGAAGAAGATGAGTCTTCCAACGATCCAACCAATGACCAAGGGCAAAATCAGGAAGGGTCAGAGGAGAATGGAGATACTGAAGATAATCAGAACGAAGATGCGGATCCAACTCCTACACCAGGCGAGGATAATGATGGTGAAGGAGATAAAGAAGAAGAGCAAGAGAAGCCAGAACCACTTATTATCAAAAACAATGTAATACAGCATAAGATAATGACTCCAATTGAAGAAATGGACGATACAACTCAAGTATTAATTAATACTGTTGATAATACTATTTCTTCCTATCAAGAACTGGGATCACAATACGAAAGCTATTTTGGCTTCGGGCTACATGGACTACCTGATAATTTTAGTTCTGAAAGCTTAGTCAATCTAGCTAGCAGGGACTCGCTTTATTATTTATTCAACAAAAAAGACATCAAGGATCTTCTAGCAGATTACATGACAGCTCAAATCACCGGCAGCGTCACAGAACAGCTTCAAACACCAGCAGAAGCTTTCCGTCAGCAAGTCGGTGACTACCAGTCGCAGGTGCAGCAAGCTATCGCAGATGCCGATACATTAACTGGACAGGTTGCTGCAACGACAGAGCAAGCAGCTGTATTGAATGATAATGTCAGCCAGACATTAGAAGATGTAGCTGCATGGCGCGAACAAATGATGACGGTATTGGATGGGCAGACAGAAATCCAAACGAATGCCCAGGGTGAACAGGAAGCTGTCCTGACGTTGGGCAGTGAATTCCAGCCACTGCTGATGTCGAGTCAGTCATTAGCTGAGCAAGCACAGAGTAATACGAATACCGCTGACCAAGTATATGAAACCTTCGATAATATCGATACGCAAGCTAGAGAAATTGAACAGAGCGGTACAAATCTGGTAAGCGATGCGGAGACGCTTGCTTCCAATCTGACAGACAAGCTGTCGGATGATCAGAACTTCACGGAGAACTTCACGGAAGTGCTGGCAAACAGCCGAGTCGGTGACAGGCAGAATGAGAATCTGTATGATTTCCTTTCCAATCCTGTTCAGACGAGCAATGAAGGTACGATAGCAGCACAAGCCGAGACGATTTTCACGCCTTATTATTTAGTGCTGATTAGTTTCATTGTCGTTCTATTCACGGCTTATGTCATCTCAACCTTGCATATGAGACGAAAACAGGATGACCAATTCGCATCTGATACGTCATTGATGGTACAGCATGCGCCAATCACAATCATTACAGCTGGTATTGGATTGCTGGAAGGTATTGTTATTGGTATTGTCGCTAGCTACTACTTGCCAATCGACGATTTGAACAAGATTCAATTGACTGCCGTCATGGCTCTTCTTATCACGGCGATGCTGTTAATAGCGACATATTTGTTAAGACAAATGAAGATGATCGGAATGTTTATTTTGCTTGCGATATTCAGTTTGTATCTATTCTTTACAGATGCGATCGGAACAGCAAGCACAGCATTCCCGACCATAGAAAAGTTTTCTCCTCTTCAATACATGGAGACATTCATGCTTCGTATTGTAGAAGGCTCGGTCAACTATGTTGTTGCGATTTTTGCACTCGTCATCGCAGCAGCTATAGGTGCATTAGCCAACCTATTGGTCATTAGCCAATCGGATAAAGGAGTAGATAATGCCGATGATAACCACACAGAAGCTGGTTGATTTGGCGTTCATATTCACCATTATTCTGCTGATACTTCTTCCTTTGGAAGTATCAGCAGAATCTAATTCTGATGAAAATGAACGTGGAAGTCTCCAGATGGAAATCGATCGTATACAAAAAGAAAAAGATGTTGGGACAGATAACCGGGAAACGGAGAAGGAAAAAGTTTTTCCAGGACTGTTCAATGACGAAACAACAGATGATATCCAACAAAAAGCTGAAGTGAAAAGGGATGATGTGAAAGCATTGCAAGATAGTGTTTTTACACTCGACATCGATCAGCAAGCACGATTAGAGGATGTGCAGGATACATTGTTTACCTCAGACTATACCTCTGAAGTCGCCGATGGTCAAAAGGCAGCGGGTCAAACGGAGCAGGATTCCGGAAACGGAGTACTTTACTTCCTGATCGGAATTGCGCTCGCGTTATGCATCGGCTTATATATGATGATGCGAAAATTATTAGACTAGGAGAGAGACGATGGCCAACACGAACCATATAAACGTCACGATGGACTTCCAATCTCTCAGCAGAGAAGGATCTGTCTATGACTTGCGTATTCCCACTCAATTGACGGTGAAGCAGCTGCTTCATCACGTGATGGATACATTGCATATCGAATCAAGCGGCATCCATTCCACGATCAAGATTGTAAACAAGCATCTTGTCCTGGCGGATGATGACTATCTAAGAGACTATCCAGTCACAGACGGCGATGTACTAGTAGTCTTGTAACGAAAAGTGCCGTTTGTGCTAATTGTGAAGGAGCCAGCAAAACATGAATGAGAGAAAAATAGAATTGGATAACGCGACATATACGCTGCAGCACGATAAACAAACGATTCGGATAAAAATGCCTATATCCCAAACAACGGTAAAAGATATCCGACAGCTGCATTTAATGCACCAACCCTCTGAGCAGTTTGTGCCAATGGAGGTACAAGAAGAGGAAGATACTTTAGCATTCATCTACACCACCAATCCCAATCATAAAAAGTGGTCTGACGTCCAAAAGCTGCGTCAGGATGATAAACTGCGCATTCTGAGCAATATTGGCAAATTGGAACGTTTCCTTTCCAGTCGGATCACGTTTTTCCTTCATCCTGACAATCTCGTCTTCGATGAGAATTTGATGCCGCAAGTGATTCACCGCGGTGTCCGTGATATCGTACCCCCATTCGATATGCAGTCAGAGAAATTCCTTAAACAATATAAATGTATCAGCATTGCCATGTTTTCTAAGAAGTACACATTCGATCAGCTTTTTCATGGCTCTCTTGAGAATGCAACTGAATCAGATTTCGAGAAAAATATCCAAAAGCTGGAAACAATCGGGGCGCTAAGAGATTACCTTCAAGAAAGCTATGCGAAGGAACAGAAAAAAACAGATAAGACGATGAGCTTTTTACCGACAAAACGTTTTAGGTTATATAAACGTTTATCTATTATTTTGATCATCCTTAGTGTCTTACTCGCTGCGCCGCTTGTTTACTATGCATTAATAAAAGATCCGTTCCAGGATAAACAATTGGAAGCACACGGTGAGTTCCTGGCGGATAATTATAATGACGTCATTACTACACTGGAGGAAGAAGATCCTGAAAAGCTGCCGAGCCAGACAAAATATGCACTGGCGTATTCTTATATCCAGGTTGAAGCTTTATCTGACGAAGAAAAAGAATCCATTTTAAAAAATGTGTCACTGAATAGCGATCAGGATTATCTGCTTTATTGGATTTATAATGGCCGTGGTGAATTGGATACCTCCCTGGATAAAGCAAAATATATCGATGATCCACAGTTGATTATCTATGCTTTGATCAAAAAGATTGAACAAGTGAAGAACAATCCGGATCTATCTGGAACAGATCGGGACAGACAAGTCGAAGATTTCCAAAATCAGCTGGATAAATTGCTGGAGGAATATAATTTAGATCCGCTTGGTGAGGATTCAGAGACGGAAGCAGCCCCCGATCAGGAAGCTGCATCTGAAGAACAGCAGAACGCTGAAGATCAGAATAGTGATGAGAATAAACAAGAAGAAGAGAAATGATGTCTATCAGCGATGGATGGAGTGCATAGAGAGGAAGAAGAATAGATGGCAAATAAAACACTGCTCGTAGCATATAAAGACAAACTGCATAAATGCCATTTGCCGGAACAAACCGGTCAGACCGTAATCATCGGGGATAGACGAAAGAATCAGGTGACGATAGCCGGACTGGCAACTGAATTAGAATTGGAATGGAACGGTCAACAGCTATTCTATCAACAGGAAGAGATTCGAACCGCGAAACAAATAGGGGAACTGAAGCTCTATGTGACGGATGCGAATAAATACAACGTCTTTGATATAGCTGGCCAGCAATCTATCGCATTCGGTGAAGCGGCCTACAATGATATCAATAAACCGCATTGGAAAGCTGATTTTGTACTTCTTCGTGAAACGGATAGGTCTGGTTTCCGCATAGATCTACGAAGCGGAAGCATGTATCATAACTACCGGCTGCTCCAAGATGATGTGCTTGTGGAAGTAGGAGATATCCTGTTTGCAGATGGCGTTATGATGACAATATACGCAGATACGATCGAAATCAACTCGAATGGAAGTTTGGGTGCTTCCTTCACGGAACTGATCGGTCAGGAAAAGCCATACGGAGGGGAGTATCCTGACTATCATCGATCTCCACGTATCATTTACAGGGAACCAGAAGAGAAACGAAACATTGCAAAACCAGCCAATAAGCCAAGTAAACCGAGTGAGCAGCTGGCGAGGAACATTGTACCGCCGCTGGTCATGATAGCGGCTTTAGTTGCTATTTCACTGGTTCAGCCTCGTGGGATATTCATCATCGTTATGGTAATCGCCACTTTGGTTACGGTCATCTTTTCCATTACATCTTATGTGAAAAATGTGCGTAAATACAAAGCGGACATGAAACACAGAGAGGCAACGTATAAGAGCTACCTAAAGAGAAAAACGAAGGAACTATATCATGCAAGTGAAGAACAGCGACATGCGCTGCATTACCACTATCCTGATGTAGAGGAAATTTCGGAAATGGCAGCTGCGACTGAAGCGCGTATTTATGAGAAAACACCTTATCACCACGATTTTTTGAACTTCCGTACAGGGTTAGGGCGCGTGGATACCAGCTTTGAGATCTCTTACAACGAGGAAGAATTTACACAGGAACAAGATGATTTGGTAGATGAAGCCAGACATTTACTTGACCAATTCAAAGAATTGCAGGATGTTCCTGTTATTACTTCCCTGATGAAAGGACCTGTTGGTTATATCGGGCAGAGAAAACTTGTGCTGGAACAGCTTCAGCTGTTAGTGATGCAGCTATCCTTATTCCACAGCTATCATGATTTGCAGTTCATCACAATCTTTCCGGAAGAAGAAAAGAAAGAGTGGGACTGGATGCGGTGGCTGCCGCATGCGAGCGTGCGGGACATCAATGTACGTGGGTTCATTTACCATGAGAGATCTCGCGATCAAGTCCTTCATAGCCTGTATCAAGTGCTGAAGGAGCGGAAGCTGCAAGTTGATGAAAAGAGCAATTCAAATGAGAAGCTCTATTTTTCGCCTCATTATGTCGTGCTAATCACCGATGAGAAGCTGATACTGGATCACACAATCATGGAATTCTTCAATGAAGATCCAAGTCAATACGGTGTATCGCTAGTCTTCGTTCAAGATGTGATGCGGGCGTTGCCGGAGCATGTGAAAACAGTCATCGATATCCGTGATAGCAATGACGGAAAGATCATCCTGGAAGAGGCTGAGCTTGTAAACAAAGCGTTCAAACCAGATCATTTCCCGGAGGATTTCAACAAAGAAGCTGTCTCGCGGGCTTTGGCGCCATTGAACCATCTCCAAAACCTGAAGAATTCCATCCCAGAACAAGTAACTTTCCTGGAGATGTATGGCGTAGAGAAGGTAGAAGAATTAGCGATTCAAGCACGCTGGCGTAAAAATGAGACATACAAAACACTTGCTGTACCACTTGGGCTACGTGGAAAAGAAGATATTGTCCAGCTGAATCTTCATGAGAAAGCACATGGACCGCACGGTTTGGTAGCTGGTACAACAGGATCTGGTAAATCCGAAATCATCCAGTCTTATATCCTTTCGCTTGCTGTAAACTTCCATCCTTATGAAGTTGCATTCCTCCTGATCGACTATAAAGGAGGAGGAATGGCGAACCTGTTTCGCAAGCTGCCGCATTTGATGGGGACGATCACCAACTTGGATCGTGCACAATCAATGCGTGCTTTGGCTTCCATCAAAGCAGAGCTGCAGAAAAGACAGCGTCTGTTCGGAGAGTATAATGTCAACCATATCAACCAATATCAAAAGCTGTTTAAACAAGGAAAAGCAGCGGAACCGATGCCTCATTTATTCCTTATCTCTGATGAGTTCGCTGAATTGAAATCCGAACAGCCGGATTTTATGAAGGAACTCGTTTCTACGGCCCGTATCGGACGTTCCTTGGGAATCCACTTGATTCTTGCAACACAGAAGCCAAGCGGTGTAGTAGATGATCAAATTTGGTCCAACTCCAAGTTCAAGCTGGCATTGAAGGTACAGAATGCCAGTGATTCAAATGAAATCATCAAAACACCTGATGCAGCTGAAATCACGCTGCCAGGCCGTGCTTATCTGCAAGTCGGGAACAATGAAATTTATGAGCTATTCCAAAGCGCATGGAGCGGAGCAGATTATATTACGGATAAAAATGATGAAGATCATGTGGATCTAACTATCTACAGCATCAATGATCTAGGGCAATATGACATTTTAACGGAAGATTTAAGCGGACTGGAGCAGAAGGAGTCCATCGAAAAGATTCCATCAGAGCTTGATGCCGTTATTAATCATATTGCGGATTACACAGAACAGCAGCGTATTGAACCTTTAGCACGCCCATGGCTGCCGCCTCTGCCTGAAAAGATTTTCGGGCCGGAACTTCATCCAGTTTCATTCCGCGATGCATGGAAAGAACCGAAAAAGCCTTTGGAGCCGATGATTGGTTTACTCGACCAGCCGGAAATGCAGCAGCAGATCCCATTGACGCTAAATCTATCAAAAGACGGCCATATCGCTGTATTTGCGAGTCCAGGTTACGGGAAGTCGACATTCCTGCAGACAGTAGTCATGGATTTGGTAAGACAGCATAACCCGGAACATTTGCATGTGTACTTGCTTGACTTTGGTACGAATGGATTACTGCCATTGAAGAATCTGCCGCATGTGGCGGATACATTCCTCGTCGATCAAGTCGAGAAAGTAGGCAAACTAATCCGGATGCTGAATGGGGTCATGAAGCAGCGTAAACAAATGCTGAGCCAGTACAGTGTGGCGAACATAGGCTTGTTTGAGAAGGCAAGCGGGGAGACTGTCCCGAATATCTGTATTGTGATTGATAACTATGAGTCTGTAAGAGACAGTGATTTCGGTGACGATTTCGAGAAGGTCATCACACAGATTGCCCGGGAAGGTGCCAGCATCGGTATACATCTGATTATCAGTGCCGGCCGCCAAAGTGCTATGCGCATGCCTTTGCTGTCCAATATCAAGACACAAATCGCTTTGTACCTGATCGAGTCCAACGAAGCAAGATCGATTGTTGGGCGCACCGATATAGAAATTGAAGAAATCGCAGGCCGAGGTCTTGTGAAAATGGAGGAACCAGCATTATTCCAGACCATGCTGCCTGAACATGGGGAAGAAGCATTGGAAATCCTTGATCGGATACAGGATTTAGCCAAAGACATGAACGAAGTATGGGATGGAGACTATCCGGATGCTATCCCGATGATGCCAGAAGGTGTTGTGGACTTCCTCGAATTCAAGGAACAGCGCCGTACCAAAAGGATTGTGGAAGAGAGGAAAGTGCCGCTTGGGCTTGATTTTGAGGAAGTATTGCCAGTTGCCTATAATCCAGCGCAATATGATCACATGACAGTCATCAGCGATCGGAAAGATGGATTGGATCGTATGATCAGATCTGTCGCTAAGAACGTTACGTTACTGAAAGATGTGTATCAAACGATTCTAATAGATACAGCCGATAAGGATCTAGAAAACATTGGAGAAGGTATGCAGGCATATGTATCTGAAAGCATCGGAATAGCCGCAATTAAAAATGAGATTATCAACGAGATCAAGCAGCGAAATGCAGATGGGACAGCAGAATCTAAATGGATCGTCCTCATTACAGATCTGCAGGACTTCACTGAACGCGCTGGACTTACGCTCGAAGAAGCAAATCTCATGATGGAACGTGGCGGCAAAGCGGGCATTCATTTCATTATCTGCAGCGACTACAACTATCTTGGCATGAGCTATGAACAAGTACCAAAGTACCTTCGCAACCAAGCCATATTCGGTCTCGTGGGCATGCGCTTGGGTGATCAAGATATCTTCAAACAGCCTTTTATCCGTCAGGAGAAATATCCTGAACCGTACGAGTGCTATGTAGCCTTGGATCATCAGCATGTGAAAGTCAAAATCCCGGAATAAGATTCAAATTAGCTTTCCTATGCTAAGAAAGGAGTAGAGATATGTCGTTTTTATGGTTCAAGACAGATGCGGAAGCGAAAAGGGATGAGTATTTGAAGCTATACAATAAGCTCGAGGATGCGAAGGCAGAACATGACAAATTGGTCAGTGAAGCGGAGTCCTATTTTTCATCTTACAAAGGAAGCTCACCATGTATGGCGGAAGATGCTATTCCAAGCAGTGACTTCATTCCAGCACAAGAACGACTTAACAAAAAGCTGACAGATTACTTGGATGACGAAAAAGAATACCGCAGTAAGCTTGTTACGGCTAGTGACAGGGCATACGAACGATATCTTCATTATAAACGAAAAGCAATGGACGAGGCGAAGGAGGATTAAGGCGTGGCGAAGGATGTGATTATTGATCAAGCTGAATTGGACACAGCCAAAGCATCAGCAGCAAAGCTGAAAGAATCTCTTGATAATACCTATTCTCAAGGGGAAGCTCTGCTTTCCCTTGTACAGGGTTCGAAGTGGGAAGGGAAATCGCGTGACAGCTTCCTAGCCTACTTGGAGCTGCTTCTTCAGTATCATGCTGACCTTAAGGATGCAGCGTCCCTACAAAAAAAGGCCCTGGATAATATTGCAGACTATCAGGCAGACTTCCAAAACGACAATTTGGTGAAGGAAGTGAAAAGTCTATGACCCAGACGGATATGGATACTTTCGATGTAACCGAGCTGTATTTGCTAGCTGCGGCGTTTGATGCAGAAGCACTATTTGGCTTGCCGGATAAAAAACTCTATCAGCTTCAAGGAGAAGAACCATGGAGTCAGGCATTTGCAAAGCTTACAAACAAAGGTGTTTTTGATAAGGCGGGTTCTCTTACAAAATCTGGCGCTGTCATTATTAAGACCTTGTATACATACTTTTTTAGCCAGAAATATGTTCGGATCAATAACCTGATGTTTGCTTTCAAGGAAAAAGAAGCGAAAGAAGTCATCATCCTTGTTGAGACAGCCGATAAGACCTACAAACTTTACGTTATGGATAAACCGCTTGTCCTAAAACTGCTTGGAGAGAAAGTGCCGCTGCTGAATCGTGAACCAGTTGAAGCGGAAAAGAATTTCCTGCAACGAGAGCTGTCGGCTGAGGATAAAGAAGCTATTAAAGAGCTGGATGTGACAAACGACATCATCAATATAGAACTATTTCATCCTCGTGTAAAACCGCAAATCAGCACGAATCCGAATCATTATCAGCAATGGCTTGTGCTTTCGAAAGAGGACAGACTGATCATGATTGATGCGACGCAGAAGCAGTATTACCAAGCGAGCCAGCACTGGTTCTTGAAAGTTGTGTTCGATGCACTGGACTTCCCGTATCGGCAGAAAGTGGGGTTAGGGTAAATGGCAGGCAGCGGAGCAATTACAGTTGATCCGATAGAGATTACGGATATTTATAAGCAGCTCATCGCAATTCTGGAAGATTTGCAATCTAATGCTGTACCAGCGATTGAGAACATTAAAAATACAAAATTCTATCAAGAAGGAAAAGCAATGGAAGCTATCGAGGCCTATCCCGAAGCAAATGATAAGTTCCTGGAGCTCCAGGATCATTATGCACGTATTTCCTCCTTGGTAATAGATACTCTGAACACGATGATCGAAACAGACGAAGCGATCGCTTTGAAAATCATTGATGCATTGGAGGTGTAAAGCTTGGACGTTAAATACCAGAGAAGTCAATGGGAAAAAACAAGGGACAGCCTGCGCAACCTGATCGGACTTGGTGCTTGGGGCAAGGGCATGATCGATACGATGAAAGATATTACGGACAACCTGGACGAAGCAAGCGAAAAGGTAGCGAAGTATGACTCTGACGGTGTTGTCTCGTTCTCGTATACAAGCGATAAAGATAAGTATCAGCGCTTATTTGAAGACTTTAAAGTATTAGAGGATTACAGTGGTAGTGTTGGAGATATCGTGGAGGACAAGATAGATCATCCTTTTTATGAAGACATAGATGCATTTGTCCAAAAAGTACGCGATTCTTCCATATCCAACTACACGACCAAGAACCATATCGGTGCAACCGAAACAATCCCAATCTCTTATTACGGCTCTTATCAGGAATACACGACGGAGAAAACAAAAATCACCATGGATGATATACTTAGTGGGGATAACTATTACGCCGACCAGATCAAAGCTTCCTTTGAGGAATGGAAGGTACAGAATCCGGAGGAAGATATCAGCTATGAGGATTACCGCACTGCTGCCGTCAACACACGAGCCTTTGAATATGAGTCCATCGAGGATGGCCAGTTTACCAAAGAATTCTGGGTAAACATAGCTGCACTCGTCGTCATCGTTGGCGTTACAGTCGTATGTCCGCCTGCTGGTGCTGTATTAGGAGCTGCTTATGCGACGGTGGAAATGGGTAGTGCAATCTCAGGGAAAGACTGGGCTTCCGGCCGCGAGTTAGATACCACGGAACGCTGGACGCGAGGTATACTCGCACCTATTGATATACTGCCAATTGGAAAAGCTGTCACAACCTTTACCGGAACTGCTCGTACGACAAGTAAAGTGATTGATGTAGGGCAATATGCGAACAGGGTGAATAAGACTACCAGTTCTGTACGCCAAGCCGACAACGTTATTGAATTGAAAATCCCGAAAGAAAAACCGGAAGTAAGAACACCAAATGCTGATAGTGCAGCCGTACATACGGATAATGTAGTCAGCTTGGCGGATCATGCAAATAAGCAGACAGCTAATAGACTTCGTAATAGTCAATGGGCTGTGAAGGAACAGGATAAGGTTCAGGAACTACAGAAAGTAGCTGGAGGTGAGAATCTCTCATTTACAAATAATTTGGCTGGCAATGTAAGTCCTATTATGATGAGAAATGGAGATTCTAGTGTAAGTAGTGTAGGACCTGTCAAAGGTTCTGCGGAAGGTAATCACGTTAGTAGCGTCAATGTAGGTAGAGTACATTCTAGTTCGAAAATTCCTGTAGACGAAAAGTCGGTTAATGGAAGTTATTCTGTTGTCAATAAAATAGAAGAGAACGGAATATCTATAGATGAATTTAATGAATTGCGACTGAAAGAAGTAACCGAATTAACAACTAATCAAAAAGAAATAATGAAGTCTATAAGAGAAAGTGTACCATTCCCCGATACTGATACCGTATTACAAAAAGTAATACCATCTAGTGATATTGAAAAATATATGAACGGAACCTATACACAAGTTGGTGGTTACGTAACAAGAGCAGAAGATGTGACACAATTGAAGTCATACGAAGATATTTACCATAGTTTGCGCTTAGATTATCCAGGTACTGTATATAATCCTTTATCAAACGATTCTATGGGTATTATTAGGTATACAACGAATGAAGTTTCTGAAGTATCAATTCCATATGGACCAAGTATGGGCGGTACGATCAAAGATGCTCCACCCTTCACTGGGAATGGTTTTACAAAAGCTACAAATGGACAGATTATACCTGAATTTAAGTGTAATAAATTTCTTGATGTTTCTGACGGTGCTCAATTAATAGAATTAAGAAGTGATGGTACTGAACTATTGAGAGCTATATATAGTGAAGACTTTGGAAAATTCGTTAGCGTAAATTAGGAGGGGCTATGAAAAATAATACTTTTGCGATATATGAGGGAAAAGAATATGCTGCAGGAATTAAAGCTGATGGAAAGATAATTTTGCGTTCTGAAGATTCCCAGGCTGAACAGTTTGGATTTGAAAATAAAACGATTGCCGATAATACTATATATGTAAAGTATGTCCATCAAAATGACATAGAACAAATTTATAAGAAACAGATAGAAGCAATTTATAAAGGTTATAAATTTGAAGTGGTGGAAACAAAAGGTGATATGATATCCATTGTTACTATGACTGGTGATTATAAGATTTGGGAAAAATTAAGCATGAATCTGATAGATAAAGGTATCTATCAGAAGTGGATAAATAAAAATGATGCGATTATCAACGAAATAAAAGATAAGATTTTAATTAAGTAATGAAAAAATAAACCTTGATTAGTTATTAACTTTCAAGGTTTATTTTTAATTAACTAAGTACGGTAAAGCTTTTTTGACTTTATTGTTATTCCCCACTCCCTATCAGTTACAAAAGAGTTCTATTTAGCAAAGAATGAGTTTTACTTTACATTTTAAAGACTGTTGTGTAGTTAAAATTAAACAATATATAAGAAGCATATTCTAATAGAAGTCATGCAGTTTACAAAGGAAGGTGAAAGGATGTCAAGTCAAGTGAAAGAATGGTAGATAGATGGAACGGTGACAATAAGATATATCTTGATTTGTAAATAAATGAGAGAGAACTTCCAATTATATATGGCGGTATATTAGGAGATTTAATAGGTGTTCCTGTGGAGTTTAAAAAGAGAAGTACTTTTAATATTAATGATATAACAGGATATGCTTTTTCTCTCGAAGAAGTTATAATATCGCATTTTTAATTCCGTAATCGAAGGAAAGTAGAGCGTTTTTGGAAATATACGAGTTCTCGGGAACAGTTTATAAAGAGTAATAGTACTCTATTTACACATAACAAGCTGTTAGAGTTTTACAATGTTAAATTACTTACTTTAACGATTATTTTAGTGTTGTTTTAAATAGGAGGTTGTTATAGAATGGGAATGCGTTTAGAAGAGAGCGATTTCTTCACTTTCAGAGATCCTCTTCAAGAACGTCAGAGTATATCATCTTTGGGGTTTATTTTAACATTTTCTATTTTTCTTAATGCCGTGCTGTTTTTATTAACATACGTAGTTGTATACGATTACTCAATATTTCCGAATAAAGAGAAAATCTTCAGAATACACCTATACGTAACAATAATTTTGAGTTTTCTCAGCTTGATTTTTGGACTTCCGATTGTTTACAAACGTTTTGAGAGAATACAATATTTTCTTTCCATAATTGTTTCTCAAAATATATTTGGGGCATTTCCTCTTATCATTGCATTGTTTGCAATTGGGAGAGTACAGGGTATAGAGCAACCGAATTTATTAACTATAACTGCATTGGCTTTATCCGGGGGAGGACTAGTATTTGTAGTCACGACAATTCGGTTGTTTATTTTATTAAACCGCGGTGAATATAGAGCAGACTCTCGAAATGATATAACGAGAAAAAAATGGGAAGATATTATAAGAGGTAAATCTACCATTATAATTGCTTTAAGTGTAGGTGCATCATTTATTATTCAATACTTATTCAGATTCATTCCATTAAGGGATTTTGATATCATCCTTATAGGAACGCTCTGTATCATTATATTCATGACAATGCTCTTTGTATTGCCAGAACAGCTAGTTATTTTATATTGTAAATTTCGATTTGAAAGCTTTAATCATAATCGCAAAGGAAATTTAAAACCGTTCGGCTATAAACCTCAGCGAGAGAAGAAAAAGAAGCAATACAGCATCAAACCAAAGAAACTTTTTTGAAGAGGTTTCTATTAAATAAGGAGCATGCCCCGGCATGCTCCTTTTACAATGGATTAATCAATTCTTCACTATTATTCCTCGGCGAATTAACCAGCGTAGAAACAGGATAAGCAATCAACTCTTCGGAATAAGGCTTCAGCAATGGTTGAAGTTTGTCAGGGTCTTGCTGTTCCCGATTAAGCCAGATGTCTTGGGAGGCAGCGGACAGTATAACCGGCATTCGGTTATGGATCTGCTGCATGAAGCTGTTTGCTTCGGTTGTGATGATGGTGCAGGTGAAGATGTTGCTGCCATCTTCATCCTGCCATTTCTCCCATAGACCTGCGAATGTGAGAGGGTTTTTATCTTTGCGCTGGATGCGCATGGGCTGTTTTTTGCCGTCTTCTGTTTTCCATTCGTAGAAGCTGTCAGCGGGAATGAGGCAGCGCTGTTTCTGAAATGCTTTCTTGAAGCTGCGTTTTTCCAGCAGTGTTTCGGATCGGGCATTGATCATTTTGCTGCCGATTTTCTTATCTGGTGCCCAAGGCGGGATGAGTCCCCAGCGCAGGGTTCCGAGCCGGCGTTTGGTCCCGTCATGGATGACTGCTGCAATTTGCTGCGTTGGAGCGATATTGTAGCTTGGTTCGAGTGCTTCCATCTCTGAGACAGCATCATAGGTTCGCAGGAGCTCTTCCCAGGGAGTGAGTAATGTAAATCTGCCGCACATCTTCATCTCTCCTTTTTTCTCCATTATAACCCTTCTGCTGTTTACTGAAACGACTTGGAAACGATGATACATAGCGCAATAGCGCCAAGCATGACTGCAGCAAACATCCAATCTGTCCAACTAGTATGATACGTACGGTAGAATGTGCGGTCTTTTTCTCCTGTGAAGCCTTTGGATTCCATGGCTATGGCTGTCCGTTCAGCTTTGCGGATCGCGCTGGCCAGCAGGGGAATCGTGTATTGTTTGTAGCGGCTGAATCTGCTTGTATTTGTTTTGGCTCCCCGAATAAGATGTGCAGAGCGGATCGTTGTTAACTCATCTTTTAATAATGGCAAAAAGCGATAGCCAGCTAAAATGCCGTATGCCAGTTTCGGTGAAACACGGCACTGTTGAATCAGACTTAAAATAAATGCCACTTTATCTGTCGTCAGGACAAATAGCAAGGACAGCGTGCTATAGCTGAATACGCGGATAGCTAAAGCTAGTGCATCCTGCACGTTTTCACGCGGCAGATCCCAGAAGAGGAACTGCTGTGTGATGGAAGGATTCTCCGGTGTTTTTGCAAATAGCAGCGTTGATACGAGCATACCGACTGCGAATAAAGTGAAAGGGAGCAGGTATAGAAGATACTTCTTGATTTGCACCTTACCAAACAGCAATGTAACGGCAATCGTCCAGCCAATGTACAAAAGCAGTGCCAATGGATCAAAGAGGAAGGCGATGACGATTGCTGCTATCGTAACTGTACCTGCTTTGATGCTGGGATTGATTTTATGCATAGAGGTTAGCCTCCCTTGTTTGCTTGTAGTAGGCTTCTTTTGCAGGAAGGGAAAGCCCATGAACAGACAAATCGGTTGTTTTCCATAGTGCAGCAGGTGTCTCATCCTGGACGATTCTTCCCTGATCAACTATCAAAACCCGTGAAGCGAAACGGTCGACAAGGTTCATGTCGTGCGTGATCATAATAATGGTGCAGCCGCGCTGATTTTGTTTCCATATTAGATCCATCAATACTTCTGTAGTATGACTGTCTTGGCCGAATGTCGGCTCATCAAGCACGAGCAGCTGAGGCTTTTGGACAAGCATGGTCGCTACACTAAGCCGTCTTTTTTGTCCTTGGCTCAAGGTGAAAGGATGCTTGTCGGCTTGTGCAGCTAATTGGATATCCTCCAAGACTTTCTGTATATCATCCTTATTTGCTGTCTGGCCAAATGCAAGTTCTTCCCAAACAGAATCGGTAAGAAACTGATGTTCAGGATTTTGAAATACATAACCAACCTGCTGGTAAAGTTCATCTGTTTTCCAGCGTCGAAGTTTCTTCTCAAGAAATTCAATATCCCCAGCAGTCGGCTTCAACAAGCCGGTTATCATACGGGAAAGAAGCGTCTTTCCGCTGCCGTTTTTCCCTGTAATAGACAGGAATTCTCCTTGCTGAATATCAAGATTAGAGATATCCAGTAATACTTTTTCTTTATTTTGAAAGATAGCATTTTCCACTTGAATTATACTTTCCTTGGTATGCATAACCTCTGGTGTTTTAGTCTGAAACTGCAAACCATGAGGGAGAAGGTCAATTGTAAGCGGCCAAGGCTTTGGAAGCTGTGCTTGCTTGGCAAGCAGAACTGCTTCTGGCAGCCAAATGCCGCGCTGCTGCAGCTCCTCGTCATAGAGATTGACTGCCTGGCTCAAGTCTCCGTCAAAGAATAAAGAGCCATCTCGCTCCAATAGCATTGTCCGGTTAATAATAGGCAGCCAATAGTCAATATTGTGCTCTATGATCAAAAGCGTGATATCCTGCTGTTCTTTTAACTTACGTATTGTTTCGACAAGGTCTTTGCTCGCAGCCGGATCCAGGTTAGCCGTCGGTTCATCTAAAATAAGCATGCAAGGCTTTAGAGCCAAAACTGCAGCCAGTGCGAGCTTTTGTTTCTGCCCGCCGGAAAGGGTATGGATTTGATCTTTTCTCCGATGCTGCAAACCGACAAGGGAGAGAACACGATCGATTTCCGACTCCATTAATTCCGGTGACATTTTCTTATTTTCTAAGCCAAAGGCGATTTCATCCTCTACGCTCAGCATACAGAATTGTGTTTCTGGATCTTGAAAAACAGTTCCAACCTCTAGGTTGAGCTTACCGCTTTTGAAATTCTCGATACTGGATCCTGCATAGGAGATATTGCCGGTCATCTTTCCATCCAGTTCTTTTGGATACAACCCGTTCAAACAATAGGTGAGTGTGCTTTTTCCTGATCCGCTTGGTCCAAGAAGAAGAATGCTGTCTCCTTGCTGTATCGTGAAACTCAAATCAGTTAAGGTAGGACTGTTTTCTTCCTCAAATATGACGGTCAGATGGTCAACTTCCAAAATGGGCTGTTTCATCCTGCTTTTCGATGGCGATATGTTTTACCGAGCGGGAAGCTCGTTAACGTGCCGGTTTTCGCCAGCGCCTCACTGATTGCTTTGCCGATCAATCCGCTTATGACTGCCCCGCTGATGATTCGGACAACAAGCATAAGCACAACGTAAGAAGGGTCAAGGGCAGCAAAGCCGCCGCGGAAATATCCCCAGATGAAACTAGTGATGGCGGCCCCAACACCAGCACCCATCAATACAAGGACATGATAAGAGCGATAGCGTGTGATAGCAAATGCTGCTTCAGCTCCAAGTCCCTGAACAATAGCAGAAAGGATGACAATCGGTCCGACGCTGCTTCCAATCAGTACTTCGACAATTCCGGCTATTGTTTCCGATACCAGTGCAACACCGGGTTTCTGTATGATATAAGCTGCAACAATGGAAACAAGGAACCATACTCCGAAGATGATATCGGTTCCGATAGGTCCAATTAGCCCCATCATGACAACATTGACCGGTAGAAATAGGAGGTAAACAATGCCGAACACAACAGCGAGCGCTGCCATGACGACGATATCTTTCATGCGCCAGCTTTTCATTTGATTACACCCTTAGCAGATGGGCTATTAGCTGACATGGTCACTGTCATAACAGTATGGGAGGAACCAGAAGCCTCTGTTTCAGTGAAGACATGCTCCAAACCATCGAAAACATCAATACTATTGCCATCAAGCCGTGTGGAATAATGCGATTTTGAGACAGTGATGCCGCGGGAGCGCATATTCTCAATCTGACTGTAGATGGTGTCCATGTAATTTCCGCCTCCCAAAGGGTAAAGCGAGAATTTCGATGCTGTCTCAAGCGGGGTATCTTTTACATTCGGAAGGTTCAACTTTGTCTCGTCTTCGGCCATATAGACATCTCCTGTAGAATCACCAGGGCAGCCGATAGAATATGTACCATTGAACACAACATGGTCGCCATCTTTAGCTGCTGCTAAAAATATAGCGGATGTAACATCAAATACATGCGGAATTCTACCGCGTACAAGTGTTGTCACATCATCAGTCTCAATCCAAACCTTTGACGTATCGACCGTTTTCAGTGCATCCAATATGATTTCTTTGAACCTGTCTGCCATCGGGTAAACCGAAAAACTGCAGCCTGCAATACGGCTGGTTCCGCAATGATTTTGTATTTCCATAAATGATTCCTCCTATTTTTTGCATATAAAAAGCGACTGCACCATAGGGTGCAGTCGCAGAATATACAAAAGTAACAGGAAAATTCTGGCTGCACTTCCCCACGCTGGTATTATCCAGATCGAGTTCAAAGGGTCAGAATCACAAGATTCCTCTCAGCCGTTACCAGCTCCCCTAGTGCGTCGCAAGCTTATGCAATTGATACGTCTATATTAAAAAAGATAGCCGAATTTGTAAAGGGTTTCTTGGTGAAACATTCTGGTTTTTAGCTATCAATAGAGAGGTGACTGTCCAAAGTGGGGGGAGAAGAAAGGATTATCCCGCTACATGTAAGGGAAATAGATAGAAAAAAATTGGAGGGGAAAACATGGAGAAGCACGCTTTTTCAGGTACTGCATGGGAGTGGCTGCAGTTGGATGAGAAAAGGGATTTAGAGAAAAAAGAAGCGTTAAACGCGTACACCTTACATATCCCATGGATAGAACATATACATGCTTCCGGCACGAATAGTCTTCAAATGGAGACGACAGATCAGGACTCTTTGGCTCTTTGGGGCTCGCTCATATATGTTCAGGAAGCAGACAAGAAGGAAGAAAAGCATCTTTTTCACTTTTTTGTAAAAAAGAACACGCTGCTGACAACTGCACTTGATTTTAAGCTGCTGCCGACTACAACCCAAGATGATATTCTCGCTAAGATGCACAATGCGAACAATGCAATTGAAGGATTTATGATCCTTCTTGGAGAAATCATTTCAGCATTTTTACATAAAATCGATCAATATGAAGTCAGATTGAAGGACTTGCTTTGGCAGGTAAAAGAGAATAATGATACAAAGCTGCTTAACAAAATTGCTGAAAATCGGCATGAGATATTAGTATGGAAGAACTTTTTGATTCCGTTCATAGAGGTTAAAACTGGTGTAGTCGAAGCATTCGGGGAGAAATATACAGAGAACATCTATTTTAAACGGACACATTATCGTTTTGAACGCTGTGAGAATCTTGTTCGGGCGTATGAAGAGGAAATCAGAGGACTGATTGATTTTGAAGATGTCGTCTCTTCTTTCAGGGGCAATGAGATTATGAAGACACTGACTGTTATAACAGTACTTTTTACACCAGTCATGGCGCTTGGCGCATTATGGGGTATGAACTTTGATAATATGCCTGAATTGAAGTGGAAATTCGGGTACGCAGGAGCCCTGATCTTAATCCTCCTTTCGACTCTTCTGGTTTATTGGTTCTTGAAGGCGAAGGGCTGGACAGGAGATATGCTGAAATCCAAGAAAAAGCAAAAATACGTCGATTAAAAGTGGTAAGAATATTAACTGAAGGTATTTTTTCATCACATTAATCACAATTTAAACCTAACACACTTCAAAGTGAAAGTTGGGTTTTTAAATGGATTTAAAGACAATACAATCGATTAAAAAATACGCAATACCATTAACTGGTGAAGCGGAGCTAAGTATTGTAACTGAAAGAGCCGGAAATGCAAAATTTGTTTTGCTTGGTGAAGCATCTCATGGTACTTCTGAGTTCTATACTGTACGTGCTGAGATAACCAAGAAGCTGATCACGGAGAAGGGTTTTACCTTTGTGGCTGTGGAGGGGGACTGGCCTGCTTGTCAGGCTGTGAATCGCTACATCAAAGGCTATGATACAGAAAGCCGATCGGCTCGGGAGGTTCTCCTCAGTTTCAACCGCTGGCCGACGTGGATGTGGGCGAATGAAGAAATTATTGATTTAATTGAGTGGATGAAGGAATATAACAAAAATCGGGATGTGCAGCCAAAAGTAGGCTTCTATGGAATAGACATGTACAGTCTTTGGGAATCCATGGAGGAAGTAATTGCTTATTTAACCAAGATTGGATCTCCTGATGTGGAGATTGCAAGAAGAGCATTTTCTTGTTTCGAACCATTCAATAGGGATAACCAGGAATATGCTGTATCTGCTGGTTTGTATTCTGACGGATGTATTGATGAAGTAGCCAAGCTTCTGGCAGCAATTCAAAAAAAGAAAGAGCAGTATCCTTGTGAAGAAGAGATTCGTCTCAATCTGGAGGTAAATGCACTAGTTGCGTACAATGCCGAACATTATTATCGTTCAATGGTTGTTCGTGATGAAGAATCATGGAATATAAGAGATACACATATGGTACATGCACTGAATGAGGTCATGAAGTTTTATGGATCTAAGGGTAAAGCAATAGTTTGGGAGCATAACACACATGTCGGAGACGCCCGGGCTACTGATATGGCGCATAATGGCATGGTCAATGTAGGCGAGCTGGTACGCCAGCAAAATCCCGTTGAGGATGTGTATGTCATAGGATTCGGTACGCATAGAGGAACTGTCATTGCTGCGGATGAATGGGGAGTCAATCATGATGTGAAGATTGTTCCCGAGGCAGTTAGGGGATCATGGGAAGACCTCATGCACCGAGCCGGCGCATATGATAAGATGCTCTTTTTCGATAAAGAAAACAAGCATTTATTCCAGCAGAAAATCGGGCATCGTGCGATTGGAGTCGTGTATCGTCCAGAATTTGAACAGTTTGGAAACTATGTGCCTTCTCACATGGCACAGCGGTATGATGGGTTTATCTATATTGATGAAACGAGCGCTTTGAGGCCATTGGCTGTAGAGCGGGTTTTACTATAGGATTAGTGGAAATGGATCTTGCGGTTATATGTACCAGAGGAGCCTATACAGTTAAGGCTCCTCTTTGCGTGCGTTCCGATATCCTGACGCGGTAAGGAGATAAGAGGGATGATACTCCAGATTAATGTACTCCAAGATAATCCAAAGCATCTTTTACTGTAGACATTGTAGGTGAAGACAACAAGCTAATGTCCATTTCTATTGCTTCCATTGCAAGTTCTGGTCTCATACCTGTAAATATAGACTCTATACCGAGCATTGAAAGAACGTTATGAATCTTGAAGAGATAATCTGTGACGACTTTATCTAATTGATAGATGCCTGAGAAATCAATAATCAAGCATTGCACATCCTGCTGCTTTGCTTTAGCAGGAACCAGTTGTAAAAGATGTTTTGCCCGCTCCCCTTCAATTGACCCAACTAAAGGAAGTACCGCTATTCCATTAAGCAGGGGTACCAGGGTAGCTGAAAGTTCATGGATTTGGTCCATCATTTCCCTGTTCTTTCTTTCCGATTCTTTCTTTTCAGAGATATCTCTTACATAAGTTTGAATTGCCTTCGTTTTTCCAATAAAGACAGGGTGGCAGTATAATTCCACATCTGCTGTTGTACCATCCAGCTTGAAAATTGATTCTTCTATCACTTCAGCAGGCTTGGCATATGCTGACTGAATTCTTTTATGAATCGCAGACTTGGAGCTCTCATGAAAGATATCCAATGGACTTGCACCGATGATATCTTCTCTTTTTCCTTTAAAGAAGACTTCCGCAGCATTGTTAACATAAATGATCTTGAGATCAGTATGTACAATCAAGGGATCTAATGAATATTCAATGACTTCGCGGTAATTTATTTTCGATATATCTTCACTCATTTTATCCCCTCCTAGTGAAAGTATAGAGAAGTTTGAATACGTTAACAAGTCAAGTAGTTTTTGCCTCGGGTTCACAAAGACTTATTATTGCGGATTGTCTCTTCATTTAATAGAAAAAAGATTGCAGAAAACCAAGAAGGTTCTCTGCAATCTTTTCTTTATTTCTTTTTAATTGTAATAGTCCAAGCAGCTTCGCCTAGTTGTTCATATGCTGTCACTTCATGACCAGCTTCCGCTGCCCAGCGGGGGATGGATTCTGTCCCTTGTGTACAATCAAATTGTACTTCCAATTCATCACCTGTTTGAATTTCTTTCATGGCTTCTTTTGCTTCTACTAGCGGGAATGGACAAACCATACCCATGACTTCCAATGTTTTTTTCATTCTAAATACACTCCTTTTAAGCAGTTGCTGCTTGCGCAGTTTGTCTAGTCTTTTTACGTGGGCGTACAAACACAAAGTAAGAAGCGGTCCATGTGCCTAACATCATGAACCCTAGGGAGATCCATCCTTGCCATGTCATCATAGCGGTCATTACAAGGCCGTTTCCGATAGAGCAGCCGCCGGCTAAACCAGCTCCGAATCCCATCATTAATCCGCCGCTGAAACTATTGATCGTCGTTTTAAGATCTGGAAGTCGGAATCTGAATTCACCACTCATTTTTGCAGCTAGTAGTGAACCTAAGAAAATACCGAGTACGAGGAAGACACCCCAATTTATAAAGCTTAGTTCTCCTGTAACTAAGTATTGCAGGATATTAGCAGAAGGTGTTGTGATACCTAATCCAGAAATCCGGCCGGTGGCAACACTTAGAGGCCATGCAAGAATAGCGATGAGTCCGATAAAAATCGCAGTGATGAATGGATGCCAGCGTTTTTCAAATAGAATATGGGCAAGACCGGATTTTTTCGGTTTTAAGCCAGGAATTTTAACCGTCGGTTTTCTTAGATTGTGGTATACAATAAAGCCGACAACGGCAACAAGAACAGCAATTAAAATCCAGTTGTTAAAGCCGAATGTTGCAGCAATAGAGTTTGATTCAAGCTGTACCTCTTTAACAGCTGTGTCCAATGGCAGCAGAACACCAGATTTCATCATTGCTGCTACAAGCATATAGCCCGCCAATGCAATCCAACTGCCGATTAATCCTTCTCCCGCGCGATACCAAGTACCTGTTGCACAGCCGCCAGCAAATATAATGCCGATACCGAAAATAAAGGATCCAATAATTACAGCTGCAATTGGCAGTGATCCGGCATTAAATTCAAATACTCCTAAACTGATTAATGTATAAACGCCAACGCTTTGGATTGCAATTGCAATTAAAAGTGCGTAAAACATGCGGTTATCTTTTGCTAAATACATATCGCGAAAGCCTCCTGTTAAACAAAAACGGCCGCGTTGCATGACAAATCCAAGCAACGCCCCGCATAGTAAACCCGTTAAAATCATTTGAATCATGAAAGCACCTCTCTTAATCCGAGTATTCTTATTGGTTTTATATTAATATTTAGTCAATTCAGAATCAACCCCAAATTTACCTATTCTGAATTAATTATCAAGATAGAATGCAATTGGTTTTATGCTAATTGGGTATTTTTGTAATGGTGTAACTGTGATAAAGTTTGCTTAAGGGGGAGGGAGTTCGGTGAAAAAAATTATGTTCCTGTTTTTATTGATCTTTTTAGCTGGTTGTGGGACAGAACTGGAGCCCAGTAAGTATGCCGATGAAATGACTGCTGCAGAAGATATAGTGCTCGATATAGAAGATGACAGTATAAAACAGGAAGATGGTTTTAAATTTCATATAAAAAACAATAGTGACCATCGTATTACTATAGGTCGTGCATATGTGCTTGAAAAATATGATAAGAAGAAAGAAGAATGGTTACAGATACCACTTAAAGACAATATGGGTTTTCACGAGGATGGCATAATCATTGATTCTGGAACTGAAACCAGTTTTTTTGCATCGTTCGATGCTTTCAAATACAGCTTTCCAAAGGGTGATTACCGTATTATAAAGGTTCTGTCTTCAGAAGGAGATGGAATTTTATTGTATGATGATTTCGAAATTGATAAGTAAGTGAGGAGTGATATATATGAGGAAAGTGGTCATAGCTGGAGGAACAGGCTTTATCGGGGAATTCTTTCAAAAGAGATTTCAGGAATCAGGGTATGAAGTCAGTATTATCTCAAGACAAAAGCAACACATCCACTGGGATGATAAATTATCCATTCAAGAAACATTGGAAGATGCTGAACTTCTCATAAACCTTGCTGGAAAATCTGTTAATTGCCGATACAATGAAACGAACAAGCAGGAAATAATGAATTCGAGGGTAACAACTACTAAGATATTAGGCGAGGCTGTCCAGTCCTGCAGCAATCCTCCTGAACTTTGGGTTAATAGCAGTACGGCAACCATTTATCGTCATGCGGAAGATCGTCCGATGAAAGAAGCTGAAGGAGAGGTTGGTTCAGGGTTTTCAGTCGATGTTGCCACGAAATGGGAAGATGCCTTCTTTTCATTTGAGCTTCCTAAAACAAGACAGATCGCATTACGTATAGCGATTGTATTAGGTAGAGGGGGAGGAGTCATGATCCCATATCGTAATTTAGTGCGTTTCGGATTGGGAGGGATACAAGGTTCTGGAAAGCAGTTGTTCAGCTGGATACATATCGAGGATTTATTTCAAATTATACTTTTCTTAAGAGAAAAGAAACAGCTGAGCGGTGTTTTCAATACTTCTGCACCGCAACCTGTTACAAACCGTGAATTGATGCATACACTGAGAAAGAAATTGAATACTCCATTCGGCTTGCCTGCACCTAAATGGTTGCTGGAGATAGGATCCGTTTTCATTCGGACTGAAACAGAGTTGGTTCTGAAGAGCCGTTGGGTTATACCTGATCGATTGGAACGTGAAGGGTATAACTTCAGATTTAAAACACTTGATCATACATTACAAGACATTCTGAGTACATGAATAGACCGGAAGAATGAATAGTATTCTGATGTTTATTCCTTTTAAACAATGTATGCTGGTTTGCTTAAAGAACTTCTGCAGAGGCTCTTTTATTTTCGACTGCTAAATAATCTGGTAAATAATTCGGGATATTGGTACCTATGAAATGTAAGCGCTTTAATATTATGATGAATGAAGATGGAGTAAGGCTTATAACAGCCATTGAAGGGAAGGATAAAGACAATGCATGTTATAAAAAGATTGTCGAAATCATTTTTCATTGTTTTTATTACTGTTCTTATCATATCAATGAATCCAGGCTTTACGCTTGCCTCTAAGCCAGAAGAAGTGAAGGTATGGTTTAGCTCGGAAAATGCTCCAGCTGACAGAAGCTGGTATGAGGGACCGAAAGAAATCACGTATAAGCTGGATCAGCAGCAATCTATCAACATAACAAAAGAAAAGGAAACTGACGGAACAACGATTTTTGTAGACCCAGACAAACAGTACCAGGAGATGCTTGGAGTTGGTACTTCTTTAGAGGAATCATCGATCTACAATTTGTCAAAAATGGCACCAGGTAAACGGAAGCAAGCGCTGAAAGATCTGTTTGATCCGAAGAAAGGAATAGGGATGGATGTTATCCGGATTACGATTGGAACCTCGGATTTTACCGCACAAGATGCATTTTATACCTATAATGATATTCCTATTACGAAGACGGATTATGATTTAAGCGAGTTTTCCATTCAGCGTGATATCGATTTAAATATTGTCTCCACCCTAAAGGAAGCATTACAGATCAATCCAGACATCAGAATATTTGCCTCACCATGGAGCCCGCCTGCTTGGATGAAAACAAATAAAAGCTTGATAGGCGGGCGGTTAGAAGAGGGGAATACTGAAGTACTTGCAGCTTATTATCGGAAATTTGTCCAATCATTTGAAGCTCAGGGAATTCCAATATATGCGATGACTATGCAAAATGAACCGCTGCTTGAGATCGATTATCCTAGTATGTACATGCCGCCGGAACAGCAAAGAGAACTGGCAGTTTTACTCCGAAATGAACTGGATGCCCATCACTTAGATACAAAACTATGGACATTCGATCATAACTTCAGTGAAGCTTTGGATTACGTTTCAACTGTTTTCAAGGATGAAACAGCAGATGCATCAATAGATGGAATCGCATTTCACGATTATGCCGGTGACCCTAAATTAATGGGAGAAATTAGTCGTGCTTATTCGGATAAAAGCATTCATCTTACTGAAAGGTCTGTCTGGGGGACTGCTGGAGCAGATCGGATTGCGCAATATTTTAGAAATGGCGCAGCTAGCTATAATGCATGGGTAACGATGCTGGATAGTAACATCAGCACCCACCAATGGATCGGTACTCCTGATCCAACAATGATGATTCAGAATGCAAAAAACGTAAATAAGTACTGGAAGATACCAATCTATTATATGACTGGTAATTACTCAAAGTTTGTTGATCGTGGTGCGAAGCGGATTGACAGTAACTACGGATCTCGTGATTCCGTTACAAATGTTTCTTTTTTAAATCCCGACAATTCCATCGTAACAGTGGTTATCAATCAAACAGACAAAGCTCAAAAGTTCAGAGTTGTATCAGAAGGAAAGCAATTTGCTGCTATACTGCCAGCAGGAACAGTAGGGACCTATGAATGGCCGCGTCCTTCACAACAGGAAAACGATAATCTGATCGAAAACGGCAGCTTTGAAACAGGAACGTTAGATCAGTGGACGGAAAGAAATAATGGTGTTTCAGCACATAAAGCAGATGCAGATGAACCTTTTACTGGAGTTTACAAACTTACGCACTGGCACTCGGATGCTTATCAACAGCGGACTGCACAAACGGTAGAAAACATACCAGATGGCACCTATGAGGCAAGCGTTTGGGTTCGATCAGGTGGTGGTCAAAATAAACTGCGCTTCTATGCAAATGATTACGGTGGAGCTAAAAAAATAACTGAAATAGGCTCAAGCCCAGTGACAAGTTATACAAAGTACAAAATCGATGATATTCAGATTACCAACGGACAGGTTGAAGTTGGAGTATGTTCTGATGCTAATGCTGGTAACTGGGCTGCATTTGACAGATTTGAACTAAAACAACTGAAATAAACAAGTAATCCATTAAAGGACTGCTTTTAAAGCAGTCCTTTTTATCTTCAATAGATATGAGATGGCAGTTTAATTGCTTATTTGTGTCCTCTTGTATTACTTTACCTTCTCATAGGGCAAATAAATAAAACAAGGAATTCAACAAAGACATGCAGAAAAAGTAGTTATGTAATGTTTGGTATTGCTCTAGTATTTTGTCACCGTTTAATTATCTCCAAACTGGGAGGGTCTTCTTTGCAATTATTTTTTAAATATAACTGGATGGTTAGAGAAGAATGGTATCAATGGTGTGAAGAGTTGAATGAAGAAGAACTGCTACTAGACCGCACGGGTGGAAAGGGAAGTATATTACATACACTTTTCCATATAGTTGATGTCGAATGGAGCTGGATACGTCTCATACAAGACAAAACCGACTTCCAGGACAGTTTCGATACTTATAAGAGCTTGAAAAAGGTTCGAGAATTGAACGCTGATTATCATTTAGAAGTAGAAAGCTTTGTTAACAAATGGGATGCTAATATGGAGGGACGTATATTTTACGATACCTTATCAGATGGAAGAGTTGTAACGGATACTTGGGGTGAAGTCATGCGACATATTATTGCTCATGAAATTCATCATATTGGGCAATTATCAATATGGGCAAGGGAAATCGGAAAAAGCCCAGTTTCTGCAAACTTCATAGGGCGAGGTCTTACTTCTTACTTCAATAAATAACACTACATGTAATGGCTTTCGAAAAGTTATGTGTAGATGGCTCAAGCACCTACTTAACTAGCAGTAGACTTTAAATATTTTTAAAATGGACCTGCTGGTGAACTATTCTATTCACCAGCAGGTCCATTTTTGTTTGCCAAAACGCTTATGTCCAGCTTCCTTTTTAGCTGCATCAATAAATGGAATTATATGTTAAAGTTATTTGAGGGGGGAGTTATCTAAATGTATGAATTTAATCGTGCAGGATTTGGAATCAGGTTTTTCGCTAGTATCATCGACATGTTTATTCTTATTATTCCTATCAGTAGCCTGCTCTACTTTATACAGGGGGAATTTTCTATTGAATGGTCAGATGGCTACTTATGGGATATTGGATATGTTATATATTTGACAGTACTTCCTGTTCTATGGAAAGGATATGTCATTGGAAAGCGGCTTATGGGAATTAAAATCAAACGAACAGACGGTGGAGATGTTACTTTTGCCAACATGATTCTTAGAGAGGTTATTGGCAATGGACTGCTGGTATTTGTTACTTTAGGAATATCCTTACTGATTAGTGCTGTTATGGTGCTTGTGATGGAGGATAGGCGGGGGCTTCATGATTTGATTGGCGGTACTTATGTAGTTTACAGCCGATAATTAAGGAATGTTTGATTTCTCAATTACATAAGGGATAAAGTTAAGCTTATAACTGTCTAAGTATCTGCAATTGATTAAAGATGAAGAGGACCATACGATGAACTATTATGTTCATCCGCTGGTCCTTTTTTGTTAGGAAACATCAGTCAAAGCAATAATGTATCTTTTGGTACTGTTTGCGGAATTCAATGACCTCTTTGCGAATGTTTTCTGGTGATTTTTTATCCTCTAGTACAGCTATTATGAAGTCTGCTATTGTTTCCATGTCTTTTTCTTTCATTCCTAATCTAGTCACTTCAGTGGTTCCGATACGCAGACCGCTCGGATAATCCCAATCCTCTGGCTGGTCACTTGGGATAAGGTTTTTATTCGTAATGATATTCGCTTGTCCAAGTTTTTTAGCGATGTCTAGTCCGTTTCCAAAAGCACGCACATCAGCAATGACTTGATGCGTACGTGTAAAGCCTTTATGCGCACCAAGCATTGTTAACCCTCGCTCCTGCAGAGCACTTCCCAATGCCTGAGCATTTTTAACGATTTGAGCCATATAGTCTTCACCGAAAGCGAGGAATTCGGCAGCTGCAGCGGCTAAAGCGGCTACGCGATTCACTTGATGTGTTGCAGCTAGAGCAGGAAAAATAGCATCTGTCACAGGTTTGTTAATTTCTGGATCATTCCAAACGATGATCCCGCTTTGCGGTCCGCTAAATGTTTTACCGGCAGATCCAGTCAGGATCACAGCACCTTCGCGAAGCGGATCCTGGAATTGCCCGCCGCCGATTAGGCCAAGCTGATGTGCACCATCAAAGAATATTTTTCCGCCCCATTCCGCAACAATGGCAGACATTTCTTTCAATGGGAAAGGAAATAAAGTCATTGACGCACCGAGTGATACAAGTTTTGGCTTTATTTCACGTACTCTTGCAGCGAAAGCATCTAAATCAACCGTTAGCTCAGTCGGATCCATTGGAACATCATAAATATTCAGACCGCGTATTCCAGCAGGACCATCGTGACGATTACTCGAGTGACCTCCAGTTGGCTGCGGGATGGTCATAATATTATCGCCGGGCTTAGTTAATGCTGCATACACCGTAAGATTACCTAGCATACTTGCGACAAGACGGTGATCAGCGTAATTTGATTTAAACACTTTTTTAAGTAATTCCACACAAAGGGATTCAATTTCATCGATATACATCGTTCCAGAAAACCAGCGCTGTGTAGGGCCAATATGACCTTCAGCTGCTCGAGTACCGACTTCTGATGATAAGAGGTTTCTGACTGTGGGGCTAGTTGGTGCCTCAGGTGCGAGCAGGTTAAGACATTCCTCTCCGCGCCAAATGGCATTTCGCTCCACAGCATTGATTACTTCTTGCTGCATTAAACGAGGGGAGGAACACTTATCGAGAATATCCCGCGCTTTTTGTAAAACGGATGAATCATGTACCTCAGACTTCAGAACCTGATTATCACGAATAGTAACCATAAAAACTACCCCTTTCCCAAAACCAAAAACCAATATATCGGTTTGGTGATTTTGTGTAATCGTAGCATGGAACAGGAGACAGCACTATTATCTTGTAAGAAGAAATGCCAATAAAAATTAAAGCTGCTTAAAGAAAACAGCTTAAGTTAACATATCGCTTGTGAGCTGACTGGATAAACTCAGCCAGTTTTGTTTCAGTAATTCTGGGAGATCGGTTTTATTATTTTTGATGGACTGGACAATATCGTGATGCTGTTTCACGGAATTCATACCATCAAGTTCATTGAACTTTAAGAGCTCCAACCGTCTGATTTTAGACATTAGCCGCTCGAGCGCAATCAAAATCTCTGGATTATTGGATGCAATGAGAATGACTTCATGAAATTGATCGTCTAGCTGGATGGCCTCTAATCGCTGAGCATTTTTAATGGCCAGCTTAAAATCAGCATTTATTTTTTCCATAGTTACAGCATGTTCTTCGGTTAGATAAGGAATTGCCAAACGGGCAGCTAGCTCATGGAGTGAAGCTACGACAGTGAAGGCATCCCTAGATTGGATTTTATCTACTAAGCTGACTTTCGTTTCAGAACCTGGAGAAGATATAATTAATCCTTCATCCTCCAATCGCTTAAATGCTTCTCTGACAGGGGTTCTGCTAACTCCGAATTCTTCCGCTAATTCTTTGTCATTTACCCGTTCACCAGGTTCAAGCTCTAAATTAATAATAGCGTTTCTTAATTGCTGATACACTTGATCACGTAATGATATGCGATGAATCTGATTTATACTTTTCATAAAATCAATATATCACATTTAAAGAAACACCCAAATATTCAAATTGAATTGGTGCTTCTCTTGCTTAGCATTGTAAGCTGCTCCTACCTGCAGCACGTATAAAAATCTCTATACATGAAACATTTCCCTTCTTTATACCGTATAGGTAGTACGACATCTAAAGGAGGAACTGCATGATATTTTTAATCGCTTTAGCCAGTCTTGCTGGCTTTATCCTGATTGCTCTGGCTGACTTGGCAGCTGGAGGAGGAAAGACAAAACTTAAGCAGTACTTGGCAGCGGGTATTGCTGCGTATATCGTACTGATTATTATCATTTATTTCGTGTTACCAGCATTCATCATCCAAAATATCCTGTGGCTGAACGCAATAGGTATTTTCTTTGCAGCTTTTCCGCTTCTTGCAAGCAAACAAGCAGAAAAGAAATCAAAAAAAGCAGGTCTTTCGCTTGCGGGAATACTATTAGCAGTTGTTATTATCGGAGCAGTTGTTTGTGTGATTGCTAATTTTGCAGTTTATCAGTCATCTTATGACCATGTAGTTAAATCAACAGAGGAAGAAGCAAAACCGCTTGATGAAGATAAGACACCCATAGCAATTGCGCCGAGCTCAGTCCGGAACAAAATGAACAAGAAGATGAGCGTAGTGCCGGATACACAGCTCTATCATCTCGGCAGCCTTCAGACGCAAACAGTTGGCGGGACGAATGAATACATCGCGCCAGTTGAGTTTGACGGTTTCTTCAAATGGCTGAAAGGCGGAGAGACTTCCGGGTACTTTGTCATTGACGCGACAGATCTTGGGGCACAGCCTGAATTTGTTGAAAATAAATTATCCTATGTACCATCTGCTTACTTCCATAAAGATTTGCAGCGGATTATCTATTCTCGATATCCTTCCTATATCCAGGAAGGGGATGCACGCTTGGAAGTCGATGAAAAAGGAAAAGCGTGGTACGTCCAGACTGTCTACCAACCGAAACTTCTCACAAAGAAAGCGAATGGCGACGATATTCAGGTTGTCGTTGTGAACCCTTACAATGGACAGTCAAAAATTTATGATGCTGATCAAGCGCCTGATTTTATTGAGAACACAATATCACCAGAAATGGCCAGTAAGCTCAATACGTATTACGGAGAATATAGCGGCGGTTTCTGGAACCGACACTTCGGGAAAGCTGGCGTGAAGATTCCGAACGATAATGGAACGGAGCATGGTGTGACAGCTGTCTTCGCTGAGGATGGCAGCATCCAGTACTTCACTGATTTTAAATCACCGAAAGAGAATATTGACTCTGCCCTGGGTTACTCAATGGTCGATGGCCGGACAGGGGAAGTAACATTCTTCGGTGGTGAGAAGAACAATGGCATCATGGATTCCTCTGGTGCTGTGCAAGTGGTGGAGAAGGAATATCCTGAGAAAAAATGGGAAGGCAAAATGCCGGTACTCTACAATATTGACGGCAATCCGACCTGGGTGATCAGTGTGCTCGATTCCAATGGTATTTTCAAGCAGTATGCATACGTCCGGGCAGCAGATTCCGATTATGTTGTTTTTGGGGATAACGCGAAAAGTACGCTGGAAGCATATCGACTTCAGCTTAGCACAGATACGAGTACAGCAGAATCCACAGGTGATGCGCCGGTGCAGCAAGTGAGCGGAGAGGTGAATCGGCTCTTCATTTCCAGCAACAATGCCGGGGCGAAAACGATTCAATTCCTGCTGAAGGATCAGGATGTCATCTACAGCATTAACTCTACTGATGCACCGTATGCAATCTTCCTGAAAGAGGGGGATCAAGTCAGTTTTGAAGCTGCGATGCAAGATGGCGCAACATCTGCTACGATAGAGCAGATTTCTATCGAAGGATTGAATTAGAATCAGCCAGCTTTCATAAAGGAAGCTGGCTTTTTTTAAAAAACGAGGGGTGCTGTTATGTGTAAAGAGATAGAAGCTCCTGAGATGCGAACAGAAAGATTGAGACAAGAAGAAATAAAGAGAAATCCAGCAGGAAATGTGAGCGATGCATTCGACAGAGGTGAAAATGGGAATCTTGTTGATTTAGCAGGCGGTTTAAGCTGGAAAGTAACCGGGGGTATTCTTCTCATTCTGATAGGTTTTCTTGCAGCATTATTATTCCTAAAGTAAAAGACCTCTTCTGGAGGTCTTTTCTAATCTAATAAACTTTATAGAAAAGAACAAAGTCTTCATCGATATCTCTACATCTTACGGAAGCTATTTTTCTGTAAAAGCAGTATACTGCTGAAAACAATAATACTTAAACTGGATGCAAACAGTATAGATACTATTGAAATTTCCGCTATCAGCAGGAAAGAAACGAGTCCGTAAGACAAAGGAACCAAGCCGATGCTGACGAGCGTGCTCATGCTTAATACCCTTCCGCTCAGGTGCTTCGGTACAACTCTCTGGATAAGACTGATAACGGGTACATTGATAGCAGATACACAGACTCCGAGCAAGCAGAGCAGGATACTCGAAAGAATGAAGCTTTCGGACTGGCTATACAAACCCAGGAGTATACCTTCTCCCAAAAGTACTGCTGTTATCCAGCGCCCTTGCTTCTTTATCGTAAGCAGACCAAGCAGAATGCCGCCAATAATAATACCGCCTGAAAAACTGACTTGGAGAAAACTAAGTGTGAACGCATCACCGGCCAGGACGCCTTCCGCTAAGAGCGGTATACTAAGCATCAGCGGACCTATGTATAATAGATTATCAATGAGTAATGTCAGCATAAGCAATCGAAGGATAGAACTGCCCTTAATATATTGCAGTACCTCCTGAATTTGAAATCGGAATGATATTTTAGTTTCATTTAATTTTTGAGGTTCCTTGATTGTCAATTGGCAGAGACTGCTGATTAACAGAAATGTAAAAATGATAGAGAATACCGTGGAGTAAGAAAAATAAAATAATAAAAGGGCAGCAACTGGCGGTCCAAGAACTACGCCAAGCTGATTGATAGTCTGCATATACGCATTTGCTTTCATTAGATGTTTTTCAGGTATAAGCTGCGAGATGATGCTATCGCGAGCAGGCCAGAAAAAAGCATCCGATACCCCGAATGTTACGGCCAATATGAGCAGGGCAAAAAGATTTAATAAATTGCCTTCAGCGAAAAGCGCTGCTAGCAGCATCAAAATACTCCGGACTAAATGTGAAAAGAAAATGATGCGGCTTTTTCGAAGTTTATCAGCCACCATTCCACCTATAAACATGAATATTACTCGAGGCAGAGTTGTTGCCAGTAAAACTGCTCCCAGCAATTTCGGCACACCTAGTTCGGTTACAACATACCATTGCTCAATAAGCAAATACATGGAAATGGAGAAACCAGAAAAGATACTGGATACTAGCAAAAGGCTAAAATTACGATTACGTAACAAGATCATATCACATCCCCTTATTCGATATATATCTAATTATGGAGAAAAGGAAGCTGCTCCTAAAAAGAAGCAGGCCACATTTCCTCTGGATTTAGTTGATATGTATTTCCAGCACGGTAAATGAAATGGTGCATAATCCATTCTCTGCGAATCGTCGCATAATCCTCAAAGTATTGCTGGATAAATATGTTCAATTCTTGTTCTTCATATACTTGATGCCGCTTTAAATCCTGGATCATATAAGCTAGAACAATGACGCGTTTTTTCTCTTGTGCCGGCAGTTGTGTGAGCTTTCCATCTGGAGAGAAAAAGGCTTTAACTATCTTGAGTTTTTCTTCCGCATTTATATCTGCGCTTGGATGTTCGCTTTCTTGACCCAGTTGCAGAATGCTTGTTGCAAGCTTTTTCAAACGGGGTTCATCCAAATAAAAATAAATTGTGTTTCCGTCTCTGCGCTGATAGACAACCCCAACTTCTCTGAGTTTTGTCATATGATGCGTGATGGTAGGCGGCTTCAGACCTAGTTTATGTGCAATTGCCTGACCATGCAGAGGTCCCTTTTTTAAAACTGCAATGATCCGCATTCTCGTTGCATCCCCAACGGCTTTATGAAATCGGACTAATTTATCAAGCTGCATACATTCAACTCCTTCGATAATTAGATTAACATCTAATTAGGTAATTATCAAACTTTATTTTGTTTCATGTTATTCCAAATAAGGGTATAAGTTAAAAAAAAAGAGAAAGAGGCGGATGCTGTGCGGGCAATGTTGATCATAAATCCTTCATCAGGGAAGGAAAAGGCAATGCAATATGAGGAACAAGCTGTAGCGCTGCTTGGAAACCGACATGAACAAGTGGTGATAAAATACACTGAAAAAGAAGGGGATGCGACGGAATTTGCTGCGTCTGCTTGTGATGGTACATATGAAACGCTGTTGGCGATGGGCGGGGACGGGACAATCAATGAGTGTATCAATGGGCTGGCCGAAAAGGAGCAGCAACCCAATTTTGCTTTTGTTCCGCTCGGCACAGTAAATGATTTTGCCCGTGCATTGCAAATACCCCGAAAACCAGAGCAGGCATTAGCCTTGCTTGAGGAATATCATACAAAAGCCGTCGACATTGGTAAGTTAGGTAATCGTTATTTTATGAATGTACTTGCTGTGGGAGTGATAGCCGAAGCAGTGTATGATGTTACTCCGGAGGAGAAGAGTAAATACGGTCATTTTGCTTATCTGATGGAGGGAGCGAAAGCATTTCGGGATAAGACACCATTCCGGATCAGTGTCCATACAGGAGAAAAGGAAGCCTATAATGACAAAGCGTATATGATGCTAATCGCATTGACCAATTCTGTAGCAGGTTTCGAGAAATTTGCCGAACAAGCTGAAGTGGATGATAATCTGTTTCATGTCTTTATTTTGAATGATCTGTCCATTCCAAAGGCCGTAAAGCTGATTCCAGATATATTCAAAGGTAAATTGGCATCCAATGAGCAAGTTGTCTATCTCCAGGCTAATGAAATCAGCGTTACTTCTGACACGGAGCTGGTCGTCAATATTGATGGCGATGAAGGGGAGCCGCTTCCTTTTGAAGCCAAGGTTTTACCGGAAGAAATACGTGTAGTCGTTCCGAAAGAAAAATAAAAAACCTCGCCTATCAAGGCGAGGTTGCAGATGTAGAAGTTGTATTATCAAGCGCAGGAAGCTCTAACTGGTCACGCATCGTCTGAGTAGCGTTAGCCAATGATGTTGCATCCGGAAGGAAAGCGTAGGCGCTATAACCAGGAACGATGCCATTTCCTCCTTGGCCTTCCAGCTTCAGACTTTCTACTGTTAATTTGTTGTTCACACCGTAAGAAATGAAGCTTTTCATCTCATCAAACGTCATATTGGTAGTCATATTTGTACCAACGGCATCCAGAAGGCTGGAATACTTGAGGACTGAACTCATATCCGTCGCTTTATTCATCATCGCTTCAATGATTTGCTGCTGACGTTCACTGCGGGCAAAGTCACTATCTTGTTTCCGTGTCCGGGCAAGTGCCAGTGCTTCTTCCCCGTTCAGCGTCTGTACCCCTGGCTGTAGGTGGATGGCATTTTTTTCATCTTTGGAGTTCATTTCTTTAAGTTCATATGGTACATCAACTTCAATACCATCCAAAGCTTCCACAACACTGATAAATGCCTCAAAGTTTACATCGATATAATAGTCGACTGGAACCTGCGTCAGTTCTTCCACAGCTTCCACTGTCGCTGTAGGACCGCCATTATAGGAACCGTTTATTTTCGTGTTACGTTCAAGGTAAGGTACGTAGGTATACGTATCACGTGGAATGCTGAGCATTTTAATGCTTTTATCATCCTTATTGAAAGTAGCAAGAATCATTGTATCAGAACGTTTACCGATATTGTCCTGTTTATCCCGTTTCTCACTTGAATCAGAACCGATGAACAAAACGCTGACACTATCCTCGGCAGGATCCACTGCGCTGTCGCGAAGAGATGATTTGTCCCGGCCATCGTCAACGAATGAATCATTGGCGAGATTGCCTGCTTTTACATAAAGATAACCTGCGTAAGCTGCCGGAATTAGAATCAAAAGTAAAACAATCAAAAATATATTGCGGATAACGCGCTTCTTGCGGGATTTCTTCCGCTTTTTCTGTGAGCGGCGCAACTCCTGTTTATCTTCTTTTGCCATATATGTGTTTCTCCTTTAATCTGCTAATCTAGAATTTTGTCAAAATATGTTTGGATATCCCCAGAACCTACTATATCATATCATTCGCCATCAAGGGGTATGATTCTATATGATGGAGGAAACAACCAATAAAGCAGGTGGCTAGAATGAAATTGCATACGATTGAAGAAGTGGAAGTTTTTATCAAAACGAATAAACTAGCTGCGGTGTTCATCTCTTCTCCAGGCTGCAGTGTCTGCCAGGCTTTGCTTCCGAGAATAGCTGATATGCTGGAGAGATACCCCCAAGTTGAGCTGGGATATGCAGATGCCAGTGAAGTGCCGGAAGTGAAAGGGAGTTTCCTGGCATTTGGGGCACCAACCATCTTAGTATTTGCAGAGGGAAAAGAACAGATAAGGGAAGGCAGATTTATCCGGATGGAGGATTTTGAGAATAGAGTGGAAAGACTTGTTTCGCTGACGAATTATTAAGAATATGTAAAGAAACGTACTTCTTGGAACTAACATGGTATCATTTGCGTAAATAGACTAGTTGCTATTTAGGGAGGGAAATCTATGTTCAAGAAATTCATCCGTAAAATACAGGAATCCGCCGGTGGCAGCAGCCATCGCCGCGGCAGAAGATATGATTCCAGCGGTCATCGCGGACGCCGCTACGATTCCAGTGGTCATCGTGGACGACGTTATGGTTCTAGCGGCAGCAGCGGCTATGGCCGTAATCGTTATGGCGGCAGCAGCCGGTACAAGCGCCGTGGGTATGGAAGCAGCAGTTAATCTGCTGCTTCTTTTGCTTTTCTCAAGGTATCGATCGCATCAGATGCAGAAGGGAAGGGTTCCTGGATACCTAGTAGCTTTTCAACCACCTGTTTGCAAACGGGTGATAAAGTTAGCTCTTCCGTCCATGGTAGGGCTTTTTTAGTTGTCTTTTCATAGGTCGTATACAAAAGATAAAGCAAAATGTCACCTAAATCGAACAGATCTTGTTCCAGGCGATTCTGCTCCTCAGAGCTCCATGGACCACTGAACTGCTTTGCAAGTCCAAAATCAATGAGGCTGGCATGTCCAGATGCTAACATGATATTCGGAATTCGGATATCACCATGGTAAATACGATGTGCATGCAGATGGACTACTATTTGGGCAAGATCAATTGTCAGTGCAAGTGCTTCTTTTTCATGATATTGCTTTTTAGTATCAAATATATGCTGCTCCAGATTCTCTCCCGAAATGAAATCCATCACAAAGAAATAGCCGTCATCCGTATGGAAAAAAGAACTGGCAGCTGGAATGGAAGGATGCTTGAGTTCTCGAAGGAGCTCATATTCCTGCTGGAACATACGGAAATATTTCTTACGCCCCTGACGGCTGCGCCGGAGTTGTTTCACTGTACAAGTCTTCTGCAGGATACTATCAAAGCACAGATATGTAGTACCATAGCTGCCAGAACCGAGTTTACGGATGACGCGGTATCTCTTGGCAATAGAAGCTCCTTGCGGATATTTTTTATCGACAAGATAGCGGTGCAATAATCGAAACGGTCTGAAGACCTGATAGAGCATGTGAATTCCCCGATCTTTTTTTCTTTAAGTATATAGGCTTGTCTGCGGGGTTGCAAAGCATGTTATCAGAATATATAATAATATTAAAGTGATATCACTTTAATATGAAAATGTAGGAGTGACGTGTATGAAAGAAAAGCAAGCGGCTGCATTAAATGGTTTCCTTGGGGTGCTGATTATCCTTGCTTGTGCGGGTGCTGGCATCTTCAGTTTGACGCAGGAGGCTATCGTGCTGGCAGTCATACTCTTCGTTGTTGCTGTATTGCTGGTAACTGGAATCGTAATTGTGCCCCCTAATCAAGCCTACGTCGTAACATTCTTCGGAAAGTATATCGGTACAATTCGTGCCAATGGTTTGTTCCTGACTATTCCTCTGACAACAAGACAACGGATTACATTGCGAATCCGTAACTTCAACTCCAAGACATTGAAAGTAAACGATATAGAAGGGAATCCGATTGAAATAGCTGCGGTGATTGTGTATCGTGTAGTAGATACAGCTAAAGCGGCGTTCAATGTAGACGATTACGAGGAATTTGTAGCTATCCAAAGTGAAGCTGCAGTCCGTCATATCGCTTCCAATTATCCTTATGACAATTTCAATGAATCCGGATTCTCCCTGCGTGAAAATGGGGATGAAATTACTGGTAAGCTGCAGGCGGAATTGGAAGCACGTCTGAATGAAGCTGGTGTGGAAGTAATGGAAGCACGCTTCACACATCTTGCTTATTCAACGGAAATTGCCCAAGCGATGCTGCAGCGCCAGCAGGCCGCTGCAATCATTGCTGCCCGCAAGATGATTGTGGAAGGGGCAGTTGGAATGTCGATGGATGCTGTGGAAGCTTTGAACGAAGGCGATTTGGAACTCGATCCAGAGCGCAAGGCGCAGATGGTGAATAATCTGATGGTGGCCATTGTTTCCGATCGCGGGACACAGCCCGTCGTGAACAATGGATCACTATATTAAAGCAGGGGTCATATGGCAAAAAAGAAGAGTTTTCCGCTACGCATCAACCAGGATATCTATGACATGGTGCAGAAATGGGCAGACGATGATTTTCGCAGTGTGAACGCTCAAATTGAATATTTGCTTCGGGAACAGCTGAAGCAAGCTGGCAGACTGAAGCCGGAAAAAGAAAAATAGAGCAGGAAGCAAAAGCTTCCTGCTCTTTCTTATGCCAAGCTGTTGGCAGGGAGATGCATAGTAAGTGCATGCAGCTCAGTCAGCTTATGAAGATCGAAGTTCCCACCGCTGATGATGACCCCACAATGATTGGAACGTATACTCTGATGATGGCGCATCAGTGCTGCAAAACTAGCGGCACCAGCACCTTCTGCAAGCGTCTTATGCCTTTCAAGCAGCTGCAAGACACCCGCAGCTATATCACGCTCCGAAACAGTAACGATATCATCCACATATTGCTGTATAAGCGGCAGTGTTACTTTCCCAGGCTCATTGACAGCTATGCCTTCAGCAATTGTTGTACAAGGAAGGGATGGTATCAAATGCTTGTGAAATGCGTGATAGGTTGCGCATACTGCTTCTGTTTGCACACCGATGACTCGAATCGACGGTTTGATCTGCTTGGCGGCAAAAGCGATACCGCTGATCAGGCCGCCGCCTCCGATCGGAACGATTAGCGTATCGAGCTCAGGCTGGTCTGCCAGCATTTCTACAGCAATCGTTCCTTGTCCGGCGATAATGTCGATATCATCAAATGGATGGATGAAAGTACCTCCAGACTGCTGCTGTTCCTTCTGGGCTGCAAATAACGCCTCCTGGAACGTTTCACCAGCTAACACAACCGTTGCGCCATAGCTTTTGGTTGCTTCCACTTTTGGCTTTGGTGTATGGATTGGCATGTAGATTTTTGCTGGAATGTCGCGTTTCGCTGCTGCAAGCGCAACTCCTTGTGCATGATTGCCGGCTGAAGCTGCGATAACGCCGCGTTTTGCTTCCTCATCCTTCATGCTGCCAATCTTGAAAATGGCTCCACGTGCTTTGAAAGCACCCGTTTTCTGCTGGTTTTCCATCTTCAGATATACGTTCCTGCCCATCATTTTATCCAATGTAGTAGATGTCCTGATTGGCGTATGATGTACCAAACCATTCAAATAAGCTGCAGCTGCTTGTATCTTTTTCTGACTTAAGCAATCCCCAATGCCTTCACACTCCTTTAATGTGTCTGTTCAAATTGTGTAATCTGATCAGCATAGCTCAATGTAATGCCAATCTCGTCCAGTCCATTTAAAAGCATATGTTTATTATAGGCAGGAATGTCAAAGCCTGCCTCAAAACCTAGCTTATCATATACTTTCTGTTTTTCCAGATCAATTGTCAGTGTATAAGAATCTTTTTCTGCCTGATCGAGCAAATAGTCTACTTGATCTTCTGACAGGCGGATAGCGAGTATCCCGTTCTTAGTTGTATTATTGTAGAAAATGTCTGCAAAACTAGGAGCAATGATTACCTTGAAACCATAGTCCAAGAGAGCCCATGGAGCATGCTCACGTGATGATCCGCAGCCGAAATTGTCGCCGCCGATCAAGACGGATGCACCCTCATATTTCGGCAGATTCAAAGAAAAGTCTGTACGTGGCTTGTCATCTTCATCGAAACGCCAGTTATAAAAGAGAAATTGCCCAAAACCCGCCCGTTCTATACGCTTTAAAAATTGTTTTGGTATGATCTGGTCTGTATCTACATTGCGTTTTGGCAACGGATAGACAAGTCCATTATGCGTTTTTATAGGTTCCATTTTGTATCCTCCTTACACAGTGGGTGCTACTACCTGCCGGGCATCGACAAAGCGTCCTTCAATTGCTGCCGCAGCAGCCATTTCGGGGCTTGCTAAGTGTGTGCGGGCTCCTGCACCTTGGCGGCCTTCAAAATTACGGTTCGAGGTAGAAGCACAGCGTTCACCGGCAGGAACGACATCTTCATTCATTGCCAGACACATGCTGCAGCCGGCGTCACGCCATTCGAAGCCTGCTTCCTGGAAAATTTCATCCAATCCTTCTTGTTCTGCCTGCATCTTGACAGTGAATGAACCTGGAACGACCATGGCGCGGACAGAAGGGTGGACTTTCCTTCCTTTGATGACACTAGCTGCCTTGCGCAAGTCTGTAATCCGCGAATTTGTACAGGAGCCGATGAAAACATGCTGAATTTCAATGGAAGTCAGCTGTTGGTTTGCCTCCAAGCCCATATAAGCTAGGGCTTGCTCGACAGAAGCTCTTTCATCCTTATCCTCGATAAGTGCCGGATCTGGAACACTTGCAGATATCGGCAGACACATTCCAGGATTCGTTCCCCATGTGACCTGCGGTTCGATTTCAGATGCATCCAAATAAACGGTGTGGTCATAGACTGCGCCTTCATCCGTAGCAAGGTTTTTCCACTCGGAGACAGCAGCTTCAAAATCTGAACCTTCCGGCGCGTATCTTCTGCCACGCAAGTATTCAAATGTTGTCTCATCTGGACTGATCAGGCCAGCTCTGGCACCTGCTTCAATGGACATGTTACAAACTGTCATTCGTTCTTCCATTGATAATTCTTGAATTGCTTTGCCGGTATATTCAAGCACATAGCCGGTTCCGAATTTGACACCGAATTTACCAATGATGGCGAGGATCAAGTCTTTCGCAGTCACGCCAGTTCCTAATGATCCTTCAATATGAACATTGAGCGTCTTTGGCTTGTTTTGCCAAAGTGTCTGCGTAGCAAGCACATGTTCCACTTCACTCGTCCCGATTCCGAATGCAAGGGCTCCGAATGCGCCGTGTGTGGAAGTATGGCTGTCGCCGCATACAATTGTTTTACCAGGCTGCGTAAGCCCGAGCTGCGGGCCGATGACATGCACGATACCTTGATCCGGATGGTCAATGTCAGCTAGGCGAATTCCAAATTCGGCACAATTCGTACGCAGCGTCTCCATTTGTTTTAGTGCTACTTCATCTCGAATCAGCGGACGGTGGATCGTTGGTACATTGTGATCAACAGTTGCATAGGTACGTTCCGGCTGCCGTACTTTGCGACCGGCCAGGCGCAGACCTTCAAAAGCCTGCGGAGATGTTACCTCGTGCACAAGGTGCAAATCAATATACAAAAGGTCCGGCTTATCCGTTTCCTGTACAACAGTGTGCTTTTCCCAGATTTTCTCGATAATCGTCTTTGGTTGCTTCATTGTTCTCAGGTCCTTTCTTAAGAACTCACTTTGGCTGTCGTCAGCTGTTCTATGACAAGGGAGGTCATTTCTTTCGTACCGACGGTTTTCTCTGTATCCACCTGCATATCGGTTGTTCCGTAACCGTTTTGAAGTACATCATCTACAGCTGCTTCCACAGCGTCGGCTTCTCTTTCCATCCCGAATGAATACCGAAGCAGCATGGCTGCTGAGAGAATCGCTCCAAGCGGATTAGCAATATCCTTGCCGGCTATATCCGGAGCGGAGCCATGCACTGGCTCATACAAACCGAGCTGATCCTCACGCAAGCTGGCAGAAGGGAGGAGGCCGAGAGATCCGGTAAGCACGGATGCTTCATCGCTCAGGATATCGCCGAATAGGTTCTCGGTGACAATAACATCGAAATAGGTTGGGTTCGTAATGAGTTTCATCGCAGTAGAATCCACGAGCATATGCTCAACCGTTACTTCTGGATAGTCTTTGCTCTTTTCATCGACGATTTCACGCCATAGTTTGCTGGATTCGAGTACATTTGCTTTATCAACGGAAGCTAGACGTTTATTCCGGAGCATAGCGCTCTGGAAACCTGTATCGATAATCCGTTCGATTTCGCTTTTTTCATAATGCAAGGTGTCGACAACGGTTTGACCATCTTCACGGCGTTCGCTTGGAAGCCCGAAATAAAGTCCTCCGGTCAGCTCTCTTACAATCAATAAATCGCTGCCTTCAACGATTTCCTGCTTGAGCGGGGAACTAGCAAGCAGGGAAGGGAAGGTTTTGACGGGACGCAGGTTTGCAAATAGACCCAAACCCTTGCGCAGCTGGAGCAGCCCTTTTTCAGGCCGCAGATGAGGAGGCTGCTGATCCCATTTTGGTCCTCCTACAGCACCAAGTAAAATGGCATCTGATTCCTTACAAGCTTGAAGGGTGTCTGCTGGCAGCGGTTCCCCGAATATATCTATGGCTGCACCGCCAATCATCTTACTTGTAAAACTGAAGTTGTGGGAAAAGATGACGGCCACTTGCTGCAGGACGGAAGCCGCAGCTTCTGTCACAGCAGGACCGATTCCATCTCCCGGAAGCAGTACGATGTTTTTATGCATAGTTAACACTCTCCAGGTCAGGGTTTAAATTAGTGCTTGAACCTTTTTCATTGTGGCTGCACGCAGAGCGCGGTTCACGCCGTTGACAAAGGCATGGCTGGAAGCTTTCAGTACATCATTCGCTGTGCCGCGGCCGGTAAAGGGATCACCGTCAACTTGCAGCTGTACATGCACTTCAGCGAGAGCATCTTCTCCTTTGCCGACAGAATGTATGCGGTAGTCGGTGAGTGTTACTTTTTCATCGATTAAAGCAGCCAATGTATTGTAAATAGCTTCGACTGTTCCATGTCCGGTCCGGGCGGTTTCCTTGATGCCATGATCTGGAGTCTGCAGTGCAATCGTTGCAGTCGGCAGATTTTGTGGACCCATTGTTACTTGCAGGGCTTTTACTTCATACGTTTTCACTGGATCATGCTTGGTCTGGACGTCTAGTGCAATGGTAAAGAGATCATCATCCGTGATTTCTTTCTTTTTATCTGTCAGGCGCTTGAAGCGGTCGAATGCTTCCTGCAGCTGTGTTTCAGATAGTGCAAAACCAAGTTCTGCGATTCTGGTATTGAAAGCATGTCGTCCGGAATGCTTTCCAAGTACTAGATTGGTAGCATTCATTCCGACTAGGGCCGGCGTAATGATTTCATAGGTCTCTGCATGCTTCAGCATACCGTCTTGGTGGATACCAGATTCATGAGCGAAGGCGTGATCACCGACGATTGCTTTGTTGCCCGGCACCGTCATGCCCGTTAATTTGCTGATCAAGCTGCTCGTTCGTTTGATTTCGTGCAGAACGATGCGGGAGGAGTGCTCATACGCATCTTTACGAATGTGAAGGGCAACCGCAATTTCCTCAAGGGCAGCATTTCCTGCACGTTCCCCAATGCCATTTACCGTACCTTCGATTTGAGTTGCGCCGTTTTCGATAGCAGCAATGCTATTGGCTACAGCCATTCCCAAATCATCATGGCAGTGTGCTGATAGATCTGCTTTCTCGATATTCGGAACGTGTTCCTTCATATAAGCAAACATTCTGCCGTACTCGGCGGGTGTTGCGTAACCGACAGTATCAGGCAAGTTTACTACTGTTGCACCAGCGTCTATGACAGCCTCAACGACTTTGGCAAGGAAGGGAAGTTCAGATCTGGAAGCATCTTCTGCAGAAAATTGGACAATCGGGAACCGTTCCTTCGCATAAGTGACCATCTCAACAGCTGTTCGAAGCACTTCCTCAGGTGTTTTCTTCAGCTTGTATTCCATATGGATAGGTGAGGTGGCTAAGAATACATGAATCCTTGGCTGTTCTGCATCCTTCAATGCTTCCCAGGCGGTATCGATATCGCTTTTCTTTGCCCTGGCCAATGCTGTGACAGCAGTAGTTTTAATGTTTTTGGCTATTTCCTGAACAGCGAGGAAATCACCTTCGGAGGAAGCGGGGAAGCCCGCTTCCAATACATCCATTCCGAGGCGTTCCAGCTGACGGGCAATTTCAAGCTTCTCCAGTTTGTTCAGATTGACTCCTGGTGTCTGTTCGCCGTCACGTAATGTTGTATCAAAAAATTTTATTTGAGCCATGGACGATCACTTCCTCAGCGGATTGATTTTTCTTGCCTTGTTTGACGAATGGCATCAATTCGCGGAGCTCACGGCCGATAGTTTCGATTTGGTGATTTGCTTCTTTCGTATTGATAGCATTGAATTGCGGGCGATTAGCTTGGTTTTCAAGAATCCAGCCTTTGGCGAATGTGCCATCCTGGATATCTTCCAATACTTCTTTCATACGAGCCTTCGTTTCGCCATTGACAACGCGCGGCCCAGAAACGAAATCACCCCACTGAGCTGTATCAGAGATGCTGTAACGCATACCTTCCAGACCATCCTCATACATAAGATCGACGATCAGTTTCAACTCATGAAGACACTCAAAGTAGGCAACTTCCGGCTGATAACCAGCTTCTGTCAACGTTTCGAAGCCTGCTTTGACAAGGCTGGTAAGTCCGCCGCAAAGGACTGCCTGCTCACCGAACAAATCAGTCTCCGTTTCTTCCTGGAATGTTGTTTCCAAAATTCCAGCTCGACCTGCTCCGATACCTTTCGCATATGCCAATGCGATTTCTTTTGCAGTGCCGCTGATATCTTGGTAGATACCAAATAGGGCAGGAACGCCAGCACCTTCTGTATACGTACGACGGACAAGATGACCCGGGCCTTTCGGTGCTACAAGAAATACATCCACATTGGATGGAGGTGCGATTTGGTTGAAGTGAACGTTGAAACCATGTGCGAATACAAGGGCATTTCCAGTTTCCAGATTCTGTTCGATGCTTTCTTTGTAGATAGCAGGCTGCAGCTCATCCGGAACAAGCATCATGATGATATCTGCTGCTTGAGCCGCTTCAAAAGCAGAACGCACATCATGTCCGTCTTCGACTGCTTGATCCCATGATTTACCTTGCCTTACTCCTACAACAACATCAAATCCGCTTTCTTTCAGGTTTTGCGCGTGAGCATGGCCTTGAGAGCCATAACCGATTACTGCGATTTTTTTACCTTTCAATACCTCTTCTTGAATGTCATTGTGATAGATAACTTTTGCCATATTCTCGTCATTCCTCTCCATTTTTAATTAGTTATAAGTGAATACGTGTTTCCATCCGCTGTTTGCGGCTGATGCCCACGTAGGAAGGCCGTTACACCAGTTCTCGTCAATTCCTTGATTCCATAAGGCCGGACAAGCTCGAGGAAAGCCTCGATTTTATCCGAATCACCAGTTACCTGAACAATCATGCTGTCCTTGCTGATATCAACTGCGCTCGCGCGGAAAGGAGCAATGATGCTTTGCAGCTCATTCCGGCTGGCGGGGGGACAGACGACTTTTACGAGTGCCAGCTCCCTGGCTACTATGGCGTGATCGGTAATATCGGCTACTTTCAGTACGTCAATCTGCTTATGAAGCTGTTTTGTGAGCTGTTCCAGCTTCTGCATGTCTTCTACTTCAACGACGAAGGTCATGCGGCTGATTTGCTCCACCTCAGTTTTGCCTACTGAAATACTATCGATATTGAATTGTCTTTTCTGCATCAAACCTGTTATCCGGTTCAGCACACCGCTCCGATTCTGAACGGTTGCGGTAATGATTCGCTTCATCGACTCACTCCAATCATTTCGTGCAGCCCTTTTCCGGGTGCAATCATTGGGAACACATTTTCCTGTCGCAGCACACGGCAGTCAATTACGACTGGTTCGTCGGACTGAAGCAGGGAAGGGAGCTCTGCTACTAGCTGCTCTTGCGTGTCCAAACGAACTCCTTTAATGCTGTAGCTATCTGCCAATTTGACGAAATCCGGCTGTATATCCAGCAGTGACTCGGAATAACGCTCTTGGTAAAAGAATTCCTGCCACTGCCTGACCATGCCGAGACTTTGGTTGTTGACTATCAGTATCTTCACCGGCAGCTTTCGCTCTTGCAGGACGGATAGCTCCTGCATGGTCATCTGGAATCCGCCATCACCGACTACGCTGATCACTGTACTGTCGGGACTTGCCAGCTGTGCTCCGATTGCAGCAGGGAAGCCGAATCCCATCGTGCCGAGTCCGCCAGAGGTCACCCAGCGATTGGGCTGGTCAAAATTGTAATATTGTGCGGCCCACATTTGATGCTGCCCGACATCGGTCGTGACGATAGCATTTCCTTTGGTTGCTTTATGGACGGCCTGCATGACCCATTGCGGAATAAGATCTTGTGCAGGGTTGTTGAACCATAGCGGATAATCTTCTTTGTACTGCTGCAGATGATTTCTCCATGTCTGGATGTCTGGTATAACTGCTTCTGCTTTTTGGAGTTCTTCCAGTGCAGCCTTCGCATCAGACACGACTGGAATGCTTGTAGGTATGATTTTGCCGATTTCCGCCGGGTCGATATCGATATGTGCGATTGTTGCTTGGGGTGCAAAATGCGCCAAGTTCCCTGTAAGGCGATCATCGAATCGGGCACCTACGTTAATTAGCAAATCACATTCATATAGAGCACGGTTGGCTGCGTATGTCCCATGCATGCCTGCCATGCCGAGAAATTCCGGTTCACTGGCTGGAAAGGCGCCTAGTCCGAGCAGGGTAGAGGTTACCGGCAGCTGGAAACGCTTTGCAAATGCTTGAACTTCTTCCGATGCTTTTGCATGTAAGATACCTGCTCCTGTCAGCAAAATAGGGCGTTTCGCAGTTGATATTGCCTGAATCAGTTTTTTGATTTGATTGTTATTCGGCTTCATGGTCGGCTGATAACCAGGAAGATGAATAGATTCCTCAATAGCTGCTGTTTGGTAAATTTCACCTGAAATATCCTTAGGGATGTCTATTACTACAGGTCCAGGCCGGCCAGTTGTCGCGATGTAGAACGCTTCTTTTATGATGCGCGGCATATCTTCCTGTCTTTGAACTTGGTAGTTATGTTTTGTGATGGGAGTGGTAATCCCCATTACATCTGATTCCTGGAAAGCATCTGTTCCGATGACGCTTCTGCCTACTTGGCCGGTAAACACGACTAGAGGCAGGGAGTCCATCATGGCGTCGGCAATTCCAGTAATGAGATTTGTTGCACCAGGTCCAGATGTTGCAATGACAACTCCAGGCTTTCCTGAAACACGAGCATATCCTTCAGCAGCGTGTATGGCTCCTTGTTCATGGCGTGTCAAGATGTGCTGGAACTGAGGTTCTGCACGATACAAAGCATCATAAATCGGTAAAACTGCTCCGCCTGGATAGCCGAAAATTGTATCAACACCTGCAGCTTGCAGTGCCTCTACAAATAAATCAGCACCCGTTTTCGGAACTTCGGCAGCAGGATTTCTTTCTTGTACGGCTTGAGCCTTTACCTTCATGGTTATATCCCTCCAATAGATTTTGTTATATAAAAAAAGCCTTTTTTCTCCATTCAAGCAATCTTGCAAGAAATGGGGAAAAAAGACTTTGCTTTTCTCGGTACCACCCAAGTTCACAGCTTCCTTACGGTAAACTGCCTCATGGAGCTGCATTTGCCAGCTCCGTTTTGGTAACAGGTGCTGTACACCTGGCTCAGCCTACTGTAATTCAGCTTCGCGCTCAGGGAGGAGAGATGACGGATTATACTGCCAGGCTTCCAGCGTCCCTGGCTCTCTGTGAATATAATGATTCCGTCTCTATGGTCCCGTCTTCGGTTTGGTTATATTTTCATGACCCCGCCAGTGTTAGCTGAGGTTACGAGTTTTGCATATTTTGCTAAGTAACCAGATTTGATCTTAGGTTCCGGCTGTTTCCAATTCTGACGGCGTGTCTCCAGAACATCTTCATCAACCAGCAATTCAATGCTGCGTGTTTCCAGATCGATCAAAATTGGATCACCATTCTCAACAAATGCTATTGGTCCGCCTTCTGCAGCCTCCGGAGAAATATGTCCGGCAGAAATGCCTCGGGTCGCGCCTGAGAAACGGCCATCTGTTATCAAAGCGACTTCTTTAGCTAACCCGCGTCCCGCAATAGCGGAAGTAGGGGAGAGCATCTCGGGCATCCCAGGTCCCCCTTTTGGACCTTCATAACGGATGACGACGACATGTCCTGCCTGCACGGTTCCGTTCGTGATGCCTTCCTGTGCCTCATCTTGTGAGTCAAAGACAATTGCTTCACCTAGGAATTTCTTAATGGATGGATCAACAGCACCGACTTTTATGACACTGCCGTCGGGTGCAAGATTACCGTACAGGATACTTAGACCGCCAACTGGACTGTAGGGGTTATCCAATGGACGAATAACCTCTTTATTTAAGATCTCGTAGTCTTCCACATTCTCAGCTATTGTCTTACCGGTGATGGTAATCCGCTCCTTATGAAGAAGGCCATCGATCTTGCATAACTCGTTGATGATTGCACTGACTCCTCCGGCTAAGTGGACGTCGTGCATGGAATAATCTGACGCTGGACTGATTTTGGAAAGGTAAGGAACCTTCTCTGCAATCTTATTTATATCTGCAAGATCATACTCGATGCCAGCTTCATGCGCGATAGCGATAGTATGAAGAACGGTATTCGTTGATCCGCCCATAGCCATATCCAAAGCGAAGGCATTATCAAAGGTTTCCTTCGTCATAATGTCGCGCGGACGGATATCCTCTTTGACAAGCCGGATAAGGTGTCTGGCAGCTTCATAGATCAGTTCATGCCGTTCGTCGGATGTTGCTAGCAGTGTTCCGTTTCCAGGAACGGTCATGCCGAGCATCTCCATTAGGCTGTTCATGGAGTTTGCTGTGAACATACCGGAGCAGGATCCGCAAGTCGGACAAGCAAGCTGCTCGATTGTTGCCAATTCCTGTTCGGTCATGGTACCGTTCTGCACGGCACCTACACCTTCAAACATGGAAACAAGGTTCAATGGTTTCCCGTCTGGACTTACACCAGCTTCCATCGGGCCTCCGGAAACAAAGACAGAAGGTACATTCGTTCTGGCTGATGCCATCAGCATGCCCGGTGTAATCTTATCGCAATTCGGTATATAGAAGACGCCATCGAACCAATGCGCCTGTATGACAGTTTCTGCGCTATCCGCAATGATTTCCCTGCTTGGTAAGCTGTAACGCATGCCGATATGGCCCATTGCGATGCCGTCATCTACACCAATCGTATTAAATTCGAAGGGGATACCGCCTGCCTGGCGAATTGCATCTTTCACTACTTCAGCAAATTTGTTTAAATGCATGTGTCCTGGAATGATGTCGATGTAAGAGTTACAAACACCGATGAATGGTTTTCCTAAGTCAGACGTCTTTACACCGGTCGCATGCAGCAAACTGCGGTGCGGAGCGCGGTCAATCCCTGTTTTGATCATGTCACTTCGCATTGGATCAAAACACCTCCCAGTTGCAAAAGTTCTCTTTCTCTTTACCTGTTGAACGCACATAAGTTAATTGCATTGAATAATTTGAAAATTCATTTATTTGATTAATTGTCAGTTATCATAACGCCTAACCCAAGCTAGGTCAACAGCTATTTGAATAAATTTTCAGATTCTTTAAATCATTCAAACTATTTGTAAGCGCTATCAATACGTTAGTGCAGGGACTGATTGTAAGAAAATCTGGCAGAAAATTTTTTTATAGCCCTTAATTTAGTGAAAGCTACAACTTGTACATATATGGAAAAGTTATAGGAATATAGGTCAAACAAGGGTTCAGACAGGATTTAATTTGAATAGTTATAGGAGAGAAATTATGTGGATTGGTACTCATTAATTATTTGGAGGAGGCATAAAAAAACGATGCCTGACCAGAACATCGTAAGAAATGGCGGATTTGAATCTGGCAGTCTGGCACCTTGGGTCGCATCTAACGCATCAATCACCCAGCAATACACGCACAGCGGTAACTATGCAGCCAGGCTGGACGGTGGTCAAGAGACAGCTTTCATTGCACAATACGTGACTCCTGTTATAGCAGCCTATAACTATAATGTATCTGTTTATTTGGCAAGGGAGAGTGAACAGCCTGCACCAAGTGTTCAAATACAATTAATCTTTCTTTCAGCAAATTTCCAAACGCTAGAGCGAGGATTATTGTTAGATATACCTTCAGACAGTATACCTGTAGTCTCTCAACAAGGTTGGAGAAATGTTACAGGTATTTCCGTAACAGCACCTCAAGGAACAGCTCAAATTTTCCTGCTGGTTAACACTTTGCCTGATCCTGCTTTTGGCAGCATACTAGTGGATGATGTGAGTCTGTCAATTTATGGGGGCGGAATAGGTGTAACTGGAGTAACAGGTCCTACAGGTGCAACAGGGGTAACAGGACCGCCTGGAGTACCAGGAGTATCCGGACCAACTGGACTTACTGGAGCGACAGGACAAACAGGGCCAACTGGACTTACCGGGGCAACTGGAGAAACAGGATCCACCGGACTTACTGGAGTTACCGGAGAAACAGGATCAACTGGTATCACTGGAGTGACAGGGGAAACGGGATCGACCGGACTTACTGGAGTTACCGGAGAAACAGGGTCGACTGGCCTCACTGGAGTTACCGGAGAAACGGGATCAACTGGCCTCACTGGAGTTACCGGAGAAACAGGATCGACCGGACTTACTGGAGTTACCGGAGAAACAGGAACCACCGGCCTCACTGGAGTTACCGGAGAAACAGGGCCAACGGGACTAACTGGAGTTACCGGAGAAACAGGAACCACCGGACTCACTGGAGTTACCGGAGAAACAGGATCAACTGGTATCACTGGAGTTACCGGAGAAACAGGAACCACCGGCCTCACTGGAGTTACCGGAGAAACAGGGCCAACGGGACTAACTGGAGTTACCGGAGAAACAGGGTCAACTGGCCTCACTGGTGTTACCGGAGATACAGGACCAACTGGTATCACTGGAGTTACCGGAGAAACGGGATCAACTGGCCTCACTGGAGTTACCGGAGAAACAGGGTCAACTGGCCTCACTGGAGTTACCGGAGAAACAGGATCAACTGGTCTCACTGGAGTGACAGGGGAAACGGGATCGACCGGACTTACTGGAGTTACCGGAGAAACAGGGTCAACTGGCCTCACTGGAGTTACCGGAGAAACAGGATCAACTGGTATCACTGGAGTTACCGGAGAAACAGGACCAACTGGTATCACTGGAGTTACCGGAGAAATAGGAACCACCGGACTTACTGGAGTTACCGGAGAAACAGGATCAACTGGCCTCACTGGAGTTACCGGAGAAACAGGATCAACTGGCCTCACTGGAGTTACCGGAGAAACAGGATCGACCGGACTTACTGGAGTTACCGGAGAAACAGGATCGACCGGACTCACTGGAGTTACCGGAGAAACAGGACCAACTGGTATCACTGGAGTTACCGGAGAAACAGGAACCACCGGACTCACTGGAGTTACCGGAGAAACAGGATCAACTGGTATCACTGGAGTGACAGGGGAAACGGGATCGACCGGACTAACTGGAGTAACCGGAGAAACAGGACCAACTGGTATCACTGGAGTTACCGGAGAAACAGGAACCACCGGACTTACTGGAGTAACCGGAGAAACAGGGCCAACGGGACTAATTGGAGTTACCGGAGAAACAGGGTCAACTGGCCTCACTGGTGTTACCGGAGAAACAGGATCGACCGGACTTACTGGAGTGACAGGGGAAACAGGATCAACTGGCCTCACTGGTGTTACCGGAGAAACAGGATCAACTGGTCTCACTGGAGTGACAGGGGAAACGGGATCAACTGGACTTACAGGAGTGACAGGAGAAACAGGATCGACTGGACTCACTGGGGCAACAGGAGAAACGGGATCAACTGGATTCACTGGGATTACCGGAGAAACAGGGCCAACTGGACTTACAGGAGTGACAGGAGAAACAGGATCGACCGGTCTCACCGGGGTGACAGGAGAAACGGGATCGACCGGCCTCACTGGGATTACCGGAGAAACAGGACCAACTGGTGTTACTGGAGAAACGGGATCGACCGGACTTACAGGTGTGACAGGAGAAACAGGGCCAACTGGCCTCACTGGGGTTACCGGAGAAACAGGATCAACTGGTCTCACTGGTGTGACAGGGGAAACAGGACCAACTGGACTTACTGGAATTACCGGAGAAACAGGACCAACTGGCCTCACTGGGGTTACCGGAGAAACAGGGCCAACTGGTATTACTGGAGAAATAGGATCAACCGGGCCAGCAGGAACTACCGGTCCAACTGGAGCAGTCGGGATTACAGGACCAGCAGGAACCACCGGCCCAACCGGAGCAGCCGGAGTAACAGGTGCTGTTGGAGTCACCGGCCCAACTGGAGCAGTCGGACTAACAGGGCCAGCCGGAATCACCGGCCCAACTGGAGCAGCTGGACCAACCGGCCCGACTGGAGTTACAGGAACTACTGGCCCGACAGGCTCTACGGGTAGTGCCCTTCCTTCTGTTAGTGCCATTGCAGCGAGCCAGGCCACCACAGCACTCCCAGTCCCTCTAAATACGGATACAGTAATCAACACGATTACTCCAGCAGTAGTGGCAGGCAATAATGTGAAATTGGATTTAACTGCACAGATTGCATTTGTCGCAACTGCGAACTGGTCAGTAAGTGTCACTGCGACTTTGCGGAGAGATGCCACCATTCTTAATCAGGTGATTGTCAGCAGATCAGGTACAGCTGCGGGAACTTATCGGGTCATTGTACCGAATACGTTTGTAGATGTGATTACAACTACTGGAGTGGCTACCTATACAGTGAGCGTAACAGTAGTATCAACTTCGAATATCACATCAGCTACTGCAGAAACCCGTAATCTTAATGGTACACGATTCGCATAAACACAATAGAAAGGTCATAGCTTTCTTTTAGCTATGGCCTTCTTGTTTTACATTCATGCCGAAAAATATCGAACACTAAAACTTTTCAGTCAATATAGCAAAGCGTATAATAGAAAGGTAGTTTAAGGAGGTATACATATGACAAACAAATATGGGCAAACATGGGATTTGAATGCAATTTTCCCTGGTGGTAGTGATTCTGCCGCTCTTGCAGAATTCGCCGATAAAGCAGATCAAGCTTTACTTGATTGGAAACAGGCTCTGGAAGCCTTTCAAGTACCGGATCAGGCAGAGGATACTGCTGGCCTGGTACGTATTGTGGAAAAGTGGGAAACATCTGCTAAACATGTATTCGAAATCGTTGCATTCGTTGAATGCCTTGTAGCACAGGATGTGACAGATAAGAAAGCGAAGCAGTGGTCTGGAAAGAAAGATGAACTTATGGCCGCTTACAGCGGAACGCTTACTGGTGTAGATCAAGTCATCACACGAGTACCTCAGCAGACATGGGAGCAGCTTCTTGAGCAGCCGGAATTGATTGATTATGCGTTTGTTCTTGATGAGCGCAGAAAAGAGGCGGCTGAAAAACTTTCGCCTGAACAGGAAGTGTTGCTGAATGATTTGGCTATTGATGGCTACCATGGCTGGGGAGCGATGTATGACACGATTGTCGGCAGCATCCAAGTGCCATTGGAAATCGATGGTGAAGAAAAGCACTATTCTGTCGGACAAGCGGCTAATAAACTGGACGCTTCCGATCGTAAAGTAAGACAGCATGTTTTTGCTAAAATGCAGGAAGCTTGGACGGAAAAAGAAGATTTCTTTGCAGAAACGCTTAATCATCTTGCAGGCTTCCGCTTGCAGACTTACAAGCATCGGAAATGGGACAGTGTGCTGAAGGAGCCGCTGGCTTATAACCGTATGTCACAAGCAACACTTGACGCTATGTGGGGAGCTATTTCAGATGAGAAAGAATCATTTGTAAAGTATCTGCAGCGTAAAGCTGAAATTCTCGGTTTGGAAAAATTAAGCTGGTATGATATCGATGCGCCGTTAACCTCGGCGACCAAGCATGTATCATACGATGAAGCGGCTGACTTTATCGTGAAGAATTTCCGGACATACAGCAGCCAAATGGCAGATTTCTCCCAACAGGCATTCGAGAAGCGTTGGATTGAAGCAGAAGACCGTAACAGCAAACGTCCTGGCGGTTTCTGTACCAGCTTTCCAGAAAAGAAAGAAAGCCGAATCTTCATGACGTTCAGTGGTACTGCTTCCAACGTTTCTACGCTAGCTCATGAATTAGGTCATGCTTATCACAGCTATGCAATGAATGATGTTGAGCAGCTGAACCAGGAATATGCAATGAATGTGGCTGAGACAGCTTCAACATTAGCAGAATTAATCGTTTCCGATGCTGCAGTAAGAGAAGCAGCGACGAAGGATGAGAAAATTGCGTTGATTGAAGAGAAGATTCAGCGCAGCATCGCATTCTTTATGAATATCCATGCACGCTTCTTATTCGAGACAAGATTCTACGAAGAACGTAAAAATGGTTTGGTATCTGCTGCCCGCTTGCGCGAGCTAATGGTCGAGGCTCAAAAAGAAGCATATAATGACCAGCTTGACGAGTATGATCCGACTTTCTGGGCATCCAAGCTGCATTTCTATGCAACTGATGTACCGTTCTATAATTTCCCGTATACATTCGGGTTCTTGTTCAGTACCGGTATCTACGCAAAAGCAGCTGAGAATCCGGAAGACTTTGAACGTTCCTACAATGCTTTGCTGGAGGATACTGGCCGTATGACAGTTGAAGATTTGGCTATGAAGCATTTACAGGAAGATTTGACAGACAAGGCTTTCTGGCTGAAAGCGATCGAAGTTTGCAAGCAAGACATTGAGGAATTCTTGAAACTAACTGCCGAATAAAGCGTTTATTAATGCAACCGGAAAGATGGTTATTACTATCTTTTCGGTTTTTTTATGACAAATGTCATCTCTTTGTGTGACAATACTTTCTTACTAAAGATGTTCTGCCTTGTTAAACTCATAACAGGAGGTGGAAGCATGCTGAAATTGAATCATATTAGTAAATCATTTCAAGGACACGCAGTGCTGGAAGATATAACTTTCCAAATCAAAGAAGGGGAAAGTATTCTTCTGCTTGGAGCAAATGGAGCAGGTAAATCAACGCTGCTTAAGATCATCATGCAAATGATCAGACAAGATCATGGCAAGATGATTTGGAATATAAAGAGACCGCAGATAGGCTATGTACCACAGGCACCCTCTATGATAGCGAATTTGACAGTCAAGCAATTTGCTTCCTATGTGCTGGCGTTACATGGAAGAAAGGCACAAACTTTTGATGTTTTACAACAGGCAGGACTGGAAGCCAAAAGTAAAGTATTGGCCGAGGATTTGAGTGTGGGGCAGATGAAGCGTCTATTATTCCAGCTTGCTGCAGCGACAAAACCTAAACTGCTGATACTCGATGAGCCAACAGCAGGCATGGATATGGAGGCAAAGCAGATATTTCGAAAACAGCTTTCAGCAGCTCGTGAGGATGGGGCCAGTCTTTTACTAACTAGTCATATCTTGTCCGAGGCCGAAGAGCTTACTGATCGATTATTGTATTTGGAAGGCGGCGTGATAAAGGAAGACCGGACAATCAACGAAATTAGGCTGCGGAAGCAGTCTATCAGCTTCCGGACAGTGGGTAGAAATAATACCTTGCTTGTATCTATGGGATATATGTACAAGGAAGGCATTTTTCATAAATTGAGTAATGATGCGGCTGAAGATCTGAAATACTTGATCGAAAAAGGTATTCAACTAAAGCAGCTTGAGATAAAAGGTGATACTTTAGAGCGCTATGTAGATGAATTGCATAAGAAGGAGATGCGCTCATGAGACCAATTATTCTCACGGTAAAAATGGAGCTGCAGCGTATGATAAAGGATAAATATTTTTTGTTTTATTCTTTACTGATGCCTTTTATCCTTTATTGCTTGTTCACTTATATGAGTCGAGGTTCTTCAGTGAATGGAATTGATTTTGATTATTATTTTTTGATTTCCATGACTTGCTACAGCTTGGTAATGACTTCAGTCCAAACATTCGGTATACAAATTATGCATGATCGTAAACAAACCTGGATGAATTACTTGTTTACCCAACCCATAACACGACCACAATACTTCATCTCCCGTATCATGACGCAGCTTATATTGAATATAGTGATTGTCTCTCTGTTTTTCTTTATTATAAATCTCTGGAAGCAATTCGATCGACCTTTTAGTGAGTGGATGATGACCAGTTTATGGCTTCTGAGTGGATCAACCCTTTTTCTTACGATCGGCATCTTAGTTGCTCAGTCGAGAAAAATTGAGACTGCTTCTGCTACATCAAACATTGTAGTGCTTGGTTTAGCTATCGTGGGAGGTCTGTGGATGCCACTGAACTCATTTCCGGTATGGTTGCAAACGATTGGGGAGTGGCTGCCATCCTACTTGTATGCGCAAGGGGCTTGGAGTATTGCTGCAAATCAGGGTATAGATTTTTCCAATATTATAATTATTGTCTGTTATTTTTTGGTATGCTTTATATGCGCAATGTTATTGCAGTACAGGAAGAGGAGCTGAGTGCATAGATGAAAAACTTTCGCTTATTTCCGAAAGAGGATGGCTATATACCACATCTTTGGTTGGTGTACTTCTATTATTCTTGCCTGAATTTAATTCACCTTGAAGGTTTTTCATTTTGGTTCACGTTGCTTATTCTTGCTGCGGTCTTTATGAGCTACCGAGAGATTTTCTGGAGACCTGAACGGACGTTTGTTGTTTCCATGATTATGACACTGCTTATTTCTTCTCTCGTTTTCTTAGTATCCGTATCTTATTTTTATTTACTTCTATATGCAATGAGCATGCTGTATGGATTAAAGAAGCCAAGGGAATTCTGGTTAGGATATGCTGCAATCAATAGTGTGACAGTAGGATTGCTTTTTATAGATATCTTTGGCCCCTTTGAACTGGTTTGGGGATATATATTGCCAGGTATCTTGATTGGATTGATCACGCCGGCAATATGGAAAATACAAGACAGATGGTATCGTAAATGGGAGTCAGTCAATAAGGAACTTAACGAAGCAAATCAACGTGTCGAGGAATTGATCAAGGAGCGGGAGCGAGACAGGATTGCACGTGATTTACATGATACGGTAGGACAGACGTTATCGACTATATCAGTAAAAAGCGACATATCCAAGAAGCTTCTATATAAGAATCAGGAGAAGGCAAAACAGGAATTGCATGATATCCAGCTGCTTGCCAGAAATTTGCTTCAAGAAATGCGTGAAATTGTAAGTGATTTACGGTTGGTTTCCTTACAGGAAGAAGTGAAAGCGGCTCGGCAGAGATTAAACGAAGCCGGTATTGTTTTAAAATTGGAGCAGCAGACAGACTTGGTTAAAGATAGTTCGAAGGAAACGATGCTTGGTTATATTATCAAAGAAGCTGTCACAAATGTAATCCGTCACAGCGGCGCTGCAATGTGTAAAATTCGTGTCAGTGCAACCGAAAACGAGATTGAGTTAGAAGTGGTGGATAATGGCAGCTTTAAAAGCACCGCATGGCAGGAAGGAAACGGTATGAATGGAATCAGAAAAAGAGTGATGCTGATGAAAGGCAGTGTAGAGTTTAAAGCCAGTCAGTCAGGCGGATTCCATATGACAGTTGTTATACCGATGCAAACGGAAGGAGAAGTCATACATGATACGTATGCTGTTGGCGGATGATCAGAACATGCTTCGAGGTGCTATGGCAACGATGCTCGAGCTGGAAGATGATTTTGTTGTAGCACACCAGGCTGGTGCGGGAGATGAAGTCATCCAAGCACTTCAAATGCAGACGTTCGATTTGCTCATTCTTGACATCGAAATGCCGAATTGTAACGGTTTAGAAGTCGTCAACTGGTTACGGCAGCATAATCGGGCAGAAAAAGTGCTCATGCTGACGACATTTTCCAATACGGCATATGTAAAGCAAGCCATAAAGATGAATGTAGAAGGTTATTTACTGAAGGATACGCCAAGTGAACAGCTCGCTCATGCGGTAAGGGATATAGTCTGTAATGGGCGCATAGTAATCAGTCCGGAGATCACGTACCAGTTCGTCCAAGGAGATAATAACCCATTGACGGAACGGGAAAAAGAAATTCTTCAACTTGCCGAAAGAGGATTGTCTACAAAGCAAATTGCTGCGGAACTGTTTCTTTCACCAGGCACAGTCCGAAATTACTTTTCTGAACTTCTGGACAAACTGGGAGCTCAAAATCGTTCGCAAGCGCTATTCATGGCTAAGAAAAAGGAATACATATAAAAAAACACAGCTCCAAAAACGGAACTGTATTTCTTATGAGTTAGTCTCTTGCATCCAGCATGGACTGCAGTTTTTTGGAAACCGCCAGCAGGATGATACCTACCACGATAGCCACTGCGCCAATGGTGCTGAAAATTTCAACATAACCTAGGGATTCTGTTAATGCAGCTAGCTTTCCAGCGATTAGACTGGCGATACCAGTTGCAGCCATCCAGACACCCATCAATAGTGAAGCAATCTTGATTGGTGCTACTCGGCTTACCATCGATAGACCAACAGGTGACAGACATAGCTCACCTAAGGTATGGAACAGATAAGTGAAGACGATGAATAGAATATTGGCTTTGTGTACCATATCAGCTTCGTCACTGCCTGTATAAAGCACAGCAGGAACTAAAATCATGAATCCTAATCCTAATAGGATCATACCCATGGACATTTTTGTAGTTGTACGGAAATCTCCGCGTTTGGATTTACTTAATTTCATCCAAACAGCAGAAACGATTGGTGCAAGAATGACAATGAACAACGGGTTCACGGATTGGAACCAGGAAACAGGTATTGTGTAACCACCGATACTCCGGTCGATGAAGTCCCTTGTATAAAGTGTCAGCGAAGTACCTGCCTGCTCGAATCCAGCCCAGAAGAAAATGATGAATACAGCTAAAATCAACACTGCACCAGTACGCTTCTTGTCTGCTGATGTCATTTTTGCAGGTACACCCTCTGCAGCTATATTAGTGCGCGCAGGTTTTGTACCAATATCACCTAGATATTTCTTGCCAAGCAAGCTGAAGATCAATTGACCAATGACCATTCCGATGGAAGATGCCAAGAATGCCCATTTGAAACCAAAGTGCTCAATTCCTGCAGCATCCGTTGTATGGAATAGATCCTCTGCAAGGAACCCTGCAACAAGCGGGGAGAAGAATGCCCCGATGTTGATACCCATATAAAAGATGGTGAATGCAGCATCTTTACGTTTATCCAATGGATGATACAACTCACCAACATGTGTTGAGATATTCGGTTTGAAAAAGCCATTTCCGATGATTAGAAGCAGCATACCGATATATAGTCCCCACTGATTGTTGAATAGGAATATTGTGAAATCTCCGATCGCCATTGTTACGCCACCAATTGTGATAGCCGTACGCAAGCCGATATACTTGTCGGTCAAGTAACCGCCGATAATTGGCGTGAAGTAGATGATTCCTGTATACAAGCCATAAATCATTGCTGCTTGCTGTGTATCCATGCCTAATCCGCCGCTGATTGCTGCAGCAGTCAAGTAAAGCATTAGGACAGCACGCATACCATAGTAGCTATATCTTTCCCACATTTCTGTGAAGAAGAGAAGATACAATCCCTTTGGATGCTTCTTCCCTTGTGGGATTGTAGCTGGTGTATCCATTTTAAATCCTCCCTTTTTAAGAACATTGTCCATTATACGTCATAGTTTTTCTCGAATTCAAACAATTTCGTTAGATGAAGTAAAAGTAATAAAATTGCTAAAATTAGCACTTGGGCAATATTTCATATAAAGGAAATAATATTATTCCTTGCTAGCGCTATCATATTTCTATATAATAGATAGACAACAGAAAACAAAACGGTACAAAAAAGCCTGCAGGGGGAGCCATTTCGGCTGAGATGGACGGATGTCCAGACCCTTTGAACCTGTGAGTTAGCACTCGCGTAGGGATGTAGCTTCTTTGATGGGGAAACAATGCACATTGGGCCATCGGAAGGATCCCACTGCAGCATTGTTTTTTTGTTGCATTCTTTATTAGGGGAGAAAAAAATATGCAATCAAGAAGCAAGGTTTTATTTTTAGTTGAGGTAGCAATATTCGCTGCACTGGCATTCGTACTGGACTTATTTTCATTTAAAGCCTGGGCGCAGGGAGGCAGCATTTCCTTGCAGATGGTTCCGATATTCTTAATGGCGTTTCGCTGGGGCTGGAAAGGCGGACTGACAACAGGATTAGTTGTAGGTCTTCTGCAATTAGTCACCGGCCCATATATCATACATGTTGTCCAAGGTTTTATGGATTATCCTCTAGCATTCACTTTAGTTGGTTTGGCAGCTGTAACAGCTGGCTCAGCCAGAAAAGCAGCTAAAGAGAATAACCGGACTAAACTTATTGGATTCTTGATCATTGGAACATTGATTGGCAGTATCGGGAGATTCGCCGCTCATTTTATAGGCGGAATGGTTTTTTTCGGATCAGCTGCTGCTCCAGGGCAAACTGTGTGGGCCTACTCACTTATATATAACGGCTCTTATTTGCTGCCAAGCTTTATAGCAAGCATTATCGTTATTCTCATTTTGGTCTTGGCTCAGCCGAAACTTATTTTGCCGAAGAAATAAAAAGAAAGGCACTGTCTTATTGGACAGTGCCTTTCTTTTATATAAGCAAGCCTTCGACATTGTCGGTTTCTGTGACAATCAAGAAGATTTTCCCTTCATCAAGATCCTCTTCAAAATCCTCAGCTTCTTCTTGAGAAAAACCGATTTCCCTTAATTTCGCACGTAATTCATCGCCTTGTTTGCTGAACATGCTGCCAACAGCACTTTTAGCTCCCATCTCGGATAATCCGATAGTATTGGCATCCACTTTACTGGATACTCGTTTTGTCCTGTCATCATCATGAGACAATACATAGATGTTATCTTTGTTTACGCCTTTTGTGCTTAGAAGTTGGATGTCTTCTTGAAGCTTTTCATCATTTGTGTACTCTTTTAAATACGGTTTCATGTAACATTCTCCTTTTTAGCTGATTTGTTGTACTAAATGTTTTCCCGCTATCTAGAAAATAAAACCATCAGTAATAATTACAAAAATTCGATATAGTATGTCTTTTTATTTGCGAATTGACATACAGACGTCCTATGTTGTGATAAACTGAATGTAAATCGAGGTTTCCAGTCCGAGTTAGGAGGAAACAATATGGCAGATATTATTGATATGGATCGAGTTAAGACTAAAAAATGTTTATGTCAGGTCGCCAAAATGAAGGGTATTGAATACGAAATATATTTGACAGTCGTTAAATATGTAGATAAACATACGAAGAATATACTGCCAACTTATACTTTTAAAACGACAGCTTCTGATTTGTTTGAGATATATAATGGGGATCGCGAGCTTTTTTTGAGGAGTTATCATGAATTGCTGCGATATTGGGATATCACGCTGCTTGATGCTGAAAATCCTGTTGATATGGAATTTGAACGATTTCCGAAGATAGGGGATTTATGTTACTTTATTGACCGCAAGATACAGACAGATAAATATACAAGTTGAAAGGACAGCTGGGATGTATCAGCTGTCCTTTTTGTATGAAGGATAGAAAATGCAGATACGTGAGAGTATAGGGAAGATACGTTTAGCTTTCGCATTGGAAGGGCAATACAGAACTAATTGATTCAAAAGGAGAGAGTCGTATGGCGAATAAAACAACAGAAGTTTCCGCATCAGAAGTAGTGGAACTATTGGAAATAGAAGGTGGAGAAAAAGTAATAGTCTTCGGTGCAGGAAATGGGGACCTTGTTATTCCTATCGCACATAAAACAAAGGATCGCGTCACTGCTCTGGAGAAGGATGAATCTTTATTAGAAGAGTTGGCACTTCGTGCAGAGGAGGAGACGCTATCGAATATCGACCGGATGCCGAGCGGATTAGACAGGCTTCTTAATTTTCCCGACGCTTCCTTTCAACGTGGACTTGCAGCATTTGTGCTAGATAGCTTAGATGAACCAGAGCAGGCGGCACAGGAAATGTACAGGGTGACTATCGAAAAAGGTATTATGATAGCGCTTGGCTACAGCAGAGATCACAGCGCAGATCTGCTTGCAGACAAATTGAAGAAAGCAGGGTTTGAAGTATCTCAAGGGGACTTAAATGAAGAAGTATATTATGTGAAAGCATATAAAGCATAAAAAACCGCCAAGCTGGCGGTTTTTTTGTTTATTGAAGCATACTTGGAATATCGCTCTCCACTGTCGGGTAAGCCCAAAGCAAGGACTGCAGCAGGTTGACTTGTGCTTTCATTTCAATTGCTAATGTAAAGACATTGATTAAATGTTCAGCTTGAGCTGCATATACATGCGCACCGACAATGGTTTGCTTTTCTCTGTCTAAAATGATTTTACTGTATCCTTCCTCGAGCCGGGTTATCTTGTTCGTGAAGAAGGAACTCAAATCTTGTTCAATGATCGCATACTTATCCTGTAGTTTTGCAGCCTCGACTGCTCTTACACCAACGGAAGCAATTCCGGGAATCGTATATACAACGGAAGGCTGCGTATGGTTGAAATCGTGCTGCTGTTTTTCTTCCAACATATGCTGGATAACGCGGTTTCCAGCCTCTGATGCCAGAGGTGTAAGCGGCAGTTTTCCGTCATCCGCGCAATCACCTGCAGCGTAAATATGCGGTGCTGATATGCTTTGCTGATTCTTATCCACTTTAATTCCCTTCTTGCTATAGGAAATGGATGTTTGATCCAAACCCATTTCTTGAACATTCGGTGCTCTTCCAGCGCCATGAATGACAATGTCAGCAGAAAGCTTTTCTGTATTGTTTTTAGAGCGGATGGAAACGGAGAATGTATCTCCTTGCTTTTCTACAGCTTCCAGCTCCGTATTCGTTCTAATATAGATACCAAGTTTTTTACTATAGTCAACCAAGCGCTCGACAACGTCTTCATCAAATCCTTCCAGAGGACGTTCTCCGCGATGAATGATAGTGACTTTTCTATTAAAGCGCGCAGCAATATGTGCAAATTCAAAACTGATATATCCTCCGCCAATCAGCACTAATTCCTGGGGAAGCTCATCAAGTTCAAAAAAAGCATCGCTTGAAACTAAATGTTCGAATCCATCAACCGGCAATTTTATGGGAGATGCTCCTGAAGCGATCAGGATATACGAAGCCTGGAGCTTTTCTCCGTTAACCTCTATAGTATGGTCATCAATAAATTGTGCATGCCCTTGGTATACTTCGATACCGTCATTCTCAAATTCTTCTACGGTAGATGCAGGAATCGGTTTCGTGAACGTTTCCTTATGTTCACGTAACTTGCTCCAATCCAGCTGTGCATCTCCAGTCAAACCATACCCCTTCATCCGGTCAAAAGCATCCTGGATTTTAACTGTTTCAATCAGTACCTTCTTTGGATCACATCCCCATTGAGGGCAAGTACCGCCAAATGGTTTATTGTCAATGACAGCCACAGTCCAACCCTTTTTCCTTGCTGCTGAAGCTGTGCTATGGCCACTTACGCCAGACCCTATCACGATTAAATCCAGTTTATGCATAGTATCATCCTTCCTGGCAATATCCTAACTCTGTACCCTGGCTCTATAGCCAGAAAACATTAGATACACAATACATACGGATAGGAGAAGTTCTGATAAGATAGAGAAAAAGACATAATTGGACATGTTAAAAGGAGAGGTACTTTGAAAACATTCAAATTGGTAGAGCTGACTTTATATCCGACAGATCAAGATGCTTTAAACGAAAAGGAAATGAGACTGGCAGAGGGATTGATCATCAACAAGGAAGAAGATAACGAATGGGTGCTGGAAGCAGTCTTGGGTAAAACAGATTTGGACAGTGTACAAAAATTATCGGAAAGCGGTAAAGTACTGCTCGCACAAGTACGAATTACAAAACCAGAAAACCGTCCAGCAATGTTCCTTGTCCAAGTACAGGAAGTGAATGATTTAGGAGAGGAAGGAAACGTCATTATGAAGGGTACGCTTGCAAGGGAAGAAAAACTGGAACTGTTCGCTTCCATTAAAAGCATGCGTCAAGAAGGAATGGAAGAAGAAGAGATATTGACCAGCGGAGCAGGAACCACAGAATAAGTGCACTTGAAAAAGCGAGCTATTCTTTAGTATGCCTGCTATAATAGACAACGTTTAGAACGTGCAATTAAAGGAGCTCTTGTATGCGTACCTATGACCCGCGTTGGCGATGGCTGAATAATATTTCGCCAACCAGATTGATCATCTTATTTTATTTAGCAGCTGTAATTATCTCAACGTGTTTGCTGGCACTTCCAGTCGCTCATAGAGAAGGAACGAATATATCCTTCGTCGACATATTATTTACAGCGGTTAGTGCAATTAGCGTAACAGGACTTGCTTCTGTGCCAATTCATGAATACTTCAATACGACAGGCATTATTTTTATAGCCTTTACGATGCAGCTCGGCGGAATTGGCGTCATGACATTAGGAACATTTGTATGGATGCTGTTCGGTAAAAAGATCGGCTTCAAGGAAAGAAGACTGATCATGGTAGATCAAAATCAAGTGTCGTTTCGCGGAGCAGTTAATCTTATGAAGCAGATATTGGTTGTAGTCCTCTCCATAGAGCTGATTGGATTCCTTGTCTTGGGGACGTATTATCTTCAGTATTTTCCTACTGCGGGAGAAGCTTATTTTCAGGGCTTATTTGCTTCCATCAGCGCAACGACCAATGGCGGTTTTGATATAACAGGGCAGTCACTGATTCCGTTTCGGCACGATTATTTCGTACAATTCGTACATATGCTGCTTATCGTTCTGGGAGCAATCGGATTCCCGGTTCTGATTGAGGTAAAACAGTATATATTTGCTTCAAAGGATGAGCGTACTTTTATTCGATTTTCTCTATTCGCTAAGCTGACAACCATTACTTTCATGGTACTTATTTTTGCTGGTGCAATCATCATCGCTTTGCTTGATTCCAGGAATTTCTTTGTGGGAAAATCGTGGCATGAAGTACTGTTCTACTCCCTTTTCCAATCGGTTACCACCCGAAGTGGTGGGCTGGCAACAATGGATATTGCCCAGCTTACAGAACAAAATCAGCTGTTCATGTCTGCGCTGATGTTTGTCGGGGCATCTCCTAGCAGTGCCGGAGGAGGTATACGGACTACCACCCTGGCATTAGTGGTAATTGCGCTTTATCATTTTGCCAGAGGGAATAAACAGATTACTGTCCTTCGGCGGGAAATCCACCCGGAAGATCTTTTCAAAGCAATCAACGTAACGATCTTCGGGATGATTTTGGTATTCACTTCTGCAGTGATCCTTGCTTCTATTGAGCCGTTTTCGCTTACAGAAGTGTTATTTGAAGTTTGCAGCGCGTTCGGAACGGTCGGCCTGAGTCTTGGAATTACACCAGAGCTGAGTGATGCAAGCAAAATAGTCTTGATGCTGCTTATGTTTCTTGGACGTGTCGGTATACTGACGTTCCTTTATTCCTTGCAGCGGAATTCACAGACAGCTAACTACCACTATCCGAAAGAGCGAATCATCATTGGTTAATGAAAAAGACGGCATCCTAAGATGCCGTCTTTTTTTGTTAGTATTAGCAGTAGAATGCTGCACCAACAATAATCAACAAGATGAAAAGTACAACGATCAAAGCAAAGCCGTTGCCATAGCCGCAGCCACCGCCGCCGTAACCGCCGACATTTTCACAACCGCCACCGTAACCGCCTCCGCCGAAACCGCCGAAGCCACCGTATCCGTAACCCATTCTGTTTCACCTCCTAAAGCTTACACCTTACTATATGGCGCAGAGCGTAAAGGGGTATAGACGTTAGCCCAGTTTCGAATACTATTTCCATCTTGTATTCTGGAGCGTAACCGTGACTATAGACTGGCTCCTTTATGAATAAAGATCTAATTTCGTTCCGTCATCTTTTGCCGAATCATAGGAGAGAAGGTGGAAGCTTGTCAGCCACTTATGTAAAAAGTGTGAAAAGTGCTTGATAAACTTTACATTCATTCGATCTTTTGGCATGATAAGTTATGGAAAAGATTTGTAACTAATGAGGGATAATGGTGATCAAATGATATTGCCTGAACACGCCAGATATTGTCTGCAGCATTCCAATAAACTAATCAATTTAAATAGGCTGACGCAGCAGATTGAGGTACTGCGTGAGCAAATGGCAGAAGTAGCATTTGAGAAGGGGTTTACAAGCAGTGAATCTATTGCGAAAAGCCAGGAATTGGACAAGCTGCTGAATTTATATGAAGCAAAAAGAAAGATATAAAAAAGGACAGGTTCTAAGCGACCTGTCCTTTTGTTATGCTAACTTATTAGTAGATAGAAAACGCTCCAATCGGTCCATTCCTTCTTGGAGCAGCTCCATGCTGTAAGCATAAGAAATCCGCATATATCCTTCCCCGAGATGGGAAAACGCATCTCCTGGTACGATAGCAAGGCCTGCTTTCTCCACTAATGTCAAACCAAGATCCAAAGAAGTCATTTCATTAATCGGGAATTTCGGGAAAATATAGAATGCCCCATTTGGTTTCTCGACAGTCAATCCCATGTTTTCCAAGCGCTTCAAGCAGTAGTCCCTGCGTTCCCGGTATGCTTCACGCATACCAACAGGATCTTTTAGGCCATTTGTCAGAGCTTCGATCGCAGCATATTGGCTGACAGAACTTGCACAAGTAGCGTTATATTGATGGACTTTTAGCATATGGGTGCTCAGCCATGCCGGTGCAAGTGTGAATCCAATTCGCCAGCCGGTCATGGAATGGGATTTACTCAAACCATTAATAATAATCGTCTTATCCCTAACCTGCGGGAAACCGGCAATTGATACATGGGCATTATCATATGTCAGCTCGCTATAGATCTCGTCAGATAAAATGAAGATTTCCTTATCAGCTAAGAAATCCGCTATTTCTTCCAGTTCCTTGTATGTAAGTGTGACACCAGTCGGATTGGAGGGATAAGGCAGGATGACACATTTTGTCTTCGGTGTAATGTATTGTTCCAAAATGGAGGCTGTTAATTTAAATCCATTTTCAGTTGTATCAGCTAAAACGGGCTTTCCTCCAGCCAGCGTGATAAGCGGCTCATAACCTGGATACACTGGACCGGGTAAAATTACTTCATCATCTGGCTGCAGGATAGTCCGCAGTGTGATATCGATAGCTTGTGATGCTCCCACTGTGACTATGATTTCTTCGGCAGCGCGGTAGACGGGAGCGTATTTTGTGTAAAACTCACTGATTGCCTGACGCAAAGGCATAAGACCAGCATTTGGTGTATACGTCGTCTTGTCAGTACGGATTGCTTCGATTCCGGCTTCCTTTACATGAAGCGGGGTAGGAAAATCAGGCTGTCCAATTGTCAGGCTGATCATATCCTCTTTATCAGCCACTAGATTGTAAAAGCGGCGAATGCCGGAGATTTGTATGTTTGTAACGCGCGGATTGATAAGATGTTCCATCTGAAATCCTCCATTGTCATACTTTCTTAACATAATGTTCAAACAATTTTGATTATAACGTGATAGTATTGGGAATAGCTAAAGGAAAATATAAAGGGAGGCTAATTGATGAGACCCCGCAAGCTTTCTTTAGAAGAATTAATCACGCAAAACAAAAATGAGTTATTACAGGATGATCAGGCAATGCTAAAGATAGAAGAGTCGCTGGATGATAAATATGGCATTCCGGCTGATCATATGGAATAACGATTGATACATTATAACATAGTGGAAGAAGACAAGGAATCCTGATTGATAAAGGGATTCCTTTTTGTTTAGCTGGTTATTTTTTAGTCAAAACTGTAAGCGGGAAGGGATGGTAGAAATGATTTTGCCTATAGTAGGCCTGTTAGGTGTTCTGTCTGTTTTTGCAGTTATATTTATCTGTATAAAGTGGCTGGTAAGGAAGCAGTGGTACTATATTCTATTTGTACTATGTGCGCATACGGCATTGGGTAATTTATATCGTAAAGGATGGATACAGTGGGAAGCTTTAGGAGAAAGACTGCTTTTAGTCATGACAATCGTTTGCAGCGTACTCATCTTGATTAGGTTGCTTTCTGTTTTAGGCGGTAAACAGAAAAAGCGCACAGCTTAGCTGCGGCGCTTTTTCTTGTCTGGCCAGGTGAACTGACCAAGTGAGGACGGCGTATAATATGCCGATCTGCTCATAGGTGTTTGCTGTTTTGGTCTGGTATCCTGCTGCGGTAAATCCAAATAGCTGGAAAGGATCCGCTTTGCTTGAGAAAGGGAAAGGTTTGGCCTCGGGTTCCGAAAAGTCTTGTCCAATTCTCCAAGATGCGGCAGTGTCTTGAAATCTTCCTTTGCAGCTGGAATATGGAAGTAATAGTCTGCTATTTGTACCAGCATGGTAGAGTGCTGTCTGCTGAGTTTTGGGTGTTCAGAAAAATGCAAGCCGATTTTCTTTGCCTTGTTCTGTTCCAGCAGTTTCGCTACTGTTTGTTTCTTTAATTGATACAAGTGGCTTGGATCAGAAGCTGTCTTTGCGTGCCGATTAACGACGAACAAAGCTTTTGCTATATCCTCTAATGTCCAGTTCACTTTCATTCGATTAACCTCCTGTTGCAGGAATAGTCCCTATCGGAGAATGGTACTATCGTACAGAAAAGCTGTACAATTGGCAAGCTCTTTCTTATTTAAGCTCGACGTGCTTTGGTCCATGCTGAAGGGTGAGTAGAGATATTTCCGGCGGGCATGCAAAACGAATTGGCATTCTTGTCGTACCGACACCTCTGGAAACGAAAACATGCAAGGGACGTGAGCCAACTTCATAATGGCTATCCACATATCGCCTGCCATAAGGAGGCACAATCACTTCCCCGTAGAAAGGAATTCTTACTTGTCCGCCATGCGAATGACCGGATAATTGGACATCTACTGGCAAATGTCTCACATTCTCTGCTAAGTCTGGTTCGTGTGCCAACAGGATTGTGAAGGAATCATCATCACTATGACGAGTGGCTGCGTGCAGGTTCGGTGTGCTTCGGATGACATCGTCAATACCGGCAAGGAGAATATGATCCTGTCCGCGTTTTAGGAAAGCAGCAGTATTATGAAGGGGTGTGAATCCTCCAGCGTCCATATATTTCGCAACAATTGCTTCGCTTTCGTCACGATAATCATGGTTGCCGTATATCCAGTACTTTCCGAATGGTGCCTGAAGTGTCGTCAGACAATCGACGATCTCTTGCTTCCATTTCAGTCGTATTGGGCGATCGGCAAAATCGCCGGTAAATACGATGACGTCTGCCTGCTGTTCCTGAATATGACGAACTAAACGTTTAAGCTTCCGAATGGAATAATGATAGCCCAAATGTAAATCACTGAATTGAACAATTTTCAGCCCATGAAAAGATTTAGGCAGCCTTTCACTAGTAAGTGTGTATGATTTTGTTACCAGCCGTGCTGGTTCTATATGTCGTGCATACATATATCCTAGTCCAGCTCCGGTTATGATTGTTCCCGCAGCAGCTGAAATCAAAGTCTTTTTCATAACGTGCACCTTCTTTTATCCGTAATAAAGGCACTCTTCCCCGAATGAAGGGGGAGAATGCCTTTTTTGCTTCAGATGAGGAAAAGAATGGCGAAGAAATGGAAAGCAGATCCCGCCAGTACGAACAAATGCCATACGGCGTGATGATAAGGAATCTTTCGCCAAACGTAGAATACAGCACCAACTGTATAGAAAAGACCGCCAATGACCAAGTAAAGAATCGTCTGCTGCGGCAAAGCTGCAAGCATCGGTTCCCAAACGAGAACGATCATCCAGCCCATCAAGACATAGAAAACTGTCGACATAATCAAAAATTTCTTGACGAAGAAAATCTTGAAGATGATACCTGCAAGTGCAATTCCCCAAACGATGCCAAAAATCGTCCAACCGAGCGAGCTTCTGAGGCTGATCAGCAATAAAGGAGTATAGGTGCCAGCTATAAAAAGATAGATGGCTGCGTGATCGATAATCTGGAAAATATCCTTCACTTTTCCCTCAGGCAAGGCATGAACGATGGTCGAAGAAAGATACATAAGCAGCATTGTCGTACCATAGATGGTAACAGAAACAATGATCCAAGGATCCTTCGTGAAGCTTGCCAAGACGATTGCAACAGCAAGGGCTGCAATACTCAGTAAAGCCCCGAACCCATGCGTGATAGAGTGGGCGGCTTCTTCTTTTTTTGTGAAAATATAAGTTTCCAATTATTTACCTCATTTCTGCTTTGTTTCAGTATAAAGCTTTTCTTAGCTTTACACCATAAAAACCGAGTCAATCCTGGAAATATTTTATGGTGCAGCTGCCCAAATGTGACACTTTGAAAACGTTGTCGAAATTGGAAGGCTGCAGAGGGTTGTGGTAAACTGGTAGAGGCGATTGACCTCCTTCTATTGCCGCTGACAAAAGGAGAGATCGAATGGCAAAATTAGAGTTGCAGGAACTCACCGCAATAACGGTAGAGGACTTGATGATCGAGTCTGAAAAGGTTGCTCACGTTCAATTGAACAACCCGCTGGAGCACGCGTTGCTTGTGCTTGTAAAATCAGGTTATTCGGTCATTCCCGTACTTGATCATACGTATAGACTGAAGGGCATGATATCGAAGACTGCAATCCTGAATGAAGTTCTCGGTATGGAGAGATTCGAGATGGAGAAGCTTTCCGAGATAAAAGTGTCGGAAACGATGCTTACGGATGTACCAGTATTGAAGAAATCGGATTCTTTTCTGACAGCATTGAAGGCTGTTGTGAACCAAGCTTTTCTTTGCGTGCTGGATGAGGAAGGTTACTTCGAGGGAATCCTGACTCGAAGGGCGATTCTTAAAAAGATGAACCGCTACTTACATGAACAAGTGCATTACCATCCAACCGGCGATAAGACCAATGTCTGATCACGTGTTTCTGGCGAAAAACCAGGCAGGTTGAAAAAGCTTGTTGATTAGTAAAAGTTTTGATAAAGTAATTCCATACGTTGTTACATAGGAGGCAAAAACCATGAAAATGATGGACGCAAATGAAATCATCTCTTTCATTTCGAATAGTAAAAAATCTACACCAGTTAAAGTATACGTAAAAGGGAAAGGCCTGGACACGCTGGCTTACCCAGAAAGCGTTAAAGCTTTCCCCGAAGCGAACACAGCAGTTTTATTCGGTGAATGGAGCGAGCTGGAAGGCTTTTTGAAAGATACAGCAGCAATCGAGGATTATGTCATCGAGAATGACCGCCGGAACTCTGCGATTCCTCTATTGGACATGAAAGGAATCAATGCACGCATTGAGCCAGGTGTTGTTATCCGTGACCAAGTGGAAATCGGTGATGGTGCCGTTATCATGATGGGTGCTTCCATCAACATCGGTTCAGTTATCGGTGAAGGTACTATGATCGATATGAACGTCGTTATGGGCGGACGAGCAACTGTTGGTAAGAACTGCCATATCGGAGCTGGTACGGTCTTGGCTGGTGTTATCGAACCACCATCCGCGAAACCAGTTGTTATCGAAGACGATGTTGTCATCGGTGCTAACGTTGTCGTATTGGAAGGCGTAACTGTAGGAAAAGGAGCGATTGTTGCTGCTGGCGCAATCGTGACTGAAGATGTAGCTCCAAACACACTTGTTGGCGGAACACCAGCACGTGTATTGAAAGAAATCGATGATCAGACGAAATCAAAAACAGAAATTCGTCAGGAGCTTCGTAAACTGAACTAACAAGGAAAAGGAGCAGCTGCTGCTCCTTTTTTTATTATCAACTAAAGCAGGTGATGGCATGGAAGATACATTGATACAGATCAGACGGGATTTGCACCGTATACCCGAACTTGGATTCCAGGAAGAGAGGACGCAAGCCTATTTGCTTGCTTACATCCGCAAACTCCCACAGGAATTTTTGGAAATCAAAACTTGGCGGACAGGTATTATCGTAAGAGTGGCAGGGTCTGTCGGCTCAAAAACGGTTGCATATCGCACGGACATCGATGGATTGCCGATTACGGAAGCTACTGGTCTCTCCTATCAGTCAGAACATGAAGGCCGTATGCATGCGTGTGGGCACGATTTGCATATGACAATTGCTTTAGGCGCATTAACTGCTTGTGCCAAAGATCAGCCTTTACAAAACATCGTATTCATCTTCCAGCCAGCAGAGGAAGGTCCAGGAGGAGCTTTACCGCTCATGCAAAGCGGTATTCTAAAAGAATGGTGGCCGGATGAGATATTCGCTCTTCATATTGCACCCGAGCTTCCAGTAGGTACTGTTTCTTCAAGAGCAGGTTTGCTATTTGCTAATACGTCTGAGTTGTTCCTTGATTTCAAAGGAAAAGGCGGACATGCTGCTTATCCGCATTTAACAAGGGATATGGTTGTCGCGGCTAGTACTTTTGTGACGAATATGCAGGGAATCGTAGCGCGTAATTTGGATCCGCTGCAAAGTGCCGTCATAACAATCGGAAAGATGGAAAGCGGATTTGTGCAGAATACAATTGCGGAAACTGCCCGTTTGGAGGGCACGATCAGAACGATGGATCCGGAAGCTATTGCTCTGGTGAAGCAGCATATCGAGCAGCAGGCAAGAGGTATGGAAATTAGTCATAACTGTCAGATTGAAATTGATTATGGTTCGAATTATTATCAGGTATACAATGATGGAATGAAGGTAGAAGCATTCCAAGGAGCTGTAGCAAAAACGTCATTGACGTATAAGGAAGCTCCGGCTGCAATGACCGGTGAGGATTTTGGCTATATGCTGAAGGAGATTCCTGGTTTTATGTTTTGGTTAGGTGTCGATTCACCTTATGGATTGCATCATAGTAAGCTGCAGCCTGATGAACAGGCATTGCACTTTGGAGTCGAAGCTGTATTGGCTTATATGAACCACGCATAAGAAAAGCGCAAAGCTTATTGCTTTGCGCTTTCTTCTTTTCGCTGCAGAAAAACTTGGTGTGGATATGGAATTTCAATTCCTTCTCTGTCGAAGGCTTCTTTGATTGCCTTTTTCATATCGCGTTCTGCACCGTATTGTTCCATATTGGCTGTATGACCAATGATTCGTAAAGTGATTTCAGATGCTCCCAGTTCCTGTACACCAATGACATCTGGTCCTTCCCGGAAGCGTTCATCTTGCTGGAACGACTCGCATATTTCCTGCAGCACTCTTAAAGCATGATCAATATCATCTTCATAGCTGATGCCAATGTCAACCATAGCGCGCATGTTGCCGCGAGAGTGGTTGCTTATCCCGTTTATATTGCGGTTCGGAATGAAATTCAATGTGCCATCGAAACTCCTCACCTGTGTCGTCCGTAATCCTACTTCTTCTACAACACCATTATAGCCGGATGTAGTAATAACATCTCCTACTTCAATTTGACGTTCCAAAAGGATGAAGAATCCAGTCACGACGTCACTCACCAAACCTTGGGCGCCGAATCCGATGGCAAGTCCGATAATCCCGGCCCCTGCTATCAACGGTCCAATCTGGATGTCAAAAACGCCAAATACCATGACAATGAGCAGGAAAATCAAGGCATACCCATATGTATTGATAAGCAGCTTTTCCAATGTCATCATTCTGCTTGTTGAAATACGCTGTTTAGAACTTGCTTTATTCAAGCTCGTACTGATCAGTTTTTTACCAACTGCTCGCAAAACAAAATAACCGATAATGATTAGCAGCAGCTGCAGGCCGATTGACACGGTTTTTTCAATCAAGCCGTCATAGTTGAATTGTAGTCCGTCTGTTAGAAAGTTCATACCATGTCTCCTTTTACAATTTCTGCTCCTAGGAGAGTACCCGGAATAGGCAGTGACAAAACGTTCTGTAACAAATGCTGGCAATAAGCATATAGTGACACAGGTATAAATGAAGGGGGAGGGCCCATGATCGGGAGTGCTGCACCTCAGTTCGAGCTGCCCGCTGTCATGCCTGATGGTAAGACGGCGACTATCAGCTTGAAACAGAAAATTGATAATAATAAATGGTTGGTGCTCTTTTTTTATCCTCGTGATTTCAGTACGGTTTGTCCCACTGAATTGAATGATTTAGCGGATAAAATTGATACAGTGCATGACTTGGATGCGGAGATAATTGCCATCTCTACAGATAGTCTTGTTTCCCACGCTGCATGGCAGGAAACACCACGGGAACAGAATGGGATCCAGAATGTGACCTATCCATTGGCTTCTGACTTTACGGGTGACGTGTCTCAGGCTTACGGTGTGCTGGACGGCAAAAGCTATACATCTTTACGAGCTACAGTCATTGTCAATCCGGAGGGTGAAATTTGCTATTACCTAATGCATGCAGATTTGGTTGGCAGGGAGACAACAGAATTACTGCGTGTTTTGGAGGCGCTGCAAACAGGAGAAGCATGCGGCGTGAATTGGCAGCCGGGCGATGAGATGCTCAAGAGGGAGGATGTATAGGCATGATACCGCAGCTACCACAAACAATTGACCAGCAGACCGCAAATTGGCTTACATTACCCCATCAAGATGCTGGTAATCGGCCGGTTATTCTTTACTATTGGTCTATCAGCTGTGCGATTTGTAAGGAGAAACTACCTGTCTTTTTAAATTTTGCAAATTCTGAAAGACGGTTTTTTGATATCATATTGGTTCATGTACCCCGCTCAGCATCGGATTTAGATGGACAAAGAATACATGATTATGTGCTGAAAAATAATATCGATTTGCCTGTCTATCTCGATCAAAGGCATCAAATGAAAAATACCTTCAGAGTACAGAAGCTGCCATGCATTGTCTTGCTGGACAGAAAGGGAAGAGTGCGGCATATACAGACTGGCGGTAACTTCACGACGATGTTGATAAATCAGTTGGATGCCCTTAGATATAGTTGAGCAGACTTTCTACTGATAAGTGATTCATGATAAGCTTGCTCTATCAGAAAATAAAGGGTGGGACGATATGAGCAAGCTGCTATACAGAGAAGACGCTTTTTGTGAGAAGTGGGCAACAGAAGTTGAAGATACATATGAAAAAGATGGACTATACTATGTGTCATTGAAGGAAACAGCATTTTATCCTGGTGGCGGCGGACAGCCTGCAGATCAAGGAACCATATCTGATTTGGAAGTCAAAGCTGTCGAAAGCAAAGGTGCAGTGCCATATTATGGTCTGGAGTCCAGCGTAAGAGGTAAGGTTGAGTGCAAGATTGATTGGGCTCATCGCTTCGATTTGATGCAGCAGCATACCGGACAGCATCTTCTTTCTGCTGCTTTCCGTTTCGTCTTAGATCGTCCAACGATTGGTTTTCATCTAGGACAGGAAGCTGTGACAATTGATCTTCCTGGGGACAAATTGACAGAAGCAGAATTGGAAAAGACAGAACAAAAGGTAAATGAACTAATTTATGATAACCGCCTGATTTCCAGCTATTATGTGACAGCTGCGCAGCTGGCTGAATTACCTGTTGTCAAACAGCCATCCGTGACTGAGGATGTCAGGATCGTTGAAATTGATGGAGTGGAATACAACCCGTGTGGCGGCACACATGTTTCATCTACCGGACAAATAGGGTTGATTAAGATCCTAAAAACAGAAAAACAAAAACAGGGGCAGCGTATCTATTTCCAGTGCGGAAAACGAGCTCTGGAAACCACCCGGAATATGTTTACCATTGTGGAAAAAGCAGCAGACCAATTCCAAACAAACAGCCAGGAAGTTCTCGATAGGATCCAGAAGCAAGCAGCTGATTTGCAAATAGCTGTCAAAAGGGCGGAAGAGCTGGAAGGAAGACTTGAAGAATTGGAATTACAGGAACTCATTCAAACGGAGGGTCCTATTGTAACTCGATCTTATGGAGGAAAAAACGTGAAAGCCTTGCAGCGAATGGCAGATAAACTGCTCAAAGCTGGCAAGAACTTTGTCGTACTGTCCAATGCTGCGGACGGAAAGCTGGTATTGACGCATAATCTGGAAGAATTCCATAGCGGAAATCTATTCCGCACAACCCTCTCTGATTTCGGAGGTAAGGGCGGCGGGAGTGCCCAAGTGGCGCAAGCTAGTTTTCAGCAGTCTGAAGATTTAGAGCGATATGTACGATTCCTGCAAGAGCATTATCGAAGCATCGTGTAAACGATGCTTTTTTTATTTAACCTAAATTCAAACTTTTTTAAATAATCGTTAATTTAAGCTGGTAAATTAGTTCGGAACCCGATATATTAGAACATGCGACTAATCTTGGAGGGGGAGAAGGGTTTGCATATATTCAGGAAATTGAAGGAATTCTACTGGCCGTATCGACGCAACTTCTACTTATCGCTTCTATTCATCGCTATTGTGACAGCTATAACAGTTGTCTATCCCATCATCTTGCAAATAACGATTGACGATGTAGTGCTGGGTAATCAGTACAATCTTATTCCGATTATATCAGCCGGATTCGTATTATTAATGATTATTAAGGGGGTTGCCAATTTCCTGCAGCAGTATCTTGGAGATCTATTCGGTGTCCAAACGGTTTTCAAGATGCGGAACAGTCTTTATCAAAAGCTGCAGAGACTGAGCTTCACGTATTATGATAACGCGCGTACAGGTGATTTGATGTCCCGGTTGACTGCGGATGTAGAAGGAATACGATTCTTTCTGTCGGCGGGAGTAGGCCAATTTCTTCGTGTTGTCCTGCTGATTGTGATCAGCCTTGCTGTTATGTTCGCATATTCTGTTCCGCTTGCCCTTGTTACGATGGTATCCATGCCGTTTTTGGCTGTGGTCGTTTATCGTTTCGATCGGCGTGTGCATCCTGCTTTCCGAAACATCAGAACTTCCCTTGGTGTGCTTAATACACGTGTGCAGGAAAATATCAGCGGGATGAATACGGTTAAATCCTTATCACGCGAAGAGTTTGAGATTGATCGATTTACAGATAATAATTCCACTTATCGAGACAACTATATTTTCACTTCCAAGGTGTGGGCAAAGTTTTTCCCGCTCATGGAACTGATCGGCAATATCTGTATGGTTGTCCTCATCTCCTATGGCGGATATCTTGTTATTTCCGGCCAGCTTGAATTAGGAGCTTTGGTCGCTTTCTTCAGCCTTGTCTCTTACATCTTGGGACCGCTCGCGAATCTTGGCTTTATAATCAATATGTTCTCTCAAGCGAAGGCATCGGGGGAAAGGCTGCTGGAAGTTTTGGAAGCAAAAGAAGATATCAAGCAGCTGGATCAGCCAATCAGCAAAAGAAAGATAAACGGGCATGTAACCTTCGACAGGGTTTCACTTCAGTATGTGAAGGAAGATGACATGGCTCTTAAAGATATCAGCTTTGATGCGCCGCCAGGTAAAATCATCGGTCTTGTGGGTGGAACCGGATCAGGAAAAACAAGCATCACCCAGTTAATGACCCGCTTTTATGAACCAACATCAGGCGATATCTACATAGACGGCAAGCCTGTACAGGATTATGATCTGCGGATGTTAAGGCAGCACATTGGCTTCGTTTTGCAGGAGGCATTTCTCTTCTCCACGACAATCAAAGAAAATATTGCGTACGGCAATCCGGATCATGTCAGTTTTGAGCAAGTTGTAGATGCAGCTAAACGTGCGCAAGCCCATGATTTTATCATGGAACTGCCTGATCAGTACGATACGATGCTTGGTGAACGGGGCATGGGTCTGTCCGGAGGTCAAAAGCAGCGTATAGCAATTGCCAGGGCGCTGCTGATCGATCCAAGTATCTTGATTCTGGATGACGCGACGAGTGCCGTTGATATGCAGACAGAAGTAAAGATACAAAAGGCACTGAAGGAAGTAATGAAGAACCGTACAACATTCATTATCGCGCACCGTATATCTTCAGTTAAGCATGCTGATGAGATCCTCGTACTGGATGAAGGGGGGATCGCTGAACGGGGAACGCATGAATTCCTTCTGCGCAATGGCGGTTTGTATCAGCGTATCTACGATATTCAGTACCAGGATCAAAAAGCAATCATGCGCTCAGCACAGTAAGGGGGTAGCCTATGGAAAACCTGCAATATAAGAAAAAGCATACAAACAGATTTCATTATTCACAGGATCAAGCGATGGAAAAGCCTTTCGACTGGGCTCAGATCAGGCGTTTGCTTGGATTTATGAAACCTTACAGCAAAACGCTGCTGCCAGGATCCATTGTTACGATGCTGCTGTCCACACTAATCCGATTGCTTATTCCGATTCTAATCGGTAAAGTGGCAATCGATATGGCTATCGCGTCCGGTGACACCCGTTCCCTGATCTATCTCGTAGTTGGTATCGGGCTCTTATACGTACTCAATTATGTGGCTAATATATTGCGAATCAAGTGGGTAAACATTCTCGGGCAGCATGTGATTTACGATCTACGGAAGAAGCTGTTCAGTCATATCCAGCATCTGTCGCATCGTTTTTTTGATACCCGTTCTGCCGGATCCATTCTTGTTCGAGTTCTCAATGACATCAACTCCTTACAAGAGCTGTTCACAAACGGAATCATAAACCTGCTGACCGATTCTGTTATGCTGATCGGTATCATAGCTATCTTGTTTGTCCTAAGTCCTAAGCTGGCAGTAGCAGTTCTTATTATTCTGCCGCTCATGTTCTTCATCTCAACGAAGCTCAGAAAAAGCATCAGGCGTTCCTGGCAGCAAGTGAGGATGCAAAAATCACGTATGAATTCGCATTTGAATGAGGCGATACAAGGTATTCGTGTGACACAATCTTATGCCCAGGAGCCGGAAAATACAGATTATTTCGAAGCACTTAACCGGGATAATTTCGAAAGTGAACGAATTGCTACAAAAAAGAGCGCGTATTTTGGTCCTTTCGTGGAGATGAGCAACGCTATTGGTACTGTTATCCTGATCGCATATGGGGCTCATTTGATTTTGTCAGACCAAATTGAGATTGGTACTTTCGTTACCTTTGCTTTCTTCTTGGGAATGTTCTGGGAGCCGATTTCCCGCCTGGGTCAAATCTATAATCAGCTGCTTGTAGCGATGGCATCTTCCGAGCGTATATTCGAGTTTCTGGACGAAGAACCGAATGTGGAAAGCCGGAAGGATGCAAAGCCTTTTCCGAACATAAGAGGAGATATACGTTTCGAAAAGGTTGTGTTTGCTTACAACTCTGATCGAATTGCACTTCATGAAATCGATTTGCATATGGAAGCGGGGCAGACGGTTGCGCTGGTCGGTCATACAGGTTCCGGAAAATCGACTATCGCTAATTTGATCAGCAGATTTTATGATCCTACTGCAGGGGCTGTGAAAATAGACGGTGAGGATTTACGAGATGTGAGGCTGCAAGATGTTAGACTGCAAATCAGTGTGGTCTTGCAGGATACATTCGTCTTTTCCGGCACGATCATGGAAAATATCCGCTTTGGTAACCCAGGGGCAACGGACGGTCAAGTGAAGGAAGCGGCGCGTATTGTAGGTGCGGATGACTTTATCCAGCGGTTGGCGGATGGATACGAAACGGAAGTGGAGGAACGGGGCAACATTCTGTCAGCAGGAGAAAGGCAGCTTCTGTCTTTTGCTCGCACGATGCTTGCTGATCCGCGCATCATCATCCTTGATGAAGCAACAGCCAGCATTGATACGGAAACGGAGCTGAAAATACAGCATGCTTTGAAAACCTTGCTGCAAGGGCGAACAGCTATTATGATTGCCCATCGACTTTCTACAATAAGGGAAGCAGATAACATCATTGTCCTGGAACAAGGTCGTATTTTGGAACAAGGCAATCATGAAAAATTGATGAATGCGAGAGGCAAGTATTACGAATTGGTTAAAACCCAATTCCAATCAGATGAAAATTAAATAAAGAGCGTATCTCCCCGGAGATACGCTCTTTCTTTTGGGTAAATTTCATTTCTCTGGGCATAACAAGAGGAGCGATAACCATTACAGAAAGCAGGGGATTCACATTGTTCGCATATGATAGTGTCATTTTAGCCCGTATGCTTACTTCAATGACGCTCGTCTTCCATATTATCTTCGCGACAATCGGTGTTGGTGTTCCATTATTGATCAGTGCTGCCGAATATGTCGGTATCCGGAAGCGAGATCCGAGTTATATTTTGCTCGCAAGACGATGGACGAGGGGATTTGTCATTATTGTAGCTGTCGGAGTAGTTACTGGTACGGCAATTGGTTTGCAGCTGTTTCTTCTGTGGCCGACATTCATGCAAATAGCAGGCCATGTCATCAGTCTGCCTTTATTTATGGAAACTTTTGCATTCTTCTTTGAAGCTATTTTTCTTGGTGCTTATATTTACACGTGGGACCGTTTCAAAGGACGATATACGCATTGGTATCTTTCACTGCCAGTCATCATCGGCGGCGGTATGAGTGCAGTGTTCATCACTAGTGTGAATGCCTTCATGAATACGCCGCAGGGATTTACGCTCGAAGGCAGGACGATCATGTCGGTCGAGCCGCTGAAAGCAATCTGGAATCCGGCAACACCATCTAAGGTGTTTCATGTGCTGACTTCTTCGTATATGACCAGCGCTGCGATTCTTGCTGCCATCACAGCATTCTTCATCTTGAAATACGGCAATAACAAATATTATAAGAAAGCTTTAAAGCTGACGATGATTGTAACTTTGGTGTTTTCTATATTCACTGCCATTGCTGGGGATACATCCGCTAAGTTTCTAGCCACTTATCAGCCCGAAAAGCTGGCAGCAGCTGAATGGCACTTTGAAACGGAGAAGGGCGCAGACCTGATCCTATTTGGAAGGTTGACAGAAGACAATGAAATCAAAGGTGCGATCCATCTGCCGAAGATTCTGAGCTTCTTGTCTTTTGGTGATTTCAACAGTGAGGTCATAGGCTTGGACAGAGTGGATGCAGATCTGATACCTCCTTTGTGGATCCATTATATGTTTGATTTAATGGTCACTCTAGGAGCATACAGCATTATGATCAGCATGCTTTTCCTTTTGTTCATGTTCTGGAAGAAGAGAGATCAGTACAATAAGTGGGTTTTGCGGGCCATTGTAGTGAATGCTCCATTTGCTTTGCTTGCCCTGGAGTTCGGTTGGATTTATGCAGAGGTCGGGCGGCAGCCTTGGATCATGCGCGGGTACTTGCGAGTTGCAGAAGGGGCCGTATCATCGCCTTATGTGCATTATGCGTTTGCCATGTTCCTTGTTTTATACGTACTGCTAGGAACATTCGTCACACTGATATTGGTCCGACTTTATAAGAAAAATCCAATTCAGAAAGAATGGGAACAACGGTTTCCAGATACGTTATTTGGAGGTGATCAGCGATGAGCTATGAAGTACTTGGGCTTTCAGCCTTATGGTTTTTCCTGTTTGCCTATCTGATCATCGCATCGATTGATTTTGGGGCCGGCTTCTTTGCTTACTATGCCAAGCAGACAAAGAAAGACCATATCTTAAACCGTCTGATTGCCCGCTATCTATCTCCTGTCTGGGAGATTACGAACGTGTTCTTTATCTTCTTCTATTACGGATTGGCTGGCTTCTTTCCGGATGCTGGATATTATTACGGATCTGCCATGCTTATACCAGGATCGATCATTCTCGTCTTGATTGGTATAAGAGGTTCGTTTTATGCCTTTGAGAATTACGGCTCACGCAGCAGCTTGCTGTACACATTTCTTTATGGGGCCAGCGGTTTACTGATACCAGCTGCCATCTCAACAGGATTGACGATATCAGAAGGAGGCTTTTTACGCGAGGAGGGTGGCAGTATCCATTTGCGCTATACAGAACTGCTTACAAACCCATTCTCATGGGCGGTCGTATTCCTGGCCATCGTCTCTGTACTGTATATCAGCGCCAACTTCCTGACTTATTATGCGAATAAAGCAGGCGATGAACCAGCACGGAAAATATTGCGTTCATATGCCCTTTTCTGGTCTGCACCGCAGATTATTGCCAGTCTAACGGCGTTCATCGCAATCAGCAGACAAAATCCGGAGCATTATAATAACATGCTCGATTTATGGTGGATGTTCGGCTTATCGGTTCTATTTTTCCTAGTTGCAGTCTATTTCATTTACAAAGAAAGAAACTATGGCCTCTCATTCATTTGTGTGATGCTGCAATTCTTCTTTGCTCTTTTAGGCTATGGCATCGGTCATATGCCATATATTCTGTATGATCAAATCCAAGTTGCAGCTGACGCTACACTTCCGGAAATGGGCACGGCTCTTCTGCTTGCTTTCGGAGGAGGCTTGCTCATGCTGATTCCTTCACTGATTCTCGTCATGCGTATGTTCCTGTTTGATGCAGAGTATGTAAAAGGAAAGAAATAATACAACCTTGACTGTTTGTGATAGACTAGGATTAGTTTATGGAATAGTGGAGGAAGTACTATGAAGAGAGAATTTGCAGTTATTGGATTAGGCCGCTTCGGTGGCAGCATCTGTATGGAATTGAGCCGGGAAGGATTCAATGTGCTGGCGATTGATATCGAAGAGGATAAAGTAAATGAATTCCGTAATATCGCTTCTCATGCTGTTATCGCGGATACAACGGATGAACAGGTATTAAAAGAGCTGGGAATCCGCAATATTGAGCACGTGATTGTAGCAATCGGTGAGAATATCCAAGCAAGTATCCTGACAACACTTATGCTGAAGGAACTCGGCATCAAGAAAATAACTGTCAAAGCCCAAAATGATTACCATGAAAAAGTATTGAGTAAAATAGGCGCCGATCACGTCGTCCATCCGGAGCGTGATATGGGGAGAAGGATTGCCCATAAGATTATCAGTAATAATATCCTCGATTACTTGGAACTTAGTGACGAGCATAGCATCGTGGAGGTGCGTGCCGGTAAGAAGATGGCTGGCAGATCCTTGATAGAGCTTGATATCCGGGCTGCCTATGGGTGTAACGTAGTTGCCATCAAACAAGCTAATGAGATAAATGTGAGCCCTTCCCCGGATGCAGAACTCGATTCTGAGGACGTTTTGATTGTCATCGGGGCAGACCGGGACTTGGCACGCTTTGAGCGCTCCTTGGCGGAAGATTGATAACAGAACCCAAACAGTTCGGCTGTTTGGGTTTTTTTATGTACAAAAAAGGTTACATACATTAGGAGGAAAAATTTGAAACGGGAGATGTTATTATGTTTGAAAGAAGAACCGGAGCAGTACTTGCTGATCAGTTAGTCGATTGGGGTGTAGACCACATTTACGGGATACCCGGCGATTCGGTAAATGAATTCATCAGTGATTTACATAAGAAAGAGGAGGAACTGAAATTCATTCAAGTTCGTCATGAAGAAGCAGGTGCCCTTGCTGCTGCTGCCTATGCGAAGCTTACCGGTAAGCTCGGTGTCTGTCTATCGATTGCAGGACCAGGGGCAGTGCACTTGCTGAACGGTTTATATGATGCGCGGGAAGATAAAGCACCTGTTCTTGCCATAGTTGGACAAGTACCTAGCAATGAGCTGGGAACCGGTGCTTTCCAGGAAGTTAAACTGGAGCAAATGTTTGAAGACGTGGCTGTATTCAATGAAAGAGCGGAATCATTCGAACAACTTCCAGATCTTTTGAATCAAGCCATCCGGGAAGCATATGCCAATTCAGGTGTCAGCGTGCTTGTGGTTTCAGATGATCTGTTCGCTGAGAAGCATCCAGAAAAGCCGGGTAAAACGTCAGCTAATTACGCCAAGCCAAGAATTGCTCCTGCTAAGCAGGATCTTGAGGAAGCAGTAAAGCTGATCAATCAAGCGAAAAAACCAATTATCTTAGCAGGAAAAGGGGCGAAGCATGCCCGTACGGAGCTCCTGACATTTGCTGAGCATATAAAATCGCCGATTATTTTAAGCCTCCTTGCTAAAGGTATCATACCTGACCATCACAGCTATTGCTTGGGGCAGCATGGACAGATCGGAACAACTCCTTCCTATGAGGCCATTAATGAAGCAGATTTGCTGCTGCTTGTCGGTACCAGCTTCCCTTATCGTTCGTTCCTGCCGGATAACTTGCCAGCAATTCAAATTGATAACAAAGCGAGCGCTATCGGAAGTATTTATCCTGTGGAAGTTGGTTTACCGGGGGATGCCAAAGAAGTATTGGAGGAACTGACAAGAGTCACAGAGGAAAAGTTTGAAATGGATTACATCGAAAAATATCAAGACAAGATGAAAGAATGGCATACACAGCTTCAAATGCAAAAGAAAAGAGAAGAATCGCCAATTCAGCCTCCACAAATTATTTATGCGTTAGAAAAGAATATGGAAAAAGATGCTGTCATTTCATCCGATGTAGGAAATGTAACTGTTTGGACTACACGATATCTGCCATTGACACAACAGGATTTCATTGTATCGGGGCGACTTGCTACGATGGGCTGCGGACTTCCGGGTGCAATTGCAGCGAAGATGGCATATCCAGAAAAGCAAGCAATAGCCATATGCGGTGACGGCGGCTTTAGTATGAATATGCAGGACTTTGTCACCGCGGTAAAATACGATCTGCCAGTGAAAGTGATTGTCCTGAATAACAGTCAGCTTGGCTTGATCAAATTTGAACAGGCGACGATTGGTTCATCCAACTATGGAATTGATATGGGAGAAATGAATTTTGCTCAATTCGCTCAATCCTGCGGAGGAGAGGGCTACCGGGTTGAAAAATTCGAAGACTTGGAAACAAGCATCAAGCAAGCATTCCTCTCTGATAAGCCTGCGATAATTGATGTAGTGATTGAGGATATGGCGCCTCTGCCAGGGAAGATATCCTATCAGCAGGCTGTGAAGTATACAGAATATCTAATCAAAGAGTTCTTCTCTACCGGGAAAATAGAGCTCCCGAATATGAAGGAGTCAGTCAAACGTTTATTGAAATAAGAAAAGCCTGAGCGATAAGCTCAGGCTTTTTATCATACTTCCATGATGATTGGAAGTACCATAGGACGGCGTTTTGTTTTTTCGAACAAGAACGGCGCGATTGTATCTGTAATTTCATTTTTGATTTCAGACCACTGTGTTGTTTTTCTTTCCATCACTTTATTCAGATGGGCAGAAACGATTTTTTGTGCCTCGTTGATAAGGTCTTCTGATTCACGCATGTATACGAAACCGCGGGAAATGATATCCGGACCTGAAGCAATGCGGAATTCTTTCATATTGATGCTTACAACAACAATGACAAGTCCTTCTTCGGAAAGGATGCGGCGATCACGTAATACGATATTACCGATATCCCCAATACCGCTGCCGTCCACATAGATAGAACCAGATGGAATCTTGCCTGCAATGGCAGCACTATCTTTACCTAATGCGAGGACATCCCCGTTATCCATGATGAATGAATTCTCTTCGCTGATACCAGTAAGCTTACCAAGTTTCATATGCTCTACAAGCATACGGTATTCCCCGTGGATTGGCATGAAGTATTTCGGATTCATCAAACGGAGCATCAGCTTCTGTTCTTCTTGACTGCCGTGACCGGAAGTATGGATGTTGTTTAATGCTCCATGAATAACGTCCGCTCCTGCGCGATACAGCATGTTGATAATACGGCTTACACTAATCGCGTTACCCGGAATCGGTGAAGACGAGAAGACAACCGAATCACCAGGCTGAATCTGAATCTGGCGATGTGTTCCATTAGCGATACGGGAAAGTGCAGCCATTGGTTCACCTTGAGAACCAGTACATAGAATAACAACTTCATTCGCTGGAAGGCGATTGATCTGATGCGAATCAATGAATGTTTCCTTTGGTGCATTGATGAATCCAAGTTCGATACCCAGGTTGATATTTGTTTCCATACTTCTTCCGAAGATGGCTACTTTACGTCCTGTTTTCACAGCTGAATCGATTACTTGCTGCAACCGGTGAATGTTGGATGCGAAAGTAGCAAATATCAAGCGGCCGTCAACGCGTCTGAAAATATCGCTGATACTTTCACCGACAACGCGTTCGGACATCGTGAACCCTGGTACTTCACTGTTAGTTGAGTCGGATAGTAAGCAAAGTACGCCTTCTTTGCCGATTTCAGCCATTTTTGCTATGTCAGCTGGCTGTCCGACCGGAGTGAAATCAAATTTGAAGTCACCGGTATGCACGATGTTGCCTGGAGGGGTCTTGACGACTACACCGAACGATTCCGGGATACTGTGTGTTGTACGGAAGAAGCTGACAGAAGTCTTTCTGAACTTAATGATGTCATCTTCTCCGTAAATGTTAAGCTTGGCATTACGCAATAGACCATGCTCATCCAATTTATTTTTGATCATCCCCATCGCAAGTTTCCCTGCATAAATCGGAATGTTCACTTCTTTCAAGAGGTAAGGTACGCCGCCGATGTGGTCTTCGTGACCATGTGTGATGAACAAGCCTTTGACTTTATCCTGATTTTGTACGATGTAAGTGAAATCCGGAATAACGTAGTCGATACCAAGAAGCTCGTCCTCAGGGAACTTGATTCCTGCATCGATAATGATGATTTCATCCTGGAATTGGACCCCATACATGTTTTTGCCGATTTCTCCGAGTCCGCCAATGGCAAAAACAGCTGTTTGGTCATTTTTTACGAATTTCATTTCGCTTGCTCCAATTTGAAGTCTTCGGATTGCTTCTCATATGCAAGATGTGCTTCATCGAGCGGCTGGATGAACTCGATGTTGATGTCACGATCTGCTAGTGTGTTACGTACCTGTCTTATACTTTCCGCTTCCATGTACAAGCTTTTAGAGCGTTCACGTACAGGAATCTCGGAAGGGTTTTCCTGATAAAATACTTTGAATACCATATTTATCTCTCCTATTCTTATGGTTGACAATTGCTTTATATCCATAACGAACGGAGCAAGTCTTTATAATACCGAATTGCTGACGTATTGCTATTCAGTTAGATCTTGTCCGCACGTAGTAGGCACTCGTCGTTTTTGGCCAAATAAATCTTTCCACCGTTTCTTTAACTTTTCCTTCAAACGCTTGAGCACACGAAGCAACTCCTTTCGTTTCGCAGAAAAGCAAGAAAAAACGTTTACCCGTCCAATCCCTCTTACTTAACAGTATAGTATGAAAACGCTAAGATGAAAACAAAAACACAGCATACTTTCAAAAAAACTGCCGATAAAAGGAAGGGATGGTTGTTTTCTCTTGGGATTCATGTAAAGATATTTTTCGACGAACCTGCATAACTTATACTCGATTATAAGAAGTAGAGAAGAAAGATGCAAGGGCAGGAAGACTAGGAGGAGGATGTACTATGGACAAAAGAATCGTATTCCTGGATATCGATGGCACTATTTTGAACACAAAGGGTGAAATCCCCGAGGCAACAAAAGAAGCTGTCCAGGCACTGAAGGATAATGGTCATTATGTTGCAATTGCGACGGGGCGGGCTCCATTCATGTTTGAAGATATCCGAAAAGAGCTTGGTATTACCTCATTTGTAAGCTATAACGGTCAGTACGTCGTCTTCGAAGGGGAAGTCATCCATCGCAATCCGATTAAACGTGAGTATCTGCTGCATTTATATAATGAAGCGTCCCAGAAAGAGCACGCAATGGTGTTTATGGGGGATACCATCATGAAAGCATCGGAAACTGACAATAACTTTGTGCGCGACAGTCTGGCATCTCTTGGTTTTACATATCCGGAAATTGATAAAGACTATTTCCACCATGAGCCGATTTATCAAGCACTCCTGTTTTGTGAAGAGCATGAACTGGAAGATTATGCGGCTCACCATGAGCATGTTCGATTCATCCGATGGCATCCGCTCTCCAGCGACGTCCTGCCTGGAGATGGTTCCAAGAAGATCGGGGTCATGAAACTGCTGGAAGCAGCCGGTCTTTCTGCGGAATCAAGCTATGCATGCGGAGATGGACTGAATGATTTGGAGATGATCGAATTCGCAGGTACGGGAATTGTGATGGGAAATGCTGTACCGGAATTGAAGGAACTGGCAGACATCCAAACTGTTCATGTGGATGAAGACGGCCTTGCGCTTGGTCTGAAAGAGGCTGGGTTGATATAAAAAAAAATGCGCACTCTTAAAGAGTGCGCATTTTTTATAATTCAATCGGTTTGGAGTTATCCGGTTGTGCGAAAGGATCCTCTTTATTGATACGATCATAGAACATCGTTCCGTTTAAATGATCGATTTCATGCTGGAAGACAACGGCTGCATAGCCCTTCAAGCGAAGTTTGACCTCTTTGCCTTCCAATGTGACAGCCTTGACTGTAATCCGGGAATAGCGAGGTACATAACCTGGAACTTCGCGGTCAACCGACAGGCAGCCTTCTCCGCTCATCAAATACGTACTTTCGACAGAATGACTGACGATTTTCGGATTAAAAAGACCGTATTCATAGAAGGTGCCGTTAGGATCTTCGAAATAGACGGCTATCATACGTTTGGAAATGCCGATTTGCGGTGCAGCAAGACCTACGCCGGGGCGAAGGTCATATTTTGTCGCAATATCCTCATCTTGGCTGTTTTTCAAGTATTCAAGCATATCTGTCAATGTCTGTTTATCTTCTTCCGATGCAGGCAGTTCCACGTCTTGTGCAACTTGTTCAAGAATCGGATTGCCTTCGCGGATAATATCTTCCATGGTAATCATGCTGATCACTCCTTGCGCTGTTACTTTTCCGTTCTATAGTGTATCACAAGAATGTCCCGCTGACACCAGAATCGGTTTAGAGATTCGTTTATCGTATTTCTTTAACGAATTTTCTGTTTAGTATACAATGTAGGAGAATACATAGAAGCTGTGGGAAACATGGCAGAGGAGGATACGTTTTGCGCAAGCTAGGATTAGGCATACTCCTGATGGGGAGCGCTGTGGGACTCACTGCATGTAACAATGCATCGCCAGAGGAACAAGTTTATAATCATTTGGAAGAAACTGTGTCCCTTGAATCAGGATATGTCGAACAGCAAGAGTCTTTGACAGATTTGGAAAAGAAAGAACAGGACTTATACAATGAGATTTTACAGCTGGGTACGGATGAACTGGATCAAATAAAAAGTAAATCCCAGGAAGCGATCGACTTGATCGGGCAGCGTAAAGATGCGCTTGCGAAAGAAAAAGAAAGCTTGGATGAGGCAGAAGCTGAGTTCAAAGAAGTGGATCCTATCATCAATGAGCTGGAAAGCGATGATGCAAAGCAGAAGGCCCAAACACTTTACGATACGATGGAGAAGCGTTACAGTGCATATGACCAGCTTCATGAAGCATATGCAAAAGCGTTGGAAGAAGATAACGCCTTATATGAAATGTTCCAGCAAGATGATATTACGCAGGATGAATTAACAAGTCAGATCGAAAAGATCAATGCCGGTTATGAAAAAATCAAATCAGCTAATGAAGAGTTCAATACACAGACAGAAGCATTCAATGAACAAAAACAGCAGTTCTATGAAGCCGCAGGTCTGAATGTAGAGAACGGATAAGTAATAACCCTTTTCTCAGTGTGAGAAGAGGGTTTTTTTAATTGTACTGATACAGTGTTAAAATATTGTGTAGTACAGATGGGAATTGGAGAATTGTGAAGATTTCTTTAATACCGTTTTCATAAATTATTGGCAATATCTAATCTAAGTTGTTGACGTTTTCCGGCAAGATAAGCTAAACTATAACAGGACATGAATTGTATCACTATTTGTTATCATGATTTATGTAACAGTTTTGTGTACTTCAGTTGTAACCGGTTAAAAGAGGGGATGCAGCGGGTACAGTAAACTATTGTGGTACTTCCAGTGTTTTTGGAAAGGCTATTACAGTAAATATAGTTCTAGGAAGGATAGGTGACTAGCTTTGAAACGTACGCTAGAAGGTATTGAAGAGCAGTTTGAAATGTTTCAAATCCTTAACGAAGATGGCGAAGTTGTAAACGAAGAAGCTTTGCCGGATTTGTCAGATGAAGAATTGAAGGAATTAATGCACAGAATGGTATACACGCGCATTCTTGATCAGCGCTCCATCGCATTGAATAGACAAGGTAGATTAGGATTCTACGCTCCTACAGCAGGTCAGGAAGCGTCCCAGCTTGGAACGCACTTTGCATTGGAGAAAGAGGACTTCATCCTACCTGGATACCGTGATGTACCACAGCTTATCTGGCACGGTCTTCCGCTTTACCAGGCATTCCTATTTTCCCGTGGTCACTTCCATGGTAACCAATTCCCTGAAGGTGTGAACGCGCTTAGCCCGCAGATCATCATCGGTGCTCAGTACACACAAGCAGCTGGTGTTGCGTTAGGTATGAAACGCCGCGGCAAGAAATCCGTTGCGATCACTTACACAGGTGACGGCGGTACTTCTGAGGGAGACTTCTACGAAGGTATGAACTTTGCAGCTGTTTATGATGCACCTGCTATCTTCGTTGTACAAAACAACCACTTTGCTATCTCTGTTCCTCGTGAGAAACAGACGAAAGCAAAAACGTTGGCACAAAAAGCAGTTGCAGTTGGTATTCCTGGAATCCAAGTAGATGGCATGGACGTACTTGCTGTATATGCGGCTACAAAACAAGCTCGTGAGCGTGCGATCAACGGTGAAGGTCCTACTTTGATCGAAACACTTACTTACCGTTACGGCCCGCACACAATGGCTGGTGATGACCCAACTCGCTACCGTACAGAAGAAATGGATACTGAGTGGGAAAGACAAGATCCATTGGTACGTTTCCGCAAGTACTTGGAAGCAAAAGGCCTATGGTCAGAAGAAGAAGAAAACAAAGTGATCGATCAAGCGAAAGAAGAAATCAAAGCTGCGATCAAAGATGCGGATAACTATCCGAAAATGAAAGTATCCGACTTGATCAACAACATGTACGAAGTACTTCCTTCTAACCTTGAAGAACAATTGGAAGTGTACAAAGAAAAGGAGTCGAAGTAAGTCATGGCACAAATGACAATGATCCAAGCAATCACTGATGCTCTCCGTACGGAACTGAAGAATGACGAAAACGTTATGGTCTTCGGGGAAGACGTTGGTAAAAACGGCGGCGTATTCCGTGCTACTGAAGGTCTGCAAGCTGAATTCGGCGAGGACCGCGTATTCGATACACCACTTGCAGAATCTGCAATCGGCGGTATGGCTGTAGGTCTTGCGATCGAAGGCTTCCGTCCAGTACCTGAAATCCAGTTCTTTGGCTTCGTATACGAAGTTATGGATGCAATCAGCGGACAATTGGCTCGTTTGCGCTACCGTTCCGGCGGCACGCAAAACGCTCCTGTTACAATCCGTGCGCCATTCGGCGGCGGTGTGCATACTCCTGAACTGCACGCGGATTCCCTTGAAGGACTTATGGCACAACAGCCTGGTCTTAAAGTTGTTATCCCATCCAACCCTTATGATGCAAAAGGTCTTTTGATCTCTGCGATCCGCGATAACGATCCAGTTATCTACCTTGAGCACATGAAACTTTACCGTTCATTCCGTGAAGAGGTTCCTGAAGAGGAATACACAGTTGAAATCGGTAAAGCTGCTGTTAAACGTGAAGGTACTGATGTAACATTGATCGCTTATGGCGCAATGGTTCAAGCTTCTTTGAAAGCTGCAGAAGAACTTGAGAAAAACAATGTATCTGCTGAAGTAATCGACTTGCGTACTGTAAGCCCGATCGATCTTGATACAGTTCTTGCATCTGTTAAGAAAACTGGCCGTGTTGTAGTTGTGCAGGAAGCACAGCGTCAAGCTGGTATCGCTGCTCACTTGATCTCTGAGATCCAAGAGCGCGCTATCCTTCATCTTGAAGCACCAGTTATGCGTGTTGCAGCACCGGATACTGTATTTGCTTTCTCACAAGCAGAAGAAGTATGGCTTCCAAACCATAACGACATCGTTGAAAAAGCGAACGAAGTAATCAATTTCTAAAAGCAGAATCAGGAGGTAATTATTTTGGCTTTCGAATTCAAAATGCCGGATATCGGTGAAGGTATTCACGAAGGTGAAATCGTAAAATGGTTCGTCAAAGAAGGCGACACAGTAGCAGAGGACGACGTACTTTGCGAAGTCCAAAACGATAAAGCAGTAGTTGAAATCCCATCTCCTTACGAGGGTACAGTAAGCAAGATCTCTGTAGGCGAAGGTGAAGTAGCAATCGTTGGTGATACACTTATCACATTCGATGGCGAAGCTGGCGATGCTGCTGGCGGAGATGCTCCGGCTCCAGCTGAGCAGGAACAGACTTCCATCCAAGCTAATGGTACGGAATCCAACGAAACTGTTGAAAAGATCAAAGAAGAAGGCCCTAAAGCTGAAGCTGGCGAAGCTCCATCTGGCGATCTAATCATCGCAATGCCTTCTGTACGCAAATATGCTCGTGAGCAAGGCGTAGACATCAAACAAGTATCTGGTTCTGGTAAAGGCGGCCGTGTACTAGCTGAAGATATCGACAGCTTCAAAAACGGCGGCGCTGCGAAAGCTGCACCACAAGCTGAAGCTGCTCAAGAGCCTGCTGCTGAACAAAAACAATCTGCTCCAGTTGTTTCTGGTGATGAATACCCTGAATCCAGAGAGAAAATGAGCGGTATCCGTCGTGCAATCGCTAAGGCGATGGTTACTTCTAAAACTACAGCTCCTCACGTTACACTGATGGATGAAGTAGATGTAACTGAGCTTGTTGCTCATCGTAAGAAATTCAAAGCTGTTGCAGCTGAAAAAGAAATCAAGCTAACGTATCTTCCATACGTTGCCAAAGCGCTTGTTTCTGTATTGAAAAACTTCCCGATCTTGAACTCTTCCATCGACGATGCGACAGACGAGATCGTTACAAAACATTATTACAACATCGGTATTGCAGCTGACACTGAAAAAGGTCTTCTTGTACCAGTTGTGAAAAATGCGGATCGCAAATCCATCTTTACTATTTCCCAGGAAATCAACGAGCTTGCTGTTAAAGCGCGTGATGGAAAACTTGCTCCGAATGAAATGAAAGGTGCTTCCAGCACTATCTCTAACATCGGTTCTGCAGGCGGTCAGTGGTTCACTCCGGTAATCAACTACCCTGAAGCAGCTATCCTAGGTGTTGGACGTATTGCTGAAAAAGCAATCGTTAAAGACGGCGAGATCGTTGCAGCTCCAGTGCTTGCACTTTCTCTAAGCTTCGACCATAGAATCGTTGATGGTGCAACTGCTCAAACAGCAATGAACCACTTGAAACGTCTATTGGCTGATCCACAACTAATCATGATGGAGGGATAAGAAATGGTAGTAGGAGACTTCCCAATCGAATTAGATACTCTTGTGGTAGGTGCGGGACCTGGCGGCTATGTAGCTGCCATCCGCGCTGCACAAGAAGGTCAAAAAGTAACAGTAGTAGAAAAAGGAAACCTTGGCGGTGTTTGTTTGAACGTCGGCTGTATTCCTTCCAAAGCATTGATCCAAGCGGGCCACAAAGCGGAATACGCTCATGGTGATGCAGATCTTGGTATCTCTACTGAAGGTGCAAAAGTAGACTTCTCCAAAGTACAGGATTGGAAAGCTAGTGTTGTAAACAAGCTTACTTCCGGTGTTGGCAGTCTATTGAAAGGCAACAAAGTAGACGTTGTAAGCGGTGAAGTTTACTTCGTAGACAAAAACACTGTTAAAGTAATGGATGAGAAGAGCTCTCAGACTTACACTTTCAACAACTGTATCATTGCAACTGGTTCTACACCGATCGAGCTTCCAAGCTTCAAATACTCTGATCGCGTACTAGATTCAACTGGTGCACTTAACCTGAAAGAAATTCCTAAGAAACTTGTTGTTATCGGCGGCGGTTACGTAGGAATCGAGCTTGGTACTGCTTATGCTAACTTCGGTACAGAAGTTACTGTCCTTGAAGGATTGAAAGACATCCTTGGCGGCTTCGAGAAACAAATGACTTCCCTTGTTTCCCGCAGACTTAAGAAAAAAGGCGTTAACATCGTTACAGAAGCAATGGCTAAAGGCGTTGAAGAAACAGCTGACGGCGTAAAAGTAACGTATGAAGCAAAAGGTAAAGAAGAAACTATCGATGCTGATTATGTACTTGTTACAGTTGGTCGTCGCCCTAATACTTCCGAACTTGGTTTGGAAGGAGTAGGTATCAAGATGACTGACCGCGGACTTATCGAAATCGATGAGCAATGCCGTACAAACATCGAAAACATTTATGCAATCGGTGATATCGTAGAAGGCCCGCCACTTGCACACAAAGCTTCTTACGAAGGTAAGATTGCTGCGGAAGCAATCAGCGGCAAACCATCTGCTATCGATTACAATGGTATTCCGATGGTAGTCTTCTCTGAGCCTGAACTTGCTTCTGTAGGTCATACAGAACAGTCGGCTAAAGATGCTGGCTACAAAGTAAAAGCTTCTAAATTCCCATTTGCTGCAAATGGTCGTGCGCTATCTCTTAACGACAGTGATGGTTTCATGAAACTAATCACTCGTGAAGAAGACGGTGTTATCCTTGGCGCTCAAATCGCTGGTCCAAATGCGAGCGATATGATTGCTGAGCTTGGCCTTGCTGTTGAATCTGGAATTACAGCTGAAGATATTGCACTTACAATCCATGCTCACCCATCTCTTGGTGAGATCACTATGGAAGCTGCTGAAGTTGCAATCGGTACACCAATCCATATCGTAAAATAATATAAGAGAGCCTATCCCTCGGGGATAGGCTCTTTTTTTATTTCTCCATATAATGTATCGATGCTTAAATCCCTGCCTGCAAACCAATCCTCTATATTTAGCTCTACCCGATTACCTCGCGCTAGGGCTGTTATCAATTGTTTGGTTTGAAAAGAATAAGCGAAGCTGTGTAAAGTACCGAACAGTTTATCATAATCATCAAAGAAGAGGGGAGAAGCAGCATCAGAAAATAAATCAAATAATTGTTCCTGTGTCATTGTGGACGTATCTGTATGGAGAAGGAATGTATCTCGTTTAGCGGAACTCGTCATATCTTGTCGATTAAAAACTTCTAATTCGCCGTGCAGAAAGTGGTTAACACAATTCAAGCCTGTTGTGGAAGAACGGACACAAATTTTCTCAGGAGTGACTTCTATGACAGCATGTTCCCCTTTGGCATCCCCAACTGAGAAATTATAGCAAGCTGCATGGGGCAGTTCTTTGAATAAGTCAATTACTTCCTGAGTCGTTTCACATGTATCAAGTGCAATCCTAATAACAGTCCAGGCAGACAAGCCTTTTCGGTATCCTGCATTACTGACAAAGTGAAGGCCTATCGCCAACCCTTTTTCGTTTACTCCATCGTGTCGGCCTATTAGCTGAAGGTTATATCCAATTGATCCATAAGCCTCGTTTGGCGCTATAAAGCTAAGGCAATGATCGTAAAGGGTAGGACTAAAATCATAATTGCGCACGTAGTGGTACTGATCCACATAAGCGGAACAGCCAAGAGCATGGGGTCTTGGCATATTATAACCACTGAATTGTACAGCTGCTTCCTGCAGCGTCATATTCAAGCCATCTGCCAAACCCTGCAGTTCATCTATTAAATGGGGAGCATAATCCGAAAACAAAGCTTTTATTTCTTCATAATCATTTTTTTGATAAGAAAGCTGGCTGAAATGCTGGAGAATAGGATTATCAGCATAAACATCAGCTGTTTTCTTTCCTATGTTATATGCACCTCCTCTTGCTTGGATGATAGACGCTTGAATTTGTTCCATAACATCACCTCTTTTACAGAATATCCTTCGATAAAATTTTATGGAAGTCCTGCAAAAAAGAAAAAGACAGGAGAATTAATCTCCTGTCTTTTTCACTTTTGATTCTGTTTTATTATCTAAATTCAGTCGTTTTGCTTCCTTTTTAAGGGTGATGATTAAGGATACAACTACCAAGATCAGTATAATGGCAAATGGGAAGGCTGCAATGATGGAAGCCGTCTGAAGTGCACCCAGTCCGTCTGCACCACCAACCCATAGCAAAATCGCAGCTGTTGCGGACTGAATTAAGCCCCAAATCAATTTAACTGTCTTGGAAGGGTTCAAGTCACCATTTGTTGTCTGCATACCTAATACGAAAGTAGCTGAGTCTGCAGAAGTGATAAAGAATGTGGCAATAAGCAGCAATGCCAGAACGGAAAGAACTAATCCTCCTGGAAGCTGTGATAGCATTGCGAACAATCCTACTTCTTCTCCAAGCGCTGAGATGTCACCGAATATATCGATATTCTGGAAGTATTCCATATGAATTCCTGTCGCGCCGAATACAGCAAACCAAATTGCTCCAAATATTGTTGGAACAAGCAGAACCCCAGTAACAAACTCTCTTATAGTCCGACCTCTTGATACTCTGGCGATGAAGGTTGCAACGAATGGAGCCCATGCAATCCACCATGCCCAATAGAATAGTGTCCAATCTCCTATCCAAGAATTATCCTGCTCATAAGGTGTCAGGCGCAAACTCCACTCTGGGAGGTGCTGGACATATTGTCCCAATGATGTAACAAAGGAACTGAGAATAAAATTAGTAGGGCCGATAAACAGTACAGCAAGCATAAGAAGAACTGCAAACACTATGTTAGCATTACTCAGAATCTTAATTCCTCTATCCAAGCCCGTCAGTGCTGATCCTAAGAATAGAACAGTAACTATTACGATAATAAGCAATTCAGTTCCGAAAGTTGGTTCTATACCTTCAAATAGGTAAGATATACCACCGCTAATTTGAATGGCACCTAAGCCGAGTGAAGTGGCTACTCCAAATATAGTAGCAAATACTGCTATAATATCGATTACTTTACCGAGCGGACCATAAACGCGTTCACCGAAGATTGGTTCCAAAATGGCACTAATTACGCCACCTTTGGATTGTTTGCGGAAGGTGAAATAAGCAATTGCCAACGCAAGTATTGCATAAGTGGCCCAAGGATGCAGTCCCCAGTGGAAGAAGCTATAAGAAAGGGCAGTTGTACCGGCTTCAGCAGTCTGTGCATCGTCTACGATCGTCGGAGGATTATTGAAATGGTTGAGTGGTTCGGAAGCTCCCCAGAATACCAAGCCAATACCCATACCTGCACTAAATAGCATAGCAAACCAAGATATGTAGCTGTACTCTGGTTTGTCATCAGGTTTGCCTAATGTGATTTTCCCGTATTTGGAGAACATGAGGAAAAATGCGAAACCGAGGAAAATTGTAGTAGCAATCAAGTAGAACCAGCCAAACTGATCAATAAGGAAGGTTTGAATGGTATTAGTTACATTTGCTGTATTTCCATTGGGAAGTACAGATTCCGGAATGCTGCCCCAAATTAGGAAAGCTACCACAATTCCGATTCCCCACCAAAATACACTTGTTGTTTTCTTCATAAGAAATTCCTTTCTGCTTTAAAGCTCGTATAATAGTGCGTAAGTGAATAGTATAACAATGTCTCCTAGAAGTTCCTACCCGTTATGGTAAATTAGTAAACCTTTACCGGTACATTTCTCCTAATCTCGACAAATAATGACCTTCTTGCATTACAAGTCCAAATATTTCCTCTATAATGGCAGTACTAACAATTTGGAGGTTTTTGCAGTGAAGAGATTCTTAGTATTTCCCATGCTTATCGGCTTATCCAGCGTGTTGATCACTGGTTGTGCCAGTTCAGAGCAAACGAGTACTGAGTCGAATAATACGGAGAGTACAGAGAGCGCGTCTTCTGAACAGAATCAAACAAAGCAAGATGATCAGGAGCAAGACGCAGAACAGCAGAAAGCAGAGGAACAGCAGGAACCGCAATATAAAGTCTCGGAAGTGTCTTCCATCATTCCGATCGACGATGCCGAAGCGCAGGTAGCACTTCTGACTTTTGATGATGCTCCGGACAAGCATGCGCTTGAAATAGCTGAATCATTAAAGGAAGCTGATGCACCGGCAATCTTTTTCGTAAATGGTCACTTTTTGACAACGGATGAAGAAAAAGAAACATTGAAAAAAATTCATGATATGGGCTTTGCGATCGGTAACCATACATACAGTCATGCGAATATGAACGATTTGACTGAAGAAGAAGCAAAAGAAGAAATTCTCAAAGTGAACGAACAGGTGGAAGAAATCATTGGGGAGAAGCCAGAATTCTTCCGGGCTCCGTTTGGGGAGAATACGGATTACAGCAGGCAGCTCGCAGAAGATGAAGGAATGACGGTGATGAATTGGACATATGGGTATGATTGGGAAAGCCAGTACCAAAATAGTGACGCTTTAGCAGATATCATGGTTAACACAGAACTGCTAGGTAATGGGGCCAATCTTCTCATGCATGACCGGGAATGGACAGCCGCAGCAGTTCCAGACATTGTTTCGGGCTTGAGAGATAAGGGCTATGAGCTTGTCGATCCAGAAACGATTGAGCGGCCTATATAAAAAAACTCCCCACATGGGGAGTTTTTTTATTGGAAGGCATGGTGCTCTTTGATTACGCGTATATACTCGATCGATTCGTCCATCAAACCCTGGACAGGCAAACCAGCTTCCAAGTTTCGTTTAATATAACTGATATTATCAGCGCTGATGATTTCACCAGGGATGAAAATCGGAATTCCAGGGGGATAAACCATGATAGATTCAGCACTGATACGGCCTTCTGCTTCTTCAAGTGGGATTGCTTCTGTATCAGCATAAAAAGCATCACGTGGACTTAAGGATAAGACAGGTATCTCAGGTATAGATACTTCGATTTCGGTAGCTGATATTTCTGCTTGATGAAGGTCTGCCAAATCTGCCAATGCATCTATAAGCTGCTGAACCTCGATAACTGTATCAGCAGGTGTAATCAGAAACAGCAAGTTATACAAGTCGGAAAGTTCAACCTCGATATTTTTCTCTTTTCGCAGCCAGCGTTCGGCTTCGCTTCCGGATATACCAAGCTGTTTTACAGACACAAGCAGCTTGGTCGGATCCATCGCAAAAGCAGCCTCTGAACCGAGAATTTCCTTACCAGCGCAATAGAGTCCATCGATGTCGTTAATACTTTGTCGTGCGTCATTTGCCAGCTGAATGGCTCGTGAGTTCATATCCTGGCCTGTCGTAGCGAGCTGGCGGCGGGCTGCATCCAATGAAGCGAGCAGGATATATGACGTACTTGTAGATGTGAGCATGGACAGAACCGTCTGAACCTGTTCATGACGCACCAATCCCTCACGCAGATTCAGGATAGAGCTTTGTGTGAGAGATCCTCCAAGCTTGTGCACACTGGTTGCCGCAAGGTCTGCGCCTGCTGCCATTGCTGAAACTGGCATGTCATCGTGAAAGTGAATATGAACACCATGAGCTTCGTCGACGAGAACAGGGACTTCATGACGGTGGGATATGTCAACGATACGTGCTAAATCGGCAGCCACACCAAAGTAAGTCGGATTTATGACGAGTACAGCTTTAGCATCCGGATTCGCTTCCAGTGCTTTTTCGACAGCTTCCGGTGTGATTCCGTGTGAGATACCGAGTTTGTGATCCAGCTGAGGATGCACGAAAACAGGTATCGCTCCGGAGAAGATAAGCGCACTGGTCACGGATTTATGGACATTCCGCGGTACAATGATTTTATCTCCAGGTTTGCATACGCTCATGACCATTGCCATGATCGGCGTACTTGTTCCTTGGACAGAAAAGAACGTATAGTCTGCTCCGAAGGCTTTTGCAGCAAGCTGCTGAGCTTCTTGGATCATCCCGTGAGGGTGATGCAAGTCGTCCAGAGGTTCTATATTTATCAAATCGATGGAAAGAGCATTCTCTCCTATAAATTCTGAGAATTCCTTATCCATTCCTTTGCCGGTTTTATGTCCTGGTATATGAAACTGTAATGGTTTGTTCGCAGCATGCTTGCGCACACCGTCGAACAGTGGTGCATTTTCTTGTGAAAACATCTTAGCTGACACCTCTTTACATGTTAAAAACAAAAGAATTATAGCAAAACTACATCAGGATTACTAGCATCGCATGGAAAGTTATTTTCGTGTTACACTATTATCCAGGGAAAAGGAGGGATAGAATGAATTACAGCTATCCAATAGATGAAACATGGACGAAAGCTGAGATCATTGATGTGGTAAATTTCTTCTCATTAGTGGAACGTACATATGAAGATGGAATTGTGCGGGAAGATCTGATGCTCGCGTATGAACGATTCAAGCAGATTGTACCTTCTAAATCAGAAGAAAAACAGCTGGATGCAAAGTTTCAAAAAGATTCCGGGTATTCCAGCTATAGAGCAGTTCAAAAAGCAAAGGCTGCATCTCCAGGTGAAAAAATTAAGATGTAAAAAGATCCCCTTCTTATTAAGAGGGGGATCTTTTTATATTATACAGGCTCATAAGCAGCCTGTTCATAAAGTATAGCTGTATGTTTTAAGACATCCTGGCATACTTTAAGGAAAGCTTCCTTAGAAGCAAGTGCGGGATCATCTGGCTGCAGATGAACTCCGCATACTAGTTCAGCTTTTTTTACATGCTGCAGTCGATCAGCGATTTTGTCGTATAGCTCATCAGAAATGGGAGAAGCATCAGGTTTCATGTGATCCATGGACCAGACGTAATGAGAAGGAATGGACTCTAGAATCTGTTTTTTTGCTTCTGTCATTTTGTGGCCGACTGTTTCCTTTAATGGACTTTCATAAATAAGTGCAAACTGGACGAAGACATGTGTACCCCATAAGCCAATCTGAAAATGAGGCAGCTTTTTATATCCGCGTTTGCTCGAAGCAAGGGCGGACCAAGTATCGTTCGGTGCATTTTTTGTACGCCGCGCATGCTTTGCTACATGGACATACATATCATTGTCTGTCACATGCTCAGCGTATGGAGCCAGTTCTGTTGCAAGCATCTCCAATTTTGGAGAAAGTCTGCTGCGCAGCACTTCCATTCTTTCATCTAAACCATCTATTGTAAAAACATCGAAATCTTCTTTAGTGAATAATGCTGTCATCTGTGTCACTCCTTGCAGAAATCTCCCTTCATCATACCCGTCCAATAGGTAAAATGCAAGCGAGGAAAGGTTTACAAACCGCACAGCAGTGGTAAAAAGAAACAACTTGATAGATGGTATAAATAGATAGGAGGAGATGAAGATGCGTGATGTAATGGAGGCTTTACGAAAAAGGGAAGCCCAGGAAAAGGTGCCTGCTATACGTCTTGAAATCGATTATTATCTAGTTACTTTGCATGATGCCATGCAGGAGGAAGATGACAAAGCTGTTAAGGAAACAAAAGCGAAGCTTCGAGTACTGAGTGAGCAATTGAATCGGTTCGAATCGTGAACCATTTGTGATAAGCTAGTGGAAAGAATGGGGGACCACATGATGGAGCAATCAATGAAGCATACATTGCATAAGCAAGCACAACAGTGGGTGCTGGAAGCGGGGCGGCTTATCAAAGAGAAAATGGATGAACCATTGGAGATCATGACAAAGTCAAACCCGAAGGATCTTGTAACAAAGATGGATAAAGCCGTTGAAACATTCTTCTTGGAGAAGATACGTGAGAACTACCCATCACACAAAGTGTTGGGGGAGGAAGGTATTGGAGAAGCGGTTTCTGAAACGAAGGGCACAGTTTGGATAATCGATCCGATAGACGGCACGATGAATTTTGTCCATCAGAAAACCAATTTCGCTATTTCAGTAGGGATTATACATGACGGCATTGCGGAAATCGGGATAATTTATAATGTGATGGAGGATACACTTTATCATGCAAAGCGTGGTGAAGGAGCATTCAAGGATGATTTCCAGCTTCCAAAGCTTCCAGAAAAGACACTTGATCAATCCATTATCGAGCTGAACCATTTCTGGCTCTGCCCGAACCGCCGGGTGAATGAAGAAAAGCTGCAGCAGCTCGTTTATCGTGCAATGGGTACACGTGCATATGGATCAGCAGCCTTGGAGCTAGCTTTCCTGGCTGAAGGAATTACGGATGCGTACCTGACTTTCAGTCTGCAGCCATGGGATTATGCGGGCGGTTTTGTACTTCTGCAGGAAGTAGGGGGAAAACTGACAGATGCAACAGGTGAGCCTGTCGATTTCCTGAATAAGACGACAGTAGTTGCAGCCAATAGCAGCATTCACGAGGAATTGATCAAGGATTACATCGAATTGAAATAAAAAAAGACGGGTTAGCCCGTCTTTTTTACTGTCCTTTTCGTTTAGCGAAGATACCGGCACCCATAATGAAGAAACCGGCGATGATCGCGACTGTCATTAAGCCATAGTTTTGATAGCTGATCGTCACGCCTGCTGCTACGAAGCAAGCAATCACCAATATTGCAGTCAGTAAAGCTAATCCCTTTGACATCGTCTCACCTCATTTATTAAATTAAAGGTTCATCTGTCTTCTTTTCCCGGTATAAATTGAAATTCCCGGTGGCTTTGCGTTCCTTCGTCCGCAATGAGATACGGTCTGAGCAATCATTGCATATATGCATGGTATTACGCCGATTCCGCAGTTTCTTCGCATGCGGACTTCCATCATCTATTTCTTCGACTTTATCGCAAAGTACACATTTTACACGCATGCTATCACCTCAGGAGAGTATAATACTTTTTCAGTTTACCATACGATATGCTATTGTGTGTATCTCACAAAAAGTCTCTATCAGTCATATCCGCTTATAGTAGATTCTAAACAGCGATTCAGCAGATCTTTATTTGACGGATTGCTTTAATTGGATCCTCTTTCCTGCTGGGCAGATAGCAGTGGGCAGGTCCTGTTTCCTTGATGCTGCGTCCATCTACCGCAAATAGGAACATGCTTGCCTTAAGTTCATCTAAGGGAACGACCTCTTCCCCAGAGTCTGTCAGAAACACAGCATGCGAGGCATCTTCTTGTATACAGGCTGTTTTGAGAAAATCGGAGATGGGCATGACATAACTGTTTTCAAGCGCCATTTTTCTCTCGGCCTTTGTCAGGCTCTTGTTGATAGGCGGCTTCATCTTTTGCTGATAAACAGAGCGATCCCAATGTTTTTCTTCCGAAGCAGGAACAGACTCGACTTCTTTAAAAGCGTTTTCAAAAAGGATTTTGCGATCATCAAAAATCCACACGGACGGATCAAGTGTGAGCGAAAAATCCACTTTCCCAGTCAGGGTGATTACCATATAACGACACTTCCTTTTCCAGAGTATCTACAAATACAGCTTAACATAAAGAATGTGACAATTGACAACGATTCGACAAAAATATTACCAGGACGTGTCTTGCAATTTAGCAGGACTACCGCTAGAATTGTATAGAAGAAGTCTGTTTAACGGAGGGATAATATTGATATCTGAGATCACCGTTAGTAATCAAGAGAAAGCATATGCCCTTCTTTTGGCGGATGCTGATAAAATACTTAAATTAATCAAAGTACAGATGGACAATTTGACAATGCCGCAATGTCCGCTTTATGAAGAAGTACTCGATACACAAATGTTTGGTTTGTCACGTGAGATAGATTTTGCAATTCGATTGAATCTCGTGAAAGAAGAAGATGGAAAAGAGCTTCTTGAAAACTTGGAAAGGCAGTTGAATGTGCTGCATGAGGCAGCGCAGCGGTCTATGCGTCCTTAAAGCTTACGGCCGCCTGCAATTGCTTGTACGGGCATCCCATACGAAAGATGAAACCCCATTGCCCTTTAATTCGGCGGGGTTTTTTTATTATTCTATGAATCTGGCGATTTGTATCGATCGTAAAATACATACTATGGGAGCTTTAAAATGAAAAAAAGATTGCGTAATTTCGATTTTACTTTGCTATTTACTCCGCTTCTGCTGACTGTTTTCGGAGCAGTGATGATTTACAGTGCGAGCTATACGGTGGCAGTAGTCAAATATGATGCTTCACCAACGTTCTTTTTTGTCAGATCGTTGATGTGGATTACTTTAGCTTTGCCAGTTTATGCATTTTTCTGTTTTGTACCATATCAAAAGTTCCAAAAATGGGTTAAGCCAATTTTACTGGTAGTTGTTGTCTTGCTGATTCTCGTCTTATTCACACCAAAAGCAAACGGATCGCGTTCATGGTTTGACCTCGGATTTTTCAGTTTGCAGCCGGCGGAACTGGCCAAAGTAGCCATGATAATTTACCTTTCTGCAGTCTATGCAAAAAAACAGAAGTATCTTGATAGTTTCTCCAAAGGTGTTTTGCCGCCGCTTATTGCATTAGGGCTTATTCTTGGCTTGATAGTGATCCAGCCGGATGTTGGTTCGGCTTCTATCGTATTCCTGATTTCATGTTCGATCATAATCAGTGCCGGTATACGTTTAAGGCATTTGAGTCTATTGATTGCTGCAGGTGTCGGACTTATACTCGCTGTATTGCCGCATATGATCAACGAAGAACGTATCTCACGCTTCACTGGAGCTTATCAGCCATTCAGTGATGAGAATGTCCAGGATGGCGGATTTCAGCTTGTTCAATCCTATCTTGCCATCGGAAATGGCGGTATTTTCGGCGATGGATTGGGACAAGGCATCCAAAAGCTCGGTTATTTGCCGGAGCCGCACACAGACTTTATCATGGCTGTCATAGCGGAGGAGCTTGGATTTATCGGGGTTGCTGCTGTATTGGCGATGCTCGCGATCATCGTGCTGCGCGGATTATATATCGCTAGACAATGCCGTGACAGCTTCGGTTCTTTATTGGCAATAGGCATTTCGTCGATGGTGGGAATCCAGACCTTCATTAATCTGGGCGCAATCACCGGTCTATTGCCAATCACTGGTGTTACGCTGCCATTTGTCAGTTATGGCGGTACATCCTTGATGATTCTATTCGCTTCTATGGGTATATTGAATAATATTGCCAAGCATGTACGTTCGCAAGAGCTGATAGTGTCAGAAAGCACCTTCACGCAGGACAAGCGGGGAAGACGTCCCTCCAATCGACAGAGGATCCGCACCACTAGTACTACTACACAAACCAGGGAAAAGACTAGAGGAGGAGAACGATGGACGAACTAAGGGGAATCAACAAAGTTCTAGTAGCAAATAGAGGGGAAATTGCGATACGTGTATTCCGAGCTTGTGTCGAGCTTGGGATACATACGGTCGCGATCTATTCAAAAGAGGATAAATCCTCCAGTCACCGCTTCAAAGCGGATGAGGCATATTTAGTCGGCGAGGGGAAAAAGCCGATTGATGCCTATCTTGATATCGAGAATATTCTTGAAATTGCAAAAACTTCCGGTGCAGATGCTATTCATCCAGGCTACGGATTCCTTTCTGAGAATATCCACTTTGCCAGACGCTGTGAAGAAGAAGGGATCATCTTCATTGGTCCGCGCAGCGAACAGCTGGATATGTTCGGGGATAAAGTGAAGGCGAGACAGCAGGCGTTACTAGCTGAAATACCAGTCATTCCAGGAAGTGACGGACCAGTTCAAAACCTGGATGAAGTGGAAGCTTTCGCTGCTTCACACGATTATCCGATCATCATCAAAGCTTCATTGGGAGGCGGCGGACGCGGCATGCGTGTCGTGCGCTCGGCAGATGAACTCGCTGAGGCTTATGAGCGAGCGAAATCAGAAGCGAAAGCTGCGTTTGGCAGTGATGAAGTGTATGTGGAGAAGCTTATTGAGAATCCAAAACACATCGAGGTACAGATCCTGGGAGATAGCGCCGGCAATATAATTCATTTGTACGAACGCGACTGTTCCATACAAAGAAGGCATCAAAAAGTTATAGAAGTAGCTCCAAGTGTCGGTCTGCCGGAATCGCTTCGGATTGCTATTTGTGATGCTGCTGTTAAATTAATGAAGAATGTTTCCTATTTGAATGCAGGAACAGTTGAATTTCTTGTAGCGGATAACAAGTTCTATTTCATTGAGGTTAATCCTCGCGTTCAAGTGGAGCATACGATTACTGAATTGGTTACAGGTGTGGATATCGTTCAAACACAGCTTTTGCTGGCTCAAGGTTACAGCCTTTCGGATGAACGTCTACATATCCCGGCACAATCTGAGATCAAAACAAACGGCTATGCGATCCAAGCACGTGTGACAACGGAGGATCCGCTTAACAACTTTATGCCGGATACCGGAAAAATCATGGCTTATCGTTCCAGCGGCGGATTTGGTGTTCGTCTGGATGGCGGAAATGCGTTCCAGGGCTCTGTGATTAGCTCCTACTATGATTCCTTGCTAGTAAAGGTATCAACGTGGGCAGCAGATTATAAACAGGCTGCTTACAAAATGGAAAGGAACCTTCGAGAGTTCCGTATCCGAGGCATCAAGACGAACATTCCTTTCCTGGAAAACGTCATTTTGCATGACAAGTTTTTATCTGCAGATTATACAACTAGCTTTATTGACGAAACTCCGGAGCTGTTTGTCTTCCCGAAACGTCAGGATAGAGGAACGAAAATGCTCCAGTATATCGGGTACACAACTGTTAACGGATTTGATGGCAGCGGCAAGGTTGAAAAACCTGATTTTCCGTATCCGAGAGTTCCGAAGCTTGCAAAAGAGCTTGATTATCAGAATGGATCAAAACAGATTCTTGATGCGCACGGTCCGGAGGGACTGGCTGACTGGCTGAAACAGCAGGAAGAAGTGTTGCTGACGGATACAACTTTCCGGGATGCTCACCAATCATTGCTTGCTACACGTGTAAGAACGAAGGATCTTTTAACAATAGCTGAGCCAACTGCCAAACTATTGCCGAACCTATTTTCTGTCGAGATGTGGGGTGGTGCTACCTTCGACGTAGCTTATCGATTCCTGAAGGAAGACCCGTGGGAGCGCTTGGCTAAACTGCGTGAAAAAATGCCTAACGTGCTATTCCAAATGCTGCTTCGTGCAAGCAATGCTGTCGGGTACAAAAACTATCCGGACAACGTAGTTGAAAAATTCGTCAAAGAAAGTGCCGAAGCCGGCATTGATGTGTACCGTATCTTCGATAGCTTGAACTGGATTGAGAACATGAAGCCAGCTATTGAGGCTGTCCGCAACCAAAATAAAGTGGCAGAAGCTGCGCTTTGCTACAGCGGGGATATCCTGGATCCGAGCCGGACGAAATATGATCTTTCATATTATACGAAGATGGCGAAAGAGCTTGAAGCAGCAGGTGCTCATATCATCGGAATAAAAGACATGGCAGGACTGCTTAAACCGCAGGCTGCTTATGACCTTGTCAGTGCTTTGAAGGATACCGTATCAATTCCGATTCATTTGCATACGCATGATACAAGCGGTAACGGAGTTTTGACATATGTGAAGGCTGTAGAAGCAGGTGTTGATGTTGTCGATGTTGCGGCAGGCTCTATGGCTGGTCTTACTTCCCAGCCGAGCGCAAGCTCCTTCTACCACGCGATGCAGGGGATGGAGCGCAGACCGTCCATCAATGTTGAAAACTATGATGAGCTGGGATCATATTGGGAAGATGTCCGCACTCGCTACAGTGATTTCGAAAGCGGTATGAAGGCTCCGCATGCTGAAGTATATCTGCATGAAATGCCAGGCGGACAATACAGCAACTTGCTGCAGCAGGCTAATGCAGTTGGACTAGGTGATCGCTGGGATGAAGTGAAGGTCATGTACAGAAGGGTAAACGACCTTTTCGGCGATGTAATCAAGGTTACACCATCCTCCAAGGTAGTAGGTGACATGGCATTATTCATGGTTCAAAACGACTTGGATGAAACAAGTGTCATCGAGAGAGGCGCAGCGCTCGACTTCCCTGATTCTGTTATCGAATTCGCACAAGGGTATCTTGGGCAGCCTTATGGCGGCTTCCCGAAAGAATTGCAGAAGGTCATTGTAAAGGATCGGGAGGTAATCACCGAACGACCGGGCAAATTGTTGCCGCCTGTCGATTTTGATGAGCTGCGAAATGAATTGGATGAAAAAGTGGAAGCTGACATTACAGAACAGGACGTTACTGCTTACTCCTTGTATCCGAAAGTGTTTGAAACTTACGCAGCTTTCAAAGAAGCGTACGGTGACTTGTCTGTATTGACAACTCCAACGTTCTTCTACGGTATGAAGCTGGATGAAGAAATCGAAGTGGAAATCGAACCAGGAAAGACCCTGATCGTAAAGCTTGTCGCAATTGGTGAAGCAGGTCCGGATGCAATGCGGACGATTTACTTCGAATTTAACGGGCAGCCTCGAGAGGTGCTGGTCCGCGATGAACAGGTACAGGCAACAGTTAAGACGACGCCAAAAGCTGATAAACAGAATAAGAAGCATATTGGTGCGACAATGCCTGGAACAGTTATCAGATCACTCGTCACTGGCGGAGAGCAAGTACAAAAAGGACAGCAGCTTCTTATTACAGAAGCGATGAAGATGGAAACAACTGTACAAGCGCCATTTGATGGGAAAATCAAAGACGTATATGTAAAAGATGGAGAACCGATTCAGGTTGGAGATTTGCTTGTAGAATTCGAATAAAAAAAGGTCCGCTGCTGTTAAAGCAGCGGACCTCTTTTTTATTGCCCTTTTTCGTATTTCGCACTTCGGAAGGACAGCATGATATAGTATGTCATGATTCCGAAGTAAACACTGATAATCAAGGAATGCATCAGTGCAACAAATAAATTCATTGCTGTAAAGACGACAAGCGCACCTACTACTGCCTGAGATGCCAATAGACAAAAGCTGATGACCCAGCCTTTGGACATTACTGCGTGGTCTTTGTATCGACGAATCACTTGAATCATGATAATGAAAGACCAGACAAGAGCGAGCATTGCTGCACCACGGTGGAGCATTTGTACCATTTGTGCCGTACTCAATCCAAAGAGACTAGGATCAGCGTTGGAGCATAGTGGGAAATCTCCACATACAAGGCTTGCATTCATGTGACGTACAAGTGCTCCGGTATATACAACCATATAAATGAAAATTGTATGAAGATAAAATTGGATTCGCATCCCTTTACGGATGACAAGCGCACGGGCATCAAACTTCTTGTCCACTTCGAAGACGATTAGCGTCAGCAGAAGAACAGAAGCGAATGAGATAAGCGAGATCCCGAAATGCAAAGCCAATACAGTGTCAGACTGCTGCCAAACAACAGCTGCTGCACCAATCAATGCCTGTATGACAAGAAAGGCTACTGCCATGATGGACAGAAACTTAACTTCCCGAATATGACCGATTTTACGCCAAGCGAGTATAGCCAGCAATAGAATGACGATCCCCATTGTGGAAGAAACAAATCGGTGGGCAACTTCTATGATAAGTTCAGGAGTGATATTGGTTAATGCTCCTTCACATAACGGCCAGCTTTGTCCGCAGCCATCCGCTGAACCTGTCTTGGTTACTAGGGCACCGCCAAGCAGGATGAACAGCATACCTATGGTGCTGATCACAGATAAGGTTTTCAATAATTTCACGAATAAACACCTCTTATATACAAACTTATAGATAAGACAAAACATTAAGCCTATCGTAACATGAAATCAATTTAAAGAAGGACAAATTTCTTGTCAATTTTATGACCTGTGCTTAACAGCTGTAGTGAATGATGTGAGCAGATAAGCTATTAGTTCAGCAAATTGTCAAAAACCGTTTTATTTGACGCAGCTGGACGTGTTACAATGTTAAAAGTGTGATAGAATACAAGAATTATGTTTAACCAAGCAGAAAGGATGTGCTGGTGTGGAAAAGATTGAAACAACTTCTTCACAAGTATTGAACGGTGCTGAACAGGCCGATTCTACTACTAGTCTTTGGACAGACTTCAAGGCGCTTATAAAAACTGGTATTATAAATTCAAATCTATTGACTGCTTTCGGCGGTTTCTGGCTCGCCCTTTATATGACGAACCAACAATTCGTCGACCATATCCCAACTTTCATTTACATGATGCTCGGCAGCGGATTGGTCATTGCCGGCGGATGTGTAATCAACAACTATTACGATCGTGATATTGACCATGTGATGAAGCGGACGAAAAAACGTCCGACTGTAACAGGTACGATTCCGCTTTCTGTGGTACTTACTATGGGAATCGGATTTACAGTCCTGGGCGTAGGATTTTTATTCCTGACAACTTGGCAAGCGGCAGCGATCGGTATTTTCGGCTGGTTTGCTTATGTTGTGCTTTATACAATGTGGTCTAAACGCCGCTATACAATCAATACAGCAATCGGAAGTTTCTCCGGTGCGGTTCCTCCGCTAATCGGTTACGCGGCTATCGACGGCGGATTGAGCACAGAGGCATGGATCGTTTTCGCTATCATGTTTATCTGGCAGACTCCGCATTTCTTAGCACTTGCTATGAAAAAAGCAGATGATTATAAGGCTGCCAATATCCCGATGCTGCCTTCTGTATACGGCTTTGGAATTACGAAGCGCCAGATAGTCGTTTATACAGCATGTTTACTTCCGCTTCCATTTTATTTAACTTCACTAGGTACAATATTTGTTATCATCGCCAGTGTGTTGAACGTTGGCTGGCTTGCTATCGGTATTGCTGGATTCTTTATGAAGAATGATTTGAAGTGGGCTACTTGGATGTTCGTTTACAGCCTGAATTACTTAATGATTTTCTTTATCGCACTTGTGGTATTCACAACTCCTGCAATCTTCTAATAAAAGACATCTCCACTATGGAGGTGTCTTTTTTTGTGTTTATATAGTAGGAAGTATCGGGAATAAGAACCATAAATGTGCATCGGAGAGAGGGAAAGTATATGGATATGGAAACACCGCGATTAACAATGAAAGCTATAACACTGGAGATGGGAAAGCAGCTCGTTCGATTTCCGGTTACCTTCTTTTATGAGCAGGAAATTTCGTATGTGACGGATTGGCCGACCAATGCCCTGAAGGCAGAACTGCCCCTTTATTTGGAGGAATTTGAAACTGGACAGACAAGCTTCGGTTTTGGACCGTGGATCTTACATACAAAATATCAAAAGGATATGGTAGGGGACATCTTTATAAAACAACCTTCTCACGATGCTTCTCAAGCTGAGTTGTATTTTGATATTCGCGAGGAAATGCAAGGGAAAAAATATGAAGATGAAGCGATTATCAGCATTTGCGATTGGCTGCTGAAGCACGGTATCGAAACAATCCATGCATTCTGTAAGCCAGAGGAGGAGGAAAAGCAAGAAGTCCTGACAAGATGCGGCTTCAAGAAGCTTGGTCAAGTTGGAGGATTGATTCAGTTCAGGACATATGGTCAGCTGCTTCCCGCAGATGGTATGTGAAGCTTGTCGAAGGAGTCGACTATCTCCTGATTGAATTTTGTATTATAATAGGTGCAACTTATGGAAAGGGGGCAGGATGCATGAAAAGCTTACGAATTGTATTATTGTTACTCGTAGTGGGAGCAGGTGTGCTGTTCTTTTGGAACAAGGATGATTATCTGGCTCCTGCCCAGGATACAAAGTCAGAAGATGCAGAACAAACACCAAAGGCCGAAGCTGCTCAGAAGCCGAATGGAGATATAGAACGGTGGATCAATCAAGCCCCTGAAACTTTAGAAGAAGATCAAGGCGAACCTGATCGTATCGATCAGTCTTCTTACGGATACAAATGGTACATATATGATAAAGGTGATGCATATGCACAGTACGGTGTAAAGGACGGTAGAGTCATTGCTGCCTTTGCTGCCGGTGAAGCATCCCTTGCAAAAGCGCAGCTTGGTGAAAGCCGGGAGGAAGTGGAAAAAGACTATCCTCTTCAAGAAGAAGTGTCTTTCCGATATGACAGCAATCGGTATACATTCAAGCTGAAAGAGAAGGATCGGCAGATACAGCCGCTTGCACAGATTGGTGATGGTTTGTTCGCCCAGTTTTATTTTGATACCTTTGAGGACGAACTGACGGCGGTCCGTGTGTTGACTGATGAACAGCTCGTTATGGAGCGGCCATATGATGTGACATATACAGGACAACTACCTGAGCAGCCACAGCTGTCAAATGAAGAATGGCAGCAGGTGCAGGACGGAATGGAACAGCAAATCATTGAAATAACCAATGTGATGCGTTCGCAATTTGATGTCGCGCCATTGGAGTGGAATGACCAGGTAGCGGCTGTAGCGCTAGGTCATAGTGAAGATATGCAAAAACAGCAGTATTTCTCCCATGTGACGCCAAGTGGTGAGGAGCTTGGAGATCGGCTGGCAGACGGCCAGGTCAGATTCCAAAGTGCAGGTGAAAACATCGCAGCAGGTTATACAGATGCTCCTGCAGCAATGATTGGCTGGCTGAACAGTGAAGGCCATCGCAAGACGATGCTTGACGCAACATATGAAGAACTTGGGGTAGGCGTATATCGTTACTACTACACACAGAACTTTCTTTTACAATAACGGGATTTCCATTGAGGAATCCCGTTTTTCTGTGTCATTTCCCCAAGTCCTTCATACATTGGTCAGAGAGGGTATTTATCTGGTTAGGAGATGAATGTAATGTCAGAAACGAATTTGCATCCATCTATTCAAGCATTCAAAGAATTCGTCCAGCAGCATCCCAAGCTGATTCAGGAGGTTAGGCAGAATCGGGCAGAGTGGCAGCCATACTATGAAAAGTGGGTGCTGATGGGCGAGGAGGATCCAAGCTGGCAGGCATATAAAGATGGACAGCAGGCAAAGGCAGAAGCAGAAACAGAAAAAGAAGCTGAGCAAACGGAAAAGGAATCAGAAGAGACTGGAAATGACATGTTCAACAAGGTGATGGGAATGGCGAATCAGTTAGATTTGCAAAAACTGCAGGGTCATATCCATCATTTAAATGGGGCGCTCGAAAATATTAAGCAATTAATCGGACAATATCAAGGTGTAAAACAACAGCTTCCTTCAAAGAAGAAAACTCCGACATTTTTTCATAAGGACTAAAAAGGAGGTAGAGTGATGCGGCAGGAAATCTATCAAAGGCTGCAGCACCGGGAAGAACTGCTCCGTTTCGTCAGACTTCATCCGGTATGGTACCGTACACTGGCACGTGACCCCGGAACATTCGCAGATTTGGAAAAACAAGCGAATTATTTTTACGGCAAAACTGTCCCGCAGCGTATCGGACAGTTTGGGGATCAGCTCAGCATGGTGAACATGCTGATTCAGATGGCAAGGGCAATGCGGGATTAAACACTTTTCATTTCCCTATTATTTGGTATGATAATAGGGGAGGTGGTTCTATGTTTGCAACTATGGAATTCGTCGAGCTTCTGGAGAAGTCCGAGCAATTGGGTATGATGATCCGTGAGTCGGAAGTGATGGCGGCATATAGCTCCGCACAATCTGCACTCTACCAGAATAGCGAGACGAAAGCTAAAATCGACGCATTCACGGCTATTAAGGAACAGTATGAAGAAGTGCAGCGATTCGGCAGATACCACCCTGATTACAGCTTCATCATGAAGGAAATCCGCAGCAAGAAGCGTGAGATGGATATGGATGCCAACGTTGCGGCATTTAAAATAGCAGAGCGTAATCTGCAAAAACTGCTTGATGATATAAGTGCCAAACTCGCATCAACTGTGAGCGAGAATGTCAAAGCTCCTCGGGCAGGAGCGGCGTTAAAAGACTCTGGCTGCGGCTGTGGGAGCGGCGGCGCCTGCGGGTGTGCGTCCTGACAATATTCCGGTAAGCTTCGGCTTGCCGGTTTTTTTGTGTTGCTCCAAGTGGGCTTGCTTTGCTACACTAAGAAAAAAGCTGTAAAGCGAGGAACATCATTTATGTTGACAAAACGGCAAGGAATCGTCGTATGGTTCCAGCATATGAAGAATATTAAGCAGCTGAAACGGCACGGACACTTGGTTTTCGTATCCAAAAAGCTTAAATATGCGATGATATACGTGAACCTGGAGGAAGCGGAAGAGAAGGAAGCAGCATTGAATAGACTGCCATTCGTCTCTAAGACGGCATTATCTTACCGTCCTTTCATCCGTACTGATTTCGAGAATGCAAAACAAGATAAAGCGAAAGAATACGATTATAAGATTGGCATATAAAAAAAGCCTGCAGGGAAAAGCCCTGCAGGCGCCTTTTGTTTCCAATGAAAACAAACAGGCAAAGGGAGAGGAGAAACCGGAGGAAGAGCTTATGGGGAAACGTAAGTCTTCTCCGTGTTCATGAAGCAGCTATTAGCGTGATAGCCGCTTCAATAGTACAGTATGGACCGGCTTCGGCGGGAATATACATCGTTTTTTGAAGGAGTGGAATGTAATGCGAGTAATCGCTGGAGAGCATAAAGGCAGGGCTTTGAAACCTGTCCCCAATCAATTGACAAGACCGACTACTGATAAAGTAAAAGAAAGCCTGTTTTCGGTACTGGGTCCGTTTTTCGAAGGCGGAGAATGTCTGGATTTGTTCGCGGGAAGCGGAGGACTTGGCATAGAAGCTTTAAGCAGAGGAATGACGCACTGTATCTTTGTGGATAAGCAAGGCAAGGCTGTCGAGACAATCAAACAAAACCTGACTACGCTCAGGCTGACGGAACATTCGGAAGTATACCGGAATGATGCGCTGCGTGCACTGAAGGCAGTTGCAAAAAGAGAGAAGCAGTTTGATTTGATTTTTTTGGATCCGCCTTATCAAAAAATGTCATACGAAGGCCTTCTGGAACAAATCAGTGAAGCAGGTATATTGGGAGCAAACGGACGAATCGTCTGTGAACATGATGCGAAGAAGGAATTGCCGGCATTCATCGCTGGATTGCAAGCTGTAAAACAGGATGTGTATGGGAATACTACCGCTATTACCATCTATCAAGCTGCCCAGGAGGATGAATGATGACGATAGCTATGTATCCAGGTTCGTTCGATCCAGTCACAAATGGTCATGTGGATATCATCCAAAGGGCAGCAGCAATATTTGATAAAGTAATTGTGGCTGTAGCAGTGAACAGCAAGAAAAAGCCGTTGTTCAATGAAGAAGAGCGTATGGAGCTTTTGCGGCAGTCGGTAAGACATATTTCCAACGTATCTGTTCTTAAAGCGGAAGGTCTCACCGTTGATTTTGCCAAACAGCATGATGTGAAGGTTCTGGTCCGCGGTTTGCGGGCTGTAAGTGATTTTGAAAACGAGATGCAGATCAGTGGTATCAATCGTCATCTAGAGCCAGGATTGGAGACTATTTTCATAACAGCTGATTCAGCTTATAGTTTCTTGAGCTCCAGTATCGTGAAGGAGGCAGCAAGCTTTGGGGCTGACATCAGTAAGCTCGTGCCGCCTCCGGTACAAGAAGCCATCAGACATAAATATTAATGTAATCGGCGTTTCAGCAGGATCAATGTACCAACTGCAAGCGTGGTGAGTGTGAAAGCAGGACCAAATGACGAAAGAAAACGAAGCAGCTCCACGGAAGTGTCAGGGGCTGTTTTTTCTTGTAAGAACGTCAGGATACTTGTTTCTTGGTGTCTGGCGTAAAGCGTTCCATAAAGAATAGCAGCTAGTCCAGCCGCAATGAACCCGTGGAGTAAACGGGCAAAAAAGTACGGAGCAAACCTGATATCTGTCTCGGCGAGAATACTTGCGACTTGTGCTTGAACCGAAAAACCATTGAATGCAAGGATGAAGCTGACGACTATAACAGGAAAGAAAAAGTTGGATCCTGATGCTTGAGCGATCATTTGGCCGCCCATAGTAATTTCGAATAAACCTGAAAACATTGGAACAACTAATTCGTCTGGGACTCCGAATATACTGGTAAGCAGTTTTAACCCATAGGCCAGGGAGTCTGTGATGCCCAAAATAAATAATAGCTTATTAAAAACGGAAAACATGATAATGAATCCGCCGATCATAAGTAATGTCTGAATGGAATTTATGACCGCATCTCCAAAGATCTTACCGAAGGGTCTTTTATCAGCCATACGTGTTTCATGCAATTCCCGAAATGCCCGTGAGACCAGTCCCTTTTCCCGTACGTAGGATGAGCGAGGTTCGGAGCGGCCATAAAAGCGCATGCAGATACCGACTAGTATATTCCCCCCGTAATGCGCCACAGCTAGCAGGATGCCAAGCTCTGCTTCTCCAAAAAAGCTTACCGCAATAACACCAACGATGAATAAAGGGTTGCTGGCATTTGTGAAGGAAACAAGCCGCTCTGCTTCAATCTTTGTCAGCTGTTTTTCCTGACGCAGCCGGCTTGTCAGTTTTGCGCCTGATGGATATCCGCTGGCCATTCCCATTGCGAGTACAAAACTCCCAACGCCCGGTACATTGAACAAAGGCCGCATGATCGGCTCACAAAAAACGCCTATAAAACGGACCATCCCAAAAGCAATCAGAAGTTCTGCGGTGATAAAGAAAGGCAGGAGGGATGGAAAGACGACTTCCCACCACATATTCAATCCACGTATGCTGGCCTGCAATGATGGGTCCGGATACATAATCAAGCTGACTGCCAGCAGCAGTGCAGCTCCTGCCAGCATAACCGATTTCATTTTTTGCACAAAGATCCCTCCGATTTATGACAGCTGTACTTCTTGAATTCGAAGTAGTAAACTTAAATTCAGCCTGGATTGTACAGGCTATCTTAACTATACGCGTGCTCAAAAGGGAAATATGCTTCTTCTTCTGAATAAGTAGAGAAAGCGGGCACAGAAGGGGAACTTGTAGATGAAACAGAACACACGATATATTTTGTTCGTTATTCTGCTCCTGATCATCGTCTTCTGTTTTTCCGGAATTTACAGAATGCCATATTATGTATACAAGCCGGGTGCAGCAGATGCTCTTGATCCAATTGTTTCTGTAGATGGCAGTGAGAAGAGTGAAGGTGACATGCATCTCGTCACCGTGCGTGGCGGACAAGCAACACCATTCCAATATGTGATGGCTAAAATCTTGCCCTATCATCAAATTGAAAAACTTGAAGATGTCATTCCTGAGGGTGTTTCCGAGGAAGAATATACACAAGCACAGCTGATGCAGATGGAAAGCTCCCAAGAAGCTTCTACTGTCGTTGCCTATGAGGCAGCTGGTGCAGACCTGCAAATCGATTACAAAGGTGTATATGTTGTATCAGTCGTCAAAGAAATGCCAGCAGATGGCCAGCTCAAGCAGGGCGATCACATCACTTCTGTAGATGAACAGCCAGTGAAGGAAGCGACAGATCTGACGAATTATGTCACGTCCAAACACGTGGGTGATACGATTACCCTGAAAATAGACCGAGATGACAAACAGCTTGAAAAAAAATTAAAGCTGCAAGCTCTGCCTGATACCCAGATACCTGGTATCGGAATTACACTCGTAACCGATCGTGACGTGACGGAGGATCCGGAAGTGACTTTCTCGAGCGGACAAATCGGCGGACCGAGTGCGGGTCTTATGTTCAGCTTGGAAATTTATGATCAGCTGGAAGAAGAAGATCTGACGAAAGGCCTTCAGATATGCGGAACCGGCGAAGTGGATTATGAAGGAAATGTCGGCCGTATCGGCGGAATCGACAAGAAGGTTGTAGCCGCAGATAAAGAAGGCTGCGATATTTTCTTTGCTCCAAATGAACAAGAATCCGAAGATTCGAATTATCAAGTGGCGAAACAAACAGCCGAAGATATCGATACAGATATGAAGGTTGTGCCAGTCGATACTTTTGATGATGCGAAGAATTACTTAGAAGAAATGCCAGCAAAATGATAAAAGGATGCATCGCTTAGATGCATCCTTTTATCATACAAATATAGGGGGGGATATCTCTTGTCTGCGTGAAGCAGCAGCTACTTCAGGTGGTAAAATACTGTAATACGCATCCGTTGCTTGCAATTCGATATCGGCAACAGGATGCATGCCGTCCTTCAATTGAGTATATAACGGAATGTCAAGCTGTTTTTTCCTTGAGGAGAGAAATGCCTGTCCATTTTTCGTCATGCCTAGAATACGGATATAAGGGACTGCTGCACCTAAATATTCGTGTATCAAATGCTTTTGAGTATTTGAAAGTAAATGTACACACACGCGCTGCAGTCTTGTCCAAGTATAGCGTTTCGTTTTGATCAGGGAGAGAAACTGCTGAAAATTCAATGACTGGTTGATGTATTTCTTGAAACGGTACTCCAACCCCTCATCCATTCCATGAATCTGATGCAGTGCTTCGGCAGGTCGCGTTAAGATAAGGTAGCGCAAAAGCGGAAAATAACTTTCCCAGCTGTGTAGTTCCTCCGTTCCCAATAATTCGAACGTCTTTTCTGGCACAGCTGCTTTTACTTCTCGAGACTTCTCATCCTGCCAAGCAGAGCGGATGGATGTGGCACTGGCAATAGGACCGGTAATAGACTGTTCATGATACCCGGCTTGAATACGACGGATTGTATCGACCTTTATTGGCGAATCAAGGGCCTTGGCTGCTCGAAGATATGCAAATCCTAAAATATTATTTGGGCTGCTGAGATCAAGTGTGGAATTGATTCCTGCTAACTCATATGCTGCTCGATTCGCTTCAGGGTAGGAAAAGCCATTTTCCAGTTGCTGTTTCAAAACCGTCTCAAATGCTGATTGGTTTTTTTCCCGTTCCTTTAGAGCTTGATGGAAAGATGCAATAGAGCCGTTCTCAGATCCAAATACAAGATGTTCTACCTTGAGTGCTTCAAGGATGGAAACAGCACCTTTGGCAAACAAATCAGCATGCTGTACCGCAAAAAGGAATGGCAATTCGACAACTAGATCAACACCGGCAGAAAGGGCCGCTTTTGTACGGCTGAACTTGTCCATAATCGCCGGTTCACCACGCTGTGTGAAATTCCCGCTCATTACAGCAATCGTGCAATCGCTGCCGGTTAATTTTTGAGCTTGCTGTATATGATAAACATGACCGTTATGTAAAGGGTTATATTCGACGATGAGGCCGCATGCTTCCATATGAATGCTCCTTTCTATTTTTTTATAGGAGAAAAGATTTATGTAATATCATGCAGTCTCTAAACGGTTCTTTCGCTTTTCGGGTGGTGTCTAGTTCCGAAAACCAGGAGCTGCGCCGGAAGCGATAAATCCCTGCGCGGGGGAGAACACCCACTCTGGGCTTTCTCACTTCCTTCTCCGCTCCTAAACGGTTTCTTTCGCTTTTCGGGTGGTGTCTAGTTCCGAAAACCAGGAGCTGCGCCGGAAGCGATAAATCCCTGTGCGGGGGAGAACACTCACTCTGGGCTTTCTCACTTCCTTCTCCGCTCCTAAACGGTTTTCTCTGCTTTTCGTACGTGTTACAATAGCTTTAATGTTCTTTACTAAGAATATAGGCTAATTATTGCCTTGGTGTAAAGAAAATATATTGACAAAGCTTCTGTTTTTTTTTACAATTACTTTTGTTGCCATGAGGTGAATTAACGTGAAAATTCCGGTTCAAAAGCTTAAAGCTAAAGGTCTTGAACCTTTCGAATTTACAGAGCAAGTGGATGTATCAGACATCCAGGGCAAAAATGATATTCGTCGGATTGATCCGGTGAAGGTCAGCGGTCAGGCGACATCGCATGGAAACGATATAACTGTCAAGTTTGCTGTGGATGGTAAGATGATTCTTCCATGTGCGCGTACGCTGGTAGATGTACCGTATGAATTCCATGTTGAAGCGACTGAACTGTTTACTTTGTCTCCATATGCAAGCGCGGATGACGAGTCAGAGATTCATCCTATTGAGGGAGAACTGCTTGACTTGAAACCGTATATAGAGGAAAATATCCTATTGGATGTTCCTTTCCGTGTTTTCTCCGACGATCCGGAGGCATTGGATAATGCCACGAAACAAGGAGAAGGCTGGCAGCTTGCCAGTGAGGAAGCACAGCAGGACAAGATCGACCCGAGGCTCGAGAAACTGCAAGCTCTCTTGAAAAAGGACGACGAATAAGCATTGTAACGATTGAAGGAGGTGTAGGACCGTGGCAGTACCTAAAAGAAGAACTTCTAAAAAAGTAAAAAACCAACGCCGTACACACAAAAAATTGCATGTACCTGGAATGGTAGAATGCTCTAACTGTGGAGAACTTGCAAAACCACACCACGTTTGCAGATCTTGCGGACATTATGATGGAAAAGCAGTGGTTGAAGCGTAAGAAAGAAAGACGACATCTGTCGGCATAGTGCCGATAGATGTTTTTTTATATTCTATCGTCCGTTTTCTAGTCTAGCATTTTTCCCTCTCGCATACATTGATAGCAGAATAGAAGAGGGGGGAAGCGTTTTGAAGAGTACGAGACAAGATGCATGGTCGGATAAAGAGGATGTCTTATTGGCAAATACAGTATTGGATTTTATCCAGGAAGGAAAGACGCAGCTGGATGCCTTCCGTGATGTGGCGGTAAAGCTCAACCGTACTGCGGCGGCATGTGGATTTCGTTGGAATGCATCACTCCGTCAGTATTACCAAACGGATATCGAAATCGCAAAACAGCAGCGGAAACAACAGCTTCCAGTGTCAGATAAAGAAGCAGCTCCGGTGAGGGATGATAAAGAATCCATCAGCTTGGAAGCAGCTATTGACTTACTTGAAAAAGTGAAACAGAATTTTCAAGTGCCGAGAAACGAACCGCAGGAAGAGCTTCGGACATTGAAAGAAGAGAATGCTAAGCTGAAGGATCAGCTTAAACGGTATCAGGACGCTTGCATAGAAATGGAGAAACTTTGCCGTTGGGTAATCGAGGAAGCTGAGACAAATTAAAAAAAGCCCAGTTGGGCTTTTTTCATTTTGTCGGCTGCCACGTCATCACAGACAAGCTGTCTTCCTTTTTACTGCTGTCCTTGAAATTCAGCCTAGTCCAGAAAGCTTCCGAATGTACCCTTGCTTTCGTTCGAACTGGTTTGGCAAAGGACTGCACGAACTCCACAAGAGATGAACCAAGTCCATTTCCTTGGTATGCAGGCAGCACTTCCAGTTTGGAAATTTCCACATATCCCTTTGGCGGATAGAAAGTATTGTCACGCTGTTCGTTTACAAAGGTGAGCGCCATTCTTGCTGCAAGCTCATTATCCATGTAAATTCCATAAAAAAGTGTGTCATCGTCACTCTCAATAAGGCTGAGCTGGAACTCATCCAGCATCGAAAGCTCTGCGTTACCCTGTGCGGCAAAGCGTTCAAAATCCTCAGCTGTTTTATAATTCACCGGCAATTTTTCCACTTTAGCAAATGTCATACAGATTCCCCTCTCCGTATTAAAAAATTTCGCTGTGTGACTTATGTTTTCAATATATATGAAAACGGTTACAAATTCAAGCGTTATATTTCTTATATCCATACTGTCAGTTCTTTTGCTAAAATAAACAATTAGGTAAAGGACGATTGGGGGAACGGATATGAAAATCAATGTGATCGGCGGAGGGGCGATCGGGTTGCTTATAGCCGCCAAACTCGGCAGGTATCATGATGTGCGGCTGATGACAAGAACACGCGACCAGTCCGAAATGATTGCAGGGAATGGTCTGCATGTAGGGGACGAAGTGATTACGGTGGATACGCTGCCTTCGGCTGAATGGCAGGCTTTAAAACAAGCCGATGTATGGATATTCTGTGTGAAACAATATGATTTGCACCAAATTTGGGAAAAGTTGAAGCCGTATGCTAAAGCTCCAGCCGTTTTCCTCCAAAATGGTATGGATCATACGGACTTTTTGCAGAAAGCAGATTTTGATTATCCGATTATCGTCGGATCGGTAGAACATGGTGCTATACGGATAGATTCCCATACCGTAGCGCATACAGGGCAAGCTGTGATTCGCCTGGCTGACCTGGCTGGCAATTACGCTGGAGTACTTGTGAAACAGCTGCATAAACCAGATTTCCCGTTTTTATTGGAGCAGGATTGGCATGTGATGTTAGGAACAAAATTGATTGCAAATGCTGTGATCAATCCGTTGACTGCCATTTATCAGGTGGAGAATGGCAAGCTGCTGGAACGCCCAGCCTTTGAAAAGTTAGCTTTGCTGTTATGCGAGGAAGCAGCAGATGCGCTCGGTTTAGAGGTGGAACAGCAATGGGCAAATGTTCGCAGAATCATACAAGCCACAAAAGCTAATCTATCCTCTATGTACAGAGATATTCAAGCTGGCAGGCAGACTGAAATTGAATCCATATCCGGATACGTCCGCAAACATGCCAAACAAGCCGTTCCTTATACGGATTTTGTCTACTATAGTATACTTGGACTTACGAAACAGCAGGAGAGGACTAATCTATGACGCACTTAATTGCTTACCTTTTAGCGGCAGCAATAACCGTACCGCCGCTTGCTACTTGGATTTATTATTTGATTGCCAGACGTATCATCCATAAAAGACGGAATGCTTTTCTCCATAGCGTGCAAACTACTGCCGTATTCTATATCTTTTCTGTTATGATTATGTTGCAAATCATTTTACAGCATACAGTGATCGGTTATATGATAGGTTTCCTTGCGGTATTGTTCATTATGGTGGTGCTTTTGCATTATAAGTACCGCGGAGAGATCGTCTTTAAGCATGTATGGCGCATTTTCCTGCGCATCTGCTTCCTCTTGTTCGGTCCGCTATACATCCTGCTGCTCGTAGCAGGTGTTATCGTTACATTTATCAGACAGTAATACATATCAGATGTTTATAAAGGAGTACTTAATATGGTAATACAACCAATGAGACTGGAAAGTCCGAACAAATTGGTAGCCGATTATCGGGCAGAGCTTCCTTCTATCATGGGGAAATTCAATTTATCCCCATTCCGCCAAGAAAGCTATGCAACTAGACTGGAGGAGCTTGAAGCTCGTAAATTCCCGAGGGAGGCGCTAGTTGAACTTCTCCACAAATGTAATAGAGAGTGGGGAGCGGATCAAGCAACGATCCATAATATCGATAAATTGGCTGATGCTAAGACGGTGGCTGTTGTAGGCGGTCAACAGGCAGGCCTTTTCACCGGTCCCTTATTGACATTGCATAAGATTACTTCCATCATTTCCCTTGCTTCCGAGCAAAGCAAAAAACTAGGTGCGACGGTCATTCCGGTTTTCTGGATAGCCGGTGAGGATCATGACGTGGAGGAAATTAACCATATTTACCTTCCAAAGGGCAGCAAGCTGAAGAAATTCAAATGGAAGCAGCATTTGGCTGAAAAGATAGCAGCTTCTGATGTAGTGCTTGATAACGGATTGATGCACGATTTCTTGCAGGAAGTGATTGCTGCCCTGCCAGAAACAGCGTACACAAAGGATATTCATTCGACGGTTGGCAATATATTGGATCAATCCGAAACTTTTGTTGACTTCTTCGCGAAATTCATTCATTTCTTGTACAAAGATACAGGATTGGTGCTTGTGGATTCTGGTGATCCAGCACTAAGACAAGTGGAGCGGCCATTTTTCCGGGAGCTGATCGACAAGCAGCAGCAGATAAGTCAAGGTGTTTATGGAGCATCTCAGGAGCTTCAGCAGATGGGCTATACCGACGTGTTGGGTGCGGAACCAGAGGATGCCAACCTGTTCTGCTATATCGACGGTGAAAGAACGCTCCTTATACGTGACAGTGAGGGCAAGTGGCGAGGTAAAGCTGATGAAGCAGTCTTTACAGAAGAAGAGCTGTTACTTATAGCGGAAACAGCGCCGGAAAGACTCAGTAATAACGTTGTCACCCGCCCGCTCATGCAGGACTACCTCCTTCCGGTACTTGCTTTCATTGCCGGTCCTGGAGAAATCGCCTATTGGGCGAATCTGAAACCAGGCTTTGAGGCAGTTGGCTTTAACATGCCGCCGGTCATGCCGCGTCTGTCTTTCACGATGCTTGACAGTAAGACCGAGAAGCTGCTCAGCCGTTATCACCTGCGCCCGGAGAAAGCTATCGCATCTGGTGTAGAAGCGGAGAAAATCCATTATCTTGCTGCACAGCAGCAGCCGCCGATCGCTGTTTTATCTGAGCAAGTGAAGCGTGCAATGGCTGATTTACACGCACCGCTGCGGCACAGTGCCGCATCAATTGCTGATGATCTCGGCAGCCTGGCAGAAAAGAATCTTCGTCATTTGGAGGAAGATATTGATTTTCTGGTAAAGCGAATGGAAGCTAGGATAAAAGAACAGCATAGAGTGGCGTTATCCCATTTTGACCATATCCAATGCGCACTTCACCCGGAAAATGGGCTGCAGGAGCGGACATGGAGCCTATTCTCTATTTGGAATATGCACGGACTGGAGATTTGGCACGAATTAGCGCAGAAAAGCTATGATTTCACAACGCCCCACCATATCGTAACGTTATAATGAAACACAAAGCGTGTCTGGTCGACGACCAGGCACGTTTTTTTGTGCACAAAACTCCGAAAAAGCGCTAGGCAAGGGAGAAAATGCTATTAAAAAGTGTGAATATTGAGGTGGTGAAATGTGGGGCGATGTGGTACTATGAAAATGGAAAGTGGGGGCGGAGTCTATGTTCATGGGGGAATTCCAGCATACGGTCGATACAAAAGGACGTATTATCGTACCTGCCAAGTTCCGTGAAGACTTGGGAGAACGTTTCGTACTGACCCGGGGATTGGACCAATGTTTGTTTGGATACCCTATGGAGGAATGGAGACTCCTAGAAGAAAAACTAAAAAAGCTGCCATTGACCAAGAAGGATGCCCGTGCATTCACTCGCTTCTTCTTTTCAGGAGCAGTCGAATGTGAGCTTGATAAGCAAGGGAGAATCAATATCCCTGCACCGCTCAGGAAATATGCGAAGCTTGAGAAGGACGTTGCCATCATTGGTGTGTCTGGACGGATCGAATTCTGGGCGGAGAGCGAATGGAATTCCTATTTTGATGAATCTGAGGAATCTTTTGCTGAAATCGCTGAAAATATGCTTGATTTCGATATTTGATGGTAGCCGAAAGGATGTATAACTTGTTTGAACATTATAGTGTGCTGAACAGAGAGACGATTGAAGGGCTCGCTGTGAAGCCAGAAGGTACATATGTGGATTGCACCCTAGGCGGAGGAGGTCACTCCGAAGTGATTTTGAAGCAGTTGTCTGATAAAGGTAAACTGTATGCGTTCGACCAGGACAAGCAAGCCATCGAGGCCACATCGGCGAGACTCGCGCAATATGGCGATCGGATCGAATATATCCAGGCGAATTTCCGACACTTGAAAAGCGAACTTGAGGAAAGAGGCGTCACGGAAGTCGATGGGGTAGTATTCGACCTGGGCGTATCCTCTCCGCAGCTTGATCAGGCAGAAAGAGGATTCAGTTATCAGCACGATGCGCCGCTGGATATGCGCATGAACCAGCATCAGGCGCTTTCTGCCTACGAGGTGGTTAATACGTGGTCTTACGAGCAGCTTGTACGGATATTCTTCCAATACGGAGAAGAGAATTTTTCCAAGCAGGTTGCGAGAAAAATAGAGAATAGACGAGAAACGAAACCGATTGAAACAACATTTGAACTTGTGGAAGTGATCAAGGAAGCGATTCCTGCACCTGCAAGAAGAAAAGGCGGCCATCCGGCCAAAAGGATTTTCCAGGCGATCCGGATTGCAGTGAATGATGAACTGCAAGCATTTCGGGACGCGCTGCAGCAGACAGCAGAGATAGTTGCAGTTGGGGGAAGAGTGTCAGTCATTACCTTCCACTCGCTGGAGGACAGAATGTGTAAGCAGGCATTCAAATCTTGGAGCACACCGCTGCCGGTTCCGCGCAATATCCCAATTTTGCCGGAAGACAGCAAGGCACCGTTTGCTCTTATTACGAGAAAGCCGATATTGGCAAGTGATGAGGAACTGGAAGATAACAGAAGATCCCGTTCCGCAAAACTCCGCGTTGCAGAGAAAATAAAACCGTGGAGTTCCAAATTCGAATTCTAATACAGGGGAGGAATAAGCTTGAGCGCAGAACGTGCAAGAAGCTGGCAGCAGAGCAGTCCGGCACAAAGACCGCAGCAGCAGCCGAAACGACAGGTAAAAGTAAAAGTTCATAAGAAAACGTGGATTACGCCGGGAGAGAAGGTTCTATATGCTGTATTCAGCTTGGTTATCTTGGCTGCAGCAGCTTATTTCGTCACCTTCGCAGCTTCCACGTATAACGTTAATCGTGACTTGGAAGCACTTGATTCCGAAATCAGCCACCAGCAGGTCGCAAACAAAGATCTGACTTATGAAGTAAAAGAATTGAGCAAACCGGAACGCATCATCGATATCGCACGTGATGCGGGTTTGAAAGTACAAAGCGCAAAAGTAAAAGAGGCAAACAAAGTCTCTGAATAAGAAAGGTACTGTCAATATGAAAAAGAACAAGACATCACAAAGAATGGCGATGTTTCTGCTATCCGTCTTTGCCTTGCTCTTTCTTGTCTTAGCTGGACGTTTCTTGTTCATCCAGGCATCCGGTGAAGTTGCCGGGGTCAATTTAAAAGAATTCGCGGAAGGTAAGCGGACCGACTCGTATACGCTCGAAGCAACGAGAGGGAAGATACTGGATCGCAATGGAATGGAGTTGGCGTACGATCAGCCAACTTATTCTATTTATGCGATTGTTAGTGAAAAATATTCCGCGGATAAGGACCATCCGATCCATGTGACAGATGTGGATAAGACAGCAGAAGAGATTGCTGAAGTCATCGGGGCAGACGTGAACGATTTGAAAAAACGTCTTCAAGATGGAATCGACGGGGACAAGTTCCAGGTGGAATTCGGTTCCGCCGGAAGCGGATTATCGCAGGATCAGAAGAAAAAGATCGAAGACCTCGACTTGCCGGGGATTCAGTTCACAGAAGAAGCAGAGCGCTTTTATCCGAATGGTACCTTTGCTTCGCAAGTAATTGGACTGGCACAGCGACAAGATGGCGTAATTGCTGGCTTGACAGGAATTGAACAGCAGCTGAATGATCAGCTGGCGGGTAAAAATGGGAATATCTCATATGAACAAGATGGTTATGGATATAAGCTGCTGAATCCGAATGAAGAAGTTCAGGCTGCCCAAGATGGTGATAACGTTTACCTGACCATTGATCAAAAGATACAGACTTTACTGGAGGATACTCTTACACAAGTAGATGAAAAGTGGAGTCCGAAGAAAATCAGTGCAGTTGTCATGAATCCAAAAACCGGTGAAATTGTAGCAATGAGCAACCGGCCGAGCTATGATCCGAACGACCCGGAGAATGTGGAAAACTGGTACAATGACTCCATTTCCAATCCGATGGAACCAGGATCGACCATGAAGATGTTCACTGTCGCGTCTGCGATTGAAGAGGGGAAATGGAATCCGGATGAGGAATATAAATCCGGAACCTATAAGGTCGACAAAGATACGACGATTGGGGACTATAATAAATCTTGGGGTTCTATCAGCTACTTAGAAGGAATTCAGCGATCTTCCAACGTGGCGGTTGCGAATCTGGTGGCTAATAAAATCGGTGAAGATAAATTCCTGGAGTATCTTAAGAAATTCCATTTTGATCAAAAGTCTGGCATTGATTTGCCGGGTGAGATAGCTGGTACAATTTTGTATAACTACGAAGCCGAGCGAATCAGTACAGCCTATGGGCAGGGGACGACTGCAACACCGATACAAATGGTCACTGCAGCAAGTGCCATTGCCAACGATGGCAAGATGGTGACACCACATATTATCGATAAAATCGTCAATCCAGACACAAAGAAAGTAGTCGAGCAGAAAAAGACAGAGGTTCAAGCGGAGCCAATATCAAAAGAAACAGCAGATGAGACTTTGAAAATACTTGAATCAGTCGTAACATCTGAACATGGTACTGGTAAACCGTATAAATTGGATGATTATAGTGTGGCTGGTAAAACGGGTACTGCACAAATCCCAAATCCAAACGGTGGCGGCTATATGCAGGGTAAGAATAATTATCTATTCTCCTTCCTTGGTATGGCGCCTGCTGATGATCCGGAACTGATCATGTATGTCTCCGTGCTGCAGCCAGAATTGAGTGCGACGGAAACTGGCAGTGAACCATCTGCTTTCATCTTCAAAAATGTGATGGAAAATGCGCTGCATTATATGGACATCAGTCCGGATCAAGCCGACGATAAAAATGAAGTATCCGAAAAACGAGTACCAGATATTGAAGGTATGTCTACTCGTGCAACAAAGAACGCCTTGGAAGATACCGGCATGGATGTAGTTGTTATCGGTGAGGGAGATAACGTCGCCAAAACGAGTGTGGAAAGCGGCCAATCCGTTCTGGAAGGCGAACGAGCAATCGTTGTTACAGATGAACCAACGATGCCTGATATAAAAGGATGGTCCATGCGTGAAGTGCTTGAATTGGGAGAACTGCTCCAGCTGGATGTTGAAACACTCAACAGCGGCTACGTCAAGACACAAAGCATCAAAAAGGGAACGAAATTGAATAAGAACGACTATCTTGCTGTCGAATTCTCGACATAAGAAAACCGGACAGTGGTCTATCCGCTTGCCAACGGTCATAACATGGATACAAGCCTACCTTTGTATACGAGGGAGAGATTTGTGTGAAGAGAGTATCCAATGTTACGATGCGCAAGCGGTTGGTCACTGTTTTTATTTTGGCGTTTATCGTGTTCCTGGTTATCGGAATCCGATTGGCATATGTCCAGTTCGTCCTAGGCAAGGACTTGGTGGACAAGGCTGAGGATTCCTGGAGCAGGAATATCACATTCGAGCCGGAAAGAGGAAAGATACTCGACCGTAATGGTGAGGTGCTGGCAGAGAATGTCTCTGCACCAACTGTGATGGTCGTACCGCGACAAATCAAGGATCCTGACAAAACAGCAGAAAAGCTCGCTGAGATCCTTGGAATGGAAAAGGACAAGGCCTTGCAGCATGTGACGAAGAAAGCGTCCATTGAAAGAATTCACCCAGAAGGACGAAAAATTTCAGAAGAGCAAGCAGAAGCCATTCAGGCATTGAACATGGAAGGTGTTTATATTGCCAAAGATTCGAAACGGCACTATCCAAACGGGGACTATCTGTCCCATGTACTCGGCTTCAGCGGAATTGACAATCAGGGCTTAATGGGGCTGGAGGCTTACTATGACGAAGAACTGAGCGGAGAGTCGGGAAGTCTGTCGTTTTTCTCTGATGCAAAAGGGCATCGTTTGGAAGATATGGCGGATGTCTATACACCGCCAACGGATGGAATGGACCTTCAGCTGACCATTGATTCTGATATCCAAACGATCATAGAGCGGGAACTGGATAATGCAGAAGCAAAATACAATCCGGATGGAGCGATAGCATTAGCTGTAGATCCTGATACAGGTGAAATCCTCGGAATGTCGTCGAGACCGTCTTTCGAGCCGGAAAATTACAACGAAGCCGACCCAGATACGTACAACAGAAATCTGCCGATCTGGAGTTCCTATGAGCCAGGTAGTACATTCAAGATCATTACACTCGCTGCTGCATTGGAGGAAAAGGTGGTAGACCTGGAAAACGATCATTTCCATGATAGCGGTGCGATAAAAGTGGATGGCGCCACACTGCATTGCTGGAAGCGCGGGGGCCATGGGGACCAGACATATTTAGAAGTAGTGCAGAATTCTTGTAACCCAGGGTTTGTTTCACTTGGACAGAAACTCGGAACAGATCGTCTATTCTCTTATATTAAGGATTTCGGATTCGGTGAGAAAACTGGTATCGATTTGCAGGGGGAAGGTAAAGGTATTTTATTTGATCCGACGAAAATCGGGCAAGTGGAGACAGCCACCACTGCTTTCGGACAAGGTGTTTCTGTAACGCCAATCCAGCAAGTAATGGGTGTATCAGCTGCTATCAACGGAGGGTACTTATATCAGCCGCATATAGCCAAGTCGTGGAAGGATCCAGTTACCGGAGACACAGAGACAGCCACAGAGACAGTCATGAAACGACGGGTAGTGTCGGAGGATACATCAGAACAGGTGCGTAACGCCTTAGAAAACGTTGTAGCTAAAGGAACAGGTCGAGGAGCTTACCGCGAAGGATTTCGGATTGGCGGTAAAACAGGAACAGCCCAGAAAGTGGGAGCAAACGGAACCTATATGGAAAACAACTATATTCTTTCCTTCATCGGGTTCGCACCTGCCAATGATCCGGAGATCGTCGTTTACCTTGCCATAGATAATCCGAAGAATACCATCCAATTCGGTGGTAAAGTAGCTGCGCCGATTGTAGGTACCATCCTGGAGGACAGTCTTCGTTCAATGGGAGTAGAACCACAGACGGACGGACTGGAAAAATCATACAGCTGGCCCGAAGAGCCGCCGGCAGAAGCACCTGATTTTGTCGGTATGAAAAAACGGGAACTGACAGAATACTACACGACACTGAACCTGGAATTGAGCGGAAAAGGTGAGTATATCATCGATCAAGAACCAAAAGCTGGAACAAAGATGGAAGCAGGATCCACTGTCCGCCTGTATTTATCCGAAAACCCTCCTGAATAAATCGGATGAACCATTCCTGCAGACATAAATTCTGGTATAATGGGGAAAGGTTTTTACGCCTCAATTAATTAAAATAATATTACTTTGCATTTTGTAAGGATAAATGAAGGACGTGGCAGCTTTGAAACTAGCAGTACTTTTATCCGCACTGCCTTTTTATGAACAGCAGGCGGCCCATGAACAAATCGACATTACCGGATTGACAATCGATTCCCGGGAAATTAAATCTGGCAATCTATTCATTTGTATAGATGGAGCAGTAGTCGACGGACATACGTTTGCCAGACAGGCTGAGGAGCAAGGAGCGGCGGCTATTTTAGCCGAACGCCCGGTTGATGTATCCATTCCAGTCATTCTGGTAAAAGACACACTTCGCGCTTTGGCTCCATTAGCCAATACTTTCTACGATCACCCATCAAAAGAGATGCGGGTAATCGGAATTACTGGTACCAACGGCAAGACGAGCATGACGTATTTGCTGGAAAGTATTTTCCGTTCCAACAAGGAAGCTACTGGTGTGATTGGTACAATCCAAATGAAAATCAAAGATGAGACATTCCCGGTGAAAAACACGACACCGGATGCACTGTTCCTGCAAAAAGGTTTCCGGAAGATGGTAGATGAAGGAGTCGATACGGCTGTCATCGAGGTATCTTCCCATGCATTGGACAGGGGAAGAGCGCACGGCACTGATTTTGATATTGCTGTATTTACGAATCTCTCACAGGATCATCTTGATTATCATGAAAGCTTTGAAGATTATTTCCATGCAAAAAGTCTTTTATTTTCGCAGCTAGGTAATACTTTTGATCCAGAGCATCCGAAGTACGCGGTTATCAATACAGATGATCGTTACGCAGATGCATTGATTAGATCGACTGCACAGCCAATTTGCACGTATGGGATCGATAACGAAGCTGACATCATGGCCAAGGATATACAGCTTGCGTCCAATGGTACGACTTTTGTGCTTCAAACACCGAAGGGCGAAGCAAAAATCACAAGCAAGCTGATGGGTAAATTCAATGTTTATAATATGCTTGCGGCTGTGGGAGCAGCTATTTGCAGCGGTATCCCTTTTGAAACGATCTGCAGCACATTGCAAAAGACGACCGGTGTAGCTGGCCGGTTCGAACCTGTCATGGCTGGACAGCCGTTTGGCGTAATTGTGGACTATGCACATACACCGGATTCATTGGAGAATGTCCTGACAACGATAAAATCGTTCGTGAAGGGCAATATAATAACTGTAGTAGGCTGCGGTGGCGACCGCGACAAGACAAAACGACCGCTTATGGCAGGAAAAGCTGTCCAATATTCCGATACATCCATTTTCACTGCGGATAATCCGCGTTCAGAGGATCCGAATGCTATCCTGGAGGATATGGTAAGAGGATTGGAATCCGACCAGTATGTTGTCGTTCCAGACCGGGCAGAAGCAATTCAGCGTGCCATTGAGCTTTCCGGAAATGATGATATTGTCTTGATCGCGGGTAAAGGGCATGAGACGTATCAGATCGTAGGAAATCAGGTGCTTGATTTTGATGATCGTCTTGTTGCAGCGCAAGCCATCCAAAGAGCAGGATTAGGAGAATGACCATGCTATTTTCAAGTGATTTCCTATATGATGTATTCCCTGATGCAACAAAACAGCAGGAATTCGCCATTGTAGAAGTGAATACCGATAGCAGAAAAGAAGCGCCAAATAGTTTGTTTGTCCCAATTAGGGGAGAACGGTTCGATGCACATGCTTTTATAGAACAGGCAGTTTCACTGGGGGCGGTTGCTTCTTTGTGGGATAAATCATTACCGATTCCCGAAGCTGCTTCTAGTATTGTGCTGTTTCTGGTGGATGATACGCTGGAAGCACTACAGAAGCTTGCTAAAGCACATCGCGATGCGGTTGATCCGATTGTTGTCGGTATCACCGGTTCAAACGGTAAAACAACTACGAAAGATATAGTTACTAGTGTTTTGAAAGAGAAATATGAGGTGCTGGCAACCAAAGGGAATCTTAATAACCATATTGGATTGCCCCTCACTGTGCTATCTATGCAGCCTTCCTGTGAAGTACTTGTTTTAGAGATGGGCATGAGCAATTTCGGTGAAATCGAACTGTTGTCGCATATTGCGCAGCCTGATTATGCCATCATCACGAATATTGGGGAATCCCATATCGAATTCCTTGGTTCAAGAGAAGGCATTGCCAAGGCAAAGAGTGAGATTACAGCTGGCCTTGCTGAAGATGGCGTACTGATTATTGATGGGGATGAGCCTCTGCTTACATTCCAACATGAAAAAGAAACTACGATCACATGCGGCTTTGAAGGGCATAATAAGCAGCTGCTCAAAATCGAGCAGGCACTTGATGCGGCAACTGCTTTTTCTGTGAACGGTGAAAATTATACATTTTCTTTGCTTGGTGCGCATAATGTACGGAATGCAGGATATGCAATCGTGCTAGGAAAAGAGCTTGGTGTCAGTCAGCAGCTTATCCAGCATGCATTGGATGCTCCGTCAATGACTGGAATGCGTATGGAACAGGTTGCTGGTAAGAATGGGAGTAAGATCATCAATGATGCATATAACGCTTCTCCAACTTCAATGAAAGCAGCCATTGGGACAGTACAGGGGCTGCCGTTTGCCAAACGCATCCTTGTACTTGGCGACATTTATGAAATTGGGGCCGACTCCAAACGCTATCATCGAGAGATTGCAGAGGTTATCACTACGGATACGACGCATGTGTTTACCGTTGGTAATGATTCGGATGAAATTACAGATGCACTGAAAGATACACCAATCACAGCCATCCACTTCCGCGACAAGGATTCCTTGGCAGAAGCACTGCTGCCATTGCTAGAGCAGGATACAATCGTCCTTCTGAAAGCATCACGCGGTATGAAGCTGGAATCCATACTTGACACAATCGCTGTTATGGAAGAAAATTAATAGCTGGTAAACCGAAACGTGGCGCCACTGGCGCCAGTAATACACTGGACGGGTGCTTTTTTAAAGGAGGAAAACATCAATGAACGTGGCACTATTACTTGTGACAATTGCAGTAGCATTCATCGTCACCGTCCTTATTTCTCCAATAATCATACCATTTCTGCGAAGGTTGAAATTCGGTCAGAGTATTCGTGAGGAAGGACCAAAATCCCATATGAAAAAGTCGGGTACACCGACGATGGGCGGCGTGATGATCATGATCAGCATTGTCGTATCAACATGGATCATGCATGCAATAGGCAACATCCATTTTAGCCTGGAAACGTGGCTGCTATTATTCGTATTGATCGGATACGGCTTGCTCGGATTCCTGGATGATTACATCAAAGTGGCAATGAAACGGAATCTTGGATTAACATCCAAGCAGAAAATGATTGGCCAGATCGTTATTGCAATCATTTTTTATGCACTGCTTCGATACAATGATTTCGGTACGTACATACAGATTCCGGGAACATCGATTCAGTGGGACCTCGGATGGGGTTATTTCTTCTTGATTCTTGTCATGCTTGTCGGCGCATCCAATGCTGTCAACTTGACTGACGGGCTGGACGGTCTTTTGGCAGGTACTGCTGCGATCGCATTCGGAGCTTTTGCCGTGGTGGCTTACTATGATGTCCAACAAACACAAATCACTGTATTCGCTTTGGCTGTAGTTGGAGCATTGCTGGGATTCCTAGTATTCAATGCGCATCCAGCGAAGGTATTTATGGGAGACACTGGATCACTGGGACTTGGCGGTGCTATCGCAGCTGTTGCCATCCTGACGAAAATGGAGATTCTGCTTATTGTTATCGGCGGTGTGTTCGTTATTGAGACACTTTCTGTAATGATCCAGGTTATTTCCTTCAAAACGACTGGTAAACGGGTATTCAAGATGAGCCCGCTTCACCATCACTATGAACTTTCCGGTTGGTCGGAATGGCGTGTGGTAACGACATTCTGGGCAGTAGGACTATTATTCGCTGTCATCGGTGTTTACATGAAGGTGGGATTATGATGAGTGATTTTGAAACCAAATTCCCATATCAGAACGTGCTTGTGCTAGGCTTGGCCAAGAGTGGATTTGCTGCTGCCAGCACATTGCTCGCCCATGGACGCAATGTGCGGGTAAGTGACTTGAACGCAGCCAATCAAGAAGAGTTGGTTCAAATTCTGGAGCAAAAAGGTGCTCAAGTGAAGCTTGGCGTACAAGAAGTAGAACTACTGGAAGATATCGATGTTTTGATCAAGAACCCAGGGATTCGATATGAAAATGTGATCGTACAAACAGCAATGGAAAGAAAGATTCCGGTTCTGACGGAAGTAGAACTTGCTGGTTTGCTTCATAAGGGTACTTTGATTGGCATAACTGGCTCGAACGGTAAAACGACGACGACAACACTTGCTTATGAGATGTTGAAAGAAAGCGAGGTCAGTACGTACGTAGCAGGTAATATCGGTACAGCCGCATCGGAAGTTGCCGACAGGACAACAGAAGATGACCGGCTTGTTTTGGAGCTTTCATCTTTCCAGCTCCAAGGGATAGATCAGTTCCGTCCGAATATCAGCGTTATGCTGAATATTTTCGAGGCCCATTTGGATTATCATCATTCTCTAGAGAACTATGAACAAGCAAAAGCCAATATTTTCCGTAATCAAGATGCAACTGATTATCTTGTTTACAATGCAGAAGATGAGCGGCTGCGTGAAATCGTCAAAGCTGCAAAAGCAACGCTTGTTCCTTTTTCTGGTTCTAGAAAACTGGAAAATGGTGCGTGGTACGATGATACACATGTATACTTCAAGGATGAACCGATAGCTGCAATGAAAGATATCCTGCTTGTCGGAGGCCACCAGCTGGAGAATATTCTCGCAGCATTAGCAGCCGCTAAACTAGCTGGAGCGACTAATGAAGGCATTCAGCAAGTATTGAAGACTTTCTCAGGTGTTGAACATCGATTGCAGTATATTAAGCATATCAATGGCCGTGCATTCTATAACGATTCAAAGGCTACCAATATATTGGCAACGTCCAAAGCATTATCATCGTTTGATCAGCCGACTATCCTGCTTGCAGGAGGGTTGGATCGCGGTAATACGTTTGAAACGCTTGTCCCATTCATGGAACATGTGAAAGCATTGATCGTGTTCGGTGAAACAGCTGAAAAATTGCGGGAGACTGCCTATATGGCTGGAATCGAACTTATCGAACATGCGAAGGATGTCAAAGAGGCAGCTGAAATCGCACATCGCATCTCTGAAAGCGGCGATGTGATTCTTCTGTCTCCAGCATGTGCAAGCTGGGATCAGTACCGGACATTTGAAGAAAGAGGAGACATGTTTGTTGAAGCGGTGCATACATTAGAGTAGGGGCTTGTCCTGCTCAGCCGCTTCGCTGCATGCGGACCCCCAATTCCAATACAAGGAAATGGGGTTTTTCTTTGCGTAAATCTAATCTTCCGAAGACGGACTGGCTATTGCTCTTTTCCATCGGAGGCCTGCTGACAATCGGTATCATCATGGTGTATAGTGCTTCTGCAGTGTGGGCGGAATATAAATTTGATGATAGCTTCTTTTTTGCCAAGCGGCAGCTATTGTTCGCCGGTGTTGGCTTAGGAGCTATGCTGGTCATTTCCAGGCTGCATTATGAGATTTGGCGGAAATATGCGAAGGTTTTACTGTTGATTTGTTTTATCCTGCTCATTGCCGTCTTGATCCCCGGTGTCGGTTTGGTCCGCGGTGGTGCGAGGAGCTGGATCGGGGTAGGGGCGTTCAGTATCCAGCCTTCTGAATTCACGAAGCTGGGTTTGATTATATATTTAGCTGTCTATCTCTCGGCCAAGCAAAAATATATAACCTCCTTGAAGCAAGGGTTCCTGCCTTCGCTCTTACTTGTTTTTACCGCATTCGGTATGATCATGCTCCAGCCGGATCTTGGTACAGGTGTGGTGCTTGTACTCACATGTATGGTGATGATTTTGGTAAGCGGAGCCAGAATCTCTCATTTCGTCGGTCTCGGCATTTTAGGATTAGGTGCTTTCGCAGCGCTTATCCTGTCAGCGCCATATCGTATACAGCGCATCACTGCTTTTTTGGATCCATGGGAGGATCCGTTAGGGGAAGGGTTCCAGATCATTCAATCTCTTTATGCCATCGGCCCTGGTGGATTAATGGGATTGGGTTTGGGAAACAGTCTGCAAAAATTCTTTTATTTGCCAGAGCCGCAGACAGATTTCATCTTTGCCATTCTTTCAGAGGAGCTCGGTTTTATAGGCGGTGCCGGTGTCATGCTTCTTTTCTTGCTGTTTTTATGGCGAGGCATACAAGTTGCACTTCGAGCCCCTGATGGCTTCAGCAGTCTGCTGGCATTGGGTATCACAGGCATGATTGCTATTCAATGTATGATCAATATCAGTGTTGTAATTGGCTTGATTCCAGTTACGGGTATTACGCTGCCTTTTCTCAGCTATGGTGGATCTTCACTTACACTAACGCTGAGCTCTGTCGGTATCCTCTTGAATGTGAGCAGATATAGCAA